>NZ_PPTT01000030.1 GCF_003339815.1 Eggerthella sinensis
TCCCGATCCCGAGCCTGAACCCAATCCCGCCCCCGCATCCCCCGAACCCGAGGACACCCAGGTCAACATCACGGTTCCCTCGTCGGTGTCCATGATGCTGGGCGCCGAGGGCGACAACACCGCCATCATCCCGGTGCTCGCCGCGAATCGCTCGGAGCGCAATGTGGCCATCGTGGGCGCGCGTCTCAAGCGCGCGAGTCAGGACTTGCCGGGAGGTTCGTGGTCGCTCACCACCGAAAGCGGCTCCACCATGTTCGTGCAGGATGCTCGCTTCACGCCGCTGGGGCTCGAAGCGACGTTCGATCGTCCCGTGGTGCTTGCTGCGGGCGACGAGAGCACCGTGCTCATCTGGCACGGCGAGTTCACCGATTACGGCATGAAGCAGCTGGTGAGCGCTGCGGTTGACGCGGGCGACAACGGATTCGCCTACGGCTCCATGATCTGGATCGTCGCCGCCGCCTAATGCCGCAAAACGAACCGTCGCCCGAAACGTTCGTTTTCGAGGCGAAAAGCGAACGTTTCGGGCGACAGCATGGTGCGGTGAAGGAGGGTCCTTCGCTTACTTGTGATAGTAGCGATGCTGCTCGTACTTCGGCTCGCAGCAGACGTTGATGCCGAGCGTGCGGTACAGCTTCTCGTCGGTTGCCGAGAGAATCACGCTGAAGAACGCGTCGCATCCGCGCAGGTCGTTCACGTGGTCGATGAGCTTCGCTGCAAGCGGGTCGGTAGCCGAGCTGATGGACAGCGCGATAAGCGTCTCGTCGGAGTGCAGACGCGGGTTGCGGCTGTGCAACTGGTCGGTCTTGAGGCTGCAGATGGGCTCGATGGCCTCGTCGCTGATGACGTCCTTCGTGTCGTCGACGCCGGCCACGCCCTTGAGCGCGTTCATGAGCAGCGACGACGCCGCGCCGAGCAGCGTGGAGGTCTTGCCCGTCACCACGGAGCCATCGGGCAGCACCATGGCGCCGGCCGGGCCGCCGGTGGTCTCCTCCTTGAGCAGCGCCGCCGAGCGCGCGGGCGACAGGCTCGCGTTCACGCCGGCCTGGTTCATGAGCAGCTCGAGGCGCTCCAAACGCTCCTGGCCGATGCCCGAGCGCTTCACCTCCACCGCCGTCTGGAAGTAGCGGCGCACGATTTCCATCTTGGCGGCATCGCGCACGGCGTCGTCGTCCACGATGGCGTTGCCGGCCATGTTCACGCCCATGTCGGTGGGCGACTGGTACGGGCTCGTGCCCGAAATGCGCTCCATCATGGCCTTGAGCACGGGGAATATCTCAACGTCGCGGTTGTAGTTGACGGTGGTGGTGCCGTACGCCTCGAGGTGGAAGGGGTCGATGGTGTTCGCGTCGTCGAGGTCGACCGTGGCCGCCTCGTACGCGATGTTCACGGGGTGCTTGAGCGGCAGGTTCCACACGGGGAACGTCTCGTACTTCGCGTAGCCGGCCGCGATGCCGCGCTTGTGCTCGTGGTAGAGCTGCGACAGGCACGTGGCCATCTTGCCCGAGCCGGGGCCGGGGGCCGTCACCACCACGAGCGGGCGGGTGGTTTCGATGTACTCGTTCTTGCCGTAGCCGTCGTCGCTCACGATGTGGTCGATGTCGTAGGGGTAGCCGGCGATGGGGTAGTGCAGGTAGCTCTTGATCCCCAGGCTGTCGAGGCGCTTGCGGAACGCGCCGGCCGAGGGCTGGTTCGCGTAGTGGGTGATCACGACGCCGCTCGTGGCGAAGCCCATGGAGCGGAAGATGTCCATGAGGCGCAGCACGTCTTCGTCGTAGGTGATGCCCAGGTCGCCGCGAATCTTGCTCTTCTCGATGTCGTTCGCGTTGATGGCGATGATGACTTCCACGTCGTCCGCGAGGCTCTTGAGCATGCGAATCTTGGAGTCGGGCTCGAAGCCGGGCAGCACGCGCGCGGCATGGTAGTCGTCGAACAGCTTTCCGCCGAATTCCAGATAGAGCTTGCCGCCGAACTGGTTGATACGGTTGCGAATGTGCTCTGCTTGGAGTGCGATGTACTTGTCGTTGTCGAATCCGATGCGCATAAGAAAACGGTGCCCCTTTCCTGGGAAGCTGTGCCATTGGGCACGATTATAGCCTACTTAGGAGGGCGAAGGTTGTTTCCGGCGTGTGAAATTAGCCAAGCCGACGCACGGGGTGGGCTGCTATCCTAAAATGTGCGATGGTCGAGCTTCACAGGGCGCGGCTGAACGGTCAGAAGCGGCTAGGGGAGGCTCGCGTGGAGGAACAGGTTCAGGAGTACTTGTCGTATCTGCGTGTCGAGCGCGGAAGCTCTCCTTTGACGGTGGCGGCCTACGCCGCCGACCTCAAGGGATACGTCGCCTTTCTCGAAACCATCGGTATCACGTCGGTTGACGATGTCGACCGCCACGCGGTAGTGGCCTACGAGGCGCACCTGTTCGACCGCGGCTACGCCGCTTCCACGGTGGACCGGCACGTGTCGGTGCTCAAGGGCTTCCATCGCTTCCTCGTGCGCGAGGGCTACGCGCGGCGCAACCCGGCCGATACCATTCAGCTGCCGAAAGCGCCCGATCGGCTTCCCGACGTGCTGTCGGTGGCGCAGGTGGACACCATGTTGTCGCGCCCGCTCGGCAGCGGGCCGCTCGCCCTGCGCAACCAGGCCATCCTCGAGGTGCTCTACGGGTGCGGGCTGCGCGTGAGCGAGTGCACGGGCCTCGATTTGAGCGACACCATCCTCGAAGACGGCTACCTGCATATCGTGGGCAAGGGGAATAAAGAGCGCATCGCCCCCATCTCGGGCGTCGCCCTGCGCGCGCTCACCGACTACCTCGAGCACGGGCGGCCCGAGCTTATCCGCTCCTACGCCAAACCCACGTCGGCCGTATTCCTCAACGCGCGCGGGGGACGGCTCACCCGCCAGAGCGTGCACGCGCTCGTCGCCGACGCCGGCCGCACCATCGGCGTGGCGAACCTCCACCCGCACACGCTGCGCCACTCGTTCGCCACCCACATGCTTTCGGGCGGCGCTGACCTGCGCGTTATCCAGGAGATCCTCGGTCACTCCGACATTTCCACCACGCAGATCTACACGCACGTCAACCGCGCGCACATCCGCGAGGAGTACCTCCACGCGCACCCCCGCGCTCGCTAGGCTCGCGCGCCGCGCGCGTCCTCCAGCTTCCCATCGAACGAATGTTTCACGTGAAACATTCGTTCGCTATCAGGCCTTTTGCCCTAAAAAATCGGTTGAGGATTGCGGCAGCCACAGATTCCGCATAATTCCATCCCACGATATGACACCGCGAACCCCGATCAATATCTTGTGCCCCGTTGCGCGCGTTCGAGCAAGATGTAGACGAACGCTTTTCCAACCGATGGTCGCCAACGTGACGGGAGGGAATACGGGGGGTTTCAGAATGGGCAAAAAGGGGGCCAAGGAGCATATTTTGTTGCGAAGTGGGGCGAAGTGGGATAGAATTCCAAACATCGAAAGGGCCGTACGTGGGACGGCGGAAAGGAAGGCATGGCCGAGGAGGACAACAAGGTTGTTGATCTCAATAGCGCGTACCGCCATAAGGTGGACGCCAAAGGCCGCATGTCTCTTCCCGCTTCGTTTCGCAAGGTGCTTTCGACCGATTTGGTAGTAACGCGCAACCCGAAGGACGAGTGCCTCTACGTGTTTGAACCCGCAGCTTTCAACAACTGGGTCGCAAGCGTGTTCGAGGACAAGTTCGAGAAGTACGACGCCACGAACGATCTCCATGTGCGTCTGCGCCGCAAGCTGAAGTCGCGCGCCGCCGATGTGTCCATCGACGCATCCGGCCGCATCATGATCTCAGCCGAGCAGCGTGAGGCCGTGGGCATCGACAAGGACGTCGTCGTCGTGGGCAATACGGGCTACTTCGAAATCTGGGACGCAAAGCGCTACGACGCCGTTGACGACGAGACCGATCTCGGTCTGTTGTTCGGCTGATGTAAGGCGTGAGCGATATGACAAGCGAATATCGGCATACACCCGTTCTGCTCGCCGAGTGCCTCGAATACTCGAACCTCAAACCACAGCACACATTCGTGGACGCAACACTCGGCGGCGCAGGGCATTCATCCGAAGCGGCCAAGCTCATCGGCAGCGGGGGAACGCTCATCGGCATCGATCAAGACGAAGTGGCGCTTGCCGCCGCCCGTCAAAAACTCGGGACGCTGCCTGATGATGTGCGCCCGCGTCTCGAACTGGTGCGCGGCAACTTCGGAGCTATGGACGAAGCACTCCTCAGCACGGAGGTGCCCGGCGTCGACGCGTTCCTGTTCGACCTGGGGGTATCTTCGGTGCAGATCGACACGCCGTCTCGAGGCTTCTCCTTCAAGGAGAACGGCCCTCTTGATATGCGGATGGATCCGGGCAAACAAACCCTGACCGCAGCAGAGATCATCAACACCTACAACGCAGCAGATCTCACTCGGATCATCCGTACCTACTCGGACGAGAAATGGGCCAGCCGCATCGCGGAATTCGTGGTGCGCGAACGGCAGAACGCCCCGATCGAGACGAGCGCTCAGTTGGTCGACGTCATCAAAGCCGCCATCCCCGCCTCGGCCCGCCGAGCAGGGGGGCACCCGGCGAAGCGCACGTTCCAAGCGCTGCGCATCGAGGTGAACGGCGAGCTCGACGTGCTGAGAAGCGGCCTCGACGCGGCTATCCGCTGGCTCAACCCCGGCGGCAGGCTCGTGGTGATCAGCTACCACTCGCTCGAGGATCGCATCGTCAAAGACACGTTCGCCTCCTTCGCGAACCGATGCACCTGCCCGCCCGACCTTCCGGTCTGCGCGTGCGGAAAGCAGCCGATACTCGACATCGTCACCCGTAAGCCGATTGTGCCGACGGCCGAAGAAATCGAGCGCAACCCTCGCGCGCGCAGCGCCAAGCTCCGCGTCGCGCAGAAGCGCTAAGAACATACCAAGCACGACCACGCACCACCCGCCACCACCAAACGCAGCCAAAACACAGAAAGGGGGTTGGACATGGGCGCAGCACCAGCGTATTCGTTCTATCCCGAGCGCGCACCCGAGCGCTCCCCGCGCGAGCGCATCAGCGTCGTGCCGGGTCGCGGCACCCGCACCCAAGCCCCGTCGCTTCCCGCCAACGTGGTGTTCCTGGCGAAGGCCGTGGCCGTCGTGCTGCTCGTGGTCTCCCTCGTGGGCTTCGTGCGCATCGGCCTGATGTCCGCCACGGTCTCCACCACGATGGAAGCGAACCAGCTTTCCAACGAGATCAGCGACACCCGCTCGTCGGGCGCCGCCCTCGAGGTGTCCCAAAGCGCGCTGTCGAACCCCACGAAGGTGAAGCAGCAGGCGGGCAAGCTGGGCATGTCGTCCCCCGAAACCGTGGGCGTCATCGACCTTGCTCAGGACGTCGTCGCCACCGACGAGTCCGGCGCCCTGTCCCTTTCAAAGAGCGTGGCCATCGCGGCTGGTCTCGGAGCGTAAATCGTGGCCGAAAGACCTCACACGCCGCGAGGCGAGCGTTCCGCTCGCAATCGCGGAAGCTCGCGTTCGTCCGCACGTCCTTCCCGTCCGCACGGATCGCGCACGTCGCGACCCGTGCGGACGCCTGCGCGCGGCGCCTCGATGCCCGTCAATCCCAACTCCAACCGCGTGTTCCTGCCCATCCTCGTGTTCGCCGCCCTCGCGGCGCTGTTCGTGCTGCGCCTGGCGTTCTTGCAGGTCATCGCGGCCCCGCAGAATGCGGCGGAAGGCGAGAACGCGCGCATGAAGTACACGTGGATCGAGCCGCGGCGCGGCACCATCTACGACCGCAACGGCGTGGTGCTGGCAACCTCCGTCGAAACCACCACCATCTACATCGACCCCACCGAGGTGGACGACGCCGACGCCACCGCGCAGGTGCTCGTCGACGTGCTGGGCGGGCAGAAGTCCGACTACCTCGAGGCCATCACGGCCGCGAACACCCGGTACGCGGTGGTGAAGGAGAAGGCCGACGTCGAAGTGGGCGAGAGCGTGAAGGCGCGTGTGAGCGAGCTCACGGCTGTCGACGCGCCCTACGAGGACAAGGACTTCGGCATCCGCTACAAGACGCTGTGGAAGCGCGAGTACCCGAACGGCCAGGTGGGAGGCCAGGTGGTGGGCGCGTGCAAGCTGGACACCGAAGTGGAGAACAACCGTGAGTACTACACGGGCATCTCGGGTCTCGAGCTGTACTACGACGACATTCTGTCGGGCGAAGCAGGCTACACGCGCGAGGAAACCAGTCCCGACGGCACGCCCATCCCGGGCGGCGAGCACGACTCCAAGGAGGCCGTGAACGGCCAGGACATCATCATCTCCATCGACATCGAGCTGCAGCAGTACGTGGAAGACCGTTTGACCGCCGACAAGGAAGGCATCACGTCGAACGGCGGCAGCGCCGTGGTGATGGACGGCGGCACGGGCGAGATCTACGCGGCGGCATCGCTGCCCCTGTTCAATCCCGCCGACCGCACGGACATGGAGGACGACGCGCCGAAGCTCAAGTGCGTGACCGACCTGTTCGAGCCGGGCTCCATCTTCAAGTCGGTATCGGCCATGGCCATCCTCGAAGCGGGTACCATGACGCCTGACACCGAGCTGTTCTGCCCGTCAACCATCGAGGCCGACGGCTACATCATCTCCGACGCGCACGACCGCGGCGACGCCACGTTCACGTTGCAGCAGATCATGGACCAGTCGTCGAACATCGGCATCTCGCTGGCCACCGAGAACGCCACGGTGGGCGACGTGTCGGGCTTCCAGAACCTCTACAACAAGATCAACGCGTACAACCTGCACACGAAGACGGGCGTCGACTTCCCCGGCGAGGGCGAGCTGGGCACCGACATCCTGGGCAACCTGCCGTCCTTCGACAAGTGGGGCAAGGTGGTGGGCTACAACATCAGCTTCGGCCAGGGCCTCTCGCTCACGCCGCTGCAGATCACCCGCTTCTACAGCGCGCTCGTGAACGACGGCGTGGAATGCACGCCGCACTTCCTGCTGTCGAAGCCCCAAAGCGGCGAGGTGATGGAGTACGAAAGCGAGAAGGTCATCGACAATTCGGCTGCCATCGACGACTTGACCAGCATGCTCAAGACCGTCGTGACGGAGGGCACGGGCAAGGCCGCGGCTATCGAGGGCTACAACGTGGCCGGCAAAACCTCCACGGCGGAGATTTACGACGAAGAGAACGGCGGCTATCGAAAAGGGGTGTACAACCTGGCCTTCACCGGTTTCCTCGCCGACTCATCGAGCCAATTGGTTTGTTTTGTGGGTGCCAACGAGGTTCCCACCGATGGTGTGGTCACGCCTATTTTTAAGGATATAATGTCAACAGCCATCGACCGATTCAATATATATCCGGAGTGAGGGAAGCCATGGGCAAGACCTGTACCGAACTGTTCGCAGGTATCGACTGCACCGTCCTCGGCAACGCCGACGACGAGGTGAGCGGTATCGCCTACCGAAGCGACCGGGTGCAACCGGGCGACGCGTTCTTCTGCGTGGTGGGCATGACCTCGGACGGTCACTCGTTCGCCCAGGACGCCATCAACCGGGGCGCGAAGGTGCTGGTCGTGCAGCGCAAGGTCTACCTGGCCGATGCCACCGACGTCACCGAGATCGTGGTGAAGGACACTCGCAAGGCCATGGCCGCCGCGGCTGCCAACTTCTACGACCATCCCTCGAAGGATATCGCGCTCGTGGGCATCACGGGCACGAACGGCAAAACCACCACCACCTACCTCGTGGAGCATATCGCCCGCGTGGCCGGCAAGCGCACGGGCGTCATCGGCACCGTGGGCATCCGCATCGGCGACGCGCAGGAGAAGTCGGCTCACACCACGCCCGAGTCGCCCGACCTGCAGCAGCTGTTCGCGCGCATGCGCGACGCGCGCGTGGGCGTGGTGGCCATGGAGGTGAGCTCGCACGCGCTCGACCTCGACCGCACGTGGGACACGCAGTTCGCCGTCACGGCGTTCTCCAACCTCACGCAGGACCACCTCGACTACCACCACACGTTCGAGGCCTACTTCGAGGCGAAGGCGCGCCTGTTCTCGAAGGACTACCCGGCCAAGCGCGTCATCTGCATCGACGACAAGTGGGGCAAAGAACTGCTGCGCCGCTGCTCGGTGGCCGAGGACAGCGTGGTCACGACGGGCTTCGACCCCTCCGCCCAAATCCATCCCGCCGACGTGCAGTACGCGCCCACGCACACCACGGTCACGCTCGACGTGCGCGGCAGCCTCTACACGTTCGACTACCCGCTCGTGGGCAAGTTCAACGTGGAGAACATCATGTGCGCGTTCGGCATCGGGCTGCAGCTGGGCTTCTCGGCCGACGTCATCGTCGAGGCGCTTGAAGAGGCGCCGCAGATTCCCGGCCGTCTGGAGCGCGTGAGCGCCCCGAACACGGGCGGCGTGTCCGTGTTCGTGGACTACGCCCACACGCCCGACGCGTTGGAGAAGGCGCTCTCGTCCATCATGGCGCTCACGCCCGGCCGCACCATCTGCGTGTTCGGCTGCGGCGGCGACCGCGATGCCAGCAAGCGCCCCATCATGGGCCGCGCCGCGCTCGCGGCCGACCACGCCGTGGTGACGTCGGACAACCCGCGCACCGAGGACCCGCTGGCCATCATCGAGGACATCGTGAGCGGCATGGGCTCGGGCATGGACCGCTTCGAAGTGGAAGCCGACCGCCGGGCCGCCATCGCGCAGGCCATCGCGCAGGCGCATGCGGGCGACTCCATCCTCATCGCGGGCAAGGGCCACGAAGACTACCAGCTGGTGGGCGATCAGGTGCTCAGCTTCGACGATCGCGTGGTGGCTGCCGAAGAGCTCGCGCGCGCGTTCGGCTCCGAGCCGGCGGCGGAATAGGGCGGCGCCATGCGGTTGAACGCCAAGCAGATAGCAGCGTGCACGGGCGGAGCGTTCGTGGTGGAGGCGCTCGATCCGCGTGCGCTCATCACGGGGCTCACCTGGGATTCGCGCGACGTGAAGGCGGGCGACGTGTACGTTGCGCTGCCGGGAGAGCGTGTGGACGGCCATGACTTCGTGGGCGCGGCCCTGCGCGACGGCGCCCTCGCGGCGCTCGTCATGCAGCCGCTCGACGAGGCCACGAAGCTGCTCGCCCACGAGCTGGGCGCCGCCGTCATCGAGGTGCCCGACACCGCGCACGCCGTGGCGGACATCGCGGGCGCGTGGCGCGGGCATCTCCATGGCCGCGTGATCGCGCTGACGGGCTCGACGGGCAAGACCACCACGAAGAACCTCGTGCGCGACGTGCTGGCAAGCACGCTTTCGGTTGTGGCCACCGCCGGCAACCAGAACAACGAGCTGGGCGTGCCGAAGACGCTGCTCAACGCCGAGCAGGACACGCAGGCCGTCGTCGTGGAGATGGGAATGCGCGGCTTGGGCCAGCTGGCCGACCTCTGCGACTACGTGCGTCCCGACTGGGGCCTCGTGGTGAACGTGGGCGAGAGCCATATCGAGCTGCTGGGCAGCCGCGAGAACATCGCGCGCGCCAAAGCCGAGCTCTTGTGCGCGCTGCCGGAGGGCACGGGCCGCGCGTTCGTGAACGCCGACGACGATTTCGTCTCGTTCGTGCGCGAGCACGCGCGCCTCGATGCGCGCCGCGTGGAAACGGTGCTGTTCGACGGGTCGGCCGACGCGGCCGCGCGCCGCGCGAGCGCCGGTGCCGCCGAGCAGGCGCGCCCCGCCGTGTGGGCCGAGCGCGTGGAGCTCGACGAGCAGGGCCGTCCCGCCTTCGAGCTGCACGCCGTCGGGTTCGCCGACGACCCCGCTGTCGAGGAGACGGCTCCGTGCGCGCTCACGCTGCGCGGCCTGCACAACGTGTCGAACGCCTGCGCCGCTGCCGCGGTGGGCCGCTCCTGCGGCATCCCGCTAGCTGTGTGCGCCGAGGCGCTCGGCGCTTCGCAGCCCGAAGCGGGCCGTCAGGAAGTGCTGCATGCGCGCGGCGGGTTCACCGTGGTGAACGACGCGTACAACGCGAACCCGGACTCCATGCGCGCGTCGCTCGCGACGTTCTGCGCGCTCGACGTGCCCGGCAAGCACGTGGCCGTGCTGGGCGACATGGGCGAGCTGGGCAGCTACGCGCCCGCCTGCCATGCGGGCGTGGGCACGTACGCGGCAACGCTGCCGCTCGACCGGCTCGTGTGCGTGGGGGAGCTCTCCCGGCACATCGCCGACGCCGCTGAGCGCGCCGGCATGGACGCCGAGCGCATCGTGCGCGCGGCCTCGCTTTCCGAAGTGTTCGGCGATTTGGACGTCTGCGTCGAGCCGGGCGATGCCGTGCTGGTGAAGGCATCGCATTTCATGGGACTGACACGCGTCGTCGAAGGACTGGTCAACTAACTATGCTTACGGTATTCAATCAATATCCGACGTTTCTCGTATTCCTCGCCGTCGTGTTCGCCATGGTGGTGACCATGGTGCTCACGCCGCTGTGGATCACGTTCCTCAAGTCGAGCCACATCGGGCAGCAGGTGCGCGCCGACGGGCCCGAAAGCCACCTCGTGAAGCAGGGCACGCCCACCATGGGCGGCGTCATCATGCTGGTGGCGGTCATCGCGGCCGCGCTGTTCATCGGCATCCCCACGCCCGAGACGTTCGTGCTGCTGGCGGCAACCGTGCTCACGGGCCTGCTCGGCCTTATCGACGACGCGTCGAAAGTGGTGAAGGAGCGTTCGCTCGGCCTCACGCCGAAGGCGAAGATCGTGGGACAGGTGGCCATCGCGAGCGCGTTCGTGCTCGTGGCCGTGAACTGGCTGGGCATCGAGCCCACCGTGGAAATCCCGTTCGTGGTCACGCTCGACTTCGGCATCCTGACCACGGTGCTTCCCATCGGCGACGGCATCGCCATCCCGTGGCTCTACCTGCTGTTCATGAACATCCTGCTCGTGGGCATGTGCAACGCCGTGAACCTCACCGACGGCCTGGACGGCCTGGCGGCGGGCACGGTCATGATCGTCATGATCGTCATGGCGGCCATCGCGTACCGCTCCGACCTGCTCGAGCCCGCCATCTTCGCGGCTGCGCTCGCGGGCGCGTGCATCGGTTTCCTGTGGTTCAACTCGTTCCCGGCCGACATCTTCATGGGGGACACCGGCTCGCTTGCGCTCGGCATGGCGCTGGGCTGCCTCGCCGTGCTCACGAAGTCCGAGTTCGTGTCGCTCATCATCGGCGGCCTGTTCGTGGCCGAGGCCCTGTCCGTCATGATCCAGGTGTTCTACTACAAGAAGACGAAGAAGCGCATCTTCCTCATGGCGCCGCTCCACCATCACTTCGAGAAGAAGGGGTGGAGCGAGACGAAGGTGGTCGTGCGGTTCTGGATCATCTCCGGCGTGCTGGCGGCGACGGGCTTCTCGATCTACTTCGCCGAAACCCTCATGGCGGTGGCCTAAACCATGGCGCCTCGGGATTTCATAGCGAATCGCAAGCACGCGCCGCACCATCTGGGGCGCGTGCTCGTTTTGGGTCTGGGCAAGAGCGGCCGGGCCGCGGTGGACTACTGCCTGCCGCTTCTGGGCGAGCGCGTGGACGTGCTGGCCATCGCGGCGGGCGCGCGCACCGAGGCGTCCGAGCGCTTCGCGCGCACGGCGCGCGCGGCCGGGGCCCTCGTCGCGTTCGAGGACGACGCCGTGGCGTCGCTGGCCGCGGAGGCCGGCGCGCCGTTCGACCTGTGCATCGCGAGCCCCGGCATCTCGCAGTTCTCCGCGTTCTACGAGGCGGCCGCCGCCGCTTCGACGGAGGTGGTGAGCGAGGTGGAGTTCGCCTGGCGCGAGAGCGCGGCGGACAGCCGTTGGGTGGCGGTGACCGGCACGAACG
Organism: Eggerthella sinensis; assembly: GCF_003339815.1. GTDB lineage: Bacteria > Actinomycetota > Coriobacteriia > Coriobacteriales > Eggerthellaceae > Eggerthella > Eggerthella sinensis. Next base: position 11,846 of record NZ_PPTT01000030.1, read on the forward strand.
GCAAGACGACGGTCTGCGCGCTGTGCGCGCACGTGCTGCAGGAGGCGGGGCTCGCCGCCGCGGCCGTGGGCAACATCGGCGACCCGTGCATCGACGCCGTGGCCGCGGGGCGCACGGACGTCTACGTGGCCGAGGTGTCGTCCTACCAGCTGGCGTCCGCGAAACGCTTCGCGCCGAACGTGGCCGTGCTGCTCAACATCACGCCCGACCACCTGCACTGGCACCGCAGCTTCGAGGCGTACCGCGATGCGAAGCTCAAGCTGCTCGCGAACCTGCGCACGGTGCCCGGCGCCGTGGCGGTGCTCGACGCGACGAACGACGTCGTGCGGGCCGAGGTGCGCCGCCTGCGTGCCCTGCCGGCCGCCGAGCGCGGCTTCGCCGTCGTTCCTCTGGGAACGGCCGCGGGCATCGGGGGCGACATGCGCGCCGCATGCGGCAGCGACAATGCCGCCTTCCTCGCCGACGACGGTACGCTGCACGTGGCGCTGAACGGCGCGAGCCACACCCCGCTGCGCGCTGACGAGCTGCGCATCCTGGGCGAGCACAACGCGTCGAACGCGCTGGCCGTGGCCGCCGCCGTCCTCGCGCTCGGCGTGAGCGACGAGGCCGTGGCCGCGGGCCTGCGCTCGTTCGCCCCGCTCGAGCACCGCATCGAGCCGTGCGGCACCGTCGCGGGCGTGGCCTGCTACAACGATTCCAAAGCAACGAACGTCGATGCGACGCTCAAGGCCCTCGCCGCCTTCCCGGCGGCGCATCCCATCGTGCTGCTCGGCGGCGACGACAAGGGCACCGACCTCGCCCCGCTCGTCGCGGCCGCGCACGCGCACGCCCGCGCCGTCGTCTGCTTTGGCGCCGCGGGGCCGCGGTTCGCCGAGGCGTTCGAGGCCGCGGCCGACGGCGCTCCGGCCGATTTCGCCGTGCGCCGCGCCGCGCATCTGGCCGACGCGCTCGACGCGGCGCTTGCGGGCGCGGCGGCGGGCGACGTCGTGCTGTTGTCGCCGGCGTGCGCCTCCTTCGACGAGTTCGGCTCGTTCGAGGAGCGCGGCACCGTGTTCAAATCGCTCGTGGCGTCGCACGCCTCGTCGGGCGCGTAGCGAGGCATGATGGCTACGCAACGCGACATGGGGGGAACGCCCGCCCACATCATGGCTCCCCGCATCATCCTGCTGCTGTCGGTGTTCGCCCTCATGCTCATCGGCTTCGTGATGATCTACTCCACTTCGGCGGTCAATACCTTGGCGAAGGCCGGGGTCGACGCTGCGGTCGATCCTATGGGGGAGACGCTCAACCAGATCAAGTTCGCCGTGGTCGGCGTGATTTTGGCCGTGCTCATCTGGAAATTCGTGCCCGTCACGCTGTGGCGCAGCAACGCGGTGTGGATCGTCTGGGCTCTCGCGTTCGCTCTGCTCGTGATCACCGCGCTGTTCGGCGTGGGCGACGAGGACTGGGGCGCGCGCCGCTGGCTCATGATCGGGTCGTCAAGCTTGCAGGCGTCGGAATTCGCGAAGATCGCGCTCGTGCTGGTGGCGGCGCGCCTGCTCACGGATTGGCGCGAGGGACGCTACACCGTGATGGTGTTCTTCGTGCTCATAGGCCTTCTCGTGCTGGCGCCCGTGCTGGTCATCCTGGGCCCGCAGTCGGATCTGGGCACGGCCATGATCTGCGTCGTGGGCATCCTCGCGGTCATGTGGCTGGGCGAGGTGCCCCTGCGCACCATGCTCATCGTCATCGGCGTTGTAGTGGCGCTCGGCCTCGTCGGCATCTTCGGCTCGTCGTATCGACGCGACCGCCTCATGGTGTTCATGGACCCGTGGAACGACGGCGAGGGCGGCTTCGGCACGGGCTACCAGCTCATCCATTCGCTGTACGCGTTCGCCGGGGGCGGCTTCTTCGGCTTGGGGCTGGGCAACTCGCACGAGAAGTACCAGTACCTCACGCAGTCCGACACCGACTTCATCTTCGCCATCATCGGCGAGGAGCTGGGGCTCGTGGGCGCTGCGGTGGTCATCATCCTGTTCTTGCTGTTCCTGTACGCGGGCACGCGCATCGCGCAGTCCGCTCCCGACAACTTCGGCACCATGGTGGCGGGCGGATGCACCATCATGATCGCGTTCCAGGCGTTCCTCAACATCGCCATGGTCATCGGGTGGTTCCCCGTGGTGGGCAAGCCGCTGCCGTTCATCTCGTCGGGCGGCTCGTCGCTCGTGGCCATGCTCATCATGGTGGGCATCATCCTGTCGGTGTCGCGCGGCGCCGAGGCGCCGAGTATCTACGATCGCCGACGCGCCGACCTGCGCGTCGTGCGCGCGACGAACGAGGCGCCCGCGCCGCAGCGCGGCAGGCGCCCGTCGTCGGGCAGAGGTAGGAGGTAGCACTATGCTCGTCGTTCTTTCCGGCGGCGGAACCGCCGGCCATATCAATCCTGCGCTCGCGTTGGCCGACGTGCTCAAGGAGCGCGGCTGCGACGTGCGCTTCGCCGGCACGCCGACGGGCGTGGAGGCGCGGCTCGTGCGCGAGGCGGGCATTCCGTTCACGCCGTTCGAGGCGCAGGGCTTCAACCGCAACCATCCGCTCACGCTGCCGAAGGCCGTGCTGAAAATCCAGAAGAGCACGAAGCTCGCCCGCGCCTGGTTCGACGAGATCAAACCCGACGTGGTGGTGGGTTTCGGCGGATACGTGTGCATTCCCGTGGCCCGCGCCGCCGAGCAGTGCGGCGTGCCCGTGGTGGTGCACGAGCAGAACTCCGTCATGGGCATGGCGAACAAGTACCTGGCCAAGCGGGCCGCCGCCGTGTGCCTCACCTACGAGCACGCCGCTGCGGCGCTCGCCGACACGAGCCGCGTGCGCGTGACGGGCAATCCCGTGCGCGCAAGCGTGTTCGCGGCCACGCGCGAGCAGGGTCGCGCGACGTTCGGCGTGCCGGCTGACGCGCGCATGCTGCTGGTGACGGGCGGCAGCTTGGGCGCGCGCCACCTCAACCAGGCGGTGGCGGCCCTCAAAGACAAGCTGCTGTCGTACGACGATGTGCACATCGTGCAGGTGACCGGCCCGAAAGAGCTCGACGCCGTCCGCGAGCAGCTGGCGCTTTCGCCCGAAGAGCAGCAGCGTTGGCAGCTGTTCGGCTACACCGATCAGATGGGCGACGCCATGGCCGCCGCCGACGTCATCGTGTCGCGCGCCGGCGCCACCTCGCTCGCCGAGATATCCGCCCGCGCGCTCCCGGCGCTCCTCGTGCCGTTTCCCTTCGCCACCGAGGACCATCAGACCACGAACGCGCAGGCCTGCGTCGAGGCCGGCGCTGCCTTCCTCGTGGCCGACGCCGATGTGGAAGGGCCGGAGTTCGCGCGTCTGGTGAGCGAGCTCATCGAGGACGGGGCCCTGCGCGAGCGCATGGCCGCCGCGGCCCGCGCGCAGAAGACGCGCGACGCCGCGGGCCTTCTGGCCGACGCGGTCATGGAGGCTGCGAAGAAGCAATGACGACGCCCTGCGCGCGACAGGCAGTTCGACGGTAGGGTACAATAGCGGTTTGCAAGCAACGGGAGAGAGACCGAGGGAATGAAGATGGACACTACGCATATCGAGCAGGTACATTTCATCGGCGTCGGCGGCGTCGGCATGAGCGGTATCGCGCGCGTCGCATTCGATCAGGGCATGCGCGTGAGCGGCTCCGACCTCAAGGAAAGCCGCTACACCAAGCAGCTGCGCGAGGCGGGCATCGACGTGTTCATCGGCCACGACCCGGCGAACATCCCCGCGGGCAATCCCGTCATCGTGGTGTCCACCGCCATCCTCGACAACAACCCCGAACTCGCCGCGGCCAAGGAGCGCGGCCTCGTCATCTGGCATCGCGCCCAGATGCTGGCCCACCTGGGCCGGGGCCTCGAGACGCTCGCGGTTGCCGGCACGCACGGCAAGACCACGACGTCGTCCATGCTGGCAAGCGTGCTCGACGGCATGGGCGAGGACCCGACGTTCCTCATCGGCGGCATCGTGCGCGCCTACGGCACGAACGCCCACTCGGGGCAGGGCCCCCACTACGTGGTGGAGGCCGACGAGAGCGACAAGTCGTTCATGCACCTGTCCCCGCGTGCCGTGCTGGTCACCAACATCGAGGCGGACCACCTCGACCATTACCGCGACCTCGACGAGATCTACGAGAAGTTCGCGGCGTTCATCGGCTCGGTGCCCGAAGACGACGGCGTCGTGGTGGCCTGCGGCGAGGACGAGGCGCTCGTGCGCGTGGCCCGCGCATCGGGCAAGCGCCTGTTCACCTACGGCTTCGACGACGGATGCGACCTGCGCATCACGGCGTGCGCGCCGAACGGCGTGGGCAGCGACTTCACGCTCGCGCTGCCGGACGGCACGCAGGTGAGCGCGCACATCAAGCAGAATCCCGGACGCCACAACGTGCTGAACGCCGCCGGCGTCGTCGGCCTCTTGTGGGCGCTCGGCTACGATCCTGCGCAGGCCGCCGCCGCGCTCGCCGGGTTCGCCGGCGTGAAGCGCCGCTTCGACCTCGTGGGCGAGGCCGCCGGCATCACCGTGGTGGACGACTACGCCCACCATCCCACCGAGATCGCCGCCACCATCGAAGCGGCTTCCAAGCTGGGCTACCGCCATGTGCACGTGCTGTTCCAGCCGCACCGCTACTCGCGCGTGTCGCTGTTCACCGAGGTGCTGCACGACGAGTTCGGCAGCGCGTTCGACGAGGCCGACGCCGTCACGTTCATGGACGTGTACCCGGCGGGCGAGGCGCCCGTGCCCGGCGTGTCGGGCAAGACGTTCCTCAACGTGGTGCTCGACCATGCGGGCCATCCCGAGTCGGCCTACGTGCCGCGCCGCATCGAAGTGGTGCCGTTCCTCGCCTCGAAGCTGAGCGCGGGCGACCTGCTCATCACCATGGGCGCCGGCGACGTGACCGCCATCGGCCCGCAGCTCATCGACGCGCTCTCGCAGACGGATGCCCCCGCGCCCGCGGTGGCGGGATCGCCGGCGTGATGCGGCGATGACCGCGCGGCACACTTCAGCGCTCGAAGCGCTGCTCGTCGACGACGGATTCGACGGCGACGTGTATCCCGCCGAGCCCATGGCGCGGCACACCATGTACCGCATCGGGGGTCCGGCGCGGTTCTACGTGCAGGTGCACTCCGTCGGCGCGCTCAAGCGACTCATCGCCGTGTGCGATGCGAGCGCGGTGCCCTGGGAAGCCATCGGGCGCGGCAGCAACCTGCTCGTGGCGGACGAGGGGTATTCCGGCGTCGTCATCACGCTCGGGCGCGATTTCCGCACGTGCCGCTACGACGAGGACACGCATTGCTTCTGCGTGGGCGCGGGCGTGCCGCTGTCGTCGGTGGTGCAGGAGGCGTTCCGCCGTTCGCTCGCAGGATTCGAGTTCGCGGTGGGCACGCCGGGCACGGTGGGCGGCGCGCTGCGCATGAACGCAGGCTCGCGCGAGGAGTGGATCGGCTCGCGCGTGGTGTCGGTGACCACGCTGTCGCCCGAAACCGGCCTCGTCCGGCGCGACGGCGACAAGATCGGATGGGGCTACCGCACCAGTTCGTTTCGGCCCGACGAGGTGATCGTCGAATGCGAACTTTCCGTAGAGCCTGCCGACCCGTTCTTCATCCGCGGTAAGATGGAAGCATCGCACGCGCGGCGCAAGAAGTCGCAGCCGCTGTCGCTTCCGTCCTGCGGAAGCGTGTTCCGCAACCCCGAGGGCGCCTCCGTGGGAGCGCTCATCGAGGAAGCGGGGCTCAAGGGCCTTGCGGTGGGCGGCGCGCAGGTGTCGGACGTGCACGCGAACTTCATCGTGAACACGGGCGACGCGACCGCGCGCGACGTGTTGGAACTGATCAACCTGGTCAAGACAAAGGTGTACGAAACGTATGGCATCGAATTACAACCGGAAGTCCGCTTCCTCGGGTTCGCGTAAAGCGACCTCGCGCCGCGCAAGCGCTTCCGGCTCGGCCGGCAGAGCCCCGCGCCCCGCAGGCGGCGGGGGACGCCCGTCTGCCCGGGGGAGCATGCCGCGCACCGCCGCGCCGCGTCCGTCGTCGAACGGGTCCTACCGCGTCATACCCGGCGGTCAGCTGCCGAATCGGCGTGCGGGTCAAAGCCGTCCGTCGCTCTCGTCGGTGCGCGTGGGCGACATCGATCGCCTCGAGCGCTCGGCGCGCACCCAGAAAACCTATCGTCGCCACCTCGTGCGCATCGGCGTCATCGCGGCGTTGGTGCTCGCCCTCGTGGTGAGCGGCATCGCCGTGTACTACTCCAACCTCTTCGCCATCGAAAGCGTGTCGGTGACCGGCGTGGAGCACCTCACGGCAAGCGACATGTCCGAGCTGGCTAGCGTGCCGGCGGGCACGACGCTGCTGCGCGTGGACACGGCCGGTATCCGCGACCGCCTGCTCAAGGACGCGTGGGTGCAGGACGTGTCGGTGAACCGCATCTTCCCGAACACCCTCGAGCTGGCCGTCACCGAGCGCACCATCGCCGCGGTGGTGGACGTGCCCACCGAAAACGCCGAGTCCACGCAGAAGTGGGCCATCGCATCGGACGGCATGTGGCTCATGCCCATCCCCGCGAAGGATTCGGAGGCGGGCAAGAAGACGAGCGCGAAGGTGTACGAGGATGCCGAAAGCGTGCTCGCCATCACCGAGGTGCCCTACGGCACGAGCCCGGAGGTGGGCGCGTACTGTTCCGATGCAAGCGTGAACAACGCGCTCGCCATCGTGGACGGCATGACCACCGAGCTGGCGGGGCAGGTGAAGAAGGTGGCCGCCACCGAGACCGAGTCCACCACGCTCACGCTGGAAAGCGGGGTGGAGATCGTGTTCGGCACCGCGGACAACATCCGTGACAAGGAACGCGTCTGCCTCGAAATCATGAAGGAACATCCCGACGGGCTGGCCTACATCAACGTGCGCGTGGTTGACCGGCCAACCTGGAGGGCGCTCTAGGCGTTTCCGGCGCGTGCGGGAAACGTCCCGCAACGGCCGTCCGCGGAAGGGGAATACCCCTGGTCGCCATATTGTGAACGTGCGGTTTTCATTACCGCAGCGTAATTTGCAAATGGTTGATCATCGTGTACAATAACCCCACGTGAACTGTGCCCACAAAGGGAAACGCAGCATTTGAAAACGCAGCAGGTGTGGAGGATACAATGCCAAACAAGATAGGTTCCGAGCATTTGGCGGTCATCAAGGTCGTCGGCGTCGGCGGCGGCGGCACGAATGCCGTGAACCGCATGGTCGAAGCGGGCGTGCGAGGCGTCGAGTTTATCGCCGTGAACACGGACCGTCAGGCCCTGCTCATGTCGGATGCCGACAAAACGATCCACATCGGCGAAGAGCTGACGCGCGGCCTCGGCGCCGGCGCGAACCCCGAGGTGGGATGCCAGGCAGCCGAAGAGAGCCGTGCGGAAATCCGCGAGGCGCTCGCCGAGGCGGACATGGTGTTCGTCACGGCCGGCGAAGGCGGCGGCACGGGTACGGGCGCTGCGCCCATCATCGCTGAAATCGCGCGCGAGGAAATCGGCGCGCTGACGGTTGGTATCGTCACCAAGCCGTTCTCCTTCGAGGGACGCACCCGTCGCAACCAGGCGGATCAGGGCATCGACCTGCTGTCTCAGAAAGTGGATACGCTCATCGTCATCCCGAACGATCGCCTGCTCGAGATCGTCGACAAGAAGACGAGCATGCTCGACGCGTTCCGCATTGCCGACGACACGCTGCGCCAGGGCATCCAGGGCGTCACGGACCTCATCACCATCCCGGGTCTCATCAACCTCGACTTCGCTGACATCCGCACCGTCATGAAGGACGCCGGCACCGCCATGATGGGCATCGGCCTGTCCTCCGGCGAGAACCGCGCCCTCGACGCGGCGCAGCAAGCCACGAACTCCAACCTGCTCGAGGCGTCCATCGCGGGCGCATCGCGCGTGCTGTTCTCCATCGCCGGCGGCCCCGACCTCACGCTCACCGAGGTTGACGCGGCGGCGCGCACGGTGGAAGCCTGCGCCGACGAGAGCGCCAACATCATCTACGGCCAGATCATCGACGAAGGCATGCAGGATCAGGTGCGCATCACCGTCATCGCGACGGGGTTTAAGATGGGCGCGCAGCAGCAGTCCTCCATGGACTTCTCGCGCAAGGACCTGTTCGCCTCCACGTCGTCGATGTCGTCGATGTCGTCGATGGATTCGACGCCGGCTGCTCCTCCCGTGACGTTTTCCACGTCATCGAACAACGGCCGCTTTGCCGACGAGGACTACATCCCCGATTTCCTGAAGCGCCAGCGGTAAGGAACGGTCGCTTGATGGTCGCGACCGAACAACTGCCCATCCCACAGATGACCGCGCGCCGTTTCGGCGCGCGTTGTCTTCCTGCGCTCACCGACGAGGCGCTGTACGAGCGCACGGGCGTGCGCATCGCCTTCACCGGACGCGAGGGCGGGGTGAGTCTCGCCCCGTACGCCTCGCTCAACCTGGGCAATCATGTGGGCGACGAGCCCGAAGCCGTCGAACGCAACCGCGCGCTGCTGCTCGAGGCGCTTGATGCGGCCGACGTGCCGCTCGTGGTGCCGAGCCAGGTGCACGGCGACGAGGTGGTGAGCATCGACGCGGTGTCTTCCGAAGCGATCGACGAGGCGCGGGCGGCTGCGCGTGCCGGCGCGGACGCGCTCGTGGTCACCGCGCCCGACGTGGCGGCCCTGCTGTGCTTCGCCGATTGCGTGCCCGTGGTCATTGTGTCGCCCACCGGGCGCTTCGCGGTGGCCCATGCCGGATGGCGCGGCGTCGAGAACGGCGTTGCCGCCAAAGCCGTGCGCGCGCTCGCACGCGCGGACGCCGCCGAGCTGGGGCCGGATGCCGCAGGAACGTACAACGTGTACGTGGGCCCGCACATCCATGCGTCCTGCTTCGAGACGGGCGCCGACGTACGCGATCGGTTCGCGACGCGGTTCGGACCCGCCTGCATTCCCGACGACCGGCATGTCGACCTGCTCGAGGCGCTGACGCTCGGCCTCGAGGAGGCGGGCGTCGCACGCGAGCGCGTGGCCGACGCGGGGGTGTGCACGGTGTGCGCGCACGACGAGTATTTCTCCTACCGGGCCGAGGGCGGCGTGTGCGGCCGTCACGGTGCGGTGGCGTTTCGGAAGGCAAGGTGAGGTGCATGGGATTCAAGGAGCGCTACGAACGCACGCTCGCCGAGGCGGCGGCATGCTGCACGGCGGCGGGGCGCGATCCGCGCGATGTGCGCGTGGTGGCGGTGTCGAAGACGGTGGATGCGAACGCCGTGGCCGCGGCCATCGCGGCCGGCGCGCACGATTTCGGCGAGAACCGCCCGGACTCCCTCGCGGAGAAGCGCGCCCGGTTCCCGCAGGAGACCTGGCATTTCATCGGCAACGTGCAATCGCGGCGCATCCCCGACATCGTGCGGGACGCAACGCTCGTGCACTCGCTGTACCAGGAGCGGCACGTGGCGAAGTTCGACGCGGCGGCTGCGGCGGCGGGCAGGGTGCAGGACGTGCTGCTCGAGGTGAACGTGTCGGGCGAGGCGAGCAAGAGCGGGCTTGCGCCCGAGGACGTGGCCGAGATGCTGGCGCTGTGCGAAAGCTATCCGCACGTGCGGGTGCGCGGCCTCATGACGATGGCGCCGCAGGGCGACGCGGCGCGGGCGCGGGCATGCTTCGCGGATTTGGCGCGCTTGCGCGACGACCTGCGGCGCGACCTCGATGCCGATCGGGCCGCGGTATTCAATGAGCTTTCTATGGGCATGAGCGAAGACTGGCACGAGGCGATAGCCGAGGGCGCTACCATAGTGCGCATCGGGCGAGCCCTGTTCGACGACGCTTTCGAGGGCCCCGCGCACGCGTGAGAGCGCGACGCAGCCAGGACGCAGAACGCAGCGGCGGCGGGACCGCCGGATCAGAAACGAAGCAGGTGAACGGTATGGAGCTGCCAAAGATCAAGAAATCGGAGCACGGAATGCTCGAGGGAATCAAATCGAAACTCGGTTTCGCGGACGCCAACCAGCAGTACGACGACGGCTACTACGACGAGGGATTCGACGACTACAACGATGAGTACGGCGAGTACGGCCCCGACTACAACGAGGCCGATTTCCCCGCCGAAGACGCCCCCAGCTCGCGCTACGAGCCGTACGCGCCGGTGACGTCGCGCCCTGCGCGCGCCTCCCATGCGCGCGGATCGTCCGTTTCGGCGGCGAAGCTCGTGTCCATCGACGACGTGCGCGCCCACACGCAGGTGCCGGAGAGCCTCAACCGCGATCCGCTGCCGCCGCGCCGCGTGACCTCGTCGCGCACCATGGTGGATGCCGCCATGCCCGCGCCGGCCAACACGCCCACCGCACGTGCGACGGCCGCGTCGAACCGCGAGCGCTCCGAGAGCCTGAACTCGCTGTTCACGTCGACGGCCGACGATGCGTCCGCTCCGTCATCGAGCGCGGCCACCGCGGGCCTGCCGGCCGTCAGCCCCACCGCAACGGTGGCAACCGCCACCGCTTCGGCGTTCGACCCCTATGCGGGCGCTGCCGCGGCGAAGTACAACCCGTCCCGTTCGGTGACCGTGCTCAAGCCGGCCAGCTACGCCGAGGTCGAGCGCATCGCGAAGGCGCTCAAGGCGGGCGACGTCGTGGTGCTCGCGCTGCGCAACACGCCCGACAACCTGTCGAAGCGCATCCTCGACTTCTCCTTCGGCGTGTCGAGCGCGCTCGATGCGAGCGTGGATTGCGTGGCGGACAAGGTGTTCGTCATCTCGCGCGGCATGGGCCTCACCGATGCCGAGCGCATGAGCTTGCGCGGGCAGGGCGTGCTGTAATGTCCGACGGCTCCCTTTTTCGACGTTCTAAGGAGCAATCCGCATGTTGAGTATCAAGTACCTCATCGTGTCGCTTGCCGACGCGTACAGCATGGTGCTGTTCGTCTACGTGCTCATGTCGTGGCTTCCCACCGACCGGGGCATTTTGGCGGACATCTACCGAATCTTGGGGAAGGTGTGCGATCCCTACCTTAACCTGTTCAAGAAACTGATTCCCCCGCTTGGAGGTATGGTGGACGTTACGCCCATCATCGCCCTGCTTGTATTACAATTTGGAGTACGTTTACTGATAAACTTGTTTTAATGCGTAGAATCATGTTCGCGCGCGAACAAGACGAAGGGACTACAGATGGCTATCACCTCGGCTGAGATACACAACCAGAGCTTCTCGATCGATCGCAAGGGCTATGACGTCGACGAAGTCGACGTGTTCCTCGAGCATATCGCCGATGAGATCGACGGTATGAACGCCCAGATCGCCCAGCTTGAAAATCAGTTGGATGATCGCAAGTTCGAAGGCTTCGATACGCCCGCCCGCGTCGAGGCGCCCCCCGTGGTGGACGATTCCGTGCTCGCCGCGAAGGACGAGCGCATCGCCGACCTCGAGCGTCAGCTGGAGGCCAAGAAGGCCGACGACAACGCCATCGCCCAGGCGCTCATCATCGCGCAGCGCTCGGCCGACGAGATCATCGCGAACGCGAACGCCCAGGCTGCGGCCACTATCAAGGATGCCGAGGACGAGGGCAACCGTATCGTGGACAAGGCCGAGGCCGATCGCCAGAAGGTGCTCGACGCTATCAAGAAGCTCGAGGACGACCGCGAGGACGTGCGCGAGGACTACAAGGACCTGCTCACCGACTTCATCGGCGATGCCACGCGCAAGCTGGCGGAGATCGGCGGCGCCGCTCCTGCTCCCGTGACCCTGAGCGCGCATGCGCGCACGGTCGACGTGGTGGAGGCCGGTGCCACGGGCCGCGTGACGGCTCCTGCTCAGGCTCCCATCAATCGCGACGGCGCCGGTGCGTATTCCATGCCGCAGGCGACCACGACGGGCGCCGTGGTGGCTCCTGCCACGCCGATGCCCTCGGGCGTCGAGAAGGATCTGTCCGGCTTCGGCGACGCTGACGATGCTTTCGAGTTCGAGGAAATCGACTAGTCGTTCCGCATCGCGCACCTCGCACGTATTCCGCACTGACGAACGCGCTTCCTTCGGGGGAGCGCGTTCTTTTTTGCCGTCTGTGTTCCTCCTAGGGATTTTCCCGCACGTTTTGTCGCTATCTTCTGTAGGCAGTTGACGGTGACGTAGCGTCATCGCGTATGCTCGACAGCAGTTCGAGCGCGCGGGGGCGCGCGGCAAGACGAGATAAAAGGCGACGACCGGGGCTTCGGTAGTCGCGGAGGAGCATCCATGACCGAACCGAGGTATCTGACGATCGGCGAGCTGGCTCGGCGCGTTGGCGTGACGGTGCGCACGATCCAGTACTACGATCAGCAGGGGCTGCTGTCGCCGTCGGCGAAGGGGCCTCAGAATCAGCGCCTGTACACCGACGACAACGTGAAAGACCTGTATCGCATTCTGACCTTGAAGTACCTGGGGCTGTCGCTGGCCCAGATCAAATCCGATGCAGCTCTTTACCAGGAAGCCGTCGCCGTGCAGGAATTGGCCGACGAGCAGATGGACGCCATCGAAGAGCAGTTCCAGTCGCTGTTCAAGCGCATGACCACGCTGCGTTCCCTCCACGACGAGTCGTTGGGGGAGCATGCCGCCAATTGGGAGGCCATGGCCGACACCATCGAGCGCTGCCAGGGAGAGAGCCAGTTCTTCTGGCGCCTCACCTGCATCCGCGACGATGCGCCCGCCGAGGCGGCCGCCGAAGAGCAGGTGGCGCGCAGCCAGTCGGTGTCGAAGTGGCACGAGCTCATCGCCGACACCATCCGCCTCATGCCGGCGGGCGAGCCGGTGGACAGCGAGCGCAACCGCGAGCTGGCGAAGCGCTACCTCGAGCTGGACATGACGCAGGACGTCCACGCCGAGCAGAACTTCATCCTCATGGAGAACATCGCGCCCCACGCGGGCGGCGACGGCTCGTTCGACGAGCTGCGCCAGGCGGTGTTCGACCACCTGGAAGCCATCGTCGCCTCCTATCGTTCCCACCCCGATCCGGCCGACTAGGCCGCGCGTCGACAGCGCCGCGCGGGCGCCGCAAACGATCTCTCCCACCCTCCCTTTGCGGCTCCCACGCGGCACGTCATACCCCATAGGTTTCAGCAGTAACGGCAGCGCCGTCTAGGAACGTGCTGTCTCAAACAAGGAAAGGATATGCGTATGCTCGTGTCGTGGATGACGACGAACAAGTGCAACCTCAAGTGCGTGCACTGCTATCAGGATGCCGAAGAGGCCACCGAGAAGGAGCTCTCAACCGACGAAGGCAAGAAGATGATCGACGAGATCGCCCGCGCGGGCTTCAAGGTGATGATCTTCTCGGGCGGCGAGCCGCTCATGCGCCCCGACATCTACGAGCTGGTGGCCCATGCCGCTTCGCGCGGGCTGCGCCCTGTGTTCGGCTCGAACGGCACGCTCATCACGCCCGAGGTGGCCATGCGGCTGAAGGAGGCCGGGGCCTGCGCCATGGGCATCTCCGTGGACAGCCTCGATGCCGCCAAGCACGACAGGTTCCGCGGGCTCGAGCACGCCTACGACCTCACCATGGCCGGTATCGAGGCCTGCAAACAGGCGGGTCTGCCGTTCCAGCTGCACACGACCGTCGTGGATTGGAACCGTGACGAGATCTGCGCCATCACCGACTTCGCCGTGGAAATCGGCGCGATGGCGCACTATGTGTTCTTCCTCATCCCGGTGGGCCGCGGCAAGTTCATCCAGGAGACCTCGCTCGAGGTGCTTGAGAACGAGAAGCTGCTGAACGACATCATGATGAAGGCCTCCCAGGTGCCCATCGACGTGAAGCCCACCTGCGCGCCGCAGTTCACGCGCGTGGCGAAGCAGCTCGGCGTGGACACGCGCTTCTCGCGCGGGTGCTTGGCGGGCCTCACGTACTGCGTCATCGGCAGCGAGGGCATCGTGCGCCCATGCGCCTACATGACCGAGGAGGCGGGCGACGTGCGCGAGACGCCCTTCGACGAGATTTGGGCCTCGAGCCCCGTGTTCGAGAAGCTGCGCACCCAGGCGTACTCCGGCTCGTGCGGCACGTGCGACTACCGCGACGGCTGCGGCGGCTGCCGCGCCCGCGCCGCCTACTACCACGACGGCGACATCCTCGCCCAAGACGACTACTGCGCCCACGGCAACGCCTTGGTGACTCGCTAGTTTTTTGGCGAGGCCGAGGGCGTGCAGATTCGGCGCCCGGGTCCTCGCCGACCGTTGATCGTGCGAACCTCCGAAGAAAGGACTTCCCCATGACCTTGACCAAACACCTTCTGCCAACCGCCCTCGCGGCTTCCCTTGCCGCGACGCTGCTGCTCGGCGGCTGCGCAAGCGGCCAGCCGACCGACGGCAGCGGCCCGGCGCAAGCTGAAGCGCAACCGAGCGCGCAGCAGGGCGGGGCGGTCACGTTCACCGACGATACGGGTGCCGAGGTGTCGGTGGAGAACCCGCAGCGCGTCGTGGCCTGCATGGGCAGCTTCGCGAATATCTGGGAGCTGGCGGGCGGCACGCTCGTGGGCGCCTCCGACGACGCGTTCGACAGCTACGACATCGCTTCGGCCGACGCGCAGAAGGTGGGCGACTTCTCGAATCCGAACCTCGAGGCCATCATCGCGCTCGAGCCCGACTTCGTCATCATGACGAGCGGCTCCGGCGGGCGAGGCGGCGACTCGAACCAAGCCGACCTCAAGGCTGCGCTCGACGCGTCGGGCATCCCGGTGGCCTTCTTCGAGGTGACCACGTTCGACGACTACCTGCGTATGCTGAAAACCTGCACCGACATCACCGGCCGCGCCGACCTCTACGAGCAGAACGGCCAGAAGGTGGCCGACGAGATCGAGGCCATCAAGGCGAAGGTGCCTGCCGACAAGCAGCCCTCCGCCCTGCTCATGACCACGTTCTCCGGCGGCACGCGCGTGCAGTCTTCCTCGTCCATGACGGGTGCGATGCTGGCCGACCTCGGGGTGAGGAATCTCGCCGACGAGAACAAGAGCCTGCTCAAGGACTTCAGCCTGGAGTCGGTCATCGAGATGAACCCCGACTTCATCCTCGTGGTGCCCATGGGCAACGACGATGCGGCGGCCATGAAGAACCTCGAAGAGGCTACGGCGGCGAACCCCGCCTGGTCCACGCTGTCGGCGGTGCAGGGCGACCACTATCTCACGCTTGACAAGGAGCTGTTCCTCTACAAGCCGAACGCGCGCTGGGCCGAGAGCTACCAGGCGCTCTACGACGCGCTGTATGCGTAGGTTGAAGGAAGATCGGTGACTGCGTTCGATCGTGATAGGGCCATGCCGCTCGTGACCGTCGTCTCCGTCATCGTCCTCATGACGGTGACGGCGGCGGCTTTTCTCGTGGGTTCGTCGTCGGTGAGCCTCGTCGATCTCGTCGCCTGGGCGACGGGCGGCGACGTGAGCGCGGCGGCGAAGAGCATCCTCGTGAACGTGCGCCTGCCGCGCGTGCTGGCCGCGCTGTTGGCGGGCGGCGCGCTGGCCGTGGCGGGCGCCATCATCCAGGCCGTGCTGGACAACCCGTTGGCCAGCCCCAACATCATCGGCATCAACTCCGGCGCGGGGCTGTTCGTGCTCATCGCCGCCAGCGTGTTTCCCAGCGCGTTGTGGCTGCCGCCGCTTGCGGCCTTCCTCGGCGCGCTGTTCACGGCGCTCATCATCTTCGGCATCTCGCTGGGCGCGTCGACGTCGCGGCTCACCGTGGTGCTGGCGGGCATCGCCATCACGTCGGTGTTCGGCGCGGGCATGAATACCATCCTCATCGTGAACCCCGACGCCTACATCGGCTCGTCGTCGTTTCTCGTGGGCGGGCTGGCGGGCGTGCTCATGGACGACGTGCTGTGGCCCGCGGCCTATATCGTGGGCGGTCTGGCCGCGGCGTTCTTGGCAGCGGGCAAGCTCAACATCATGGCGCTCGGCGACGAGACGGCGCATGCGCTCGGCATGAACGTGGGCGCGTGCCGTCTGGCGCTGCTGGGCCTGGCGGCCGTGCTGGCGGGCGCGGCGGTGAGCTTCGCGGGGCTGCTCGGATTCGTGGGGCTCATCATCCCGCACCTCGTGCGGTTCTTCGTCGGACACGACAACCGCGTGGTGCTGCCGCTTTCGGCCGTGACGGGCGCGGCGTTCGTCGTCGTGTGCGACCTGCTGTCGCGCGTGCTGTTCGCGCCCTACGAGGTGCCGGTGGGCATCCTCATGGCCTTCCTCGGCGGGCCCTTCTTCATCTACCTCATCTTGAAGAACAGGAGGGGTTCCCTTGACTGACGCCATCGACGTGCGCGACGTGGTGTTCTCGTACGGAAAAGAGCCCTTCATCGACGGGCTGTCGGCGACGTTTCCCCATGGGCGGGTGACGAGCATCGTGGGGCCGAACGGCTGCGGGAAATCCACGATGATCAAGCTCGTCGACGGCTTGCTGCGCCCGCAGGCGGGGGAGGTGCGCGTGGACGGTGTGCCCACGCTGTCGCTCAAGGCGAAGGAGCGCGCCCGGCGGGTGGCCGTGCTCGCGCAGGCCAGCCGGCCGCCGGCCATGACGGTGGAGGCGCTCGTGGCGTGCGGCCGCTACCCGCACCAGGCGCGCCAGGGCAGGCTTTCGCGGGAGGATCGCGCAAAGGTGGAGTGCGCGCTCGAGCTGGCGGGCATCGCACGGTTCCGCACGCACGAGCTGCGGCGCCTGTCGGGCGGCGAGCGCCAGCGCGCGTTCATCGCCATGACGCTGGCCCAGGACACCGAGCTCATCGTGCTCGACGAGCCCACCACCTACCTCGATATCCGCGCCTGCCACGAGACGATGGAACTCGTGCGGCGCCTGAACGAGGAAGCGCACAAGACCATCGTCATGGTCATCCACGACCTCGACCTGGCCCTGCGCTACTCCGACCGCCTCCTCGTGATGGAGCGCGGCCGCGCCGTGTCGTCCGGCACCGTGGAGGAGGTGCTGGCCGCCGGCGCCATCGAGCACGCCTTCGGCGTGAGCATCCACCCCCACGAAGCAAAAGAGGGAAGAGCGTACACGCTGTTCCCGGCCCCCGCTCCCGCTTCCTCATAGCGGCAGTGCAACCCGCAGGTCCTCGCCCCTCGCGCGCCGCACGGTAGGGCCCCTTCCCAGGTAGAACCGCGCGGAGATGGCAAGGGGCCTCACTCCCCATTGCGGCAGTGCAACCTGCAGGGCCCCTCCCGGGTAGAACCGCGCGGAGATGGGGGAGGGTGAAGCCCCCCTCACCTCCTCGGCATCTCGAACCCTTCCAGCGCGGTGTTCATCCACTGGTTGAACACCCGCATCGCGCGGAAGCTCTCGACCAGCGTGTCGCACCCGATCGCGTCGTCCTGCAGGTGTTCCTCGACCGCCCAGCTTTTGCACTTCAGGTACGCGGCGGCGGGGCTGTCGGCATCGAACCCCTGCGGCACGCGCTTGAGCGGCGTTCCCACGAACTGGAACCGCGCCGCGAACGCCGGCTCTTCGACGATGTCCAAAAACGCCTGAGGGTCGGCGGCGATATGCTCGCGCACCAAACGCGTGGCGTCCTTGAAGTGCGGCGCGAACAGGCCGCCGCCGGCGAACGATCCGCCCGGCGCGACGTGCAGGTAGTATCCCACGGGCACGGGCAGGCGCCCTGCCGGCGAGATGTGCGCGCGGAACGCCGGGTTGTAGGGCGATTTGTCGTCGCTGAACCGCGTGTCGCGGTTGGTGCGGAACACGAGGCTCTTCGGGTCGAGCGCCGCCAAAGCGGGCTCTTCGACGGCCAGCTCGTCGATGCATCCCTGCACGAGCTCGACGAACGCGTTCTGCGCGTCCCTCTTCTGCTGCTCGTGCGCGTGCATCCAGTCGAGCGAGTTGTGCTCGCGCAGCTCGCTCAGGAAGTCGAGCATGAGGGCGCTAGACATGGGACGCCGCCTGGTCCGCAGTTGCGGCCGTTCCCACGACGGTGGCGAAGCTGGCCGTCTTCATGCACGCGTCCAGCAGCTCCTTGGCGCGCGGCGTGGGGCGGTACGTCGGCAGCTCGTCGAACAGGCATGCGTACCCGTCCAGCTCGTCCATGGCCTCGACGAACGCGTCCTCGGCCCGCTCGCTTTCCGTGAGGCGGCTGTATTCGAGGTCGTGCGGCGCCAGGCGATGCGTGGCGATGGCGAAGTTCACGCGCCGCTCGCACGAGCACGTCTCCGACCCGCCGTGCTGACAGTACGCGCTCAGGAACGCGGCCACCGTCTTGCGGGCGCGCGACAGCCGCTGCCGGTACGCTTCGGGCGTGATGCCCAGCACGTCGGCCGCCGTGGCGCTGTCCACCTTGAACATGGTGCCCAGCACGTAGGCGCAGCGGCTGTCGGCGTCGAGGCACTGCAGCATCACGTTCGTGCACGACAGCTTCAGCTCGCGTGCAAGCAGGTTGCGCTCCACGCCCTCGGACAGGTCGGGCACGTCGCGCGCCCGCTCGTCGCAGATGTCGGCGCCGTACATCTCGAAGCTGAACGGCGCGTGGGCGAACTGGTGGGTGCGGCAGTCTTTGAGGTGGTTCACCGCGATGCGGTACGCCCAGGTGGAAAACGCGCTCTCCTTGCGGAAGGCGGATAGGTGCGTCATGATCTTGACGGCGATTTCCTGCGTGGCGTCTTCGGCGTCGTGCACGGTGCCCAAAAACCGCAGCGAAAGGTTGAACACGAGCTCGTGCGTGGAGGCCAGCAGCTTCTCAAGCGCCAGGCTGTCGCCGGCGATGGCCTGGTCGATCAGGTCGTAGGACGTGGTGTCGGAGTGTTCTGCTTGCATGTATCCGCCTTTCATCGGGAAAGGAGCGCCGCGGCGTTCCTCGTACACCATGATTAGACGGGGAAGAGCACGCGCTGTGACAGAGATGCTGCAAAAAAGTGAAAGGCGAGCGGGTCGATAAGCCGGGTTCTGTCGTTGGACGACCATTTATCTCGAACGCCTGTCGCCAGACGCCTCAAGCACGCAACCCGAACGTACGGCGGGCAGCCGTATCGCGTTCCTATTTGCGCTTGCTCCAGATGGGGTTTTCCAAGCCGCGCCGTTGCCGACGCGCTGGTGCGCTCTTACCGCACCGTTTCAGCTTTTCTCCCGTTTCTGCGCACCGAAGCGCGTGTTCGCGGGGGAGTTTTCTTTTCTGTGGCACTGTCCGTCGGGTCACCCCGCCCAGCCGTTAGCTGGCATCTTGCCCTGTGGAGCCCGGACTTTCCTCACGCCCGAAGGCGCGCGATCGTCTGGCCCGCTCGCGTATGGTATTCTAGCAAACCGAACACCTTGCAGGTATGAGAAAGTAAGAGGCACGCATGGATACCATCATCACCTATCGTCTCGCCACGCGCGACGACGCGGCCGATCTTCTGCGGCTGACCCGCGGCCTCGCGGCCACGATGGATCGGGTGGAGGACGTCACGGCCACGGCGGAAGACCTCGCGCGCCGCATGTTCGACGAAGGCGCGGGCGGGGCGCTCGTGGCCGAGCACGCGTCGGACGGCGTGGTGGGGTGCGCCATCTTCTTCCGCACGTTCTCCACGTGGGACGGGAAGAGCAACCTGTACCTCGAAGACCTGTTCGTCGAGGAAGCGTACCGCGGCGAAGGCGTGGGGCGGGCGCTCATGTGCCGCCTTGCCGCGCTGTGCGAGGAGCGCGGGTGCGGGAAGCTGTCGTGGCACTGTCGCGACACGAACCCCTCGGGCCTCGCATTCTACGAACATCTGGGCGCGACGCGGGTTGACGCGCTCATCGTCCATCGGCTCGAGGGCGACGCCCTCGCGGCCCGCGCGAAGGAGGTGCGCTCATGACGACGTGCGCATTGGTGGGAGCGGTCGAGTTCAACGCGGCGGATTTCCAGGCCCGGCAAGCCGCCGGCGAGTTCGACTTCGTCATCGCGGTGGACGCCGGCTTCGCCCATCTCGAAGCCATCGGCGTGGCGCCCGACATGGCGGTGGGCGACTTCGATTCGCTCGGCTACGTGCCGAAGGCCCGTCGCGTGTCGCGCCATCCCGTGAAGAAGGACAAGAGCGACATGGAGCTGGCCATGGAGAAGGCCGTCGCCTGGGATCACGACGAACTCGTCATTTACGGCGCCCTCGGCGCGCGCCTCGACCACACGCTGGCGAACCTCCAGCTGTTCGCGCGCTTCTCGGAGCGCGACGTGTACGTGACCGCCATCGGCGACACGTACGCCGTGCGCCTGCTCACCGGCCCCGACGTGTTCGAGCTGCCCGTCACCCAGGGCACCGTGTCGGTGTTCTCGGCCAACGACACGGCACGCGGCGTCATCGAACGCGGCATGGCGTACTCCCTCGACGACGAGCCGCTGTCGAACCGCACCTCGCGCGGCCTGTCGAACGAGCTGACCGGCGAGGAGGCCACGGTGGCCGTCGAGCAGGGCACGCTGTACGTCTTCTACCCGCTGCTCGCCGACTGAGCGCACCTGCCCGCGGGCGGGTGTTTTCGCGCAGAGCGCGAATTGGGGGATGGCGCAGCCGCGCCCTGGCTTATACTGGCCGTCGTACCTTTTCATACCGGGGAGCTTGCAGCCGCATCGCATCGCGGCCGGGCAGGCTGAGAGGAAGCGCCGATCACGCTTCGACCCGAGGAACCTGACATGGGTAATGCCAACGAAGGGAGCTCTATGACGCAGATCGATGCGGCGCGTGCGGGTACCGTCACCCGCGAAATGGCCATCGTGGCCGAGAAGGAAGGCCGCGACCCCGAATTCATCCGCGAAGGCGTGGCGGCGGGACGCATCGCCATCCCCGCGAACATCCACCATGCAAGCCTCTCGCCCGAAGGCGTAGGCGGCGGCCTGCGCACGAAGGTGAACGTGAACCTGGGCATCTCGGGCGATCTCGCCGACGAGGCCGAGGAGTGGAAGAAGGTGGACGTGGCGCTCGAGCTGGGCGCCGAGGCCATCATGGACCTGTCGAACGACGGCAAGACGGCCGCGTTTCGCCGCAAGCTCATCGAGAAGTCGCCGGCCATGATAGGCACCGTGCCCATGTACGACGCCATCGGCTACCTGGAGAAGCCGCTCATCGGCATCAAGGCGGCCGACTTCCTCGACGTGGTGCGCGCGCACGCCGAGGACGGCGTGGACTTCGTCACCGTGCATGCCGGCATGAACCGGCGCACCATCGAGTCGTTCCGCGAGACGGGCCGCCTCACGAACATCGTGAGCCGCGGCGGGTCGCTCATCTTCGCCTGGATGGAAGCCACCGGCAACGAGAACCCCTTCTACGAGTTCTACGACGAGGTGCTGGCCATCCTGCGCGAGCACGACGTGACCATCAGCCTGGGCGACGCCATGCGCCCCGGGTCCACCTACGACGCCACCGACGCGGGGCAGATCGCCGAGCTCATCGAAATCGGCAAGCTGACGAAGCGCGCGTGGGATGCGGGCGTGCAGGTGATGGTGGAGGGGCCGGGCCACATGGCGCTCGACGAGATCGCCGCCAACATGAAGCTGGAGAAGCGGTTGTGCCACGACGCGCCCTTCTACGTGCTCGGGCCGCTCGTCACCGACATCGCGCCGGGCTACGACCACATCACGGCCGCCATCGGCGGGGCCGTGGCCGCCGCATCGGGCGCCGACTTCCTGTGCTACGTCACGCCGACCGAGCACCTGCGCCTGCCCGACGCGGCCGACGTGCGCGAAGGCCTCGTGGCAACGAAGATCGCTGCGCATGCGGCCGACATCGCGCGCGGCCTGCCCGGTGCGCGCGATCGCGACAACCGCATGAGCGACGCCCGACGCCGCGTGGCATGGGACGAGATGTTCGACCTCGCGCTCGACCCCGTCAAGGCGCGCAGCTACTTCGAAAGCGCCCCGCCTTCCACGGACGGCACCTGCACGATGTGCGGCGAGATGTGCGCCATGCGCACGGTGAACACTATCATGGACGGCCTGACGGTCGACCTCGGAAAGGAGTGACCTATGGAACCCTTTGCCCTGAAGCGGGCGCTCGACAACGTGCGATCCGGCGCGCCGCTCGTGCACAACATCACGAACTACGTGACGGTGAACGACTGCGCGAACGCGCTCTTGGCCATCGGCGCGAGCCCCATCATGAGCGACGAGCCGAACGACGTGGTTGACATCCAAACCATCTGCGGTGGGCTCACGCTCAACATCGGCACGCTCAACACGCGCAGCGTGGAGGGCATGTTCGTGGCCGGTGCGCGCGCGAGCGAGCTCGGGCATCCTATCGTGCTCGACCCGGTGGGGGCGGGCGCGTCGGCTTTGCGCACGCGCACGGCGGGCGATCTGCTGGATAAGCTGGACGTGTCCGTGATCCGCGGCAACATGTCCGAGGTGAAGGCGCTCGCCGGCGGCGCCTCCTCCACGCGCGGCGTGGACGTGTGCCCCGACGATGCCGTGATCGACGACAACCTGGCGGCAAGCGCGGCGTTCGCCCGCGCGTTCGCGGCGCAGACCGGCGCCGTCGTGGCCATCACGGGGGCCATCGACATCGTGGCCGACGGCGAGCACGCCTATGCCATCCGCAACGGCAGCGCCCTCATGGGGCGCATCACGGGCGCGGGCTGCATGCTGTCGTGTTTGTGCACGGCGTACGCGGTGGCGAACCCCGCTGCGCTGCTCGACGCGACGGTGGCCGCCGTGGCCGGCATGGGCCTGGCGGGTCAGATCGCGCAGGGTCGCATGAGCGGCTACGACGGCAACGGGTCGTTTCGCACGTATGTGCTCGACGCGCTGTACCATCTCGACGGCGACGCGCTCGAGGCGGGCGCGAAGGTCGAGCAGGTGGCGTAGGGAGCAGGGAAGGCATCGGGAGCGAGGAGGGCTCATGTATCCACGGGAACGGTTGCGCCGGGCCATGGCGCTGTATGCGGTCACCGACCGGGCATGGTTGGGCGAGCGCACGCTCGCGTCATGCGTCGAAGAGGCGCTTGAGGGCGGCGCCACGTTCGTCCAGCTGCGCGAGAAGGAGGCGCCGCAGGCCGAAGTGGTGCTGCGCGCTCGCGCGCTCGCGCCGCTCTGCCGGGCGGCGGGCGTGCCGTTCGTCGTGAACGACGACGTGGAAGCCGCGCGTTGCGCGGGCGCCGACGGCGTGCACGTGGGGCAGGACGACGCCGCGTGCGCCGAGGCGCGCGCGAAGCTGGGTCCCGACGCCATCGTGGGCGTGTCGGTGCAGACGGTGGAGCAGGCGCGGGCCGCCCAGGAGGCCGGCGCCGACTACCTGGGCGTGGGCGCCGTGTTCGGTACGCCCACGAAACCCGACGCCGCCGATGTGGGCGCCGAGGGCCTCGCGGCCATCTGCGCCGCCGTCGACATTCCCGTCGTGGCCATCGGCGGCCTCAACGCCGCCACCATTCCCGCCCTCGTGGGCACGGGCGCCGACGGCGTGGCCGTCGTGTCGGCCATCTTCGCTGCCGCCGACGTGCGCGCCGCAACGGATGAACTGCTTACCATCACGAAGGAGACGCTGTGCTTGGAGACGAACTGAACAACAACGCGTTCGAGCTGACCGACCTCGACAAGGGGCGGGTCGCCGTGCTCGTCATCGACGTGCTGGGCGACCCCGCCGCGCTGCCGTCGCCCTTGCGCGAGCAGATGACGCCCGTCGTGGACAACGCTGCGCGCATCTGCGACGCGGCGCGCGCGGCAGGCGTGCCCGTGGTGTTCACGAACGACGCGCATATTCCCGGGCTCGACCGCGAGCTCGAGCTGTGGGGCGCGCACGGGCTGGCGGGCACGCCGGCGGCTCAGCCGTCGCCGCAGCTTGCGTGCAGCGACGCCGACTACGTGGTGCCCAAGCGCCGCTACAGCGGGTTCTTCCAGACGGGCCTGCGCCTGTTGCTCGACGAGCTGGGGGTCGACACGCTTCTGTGCGTGGGCATGGACACGAACATCTGCGTGCGCCACACCGTGGCCGACGCGTACTTCAACAACTTCCGCATCGTCGTGGCGGGCGATGCCACGCTCACGTTCCTCGTGGGCGATCAGGACGAGGGCTTGGCCTACATGGAAACGTGCTACGCTGCGAAGGTGGTTCCCACCGCCGATGCGGTGGCGTTTCTCGAGGCGTAAGGAGCGCGCGCTATGGAAGCAGTTCTCAGTATCGCCGGATCGGACTCGAGCGGCGGTGCCGGCATCCAAGCCGACATCAAAACCATCGCGGCGCATCATCTGTTCGCCGAGACGGCCATCACCGCGCTTACCGCGCAGAACACGCTCGGCGTGACCGGCGTGCTCGACATCGAACCCGCCTTCGTGGCGGCGCAGATCGACGCCGTGTTCGAGGATATTCGGCCGGCTGCGGTGAAAATAGGCATGGTGTCGTCGGCCGCCATCATCGCTACGATTGCCGAGCGGCTGCGGGCGCACGGCGCGCGCAACGTCGTGGTCGACCCCGTTATGGTGGCCACGAGCGGCGCGCGCCTCATCGACGAGGATGCCGTGCGTGCGCTCGTGGACGAGCTGCTTCCGCTTGCAGACGTCGTCACGCCGAACATGCCCGAGGCCACCGTGCTCTGCGGCTTCGACGTGGTGGACGAAGAGACGATGGAGCGCGCGGCGCGTCAGCTGGCCGGAGCGGGGAAGGGGGCCGTGCTCGTGAAGGGCGGCCATCGCACCGACCGCGCCGACGACGCGCTCGTGACGTCGTCGGCTGCTCCGGCCGTGTGGCTGCGCGCTCCGCGCATCGACACGGCGAACACGCACGGGACGGGCTGCACGCTGTCGTCGGCCATCGCCTGCGGCCTTGCGCAAGGGCGTGACGTGGAGCAGGCCGTGCGCGCCGCGAAGGACTACGTCTCCGGCGCGCTCGCCGCGGGCCTCGACCTCGGCAAGGGCTCGGGTCCGCTGGATCATCAGTGGCGATAACCCACACACGTGTCGAGCGGACGATTGCCGCCGTGCTCGCGGCGGCCTTCCTCGTGCTTGCGACGGTCGTCGTCGCGCAGGTGCTGCCGTTCGACAATGCGCAGGAGACCTCCGTCGAACCGGTGCGGCTCGTGATCGAGCCCGAGGCGGAAGCCCTGCTCGACGTCAACGCGAACGAGGTGCGCGCCGTCGAAGTGGAGGGGCGGTTCGACCGCTTCCTGCGTGCCGGCGATCAGCTGTTCTTCTTCGTGGAGAACCTCGAGGTGCACTTGCTCCTCAACGGGCAGGAGGTGTGCGCCATCGGTACGCCCGACAACCATCCTGCCACGTTCCGCTCGTCGGGTTCCGGATGGGGGCGTTTCGTCCTGCCGCAGGACGTCTCGAACGAGGACGTGTGGACGGTCGAGCTTTCGAACGCGTACGGGAACAACTTCTCCGGCGCCTACCGCGATTTCGTCGAGAGCCTGGCCACGGGGGACAGCGGCGCTCTGGCGCGCGCCGAGCTCAACGAGCACGGGCTGTACCTCGTGGCCAGCCTGTTCGTGCTGTTCGCAAGCGTGCTGCTGCTCCTGTCTACGCTGCTCCTCGCGAGCCGGGGCGTCAAAACGCACGCATCGGTGTTCTTGCTGGCGGGCTACGCGATCAGCACCGGCGCCATGTTTCTCCTGACGCCGCAGATCAGCACGCTGCTCTTGGGCAACAGCGTGCTCGTGTTGGCGCTGGAAACCGTGTCCATGCTCGTGGCCCTTCTGTTCGCCGTCGCGTACGTGGGGTCGTTCATGACGGGAGCGCCGCGACGGGCGAACGATGTCGTGCTGCTGGGCGTGTTGGCGTTCTCCCTCCTCTACCTTGTCGGTCAGGTGCTCGGCTTCACGGACGCGTACGCCGTGCGCACTCCCATCGTGGTGGTGCTCGGGCTCGTATCGGTGTTCGCCGTAATCAACGTCGGGTGGGCGCTGCGCTCCGGCCAGAGCGACCGCCTGCGGTTCCTCGTGGCGCCGGGTTCCGTATTCCTGTGCTTCGTGGCTGCGGAAATCGTCAACTACCAGCTTGAGTTCTTCGGCGAGACCGTTCTGCTGTTCACCGGTTTGGTGCTGCTGCTCGTCTCGCAGTTCGCCCACGCGATCGGCTACCTCAAGGGAGCCCTGCAGCAGGCGCAGCGCGCGATGGAGCTCGAGCAGGAGCTCACCCAAAGCCGGGTCGCGCTCATGCTGTCCCAAATCCAGCCTCATTTCCTGTTCAACTCGCTCGCCGTCATCAAGAGCCTGTGCCAGACGGACGTGCGGCAGGCCGAGCGCGCCATCGACTACTTCTCCGACTTCCTGCGCGGGGATCTGCGCTCGCTTACGAACGCCGATCCCATCGCGTTCGAGCAGGAGCTCTCGCATGTGCGCAGCTACGTGGAGCTCGAGCGCATGCGCTTCGGCGACCGGCTGCGCGTCGTGTGGGACACGCCGATCGTGGATTTCCGCGTGCCCCCGCTCACCGTGCAGCCTATCGTGGAGAATGCGGTGCGCCACGGCGTGACGAAGCGGCGGGAAGGCGGTACCGTGCGCGTCGGCACGCGCGAGGAGGAAGGGGCGTACGTGGTGACGATAGAAGACGACGGGGTGGGGTTCGATCCTGCAGCGCCCTTGCAGGACGGTCGCGCGCATGTGGGCATCGACAACGTACGGGCGCGACTGGCCGGCCAATGCGGCGGAAGCGTGACGGTGGCCAGCGCCGTCGGCAAGGGGACGACGGTCGAGATGACCATTCCGAAAAAGGGGCGCCCATGAAGTGCTTTGCGGTCGACGACGAGCCCATGGTGCTCTCCCTGCTCGAGCGCACCATCCGGGAAGCGGCCCCCGCATGCACGGTGCAGGCGTTCGGCAGCGCGCTCGACGCGCTTGTGGCCGTCGATGCGGGCACGCATCCCGACGTCGCGTTTCTCGATATCGAGATGTACGACATGACGGGTCTCGCCCTAGCGAAGGCCCTGCGCGAGCGCTCGCCCGAAACGAAGATCGTCTTCGTCACCGGCTATGCCGAGTACGCGCTCGAGGCGTTCAACGTGCGTGCGCGCGGCTACGTGCTCAAGCCGGTCACGGTGGAGAAGATCCGCGCCGAGCTCGAGGATGTGCAGGAGCCCGCGCGCCCGCCCGCCACGGTGGTGCGGGTGCAGACGTTCGGCCATTTCGAGGTGTTCGCACACGGCGAGCCCGTGCGCTTCGCGCATGCGAAAACAAAGGAGCTGCTCGCCTACCTCATCGACCGCCGCGGCGCGTCGGTGAACACGGCCGAGGTGTGCGCGGTGCTGTGGGAGGATCGTCCCGACGGCCCGTCGGTGCGCAGCTACGTGCGCACGCTGCTGTCCGACCTGTCCAACGCGCTGCAACGCGTCGGCGCCGACGACGTGCTCGTGAAGCGCCGCAACAGCTTCTCGGTGGACTGCGCGCGCGTCGAATGCGACTACTTCCGCTTCCTCGAGGGCGATATGGCCGCGGTGCACGCCTACCGGGGCGAGTACCTGTCCCAGTACAGCTGGGCTGAGATGACGCTCGGCAACCTGGAGCGTCTTCGTTAGCTTGCGGTTCCTTTGCGCTTCGTTCGCTATGATCGTTCGATTGGTTTGAAGACCATCGACGAGGCGCAAGGGGAAGCTTACGAAATCCATACAGACGAAGTTCGTCGCGCTCATGCTGGGTTGCACGCTGCTGTGCGCCGCGGTGGTGGGAGGCGCGGGCATCATCAACGCGAACAGCGTGGTCGATGCCGATTCGTCGCACATCATGAACCTGATGTGCGGGGAGAAGGCCGAAAGCATCGACGCCATCCTGTCGCGGATCGAGCAGTCGGTGGGAACGCTGGCCATGTACTCGATGGACGGGTTGGACGATACGTCGCTGCTGCAGGATTCGTCGTACGTCGACGAGCTCACCGCGCGCATCCAGTCGGTGGCCGTGAACGCCGCGAGCAGCACTGAAGGGGCGCTTGCCGTGTACGTCCGCTTCAATCCCGAACTCACCGACGCCACGGCCGGCCTCCTTTGGAGCAAGACCTCGCAAGAAGGCAGCTTTCGGGCGGTGGCGCCCACCGACCTCTCGCGCTACGCGGCGGACGATACCGAGCACGTGGGTTGGTACTACGAGCCGGTGAAGAACGGCAAGCCCACGTGGATCGCGCCGTACTTCAACAAGAACCTCAACGTGGAAATGCTGTCGTACGTCATCCCGCTGTACGCGAACAACCAGACGGTGGGCGTGGTGGGCATGGACATCGACTTCGACGTGATCGAGGACGTGGTGATGAACACCCACGTGTACGAGAGCGGCTACGCGTTCCTCACCGACGGGGAAGCGAATATCATGTTCCATCGCGAGCTGGCGCAGGGCACGCCGATGAGCGGGTTGGAGGAGAGCCTGGGCCCGGTGGCCGCCGAGCTGCAGGGCGGCGGCGACGGATCGTACCTGTTCCCCTATACGTGGCGCGGCGTGGAGAAGCAGATGGCGCTCTGCAGCCTGAGCAACGGCATGCGGCTGGCCATCACGGCGCCCACCGCGGAAATCGACGCGGCAAAGAACAACCTGATCTTCCAGATCGGCGTGTTCACGGTGATCGTCTCCGCGCTTGCCGTCGTGATGACGTCCCTCATGACGCGCAGGATCGTGCGCCCGCTCAAGGAGCTCAACGTGGCCGCCCGGCAAATCGCCGAAGGAGATCTGTCCATCGAGCTCTCGAGCAGGACGAAGGACGAGGTGGGCACGCTTGCGGAAAGCTTCCAGCAGACGGTGAACCACCTGCGCCAGTACATCGACTACATCAACGGGCTTGCCTATCGCGACGGGCTGACCGGCGTGAAGAACAAGACCGCCTACCAGGACACCGCGCAGCGCCTCGAGGAGGCCACCAAGACGGGCAAGCCGGAGTTCGCCGTGCTCGTGCTCGACATCAACGGGCTCAAGCACGTGAACGACACGTGCGGGCACGACTTCGGCGACATGCTCATCATCGATGCATGCCGCATCATCTGCAAGGTGTTCAAGCGCAGCCCCGTGTACCGTGTCGGCGGGGACGAGTTCGCGGTGATCCTCGAGCATTGGGATTTGGAGCACTACGTCGAGTTGCTCGAACGGTTCGAGCGCGAACTCGAGGAGAGCAACCAGTACGCCCATCCCGAAGGGCGGGTATCCATCGCGCGCGGCATCGCGGTGTACGAGGAGAGCGTGGATTTGACCTTCGTCGACGTATTCAAGCGGGCCGACGAGGCGATGTACCAGAACAAGGCGGCCATGAAGCGTCGGGAGCGCGACCGGCGCGCTCCCGACGATGCCTCAGACGACCGTTAGGCCTCGCGTTCGAACACGCAGCGGCCGCCCATGAACGTGGCCAGCACCTGCGTTTTTTGGATGTCCTCGTCGTCGCAGGTCAGAAGGTTGCGATCGAGCACGGCGATGTCGGCCAGCTTGCCCACCTCGAGCGTGCCCAGCTCGCGGCGGCGTCCGGCGGCCGCGGCGCTGCCCTGCGTGTAGGCGCGCAGCGCTTCGGCGCGGCCGATGCGCTCGGCGGGCAGCCAACCGCCGGCGGGCTCGTGCGTGACGGGGTCCTGCCGCGTCACGGCGCTGTACAGCACGTCCATCGAATTCACGTCCACCACGGGCGAGTCGGTGCCGAACGCCAGCACCGCGCTCGTGTCGAGCAGCGTGCGGAACGGCCACATGTAGGGCACGCGCTCGGGCCCTAAGTCGCGCTCGGGGCCGCCGGGATCGAGCGTCATGTGGGGCGGCTGCACGGCGGCCACCACCTGCAGGTCGGCCAGGCGCTCGAGGTCTTCGGGCAGGAAGTTCTCCAGGTGCTCGAGGCAGTTGCGGCGCCCTTCCGGCAGGGGCCCGAACGTCGCGCGCGCCTCCTCGAAGATGTCGAGGGCGGCATGGATGGCCGCGTCGCCGATGGTGTGGATGCGCACGGGATAGCCCCGCTCGGCGGCGGCCAGCACGTAGGAGCGCATGACGTCGGCATCCACGGTCGGGCGGCCGCAATCGCCCTCGACCAGCGCGTTCGCGTACGGCTCGGTCACCCAGGCCGTATGCTGACTCGACACGCCGTCGAAGAACTGCTTGAAGCCCGGCGCCTGCAAATACGGCCCCGTGTAGCGCTCCCGCATGTCCTCGAAGCGGCTCATGTCGTCGAGTAGGGTGGGGAACAGGTTGACGCGCGCGGTCAGCTCGCCGCGCGCGAGCAGCGCCGCATGCACGTCGTCGCGGATGAAGTCGAGCCCCGGGTGCGCCATGAGCGACATGTCGCAGACGCTCGTCACGCCGTTCTCGGCCAGGCGGGCGAAGAACCCGCGGTAGGCGTCGGCCACCTCCTCGTCGGTGAACGAGCCCATGATGTGCGGCATGAGCGCCATGGCCGCCGCTTCGCGCACGATGCCGGTGAGCTCGCCCTGCTCGTCGCGGTCGTAGGACCCGCCCGCCGGCGGTACGCTGTCGCGCGTGAGCCCCAGCTCGTCGAGCGCCGCCGAATTCAGCCACAGCGTATGGGCATCGCCCGAGTACAGCGCCACGGGACGGGTGGGAAACGCCGCATCCAGCGAGTGCTTCGAGGGCAGCACGGGCGGGTCCCACCGGTACTCGCGCCAGCCCTGCGCGAGCAGCCAGCCGTTCGGCCGTTCGGCGGCGAAGGCCTGCATGCGCGCCACACAGTCGGCCTCGTTCTTGCCGAGGAACATGGTGGCCAGGGGGGAGGCGTAGACGGCCGAATGGAAGAAGTGCAGGTGCGAGTCGTGGAATCCGGGCACGACGAGCGCGTCGCCGACGTCGCGGATGGCGGGCGCGGGGCCGTCGCCGTTCTCCTTCAGCGCGAAGGCGCGCACGTCCTCGCGCGGGCCGACGGCCGCGATGCGGTCGCCGGCGATGGCGATGGCCGCCGGTCCGGCCGTGCCGTCGGTTCCCGTGAACACCTGCCGGCTTTCGATGATCAGGTCGATGTGCATGCGGGCTCCTTTCGTTTCTCTTAGTGCTCGTGAGGCGGTTTAGGGCAGTTCGTAGCGGTAGTCGTCGCCGCAGAGCGTCTGCTTCACCTTGCCCTCGTTCACCAGGTAGATGAGGTGGGCCAGGGTCTCTCCCATGGAGAAGAACTTCTGGTCGAGCGGCCATTCGTGCCAGTTGGGGTACTTCCACGACGCGTGCGACGAGATAGATACCACGTCGCGATGGCCTTCGGCCACCAGCTCGTAAATCTCGTCGAGGCGCGCCTCGTGATGCGCGATCAGCTCCATGACGCGCCCGCGCAGGTCGGAGAACGGCACGCCGTGCGCCGGCAGCACGAGGTCGACGTCGTAGGAGTGGATCTTGCCCAAGCTGCCCAGGAACTCTTCGAGGGCGTTGTGCACCGATATCCACGACGAGATGGACGGCGAGATACGTTCGAGCACGTGGTCGCCGATGATCATGAGCTTGTGCGCGCGGTCGTACAGGCAGATGTGCCACTGGTCGTGCCCCGGCGTTTCGATGATCTCGAACGCGAAGCCTCCGGCGCGGTACACGTCACCTTCGTGCAGGTACGTCACGGCAGGTTGGTACTGCAGCGGCAGCAGCTCGGCCGACACGTGCGGCTGCGCGTAGCCCCGCTCGAACGACAGTCCGCCGCTCTGTTTTGGGGTGGCCGCCTGCACGAGCAGCGGTCCGTACACGTGCGCTTCCAAATCGAGGAAGTTCTCCACCTCTTGGAACGAGTGCAGGTTCGCGTAGACGGACATGCCGTCGCGGTAGATGCGGTCGAGGTTGCCCGTGTGGTCGGGGTGCGAGTGCGTCAGCACGATCTCGACGCTGTCCCATGAGCGGCCGAGCGCGCGCAGCGCGTCGTCGAGCGCCTGCTCGCAGGCGGGGTGGTTGAACCCCACGTCCACGATGGTGGTTTTGTCCTCCGCGGTGATCACGTAGGAGTTGAGCGCCTTGAGCGGGTTGTGCGGCAGCGGAACGCGCACGAGGTAGAGGTTCTCCACGATGGGGATGGGCGCGCCGAACTCCGCTTCCTCGACGGCCTGCTTGTACGGCTGATGCGCGTCGGAAGCGAGGTCGCGCATGGCCGGGATAGATTCGTTGTTCTCAGTCATAGATCCTCCGGTTTCTTTTGTCGCCGCCATTGTACGCCACCGCGTGGCGTGCGGGGGTGGGGCGTGCGGGCTCCGGGGGAGGAAGGCAAAGAAAAAGGCCAGCGGAGTAATCCGCTGGCCTGTCATTTCTTGGTAGCTCCGACCGGATTCGAACCGGCGACCTCCGCCTTGAGAGGGCGGCGTCCTAAACCGCTAGACGACGGAGCCACATAGTGCGCTGTACAGTATACCGTAATAATGGCTGGGGTGGAAGGAGTCGAACCCTCACATACGGCACCAGAAGCCGCTGTCCTACCATTAGACGACACCCCATCGGCTAACCGATGTGTTCGTGCTGCTTTCGCAACAGTCGCAAGCGCGAGTTGGTATATTACGGGGTGTGCGCTGCTTCGTCAAGCCTTATTGCCAAATTTTTCTGGAAAAGTTGACGAATTTGATGCGCACGCGGGGCGTCGATCCGCCTTGCGCGGGTGTTTTGCCTGGTGGGCAGCTAATCAAGCCCGTCCTCGAACCCGACGGTCACATGCATGGCGTCGCAGAACGGCTTGTTGCGCGATTCGCCGCAGCGACAGAGTGCATAGCGGTTGCGCATCTCGTACATCGAGCCGTCGGAGCCGATGAGCGGAATGCCCCCGCGCACGTACAGCGGGCCGCTCACCCCTTCCTCGGGGTCTTCGAGCAGGGCGATGGACGGCGTGAAGTCCGGCTCGTAGATGGCGCCCGTCTCGGAATCGATGTGCACGAGGCGCCCCGCGGGACAGTCGGTGGACTCCTTGACGGCCTCGCGCTTGAGACGCTCGTCGCCGGACAGCTCGGTGAGCGTCCACACGTCGCCGTCCTCGCGGTGACAGAACCGGGCGAATGCGCAGCGGTTGTCGTCGTAGAGCGTGACGCCGGGACCGGGGTAGATGTCGGCACGCTCTTCGAAGGGAGCGCGCGAGGCGGTTTCCGTGCCGTGGAAGTTGGCGGACACGTGCGAGCCGTCGCAGAACGGCGGGGTTGTCGTGCGACCGCAGCGGCAGAGCGCGTACGATTCCTGCTCGGGGAAGGAACGTACCGTGCGGTATTCGCGATGCCCGCCGACGGGCGTGATGACCTCGATGGTGAGCGGCACGCTGCCGTTCACGAGATAGGGGCCGTTGTGCGTGATGGTGATGCTCATGGCGTGCTCGTCCGCGGCAACGGGTTGGGTTTCCGGCTGCGCCTGGGCGGGGGCGGAGGGTGGAGTCATGGGGCGTTCCTCGCTTTCCTGAGGTGATGACGATGCATCAGATCAGTATAGGAAGCGAAGCGGCGTCGCGCGTGCCGTATGCGAACTCGTCACCGGGCGGTCGTTCGGCCGTCACCAAGCGCCGCGGTCCTCGTGTTCGTCGCGCCAGCCTGCGATGAAGGCGCGCAACGCGTCGGGCTCGTTCGCAACGCGCTCGTCGATGACCGCGTCGAGCGCTTCGGCCAGGGCGCGTCCGACGAAGGGGCCCTGCGGCACGCCGAGCTCTATGACGTCGCCGCCGTTCAGCGCGAGCTTTTTGAGCGAGAAGGCCTCGTCGGCGGCGATGATGCTCGCCAGGATGCGCTCGAGTTCGTCGGTTTCGTCCACACGCCCGATGCAGTGCGGCGCCTGCCCGCGCGCATCGCCGCGCTTGAGGTCGCAAAGCGCGGCGAACAGCTCGGTGTCGCCGCCAAGACGCGACAGCGCGCGCTTCACGGCCTTCGGCGTGCGTTCGATCACGTCGTCGTGGCGTTCCACCAGCACGAGCACGCGCGTGATGAAGGCCGACGACAGCGCCAGGCGCTCCATGATGCCGCGCGCCAGCATCACGCTGATGGCGGCGTGCCCGTAGAAGTGCCCCGTGCCGTCCTCGTCGGTGAAGAACGCCGCGGGTTTGCCCATGTCGTGGAACAGCGCGGCCCAGCGCACGAGCGGGTAGGGCGGCACGCCGTCGATCACGCGCGCCGTGTGCTCAAGCACGTCGTATATATGGTAGGGCGTGCGCTGCTCGAAGCCCTGCATGGCCACGAGTTCCGGCAGCACCGCGGCCAGCACGCCCGCGGTTGCAACGAGGGCGTCGCCCGCATGCGCTCCCAGCAACAGGCGCTGCAGCTCATGGGTGACGCGCTCGATGGAGATGCGGGGGAGCAGCCCCTTGTTCGCCAGCATGCCCTCGAAGGTGGCGGGGTCGATGGCGAAGCCGAGCTCGGCGGCGAAGCGGCAGGCGCGCAGCATGCGCAGCGCATCCTCGGAGAACCGACGGTTCGGGTCGCCCACCGCGCGGATGACGCCCGCCTGCAGGTCGGCATAGCCACCGTAGGGGTCGAACAACCCGCGCGCGGGATGGTAGGCGAGGGCGTTCATGGTGAAGTCGCGGCGCGCGAGGTCCTCGCGGATGGTGCGCACGAACGACACCTGCTTCGGATGTCGCGCGTCGGCGTAGGCTCCGTCGCTGCGAAACGTCGTGATCTCAAGAGCCTGCTCGTCCACGATCACCGTGAGCGTGCCGTGCGCCGTCCCCGTCTCGTGCGTGCGATGCCCGCAGGCCTCGAACGTCCGCTGCACGTCCTGCCAGTGCGCCACCGTGGCGATGTCGATGTCCACCGAGGGACGGCCGAGCAGGGCGTCGCGCACGTAGCCGCCCACCACCCACGACTCGTAGCCGTCGGCTTCCAGCACGGCAAGCGCCTCGAGGGCGTAGGGCGGCAGGGGTATGTCCACCATCGCATCGAGGTCGGTGTGGTTCGGCATGACGCAGCTCCTTTCGGTCGCTCCCTATACTAATATATGCACGCGTTCGGCGTACCGGCAAAAGCGGAGCGGTCACGACATTGTCGGCGTACCGGCATGGGGCTCCTCTCCACAATTCCTGCATGTTTCAAATTGCCCCCTTGCGCGCTTCGCCCGGGGCGGGTAATATACTCGGGCTGCGTTTTCCGGGAGAGGGGCGCGGCGCCGGTTCCGCCGGCTTCCCGGGAGAGGGCGCGCGAGCGCCGGCCCGGAAAACTTTTTCGAGAAACTGGAAAAAAGTTCTTGACGGCGGGTAAACGGTTCGGTAATATATCTCCTTGCGCTTCTGAGAAAGACGAAAGCGCGGGGCGCCCGCAGGGGCGCCGCAGAACCTTGAAAACCGGATACTGAGAAGCAAGAATTAACATAGCCAAGCACATGAATCTTGTTGTACGGAAACCCGGCCCGAGGCGAACCCCCCT
>NZ_PPTT01000031.1 GCF_003339815.1 Eggerthella sinensis
CCCCCCCCCATTGCGTTCGCGATGAGGGTCCATCCCCCTCCCTTTTTTTGCGCCCGCGATGGCGCTAAGGGATCAACCCGTCCTTCTGCGGGCGCAACCAGGGGCTTCCCCCCATGGCGCCCGCGAAGCGCAGGGAACCCGCACGTTCCCCTGCGGGCGCAAATAGGGGGGGGCGATGGCGTCAAGGGCACGACGGGGGGTCGGGCGTTCGCCCCGCTCCCTTTCTATTCTCCGGCGAACAGCTCGTAGCCTTCTTCGCTGACGAAGAAGCGGGCGGCTCTCGGTACGATGCGGGCTGAGAACGGCGTCATGAGGCGCGTGGCTTCGCCGTCGTACTGCACTTCCATGGGCGGGTCGGCCACGACGCGCACCTCGCGCGCGCGGTGAATCTCGAGGGCCCCCGTGCGGTCGGGGAATTCGCCGCCGCGGTCGAGCAGGCCGGCCAGCACGGCGGGGATCAGCTCGAAGGCCGTCTTCGCCTTGAGCACCACCACGTCGAACTCGCCGTCGCGCGGCGCGTTGTCGTGGGTCACCGTGATGTCGAACTGTATCTTCGAGAAGTTGACCAGCAGGATGCCCAACCCGTCGCTTTCCACCTGACGGCCGTCGAGGTCGATGGTGAAATGCGACTTCTGCGGCATCGGGTTGAAGACGGCGGCCGAAAGGTACGCCATGGGCCCGAACAGGCGCTTGCCCGCCTCGGCGCCGTGCATGATGGCCGCGTCGTAGCCTGCGCCCGCCATGATGCCGAAGCCGAACTTGCGGTCGGCCACCTCGATCTCGCCCAGGTCGAAATCGAGCGTGCGACCCTCCCGCACCATCTTCGCCAGCGCGTGGGGCTCCATGGGCGAGGCCAGGTTGAGGGCCAGCAGGTTCGCGGTGCCGGCGGGGAAGGGCAGGACGGGAACCTCGGTGTTCGCCAGCAGGTAGCTCACCGTGGCGACGGTGCCGTCGCCACCGCTCGCGATGACGGCGTCGAAGGACGCGGCGTCGTGCAAAAGCGCGCTCACGTCGGTGGTTCCGTCCGTCGAACGCAGGCACGCCTCGTCGCCGTCCTTGACGAACGCCCGCACGAAATCGTACACGGCGCCTTCTCCGAAGCCGGATGAGAGGTTGTTGATGACGAGCAGTTTCACAGATTCCCTTTCAGTTGCTATGATGGCATGGTACAACATGAGCAAGGAAACACAAAGTAAGGAACACCCGGTGTACATAGCAAACCAAGAAAACCTCGTGGCGTTCGTCGAGCGCGCCATGCATTCCAGCGTGCTCGCCATCGACACGGAGTTTCTGCGCGAGAAAACCTACTACGCGAAGCTGTGCTTGATTCAACTCGCAACCGACGACGAGACGGCCATCGTCGACCCCTTCGCAGTGGGCGATCTGCGCGTGCTGGCGCCCGTGCTGCGCAATGAAAACGTGATGAAGCTGTTCCATGCGGGCAACCAGGATCTCGAGATCCTGCTGCGCGAGGTGGGCGTGCTGCCGCGCCCGCTGTTCGACACGCAGGTGGCCGCCGCGCTTCTGGGGCACACGCAGCAGATCGGCTATGCGGCGCTCGTGCATGCCGAGTGCGGCGTGACGCTCAAGAAGATCGACTCCTTCACCGACTGGTCGCGGCGCCCGCTGTCCGACTCGCAGCTCGAGTACGCCGCCGACGACGTGGTGTACCTGCCGCGCATGTACGAGCGTATGCGGGCGCAGCTCGTGGAGCTCGGGCGACTCGCATGGCTCGACCGCGACTTCGAGGACATGGGCGACCCGAAGCGCTACGAGACGAACGAGCGCGAGCGCTACAAGCGCCTCAAGCGCGTTTCGCAGCTGTCGCGCCGCCAGCTGTCGGCGGCCCGCGAGGTGGCGGCCTGGCGCGAGCTGGAGGCCCAGCGACGCGACGTGCCCCGCAAGTGGGTGGTCACCGACGAGCAGATCGTGGAGGCGTGCAAGCGCGAGGCCCGCTCCATCGACGACCTGTTCATGGTGCGCGGCCTGTCCGACCGCCTGTCCACGAAGGACGCGCGCACGGTGGTGGCGCTCATCTCCGCGGCGGTGGACGCCTCGCCCGACTCGTGGCCCGAGCCCGACCGCTGCGGCAAGAACGAGCCGAACGTGGACGCGGAGCTCGACCTCATGTGCGCGCTCGTGCGCCTGCGCGCCAAGCAGAACGGCGTGGCGTTCCCCACGCTTGCCAGCCACGACGATCTGTCGCGCGTCGCGCGCGGCTATCGCGAGGGCGTCGATCTGCTGCGGGGGTGGCGACGCGCCCTCGTGGGCGAGGAGCTGCTCGAGCTTCTGGAAGGCAAGCTGAGCCTCAGCATCGACGGCACCGACCTCAAGGTGGAGCGCCGGGGCTGAGCGCGGGCGGCGCGCGTCCGCCGCAACGGTAACGGGACGGTGACGAGCGTTTGGTGATTTGACAGAGCTTGTCCCTGTGTTTTCGGGCGATTTGCCCATCCGGTATACTTGTCGAAGACAACGAAGCGCACGGCCGAACACGGCCGCGCGATACCCCTTTTGAAGGAGTGAAATACCCCATGTTCGGATTGAGTAGTGGATACCTGCTGCTGATCGTCGCGACGCTCGCCATCGGCGGCGTGGCAACCTGGTACGTGAACTCGCAGCTGAAGAAGTACACGCACGTGCCCATCTCCACCGGTCTCACCGGCGCCGAGGCTGCGCGCCGCATGCTTCGCTACTACGGCATCGGCGACGTGGAAGTGCGTCGCGGCGGCCCGGGCCAGGACTTCTTCGACCCGCGGTCGAACTCCGTCACGCTGTCGCCCGACGCCTTCGACGGCCGCTCCATCACGGCGACGGCCACCGCATGCCACGAAGTGGGCCATGCGTGCCAGTACGACCAGGGCTACGCGCCCATGAAGATCCGCGGGGCGCTCGTGCCCGTGGTGAACCTCGCGTCGAACGCGTGGATCTTCCTGCTGATGCTCGGCATCTTCATGCAGATCGCGCAGCTCACTACGCTCGCCATCATCATGTACGCCGCCGTGGTCATCTTCCAGCTGGTCACGCTGCCGGTGGAGTTCAACGCCTCGTCGCGCGCCATGGTCTACATGAACACGACGGGCCTGCCGCAGGCCGAGCAGACCGGCTCGTTCAACGTGCTGCGCGCCTGCGCCCTCACCTACGTGGCCGCGGCCCTCACCTCCATCCTGCAGCTCTTGTGGCTGCTCGGCCAGCGCCGGGACTAACGGCGCGCCATGGGGAACGGGGAGAAGGGCTCCGAAGCGCTGTCCGTGTCGGGCGCCATGGCGCTTGCGAAGGGCGCGCTTGAAGGCGTGACCGTGCGCCTGATGGGCGAGGTGTCCGAGGTGTCGAACAAGCCCGGCTACAAGGCCGTGTACTTCACCGTGAAGGACCCGAGCGCGGCGCTGCCGTGCATGATGTGGAACAACCGCTTCCAGGCGTCGGGCGTGCGCCTGGCCGTGGGTCAGCTCGTGGAGCTGACCGGGCGCTTCACGCTCTACGCGCCGAAGGGCCGCATGAACTTCGACGTGTTCTCCATCGCGCTCGCCGGCGAGGGCAACCTGCGCCTGCAGGTGGCGAACCTCGCCCGCAAGCTGGAGGCCGAGGGCCTCATGCGTCCCGAGCGCAAGCGTCCGCTGCCGGCGTATCCGGTGGCCATCGGCCTGGTCACCTCGCCGCGCGGCGCCGCCGTGCACGACGTGCTGCGCACGCTGCGCCGTCGCTTCCCCCTCGCGCGCGTGCTCGTGGCGGGTGTGGCGGTGGAGGGCGCGCAGGCGCCCGCGGGCATCGTCGAGGGCATGCGCGCCGTGGTGCGTGCGGGCGCCGAAGTGGTGCTCGTCGTGCGCGGCGGCGGCTCGTTCGAGGACCTCATGCCGTTCAACGACGAGGGTTTGGCCCGCATGATCGGGAAGTGCCCCGTGCCCGTGGTGACCGGCATCGGGCACGAGCCCGATACGTCCATCGCCGACATGGTGGCCGACGTGCGCGCCTCCACGCCGACGGCGGCGGCCGAGGCCGTGAGCCCGGCGCGCGAGAGCCTTGCGCGTCTGTTCGAGGCGCGGTGCGGCTCGCTGCGGGCCAGCATGGGACGCGCGCTCGACCGCGCGGGCGCCGAAGTGCGCCGTTGCGCCACGCGCCCGCTATTCTGCGATGCGCAGCTGCTGTACGCCACCGAGGCGCAGATGCTCGACATGGCCGCCGACCGCCTGTTCCGGGCGCTGCCGGCGAATCTCGCGCGCGACGAGGCGCTCGTGGAGCGACAGCGCGAGCGGCTCGCATGCGCGCTGCCGGCGAGCCTCGACCGCGATCGGGCGCGCCTCGAGCACGAACGGGAGCGCCTGGCCTCGTGCGGCGGCGCGCTCGTGCCGCGCTTCGGGCAGCAGGCGGCGCTCGCGGCGGCGCGCCTGCACGACCTGTCGCCCCTCGCCGTCATCGGCCGCGGCTACGCCATCGCGCGCACGCCCGAGGGCGCCGTGGTCAAAAGCGTGGACGCCGCGCCGCCCGGCTCGGCGGTGGACGTCACCGTGGCCGACGGCGTGCTGGCCTGCCGGGTGGAGCAGACGCGCCGCGTGGATACCGAAATCATCGAGTGGGAGGATGCATCATGATCGAGAACCCTGAATTGAAGCCCATCGAGGAGTTGACGTTTCGCGAGGCCATGGCCGAGCTCGACGGCATCGTGGGCGTGCTGGAAAGCAACTCGCTCGAGCTCGAGGACAGCCTGAAGAGCTACGAGCGCGGCGTTTCCCTGCTCGCGGCCCTGCAAGGCCGCCTCACGGAGGCGCAGCAGAAGGTGGACGTGCTCATGGGCGAGCTCGTGGCCGACGCCGACGACGGCGCGCGCGACACGAACCTGTCCTAGCGGGGAAAACCGGCGTTCGGGAAGCCGTTTCGAGAAGGAGAAGGATATGCGCAAGGAAGACTGCCTGTTCTGCAAGATCGTGGCGGGGGAGATCCCTTCGACGAAGGTGTACGAGGACGACCGCGTGCTCGCGTTCGAGGACGTGAACCCGCAGATGCCCGTGCACACGCTCATCGTGCCGAAGAACCATTACGACAACATCGGCGACGCCATCCCCGACGAGGAGCTGGGCTACCTGTTCAACACCGTGAAGAAGGTGGCGGACCTCAAGGGCATCGCCGAGAGCGGCTACCGCGTCATCGTGAACACGAACGACGATGCGCAGCAGTCGGTGCACCACATTCACGTGCACGTGCTGGGCGGCGCGCCCATGAACTCGGGCGACCCGTCGGCGAAGTAGCGTTTACCCTGTTGAGGAGCGTATTACGAGGCCGTTGCATCCCCTGGCGATGCGGCGGCCTCTTCCGTGTTTTCGGTGAGCGGCGCGCCGCTGGCCGATACTGAGGCCCGTTTGCATGCGGGCGTTGCCGCCCACGCCTAAAATAAGCGTTTTAGGAATACTGAAGGAGGCAGGTCGTTGAACGTACTAGTCATCAATGCGGGATCATCTTCCTTGAAGTACCAGCTGGTCAACGTCGAGC
Source organism: Eggerthella sinensis (assembly GCF_003339815.1). Lineage (GTDB taxonomy): Bacteria > Actinomycetota > Coriobacteriia > Coriobacteriales > Eggerthellaceae > Eggerthella > Eggerthella sinensis. The sequence continues at coordinate 5,482 of NZ_PPTT01000031.1, forward strand.
AGCAAGAGCTGCTGGCGAAGGGCATCTGCGAGCGCGTCGGTTCCGCCGAGGCGTTTCACAAGCACGGCCTCGATAAGAACGAGGAAGTCATCGACGCCAAAATGGCCGACCACGACGACGCCATGGCGCTCGTGCTCGACTCGCTGACGAGCGGCCCCGCGAAGGCCATCGACTCGCTCGATGAGATCGACGCCGTGGGACATCGCATCGTGCAGGGCGGCAAGTACTTCGACCGTTCCGTGCTCATCGACGCCGACGTCATCGAGAAGATCGACGAGCTGGCCGAGCTGGCCCCGCTGCACAACAAGGCCGCCCTCATGGGCATCAACGCGTGCCTGAAGCACATGCCGGAAACGCCCATGGTGGCCGTCTTCGACACGTCGTTCTTCCAGACGCTGCCCCCGAAGGCCTTCATGTACCCGCTGCCCTACGAGCTGTACGAGAAGTACGCCATCCGCAAGTACGGCGCGCACGGCACGTCGCATCGCTACATCTCCGAACGCGCCGCCGTCGTGCTCGACGAGCCGCTCGAAGACCTCAAGCTCATCACCTGCCATCTGGGCAACGGCTGCTCGATGTCGGCCATCGACCACGGCGTGGCCGTGGACACGTCCATGGGCCTCACCCCGCTCGACGGCCTCATGATGGGCACGCGCTGCGGCGCCGTGGACCCGGCCATCGTGCCGTTCATCATGGAGCACGAGAACCTGAGCGCCTCCGAGGTGAACGACCTCATGAACAAGAAGTCGGGCCTGCTGGGCATCTCCGGCATCTCGAACGACCTGCGCAGCGTCCGCGACGCCTCCGAGCAGGGCCACGAGCGCGCCATGCTGGCCTACGACATGTACTCGAACTCGGTGAAGAAGTACATCGGCCAGTACATCGCCGTCATGGGCGGCGTCGACGCCATCGTGCTCACCGCCGGCGTGGGCGAGAACTGCGAGAAGATGCGCCGCATGATCTTCACGGGCCTGCAGCCTCTCGGCATGATCCTCGACGAGGAGAAGAACCGCCAGCGCGGCTTCGAGCGCGAGATTTCCACCGAGAGCTCCCCGGTCAAGATCATCATCATCCCCACGAACGAGGAATACATGATCGCCCGCGACACCTACGAGATCCTCCACGAAAAAGTAGACGTTCCGCTGGTGTAAAGGGAAAAGAGAGAAGCCCCCGGCATGCCGGGGGCTTCTCTCTTTCGCTCCCTCTGGGGAGTCCCTTCCCGTTTTTTGCGCCTGGGAACGGCTCCGGGAGCCCCAAAAAAAGCGCCAGGCGCAACCAGGGAGTCTTCCCGGTTGCGCCCGGCGCACGATCACCAAATCCCCAGCGCGCCGTCAGGCGCAAAATGGGGGAGGGCGCCAGTTTACTCCGCGTTCTTCTTCGCTTGCGCTTGCACGCAGGTTATCGCGATCACGCCTACGATGTCGTCGGCGGTGCAGCCGCGGGAGAGGTCGTTCACGGGGGCGGCGATGCCCTGGGTGATGGGGCCGTAGGCTTCGGCCTTCGCGAGGCGCTGGACCAGCTTGTAGCCGATGTTGCCGGCGTCGAGGTCGGGGAAGATCAGCACGTTCGCGCGGCCGGCCACGGGGGAGTCGGGGGCCTTCGAGGCGCCGACGGAGCCCACGATGGCCGCGTCGAGCTGCAGCTCGCCGTCGAGCGCGAGCTCGGGCGCAAGCTCCTTGGCGATCTCGGTGGCCTCGACCACCTTGGCGGAGTCGTTGTTCTTCGCCGAGCCGTAGGACGAGTGCGACAGCAGCGCCACGGCGGCGTCGGTGCCCATGAGCGTCTTCCACGACTTCGCGGAGTTCACGGCGATGTGCGCGAGCTTCTCGGCGTCGGGCTGTACTTCCAGGCCGCAGTCCGAGAACAGGAACGTGCCCTGCTGCCCCAGGTCGCAGTCGGGTACCACCATGACGAAGAACGAGCTGACCAGCTTCACGCCCGGCGCGGTCTTGAGAATCTGCAGGCAGGGGCGCAGCACGTCGCCCGTGGCGTGGCACGCGCCGGCCACCATGCCGTCGGCGCCGCCCGTCTTCACCATCATCACGCCGAAGTACAGGACGTTGTCCATGAGCTCCTCGGCCTGCTCGGGCGTCATTCCCTTCGCCTTGCGCAGCTCGTAGAGCTGCGTTGCGAACCCGGCGCGCAAATCGGACGTGCGCGGGTCGATGACGCGCGCGCCGTCAAGCGCGTACGAGCTGGCTGCGATGGCGTCCGCGTCGCCCAGGATGACCAGGTCGGCGATGTCGTCGGCAAGGATGCGCTCGGCGGCGGCCAGCGTGCGCTCGTCGTCGCCCTCGGGCAGCACGATCGTCTGACGGTCCGCTTTGGCGCGGGCGAGCATCGTTTCCAGGAATGAACTCATCGGCTCGGTCCTTTCTAAACTTGTCGTTTTTCGGATACCTGTATGATAGTGCCCCGGCGGGGAGAAATCCCCTATATAATGCATTCTCGGTGCAGATGCGCATATTTTGGGCCGGAAAGGCCCTTTCAAACTACAGAAGAAAAAGAGGAAGGTTCCCCTATGGGCGTGCGGTACTGTGATTTCAGGGACATTGACCGAGGCGACTTCGACGCGGTGGTCGTGGGCAGCGGGTTCGCCGGCGGCGTCATGGCGCGCGAGCTGGCCGAGCGCGGCGGCAAGCGCGTCCTCGTCATCGAGAAGCGTTCCCACATCGGCGGCAACATGTACGACGAGGCCGACGAGGCGGGCATCCTCGTGCACCGTTACGGGCCCCATATCTTCCACACGAACGACGAGCGCGCCTTCGACTACGTGCGCCGCTTCACCGAGTGGCGCGACTACCAGCACGAGGTGCTGGCCGACTGGTACGGCACGTACATGCCGGTGCCATTCAACAAGAACTCCATGGAGATCGCCTTCGGCGAGGAGCGCGCCTCCGAGCTCATCGAGAAGCTCATCGCCACGTTCGGCGACGAGCGCAAGGTGACCATCACCGAGCTGCGCAGCCTCGACGACCCCGACCTCACCGAGGTCGCCGACTTCATCTACAAGAACGTGTTCCTCTACTACACGCAGAAGCAGTGGGGCCTCACGCCCGAGGAAGTGGACCCGAGCGTCACGGCGCGCGTGCCCGTGTTCCTGTCGCGCGACAACCGCTATTTCCAGGACGCCTTCCAGGGCATGCCGCTGCACGGCTACACCCCGCTGTTCGAGCGCATGCTCGACCACGAGAACATCGTCGTGTGCCTGGACACCGAGGCCGAGAACGTGTTCGAGCTGGAATTCGAGAGCGACGAGGAAAACGCGCCGCTGTCCGCCATCCTCATCAAGGACGCGCCGTTCACGGGCCCCATCATCTACACCGGCCCGCTCGACGAGCTGTTCCTGTCGCGCTTCGGCCGCCTGCCGTACCGCAGCCTCGACTTCGTGTACGAGACGCACGACGCCGAGCACGTGCTGCCTTGCGGCACGGTGAACTTCACGGTGACCGAGGACTACACGCGCATCACCGAGTTCAAGTACCTCACGGGGCAGGAAAGCGACAAGGCCACCATCATGAAGGAGTACAGCCACTCCTACGACGACCCGAAGAAGCAGACGCCGTACTACGCCATCATCAACGACGAGAACGCCGCGCACTACGAGCGCTACCGCGCGCTCACCACGTCGCTCGAGAACTTCCATCCGCTCGGGCGTTTGGCCGAGTACCGCTACTACAACATGGACGTCATCATCGGCCGCGCGCTGGCGCTCGCCGACGAGCTGGTGGGGTAGCATCATGAAGACCATCTCATTCGCCGTGCCATGCTTCAACTCGGCGGCGTACATGGACAACTGCATCGAGTCCATCCTCAAGTGCGGCGACGATATCGAGATCCTCATCGTCGACGACGGTTCCACGAAGGACGACACGGCGGCGAAGGCCGATGCCTGGCAGGAGCGCCACCCCGACCTCATCCGCGCCATCCACAAGGAGAACGGCGGGCACGGCTCGGCGGTGAACACGGGCCTGGCCAACGCGACGGGCCGCTACTTCAAGGTGGTGGACTCCGACGACTGGCTCGACGAGCACGCCATGGCCGAGATCATGGCCTACCTGCGCCGTCAGGCCGAGCTGCCGCATCCCACCGATCTCGTCATCGGCAACTACGTGTACGAGAAGGTGCACGAAGGCTCGCGCACCATCATGCACTACCGCAACGTGTTCCCCGAGGGCCGCGAGTTCGGCTGGGAGGACGTGGGCCACTTCGGGCAGAGCCAGTACCTGCTCATGCACTCGGTGATCTACCGCACCGACCTGCTGCGCGACATGGGCCTCAAGCTGCCGGAGCACTGCTTCTACGTGGACAACATCTTCGTGTACGTGCCGCTGCCGCACGTGAAGACCATCTACTACCGCGACGTGGACATGTACCGCTACTTCATCGGCCGCGAAGACCAGAGCGTCAACGAGAACGTCATGATGGGCCGCATCGACCAGCAGCTGCGCGTCACGCGCCAGATGATCGACGCGGTGCGCCTGCCCGACGACGTGTCCGAGCGGCGCCTCGAGCGCTACATGGAGAACTACCTGTCCATGATGATGTGCATCTGCTCCATCTTCCTGCGCATGATCGACACCGACGAGGCCGAGGACAAGCGCGAGGCCATCTGGGACTACCTCAAAGAGCACAACCCCGATGCCTACCGCCCCATCCGCCGCAGCACGCTCAACATGGGCACGAACCTGCCCACGAGCTTCGGTCGCCGCATCGGCATCACCGGCTACCGCATGGCCCAGAAGATCTTCAAGTTCAACTAGCGCGCGGGACGGATTCCGCCCCGAACGTAAGCGCCGCCGGATGATCCGGCGGCGCTTTTGCGTTCCGGCGCTCCTGCGCCTCTACGCGCCCAGTCCGGCGGCTACGGCGGCCAGGGCCACCAGCACGCCGACGATGGACTCGCCGCCCAGCAGGCCGGACGACACGATGAGGCCCGTCTCGCCCTGCGCCTTCTCCTTCTCGGCCGCCGCTTCGGGCGCGAGCTTCGCGCGGCGGCGCTTGCACACGGCGTCGTAGACCACCTTCGCCATGGCGCCGAGGAAGGCGGTGAACGACATGTAGAAGGGCAGGTAGATGCCCAAGCCCAGCATCATGGCGGGGAAGTTCAGCAGGTAGAGGCCGAAGCCGAGCGCCAGTCCCAGCGCGAAGGCAGGGATGGATGGGATGCCGGACACCATGGTGGCCACGACGGAGGCCTGCGCCGAGACGAACGAGGCCGTCGGTCCGAACGACTCGGGGCCGTAGGCGCTCACGAGGACGGCCATGACCGCCACGGCCACCACCGCGCCGATGACGGCGCCGATGGCCTGGCCGATCCACTGCGCTTTCGGGCTCGTGCCCAGCACGTGGCCGGCGTGGAAGTCGTTCATCACGTCGCCGGCGAGGCCGCACGCCACGGCCACGATGCCGGCCACGAAGAACAGCTGCACTTGCGGCAGGCTGGACACGGCGGCCACGGCCAGCAGCACGATGAGGCCGAAGATCTCCATGGGGTCGATGCCCGTCTGCCCCACGCTCTGCGCGCTCATGGCCGTGGCCACCCACGCGAGCGCCACCACGATGACGGCCGGCATGGGCCCCAGCTGCAGGCCGAAGCAGATGAGCAGCGCCACGGCGGCCACGGCGCATGCCGCGAGGCCGGCGGAGAGGCGCAGGCGGCTGCGCTTGGCGCCCTTCGGCTGCGCAGGCGCGTCGCCGTCGGCCGTGGCCGCGCCGAACGTCACCGCGCCGCGCGTGTCCTTGAGCATGCGGAACGCCTTCGGCAGGATGTTCTTGAAGATGACGCCCAAGCCCGCGCCCATCATGACGCCCATGCCGAGGCTCGACACGATGCCCTGACCGGCGGCGATGTCCCACAGCCCCGCGGCGGAGCCGCCTGCGATGATGCCGAAGTTCGCCAGCACCGCGCCCGCGAACCAGACGACGACGGCGCCCGTGCCCACGAGGAAGCCCACGGCCAGCAGCATGGGGGAGTTGTAGATGCCGAACGCGACGCCGGGGATGCTCACGTTGCCCAGCAGCATGGCCGGGATGAGCCCCAAGCCGTCGCGCAGGGCCGTGTAGATGCCGGCGAGGCCCATGGAGCCGAACAGCTTCCATCCGGTCTTGCCGCCCTTGTCGCCCGCGATGAGCGTCTGCGCGGCCGCTTCGCCGATGGGGTACTCCAGCTCGGCGTCTTCGATGAAGTGGCGGCGCAGAAGCACGGTGCACACGAGGCCGAGGATGACGCCCGACAGCGCCACGAGCAGCATCTCGTACCAGCCCACCTCGTCGGCGTATCCGAGCATCCAGATGCCGGGAATGGTGAACGCCAAACCGCCCGCCACCATGGCGCCCGCGCTCATGACGGTGTGCGTGACGTTGGCTTCGTTGAGGCTGGCCTTGCCGTGCCCGAGGGCTTTGAGGAAGAACAGCGAGATGATGGCCGCGAATACGATGGGCCAGGGGAGCGCCCCCATCTTGAGGGCGGTGTACACCGACGCAGCGGTGATGATGGCGCAACCGACGCAGCCTATGATAATGCCGCGCAGCGTCAGCTGCCCTTTGAGCGTGTCCATGTCTTCTCCTTTTCGTATATCCGCTTCCCCTCTCGTTCGGGAAGTCGGGTTACTGAACGGACGAGTACAGTATACTGGACGAAAACGGCGGAAAACATCGCTAAATTCGCATGAATGTGGCAAGAATCGCAGGAAAGGCAGGCGGCAATGGGCAACGGACGGGAAGCAGCGCGCACGGTGCTGTGCGTGGACGTGGGGAACTCGGACACGAACCTGGGGCTGTTCGTCGACGGCGATCTGGCGGCCACCTGGTCGGTGACCACCACGCCGCGCATGACGGCCGATGAGGCGCGCCTGCGCATGGCCGGCCTGTTCGACCTGCTCGCACGCGAGGGCGGCCCCGTATCCTGCGACGATGCCGTGGTGGCGTCGGTGGTGCCCGACCTCACCGACGCGTGGGTGTCGGCGCTGCGGTCGCTCACCGGGCGGCGTCCGCTCGTGGTGGGGCCGGGGGTGAAGACGGGCGTGAAGATGCGCTACAACGATCCCGGCGAGTTGGGCGCCGACCGCGTGGCCGACCTCGTGGCCGCGCGCGCGACCTACGAGGCGCCCTTCGTCGTGGTGGACCTCGGCACGACGACGAACTTCGAGGTGGTGGACCGCGACGGCGCATTCACGGGCGGCATCATCGCGCCGGGCGTGAAGCTGTCGGCGAAGGCGCTCGCGGATGCGGCGGCGCAGCTGGCGATGATCGACCTCAAGGCGCCCGCGTCGGTGGTGGGCAAGAACACGCGCGAGGCCATGCAGGCGGGCCTCGTCATGGGCGAGGTGGCGCTCATCGACGGCCTCATCGACATGGTGTGGCGCGAGCTAGGCTACGAGACCGACGTCATCGCCACGGGGTCGGACGCGGTCGCCTTCGCCGCGCTGTCGCAGCGCATCGGACGCACCGACGAGCACCTCACGCTCCGGGGCCTCAGCATGCTCCACGCGCTCAACCGGCGCTAGAGGAGCGCGGCGTGCGGGGCGAAGCGCCCCCGTTTTGCGCGCCCCGTACTTATGTAGAAATTAGCCATGGTTTACAAATTCGCCTTATTCGCGTATCATTTCACCTTTGTTAGATTAGGGAAACTATCGGGTGGAAGGAAACGCGCCATGACGAACGAGAGGGACAAGCGCGCAGGTCGCGGCGTGCGCGCGCTGTGGGCGGTGGGCGGCTTCGCCTGCTTCGGGCTGGGCGCGCTGGGAGCCGTGCTGCCCATCCTGCCGACGGTGCCGTTTCTGCTGGCCGCGGCGTTCTGCTTCGCTCGCAGCTCCGAGCGTCTCGACGTGTGGTTCCACGGCACGAAGCTCTACCGCACCGTGCTCGAAGGGTTCGCGAAGAAGCGCGCGATGACCGTGAAGGCGAAGCTCATGCTGCTCGGCCCGATCACGCTCGTGCTGGGCCTGTCGTTCGTCCTCATGGCGAACGTGCCGGTGGGTCGCATCGTCGTGGCCGCCGTGTGGATCGCGCACATCGTGTACTTCGGCTTCGTGGTGAAGACCGACCGCGCGGCAACCGGCGCTCCGGCTCCGCAGCGCACCCGCGAGATCGAGCGCAACCCCGAGCGGATGGAGGGCTAGGGGATGTTCAGCAAACGTCTGGCGGGCATGGTGCCCGCGGCGCGCAAGTACGTGGTGGCAAGCGTCGTGCTGCAATGGGTGGCGCTCGTGGCGAACATCGGCCTCATGCTGCTCATCGGCCTGTTCGTGCAAGCGCTCATCGAGGGCGGCAACGTGGCCGACGTGCAGTTCAACCTCGCGACGGCAGCCGTGGCGGCCATCGCCGTGCGCGTGGCGTGCCTGACGCTTGCGCAGCGCATGGGGCAGGCTGCTGCCGCGGCGGCGAAGCGCACCGTGCGCAAGCGTGTGTACGACAAGCTCGTGCGCCTCGGGCCCTCGTATTCGGAACGCGTGGCTACGAGCGAGGCCGTGCAGGTGAGCGTCGAGGGCACCGAGCAGCTGGAAAGCTACTTCGGCTCGTATATGCCGCAGCTGTTCTACTCCGTGCTCGCGCCCGTCACGCTGTTCGCCTGCCTCGCGCCGCTGTGCCTGCCGGCCGCCGTGGCGCTGTTGGCTTGCGTGCCGCTCATCCCCGCGTCCATCGTGGCCGTGCAGAAGATCGCGAAGCGCGCCATGGGCACGTACTGGGGCGCCTACACCGACCTGGGCGCGGCGTTCCTCGAGAACCTCCAGGGGCTCACCACGCTCAAGATCTACCGTGCCGACGAGGCGCGGCATCGTGCGATGAACCGCGATGCCGAGACGTTTCGCCAGGCCACGATGCGCCTGTTGCGCATGCAGCTCAACTCCGTGACCGTGATGGACGTGTTCGCCTACGGCGGCGCGGCCGTGGGCATCATCATGGCGCTCTGGCAGTTCTCGATCGGGCAGGTGCCGTTCTTCGCCGCCTTCGCCGTGGTGTTCCTCGCGGCCGAGTTCTTCATCCCGCTGCGCACGCTCGGGTCGTTCTTCCACACGGCCATGAACGGCATGGCGGCGGCCGAGAAGATGTTCGCCATCTTGGACACGCCCGAACCTGAGCGCGGCTCGCGCGTCATCGAGCCCGACCGCGCGTCGTTCGCGTGCCGCGGCGTGGGGTACTCCTACGACGGCGAGCGCACCGTGCTCGAAGCGGTGGACTTCGACGCGCCCGTCGGCTCGTTCACGGGCATCGTGGGCGAGAGCGGGTCGGGCAAGTCCACGCTGGCCGGCATCCTGTCGGGTCGCAACGCCGGGTTCTCGGGGTCGGTGGACGTGGGCGGCGTGCCGCTCGCGCAGGCGTCGCGCGCGGCGCTGGCCAGCACCGTCACCACCGTGCCGTACGCGAGCTACCTGTTCAAGGGCAGCGTGCGCTCGAACCTGCTCCTGGCCGACCCGCAGGCGAGCGACGAGGAGCTGTGGAACGCGCTCGCGCGCTGTCGCGTGGACGGGTTCGTGCGCGCGGCGGGCGGCTTGGACGCGGAGATAACCGAGGAGGGCGGCAACCTGTCGGGCGGTCAGCGGCAGCGCCTTGCGCTCGCTCGCGCGCTCTTGCACGACACGCCGGTGTACGTGTTCGACGAGGCGACGTCGAACGTCGACGCCGAGAGCGAGCGCGCCATCATCGAGGCCATCCACGAGCTGGCGCGCACGAAAACCGTGATCATGATCTCGCATCGCCTGGCCGCTGTGGCCGATGCCGACCGCATCTACGTGCTGGACGACGGACGCGTGGTGGAAGCGGGGCCGCATGCCGACCTGCTCGCGCAGGACGGTGCGTACGCGCGCCTGTGGAACCAGCAGGTGGAGCTCGAGCGGTTCGCGGGCGCGGTCGACGTAGGCGAGCCTGAGGACGAGGAGGGGGCGTCCGTCGCCGGGGAGCCGGCGGCTTCCGCGACCGGGGCGGCGCGCTGCCCCGATTGCCCCGTCGCTCACGAGGCGGGCGAGGACGAAGCGGCGCCGGCGCGCCCGCGTCGCTCGCATGCTTCGGTGATGCTGCAGCTTGTGAAGCTCGTGCGGCCGCTTGCGCCCTGGATGGTGCTGGCCATCGTGCTCGGCGTGGCCGGCTTCGCGGCGGCCATCTTCCTCACGGTGTTCGGCACCTACGCGCTCGTCGACCTGGCGGGCTACCCGCAGGCGGTGGGGTACGGCGCGGCGTTGGTGCTCGTGGCCGTGTGCGGCGTGGTGCGCGGGCCGCTGCGCTACGGCGAGCAGCTGTGCAACCACTACCTGGCGTTCAAGCTGCTCGCGCTCGTGCGCGACCGGGTGTTCGCGGCGTTACGGCGCTTGGCGCCCGCGAAGCTCGAGGGGCGCGACAAGGGCGACCTCGTGTCGCTCGTCACGAGCGACATCGAGCTTTTGGAGGTGTTCTACGCGCACACGCTGTCGCCGGCGATCATCGCGCTCATCGTGTCGCTGGGCATGACGGCGTTCGTGGCGGCCATCTCGCCGCTGCTGGGGCTGCTGGCGTTCGTCTCCTACGTGCTCGTGGGCGTGGTGGTGCCGTTTGCGGCGTCGAAGGCGAGCGGGTCGGGCGGTCGCGAGCTGCGCGAGGGCATCGGCTCCATGAACGCGTTCGTGCTCGACAGCCTGCGCGGCCTGCGCGAGACGCTGCAGTTCGGGCGCGCGGCCGATCGCTCGCGCGAGCTCGATGACCGCATGGACGAGCTGGCGCGGGCGGAAGAGCGCCTCAAGGGGCGCGGCGCGCTGGCGATGTCGCTGACGAACGGCCTCGTGCTGGCGCTCGACGTGATCATGGTGCTGGCGTCCGGCGCGCTGTGCCTTGCGGGCGCGATCGGCCCGGACGCGGCGCTCGTGGCTTCGGCTGCGCTCATGTCGTCGTTCGGCCCGGTCATCGCAGTGGCGAACCTGGGCTCCACGCTGCAGCAGACGCTCGCTTCGGGTGCGCGCGTGCTCGAGCTCATCGACGAGCGCCCGCAGACCGAGGAGGTTGACGACGGCGTTGACCTCGAGGCCTTCACGGGCGCGGCCGTGCGGCGCGTGGACTTCTCGTACGACGGGCATCCCGTGCTCGACGACGTGGACCTGCGCATCGAGCCGGGCAGCGTCGTGCATCTGGCCGGTCGCAGCGGGTCGGGCAAGTCGACGCTGTGCAAGCTGCTCATGCGCTTCTGGGACGCCACGCGCGGCGTGGTGGAGATCTCGGGCACCGACGTGCGCCGTGTGAACACGGCGAGCCTGCGCGCGGTGGAGGGCTATATGACGCAGGAGACGCACCTGTTCGCCGGCACCATCGCCGAGAACATCCTCATCGCGAAGCCGGACGCCACGCCCGACGAGCTGGCCGAAGCCTGCCGCAAGGCAGCGCTGTCGGGCCTTGTGGAGCGGTTGGGGAAGGGCCTCGACACGCCGGTGGGCGAGTTGGGCGAGACGCTGTCGGGCGGCGAGCGCCAGCGCATCGGCTTCGCACGCGTGTTCTTGCACGACGCGCCGTTCGTGCTGCTCGACGAGCCCACGTCGAACCTCGACAGCCTCAACGAAGCCGCCGTGCTGCGCGCCCTCGCCGAAGGCCGCACGGGAAAGACCATCGTGCTGGTAAGCCACCGAGCCTCGACCGCCGCCATAGCAGACGTGAAGTACCAGGTGGACAGGGGGAGAGTGAGCTAGGGAGCTTTCCCTTTCCATGCGTCCGGCGGGGGCTTGCCGGTTAAAACCCGCCTTGCCGGACGCAACCAGCAAGCCTCCCAGGTTGCGCATGGCGCAAGCGGCATCAATCCCCGGCGGTCCCCCATGCGCAAGAAGAGGAGAAGGGCAGTCCCCCATACGCAACCTGGGGGCTACCACCCCTTCTCTGCCAGCACTGCTCCCTCGAGGGTTTTCAGCTTGAACGCGTTGTTCTCGTACACGGCGTAGCTGGCGGTGCCGTCTTTGGGGATGGACGTGCTTCCGGGGTTGACGTAGAGCACGCCTTCGCGGTTGTCGAGGGTTTTCACGTGCGTGTGGCCGGACAGGAAGGCGCTGCCGGGGGCGAGGCGCGGCGGGTCGCCGAGGTGGCCGTGGGCGAGGTAGAGCTCGTGGCCGTCGACCTCGACGAGGGCGTAGTCGGCCATGCAGGGGAAGTCGAGCACCATCTGGTCCACTTCGGCGTCGCAGTTGCCGCGCACGGCCACGATGCGCTCGGCCAGGCCGTTGAGCACGGCGATCACCTCTTTGGGCGCGTAGCCTGCGGGCAGGTCGTTGCGCGGGCCGTGGTACAGCAGGTCGCCCAACAGCACGATGCGGTCGGGCGCCTCGGCCTCGATGTGCGCGGCAAGCGCGTGCACGGCGGGAGCCGCGCCGTGCAGGTCGGATGCGATGAGCAGCTTCACGGGCATTCCTTTCTTCGAAGTTCTGCCAGTGTAGCGCAACCCTCCGCGCGGCGCGACCTCAGAGCGCGGCCAGCACCTCGCGGTCGGCTTCCACCTGTTGGCGCGTGAGCGCGGCGAGGCCGCGGTAGAACGACGTGCGCGCCCTGCCTTCCACGTCGTCGCAGAACGCGGGCACCCAGGCGCCCAGGTGGTCGTTCACGAAGGCGCGCTGAAACGCCGCGAGCTCGGCGGCGGCAGCCTCGTCGCCCTGCTCGCTCGCCCTTGCGGCGCGCTCGGCCAGCTCGCCCACGAACGCGCATTCGAGCGCGAGGTGATCCTCCGGCAGGCCGAAGTCGTCGGGCGCGTCGAGGCCTTGCGCGCGGTAGGCGGCCAGCACCTCGTCGCGGGCGTCCTGCATGAGCAGGCCTTCGGGGCTCGTGTACACCGACTCGTACGGCGGCACGGGGTGCGGCCCCATCCCTAAGAACAGGCGGTTGTAGTCGGCGGCCAGGTCGATGCGCAGCGCTTCGTCGTCCGCGGCGTCCCGGTCGGCCAGCTCGGCGAAGAACGGCGCGAGCGCATCGTCGGCAGGACGCGCTTCGCCGGCGGCGCGCAGCGCGGCGACGAACGCCGCGTCGGGCGCGGTGCGGTAGGCGCGCGAGAGGAAGCGGTAGGCGAGCGCGCGCTCGCCCATGAGCTCGGTGAAGTCGCAGGATTCCATGGAAGCTCCTCGTGGTTGGATGCGAACAGGCGGCCCGAGAGGCGCTCGCGCGCCCCTCGGGCGGGGAGGGAGGAGGCTGCGGGGAGGTGCAGCCTCCGAATCGTCGATCTTAGGACACGTACACGCTCGGGTTCGTCTCGCCCTCCATGCGCGCGCCGCCCTTCGCGACGGCCTGCTCCTCCATCTCGGAAAGCGGGCCGAAGTGCAGCGCCTGCATCGGGCAGGCCGCCACGCAGTGCGGGTCGCCGTCGTCGTTGCGGCCGATGGACAGGCACGTGTCGCACTTGTCCATCTTCAGCCCGCCGCCTTCCACCTCGCGGTACTGCGGCACCTCGAACGGGCAGGCCAGCGAGCAGGTCTTGCACCCGATGCACTTCTCGTCGTCCACCACCACGATGCCGTCTTCCTCGCGCTTGCTGATGGCGCCCTGCGGGCACTTCGCGAAGCAGGCGGGCTCTTCGCAGTGCATGCAGGACAGCGACTCGAACGTGCGCTTCACGGCGGGGAAGGTGCCCTCCACCGTCTCCTGCACGTTGCGGCGCGACACGGTGCCGGCCTCGATGTCGTGCCACTGCTTGCATGCTACCTGGCAGGCCCAGCATTTGATGCAACGGCTCGTGTCGACGTAGAATCCGTATTGCTCAGCCATCGTTTACCCCTCACTCTTCGAAATCTTCACGAGCGTCTGCTTGGCCATGGCCGAGGTGAACCCGTCGTAGTTGGCGATGTCGTCGTCGTAGAGCACGTTCACTTCGCTGCCGCCGTCGAGGCTGCCGTATCCGGGAAGGCCGAGCTCGTCGCAGGGCTCCCACCAGCCGCGCTTCGTCATGAGCACGTCGGGCGCGATGGGCTCGAAGTAGCGCGCCACCATCTTGATGGAACCGTGGGGCGACTCGATCTTCATCCAATCGCCGTCGGCGATGCCGTACTTCGCGCCGGTGGCGGGGTTGATCTTCACCCACGGCTCGGGCTGCAGCTCGCGCAGGTAGGGCACGTCGTGGTAGTAGCTGTGGTTGCACAGGCGGTAGGCGTGCACGTCGGAGATGACGAGCGGGTACTCGGCCGCCACGTCGGGCGTGCCGTCGAGGCTCTCGGGTGCGCCCTTGTACTCGGGCAGGCGCGAGATGGTGCCCGTGTCGGTGGCGTTGGGCTTGTCGCCGATCCAATCGTTGGCGCACTGCATCTTGCCGCCGGGCAGGTTCTCGAACATCTTCGCGTAGTTCTGGTACTCGGGCTCGGTGGGCTTGGCGCCGTCGGTGCGCTCCTTGAACACGTAGCCCTTTTCGCGCAGCTCTTCAAGCGTCACGCCCGAGCCGTCCAGCTGCTCGTTCAGCATCTTGTCGATGTCGCCGTCCCAGAAGTCCGCCCCGTAGCCCATCTTCACGGCCAGGTCGAGGTAGTACTGCCAGTCGGAGCGCGTCTCTCCCGGAGGCTCGGAGATCACCTGGTTGATGCCGATGAACGTGCCGGCGGGGGAGTTCTTCGTGGCGAACTGGTCGGCCGATTCGTACTGGGTGGTTGCCGGCAGCACGATGTCGGCGTAGTCGCACGACGAGTTCCACGCCGTGTCCATGACCACGTAGTAGTCGAGCTTCTTGAGCGCCTCGGCGATGGTCTTGGGCTGACGGGTGGCCGACATCGGGTTCGAGGACTGGCCGAACACGAATCGCAGCGGGTAGGGGTCTTCGGACAGGATGGACTGCAGGCCCTTGTTGTAGGCGGTCGTGGGGCCGGACTCCTGCGTCACCATGTCCTGGAACCAGCGCGGCGTCTCGGGCGCCACGAGCTTGGACACGCCGGCCATCCAGCCGTTCGCCTTGTCCTCTTCGCTCTCGGGCAGGCGGTCGGACAGCAGGTCGATCTCCTTGGTCTTGATGAGGGGTTCGGGCATGACCATGCCCGCCCCGCCGCCGCCGGCGATGCCGAGGTTGCCGGTGATGGCCTCGATGATGCAGGCGCACGCCACGGTCCAGTGGCCGTCGGCCGACTGGTCGCCGATGCCGTTGCCGCAGTTGATGCCCATGGGCTTCACGGTGCCCATGAGACGGCCGACTTCGACGATCTGCTCTTCGGGCAACCCGGTGATCTCGGCGGCCCAGGCGGGCGTGTACTGCTTCACGTGCTCGGCCAGCTCGTCGAAGCCGTTCGTCCAGTTCTCGACGAAGTCGTGGTCGTAGAGGTCCTCGCCGATGATGATGTTGAGGAAGGCGAGGGCCAGCGCGCCGTCGGTGCCGGGACGCACGGGCAGCCAGTAGTCGGCGTGCGCGCCGAGGCCTTCCTGCATCGGGCGGATGTCGACGATCTGCATGCCGTTTTCCTTGGCGTTCAGGCGGCCGTTCGGATTGCCCTGGTTGATGGCGGAGTTCTCGGAGTTGAAGCCCCAGACGATGAGCAGCTTCGTCTTGCCCAGCTGCCCGGGGGCCGTGTCGGTGGCCTTGCCGTGCACGGGGCCGCCGATGGTGACGAGGCGCGAGAACATGCGCTGCGAGTTGCAGATGGCCGAGTGCAGGTAGTTCGGCGAGCCGTGCACGTTGAGGAAGCGGCGGCCCAGGCTGCCCAGCACGGCGTAGTACTGCGGCGACAGCACGCCGTAGGATTCGGCTCCGTACTGTTCCTTTTGCTCCTTGAGCTTGGCGGCGATCTCATCGAGCGCTTGATCCCACGTGATCTGCTCGAACTTGCCTTCGCCCTTCTCGCCCGTGCGCTTCATGGGATAGAGCAGGCGGGTGGGCGAGTACACGGTGTGCATGGCGGCGTTGCCCTTGGCGCAGAGCGAGCGCGAGCCGCGGCCGTAGTTGTTGCCGGCTTCGGGGTTGCCCTCGACGTGCACCCAACGGCCGTCCTTGATGGTGCAGAGCGTGGAGCAGTGCGTGCGGGCGGGGCCGCACATCTTGCACCAGGCGTGCTTGACTTCGACGACGGCGTTGTCGTCGCCCGATGCCGCGGCGTCCTTGGTCTCGGACTCCTTCATCTCCTGCGGGGCGCACCCGCCCAGCATGGCTGCGGCACCCAGCGCGGCAGCGCCTTTGAAGAACGTTCTCCTCGTCAGTTCTGACATGATCCCTCCTCTTGGATCGAGTGGTTCGTGCGCGTCCCGTCCGTCGGCCCGTGCGGCTTGAGCCGCCCCTCCTTCGTGCACGTCTCCGACGTTTCCCCACGTTGCGCGCTCGAATCGCTTATGCGATGGCTCCACTTTAGGAAGCGCGCCGCCGTTTTGGAATCGTAGGTTTCTTAGCGTGGGAAAATCGTTTTCCCACCTGGGTCGACATAGGTTTTATATGAGGCGCGTTTGCGGTACAATGGCCGCCGACGCATGGCTGCCGCATCAAGCGGCACGGGGAGGGGGAGCCATGGAAACGGGAATCGTGGAGCGGATGGCCGCGGTGAAGCGGCATCTGAAGGCCGTCACGCTGGCCGACGTGTTCGACGTGCGCGCGCTCGGCTTCGCGCTGACGCTCGCGTGGTCGTCCATCGTGTTCTTCAGCACCATCGTGCACTTCTCGACGCGCAACGACGTGAGCCACTTCAACAGCGTGGTGGGCTTCTCGAGCGTAGGCGTGCTCGCGGTGCTGCTGCTGGGCGCGCTCATGCCGAAGCGCTTCGCCCGCGTCATGCGCCGCGGCCCGGTGCGCGCGCTCGCGCCGGCCGTCATGGCGGCGTCCACCGTCGTGCTCGTCGTGGTGGACCTCAACTTCTTCACGCAGCCCTGGTGCTCCCTCACGTCCACCGCGGCGGGCGCGGGGCTCGGCGTGCTGTATCTGGCCTGGGGCGACGAGTTCCGGCGGCTTGCGCCGGCACAGGCGGTGGTGAAGACGGCGTCGTCGTTTCTGCTGGCCGCCATTTTGTTCGCGCTCGTGGTCGCGCTGCCGCGCGCCGTGGGCGTGGGCGCCACCGTGCTGCTTCCCGTGGCGGTGGGCTTCATCCTGTTCGGGAAGGTGGGCGTGTGGAAGCGCGACGACGAGCCCGCCCCCGCCGCCTCGGCGTCGCTCAGGCGCGGGGCGTTCTCGCTGCGCGCGCTGCTGTCGCTCGGCGTGCTCTCGTTCGCCGAGTCGCTCATCCGCGCGCTGTTCTTCAACGCGTCGCCCATCATCAGCGAGGGCAGCTACCCGTGGCTCTTCCTCGTGGCCACCATGGCGTCCATCGCGCTCGTGTGCGTGCCGCTGTTCTCGGCGCGCGAGCTGGACGTGGCCGCGGCCTACCGCGCGGCGGTGCTCGCGCTCGGGTTCATGTTCCTGCTGCTGCCCATCCTCGATTTGGGATCGATGGCCGCCGACATCGTGGCGCTCACCATGTACGCGACGGTGACGCTGCTCGTGTGGATCGTGCTCGTGCGCATCACGGGGCTGTACGGCCTCGTGGCGCTGTTCTCGTTCGGCGTCGGGTGGGGCGCGCACGTGGCCGGCTCGCTCGCCGGCACGTTCGGCGGGGCGCTGCTCAGCTCGTTTCTCGACCTCGCGCCGCGCCTGCTGAGCATCGTGGAGCTCGGATGCGTGTGCCTGTTGTTCCTGGCCTACCTGTTCCTGTTCACCGACCGCTCCATGACGAGCCTCTTGGGCGTGCGCGCCTCAAGCGGCCGCCAGCCGTTTCGCGAGCGGTGCGAGCACGTGGCGGCCGACTACGACCTGACGCCGCGCGAGCAGGAGATCATGGCGCTCGTGGCGAAGGGCCGCTCCACGCCGCGCATCCAGGAGGCGCTCGGGCTGACGGCGGGCACGGTGAACACGCACCTCGCGCACCTGTACCGCAAGCTCGACGTGCACGACAAGCAGGAGCTCATCGACCTGCTGGAACGTCCTCAGGCCAAGTCGGAGCAGTAGCCGCGCTCCAGGATGCGCTTGTCGCTTTCGGGGAACAGGTGGGCGTACAGCGCCATGAAGTAGCTGTCGGTCATCGAGGCCATGTAGTCCACGACGATCTGGTTCGGGTCGCTCGCCAGGTACTCGTCGGCTGTGACCGCGCGCGACTTCGCGGCGAGCGAGGAGACGTGGTGCTTGAACACCGGCGAGCTCTCGTCGCCCGCTTCCAGGTCGGCCAGCAGGCGCGCGTACAGCTCCTCGAACATCTCCTCCACGATGTTGTCGCTGCCCTCCACCATGCCCTCGCGCTCGTAGATGAGCTCGTAGTTCTGGCGCTTGGCCAGCTTGAGGTCGGCGAACACCTCCTCGCTCAGCGCGATGCGGTCGGTGCCGTAGCTCGAATTGACGAGGTCCACCGTGAGGTTGTTGATGATGCGCGCGTTGTCGCGCCCGATCACCGTGCTGTCGAACACGTCGAGCGAGTCGATGACGCCCATGTCGAGCGCGTCGGCGCGGTCCTTGCCAACGTAGGCGATCATGTCGCTCACGCGCACGACGCAGCCCTCGAGCGTGGAAGGGCGCAGCGTCTTGATGGTGCGCTCGTCGGCGTTGCACGCTTCCACGAGTTCGTCGAGCGCGGCGAAGTCGGCCGTATCGCCCATGCGCAGCACCTGCTGGGCGAACTCGCCGTTGTGGCAGAGCACGCCGTCGAGCGTCTGCAGGCTCACGTTGCGCCGGTACAGCTGGTCGAGCACGCGCACCGAGTGCACGTTGTGGTTGAAGTAGCGTCCCGTGCGCCGGTGGTAGCACGCGCTCAGGTAGCGCTCGCCGGCATGGCCGAACGGCGTGTGCCCCACGTCGTGGCCGAGCGCGATGGCCTCGATGAGCTCCACGTTGAGGCCCAGAAGCGAGCCGATGCCGCGCGCCACGCGGCTCACCAGCTGCACGTGCAGGCCGCGGCGGCTGATGTCGTCGTTCTCCACGAACGAGAACACCTGCGTCTTGTCGGCGTAGCGGTTGTAGGCCGGCACGTTGAGTATCTTTTCGATGTCGCGCGCGAATGCGGGGCGCGTGAGCGTGGCGTCGTCGTGCGGGTTCTGCTCGCGGCGGAGCACCCGCGCGTCGTCGAAGCGGTGCGGATGCATGCGCCCGGCGGCGCGGTCGGCCCGGATGGCCTGCTCGATGGCGGGATCGAGCGTGAGGTAGGGGATATTCTCGTGTTCCATGCGCGTCCTCTTTCGTGTTGTTCGAGGACATTGTAGCGCATGGATGCACCCCGTACAAATGTTTCACGTGAAACATCGGCCGCGGGACGCATCCTCCGGTATTCTCCGTTCGGGGGATGGTATCCTCGGCGCCCGCGCGCTATCGTGGGCCCATCGGAACCATCGGGAGGAACGGCTATGAACCAAGCGGTAACCGGGCGCTACATCCATCGGAAGCGCAAGGAGAAGAACCTGACGCAGGCGCAGCTCGCCGAGCGGCTGGGCGTGTCGAACAAGACCGTGTCGAAGTGGGAGAACGGCAAGTGCATGCCCGACTACGGCATCGTGGAGGACCTGTGCGACGAGCTGGGCGTCACCATCGCCGAGCTCATGGACGGCGCGAGCGCCGCCGAGCGCGCCGGAGAGGGCGCCGTCGCCGCGCCCGACCGCGACGAGGCGCAGCGCACGGCGTTCGCCGGCATGCTGCTCGTCGCCATCGGCATCGCGCTGCTGGCGGTGTCGCGCACCCTCGGCGGCTCCGACGTGCGCGACCTGCTCTCCGGCGCGCTCATGGGAATCTCGCTCGCCGTGACGCTGGCAGGCGCCTACTGCATAGGCAAGACCCTGCGCAAACGCTAGAGGCTCTTTAGTAGCGGTACAGGGCGGCTATGCCGGTGTCGCCGGGCACCTGGGAGGCGTCGAGCTCGATGACCTCGGCGTCCTGGGCGAGCGCGGCGCGGGCGAACTGGTCGGCCAGCTCGGGGCCCTGGAAGCGGCCGTGCGGCTCGCGCTCGAACAGGGAGACCTCGCCCGTCTCGTCGTTGAAGCCGCCCGGGATGTAGGCGCCTTCGGCCAGGAACAGGGCGCGCACCTTGCGCTCCACGAGCGCGAGCCCGATGGCCTCGAGGTCCGATGCCGCCCCGCCGCGCCCGACGGCGTCCTCGTAGGCGCCCAGCAGCTCGACGGCGTGCGCCTCGCGGGCGTTCTCGATGACGTCTTTCGCGCGGGCCAGCAGCTCGGGCGCCTCGATGCCGCCCACGTCCTTCTCGATGCCCTCGTCGAGCAGGTGCTCGATGGTGGAGATACGGCGGAACATGGTCTGGTGCTCGGGCAGGCTCACCAGGATGACGGGCAGGTCGGTGCCCTGCACGAGGTGCTCGGCCACGGCCTTGTTCACGTAGCGGAAGAACTTCTCGGCCTCTTCCTTCTTCACGTCGTTGCGCGACTTGTACCCGTGGTAGGGCGGCAGGTGGTTCTCGAGCGACTCGTAGTCGAGCGCGCCCTCGTGGCCGTCGTAGACGAGCGGGAACTCCTCGCTGAACTCGTCGAGCACGCCCTGGGGCAGCTCGACGCGCTCAAGCGAACCGAAGTCGCCGTGGATGAACGCGAACCGGTCGGCCGACAGGCCCAGCAGGAAGTAGCGCGAACCCCAGCGGAAGTGCTTGAGCAGCGGCTTCACGTAGAAGCGCTCGCCCACGAGCGCGAGCGGCTCCACCGGGTAGCCCAGCTGGTATATATAGGTGCGATCGTTCGACACGAGGATGGCGAGCGCCCCCTCGGCCGCGGGTCCGAACAGCTCGTCGAGATGCGTGGCCACGTAGTCGAGCCGCGCGTCCACCCCCGTGTGCTCGCGATGCTCGCGTTGCTGGGCCAGCTTCTCCTTGGCCTCGTCGAGCAGGTTCTTGAACTGGATGCGGTCCTGATCGGTGTCCTGCGTGCGCCCGTGCGTGGGCAGGTACAGCGATACGAGGGGCGGCTCGACCTGCTCGAACAGGGCAGAATCGAAGTCCGCCAACAGCGTGATGTCGTCGTTCATGGCAAACCTCCATGTCAGTGATCGTGCGGAACGCCGCCGAAATCGGTCGGCCGATTCAGCATAGCAGCGCCCTCGGGCGCGTCCGAAACTGCCGCGGTTTTGTCAGCGTTCGTTAGGCGTCCTGTTAAGCGCGGCCCGTCGCGCGCCGTCGCGCGCGCTTGCGCTATACTGGGAGCCGTCAAACACGGAAAGGGAGCACATGAAGAACAAGGAGCGGATCTACGCGATCGTCGCGGTGCTGAGCTTCGTCGCGATGACGGCGAGCCTCGTGCTGGCATCCATGAACGCCGGTGAAGCGGGCCTCGGCTTGCGCGAGCTCGGTCCGGCGTTTGCGTGCGGGTTCGTGTTCCTGGTCAGCGTCGTGCTGGCGAAGCAGAACAGGCGGAGGTAGGGCGCACCCATGGCAGGCGGCATCAGCGAAGAGGACATCCAGAAGGTACGCGAGGCGAGCGATCTCGTCGCGGTCATCGGCGAACGCACGCCGGTGAAGCAGCGCGGGCGCGATTTCTGGTGCTGCTGCCCGCTGCACAACGAGAAGACCCCGTCGTTCAAGATCGATCCCGCGCTGCAGCTGTGGCATTGCTTCGGCTGCGGCGAGGGCGGCGACGTGTTCGGCTTCATCATGAAGACCGAGGACCTGTCGTTCCCCGAGGCCGTGCGCCGGCTGGCCGAGCGCGCGCACATCGAGATCGCCGAGAGCGGCGGGCGCAAGAGCATCGGCAGCAGCCGCAAGGCGCGCCTCAAGGCCATCTGCGACGAGACGGCCGCGTTCTACCACGCCCAGCTCATGCGCAACCCGAGCTCCGACGCGGCGGCGGCGCGCAGCTACCTGGGCGCCCGCGGCCTGGGCGGCGACGTGCCCAAAACCTGGCAGCTCGGCTTCGCGCCGGGGCGCGGCCAGCTCGTGCGCCACCTGTCGGCCAAGGGCTTCAAGCCCGACGAGATGGTGCAGGCCAACGTGGCGCTGTCGGGCGACGGCGGCAAGCTGCGCGACCGCTTCTACAACCGCGTCATGTTCCCCATCAACGACCCGCAGGGCGAGTGCATCGCCTTCGGCGGGCGCGTGGTGGGCAAAGGCGAGCCGAAGTACCTGAACTCCCAGGAAACGCCCCTGTTCCACAAGTCGCAGGTGCTCTACGGCATGGACAAGGCAAAGGCCGCCATGGCCTCCTCGGGCGTGGCCGTGGTGGTGGAGGGCTACACCGACGTGATCGCGCTGCACGAGGCGGGCGTGAAGAACGCCGTGGCCACGCTGGGCACCGCGCTCACCATGCGCCACATCCGCCTGCTGTCGCGCCACGCGCAGCATCGGATCGTCTACCTGTTCGACGGCGACGAGGCCGGGCAGCGCGCCGCCGACCGCGCGCTCGCGTTCATCGACGACTCCATGACCCCCGAGGCCGGCAAGAGCCGCATCGAGCTGGCCGCGGTCACGCTGCCGGACAACCTCGATCCGGCCGACTTCGTGGCCCATCGCGGGGCCGAGGAGCTGCAGAAGCTCATCGCGCATGCGCAGCCGCTGCTGAAGTACGGCATCGAGCGCCGTCTCGCGCGCCACGACCTCGGCCGCGCCGAGGGCCGCGCCGCCGCCCTCGCCGACGCGCTCGAGGTGCTCGCGCCCATCAAGGACTCCATGCTCGCGCGCGACTACGCCGTGCAGATAGCCACGAGCGTGCGCGCCCGCGAGCAGGACGTCATCGACCAGCTCGAGCACCTCAAGGCCCCGCGCGCCGAAGGCGAGCCCGACGAGCAGGCCGAAAGCGCCTCCGCCGCTCCCGCGTACGCGCCGCGCAGCCTGCCGCGCGCCGAGGTCAACCGCCGCCGCTTCGAGCGCCAGCTGCTCACGCTGGCCGCGCGCCGCCCCGACCTCGCGCTTCTGCACGCCGACGCGCTCGCGCAAACGCAGTGGCACGAGCAGGCGCACGCCGTGATCGCGCAGAGCATGCTCGACACCCTGGCCGACGACCCCGCCTCCTCGTCGGCGCGCCTCGTCACGGAGGCGTCGCGCGCGCTGCCGTCCGCCGCGAGCGTGCTCACGTCGGGCACCGTGTCGGAGACGTCGACGCCCGAGCGCCTGGCCGCATTCCTCGTGGAGGAGCTGGCCATCGGCGACGTCGAGGACGCCATCGGCTCGCTGCGCGCGCAGATCGCCGACCCCTCGCGCCTCGACCCCGACGAGCTCGAGATGCTCTACGAGACCGTGGCCGCCATGCAGCGCGACCTCAAGCTGCGCCGCGCCGCGCACAAGCCGCTTTCCTAGCCGGGTTGCCCGCGCCCCGCGTCCGGGCGGCGTGCGGGATGGTATACTCGACGAAGGAGAAAGGAGGAGCCCGTGAGCCCCTTCATCTGGTTAGCCGTCGCCGCCATCATGGCGGTGGCCGAGGTGGCGTCGTTCGGCCTCATCACCATGTGGTTCGTCATCGGCGCGCTCGTGGCGTTCGCCGCGAACCTGCTCGGCGTCGACCTGCTCGCCCAAATCGTCGTGTTCCTCGTCGTGTCCGTGGTGTGCCTCGTGGCCCTGCGCCCCGTGTTCGTGAAGTACCGCGACCGCGGCAAGCTGGAAGAGCCCACGCACGTCGGGCAGACCGCCATCGTGGTGGAGGACGTGAACAACGAGGGCCTGACCGGTCGCGTCGAAACCGACAACCGTATGACCTGGGCCGCCCGTTCCGCGGACGGTTCGTTCATTCCCGCAGGCGACGTCGTGCGCATCGTGGGGCAGGAAAGCGTGAAACTCATCGTCGAAAGGAAGGTGTCCTGACATGTTCACCCTCGATCCGCTGTTGATCGGCATCATCGTGGTGGTCGTGCTCGTGGTGCTGTTCTCCATCACGTGCATCAAGATCGTCCCGCAGGCCGAAGCCGCCATCGTCGAGCGTTTGGGCTCGTATCTGGCCACGTGGAACAACGGCCTGCACATCAAGGTGCCGTTCATCGACCACGTGCGCCCCTTCATCTCGCTCAAGGAGCAGGTGTTCGACTTCCCGCCGCAGCCCGTCATCACGAAGGACAACGTCACCATGTCCATCGACACGGTGGTGTTCTTCAAGATCATGGACCCGAAGCTGTACTGCTACGGCGTGGAGAACCCCATCATCGCCATCGAGAACCTGTCGGCCACCACGCTGCGCAACATCATCGGCGACTTGGACCTCGACACCACGCTCACCTCGCGCGACACCATCAACGCGAAGATGCGCTCCATCCTCGACGAGGCCACCGACGCGTGGGGCATCAAGGTGAACCGCGTCGAGGTGAAGAACATCACGCCGCCCGCCGCCATCCAGCAGGCCATGGAGAAGCAGATGAAGGCCGAGCGCGAAAAGCGCGAGGCGGTGCTTTTGGCCGAAGGCGAGAAGCAGGCCGCCATCACCATCGCCGAGGGCAACAAGCAGGCGCAGATCCTCGCCGCCGAAGGCGAGAAGCAGAAGGTCATCCTCGCGGCCGAGGCCGACCGCGAGAAGCAGATCCGCGAGGCCGAGGGCCAGGCCCAGGCCATCAAGGACGTGCAGCAGGCCACGGCCGACGGCATCCGCATGGTGCGCGAGGCCGGCGCCGACAACGCCGTGCTCACCCTGCAGGCGTTCGAGGCGCTCAAGAAGGTGGCCGACGGCAAGGCGACGAAGCTCATCATCCCCTCGGATATCCAGGGTTTGGCCGGCTTGGCCGCCAGCCTCAAGGAGATCGTGGTGGACGAGAAGAAGGACGGCGGCATCGCGTAGAAGCGCAGACGTCTCTTCCCCTTCCCACCTCGCGTTTTGTGGAGCTTTCGGCGATGATATGGACAAGCCGCGCTCAAAACCGGACAATACGAATCCAGCGATTGTAACCGCGCCGCCCTCATTCGGGCGGCGCGTCCCATAGAAACCCGAAGGACGTGTTGACCGTGATTTCCATCGTGCAATCTCCCAACCCCATTCTGAACCAGGTGTGCGACCCGTGCGACCTGGACGACAAGAGTCTGAAGAAGCTGGCCAAGCAGATGGCCCGCGCCATGTACAAGAACGACGGCTGCGGCATCGCCGCGCCGCAGCTCGGCGTGACGAAGCGCCTCGTGGTGATCGACTGCGATCAGGACGACGGCGAGCAGAACCCCATCGCGCTCGTGAACCCCGTGCTCGTGGACACGCAGGGCGATCCCATCGTGGTGGGCGAGGGCTGCCTGTCGTGCCCCGGCATCTCGGTTCCCATCGCCCGCCCGCCGTTCGCGCGGGTGCGCTACTTCGACCTCGACGGCGAGGAGTGGGAGATCGAGGGCGACGAGCTGCTCGGCCGCTGCCTGCAGCACGAGCTCGACCACCTCGACGGCGTCACCATGTTCGAGCGCTGCGATCCGCTCGTGCGCATCCAGGCGCTGCGCGATTACGAGATAGCGCTCGCCGCCGGTGCGAAGCCGGGCGAGACCTCGCTCGAAGCGCGGGTGCGTTAACATGCGGGTCGTGTTCATGGGCACGCCGGAATTCGCGGCGACCATCCTCGACGACCTGGTGCAACATCATGACGTGGTAGCCGTCTACACCCGTCCCGACGCGGTGCGCGGCCGCGGCAAGCGCCTTGAGCCGTCGCCGGTGAAGGTGGTGGCCGAGCGCCATGGGCTCGCCGTGCTCACGCCGCGCACCCTGCGCGACGAGGAGGCGCAGCGCGAGCTGGCCGCCTTCCGGCCCGACGTCATCTGCGTGGCGGCCTACGGCGCCATCCTGCCGAAGGCCGTGCTCGACATCCCGACGCACGGCTGCCTCAACGTGCACGCGTCGCTGCTGCCCCGGTGGCGCGGCGCCGCTCCCATCGAGCGCGCCATCCTGGCGGGCGACGAGGAGGCGGGCGTGTGCATCATGCGCATGGAGGAAGGCCTCGACACGGGGGCCTACTGCGTGTGCCGCACGGCCGTCGTGGGACGCAAGAACGCCGCCGCCCTCACCGACGAGCTGGCGAATCTGGGCTCGCATGCCCTGCTCACCGCGCTCGTGCACGTGGAGGAGGGCGCGGCCGACTGGACCGAGCAGGACGAGGACGAGGTGACCTACGCTTCCAAGATCGAGAAGCGCGAGCTCGACCTGGCGCCGGACGATGCGGCCGTGACGGTGGAGCGCAAGGTGCAGGCCTCGAGCGCGGCGCACCCGTCGCGCGCGGTGGTGGCCGGCCGCGGCGTGACCGTGCTCGACGTTTCGGCGCCCGAAGGGGCGCAGGCGCGCGAGCTGGCGGCGGGGCTCGAACCCGGCGCTGTGCGCTTCGCGGGAAAGCGCCTGTTCCTCGGCGCGGCCGACGGAGCGGTGGAAGTACATGAAGTGAAGCCTGACGGCAAGCAGGCCATGGACGCGCGTTCGTTCGCCGCGGGCATCCAGGGAATCAAAGACGGCGGCCTGACGTGGGAGGAACTGCATGCCTGAGAAACTTGAACGACCCGAGAACCACCAGCCGAAAGGCTATGCCGGCCCCGCCGGCGCGCCGAAGAAGCAGCGTTCCAAGGCGAGCCCCGCCCGCCTGGCCGCGCTCGACGTGGTGCGCGCCGTGCGCGAGCGCGACGCGTTCGCGCAGGACGTCATCGGCACGCGCATCGACCGCTCCGACCTCTCGTCGGAAGATCGCGCCTTCGCCACGAAGCTGGCTCTGGGCGTGGTGAGCTCGACGGGCGCCCTCGACGACGTCATCGACCGGGCGCTCAACGATCCGGCCGACGTGAAGCCCGACGTGCGCGACGCGCTGCGTCTCAGCACCTACGAGATCATCTTCCTGGGCAAGTCGCCGCATGCGGCCGTCGACCAGGGCGTCGAGCTCGTGCGCTCGTTCGCGAATAGCGCGAGCGGCCTGGCCAACGCGGTGCTGCGCAAGGTCGTGCTGCTGCGCCAGTCGTTCCCGTTCGGCGATCCCGCGCGCGACCTCGAGGCGCTCGCCCGCCTGCACGCGTTTCCCGTGTGGCTCGTGCGCAAGCTCGTCGCCGATCTGGGGCCGCAGGCGGCCATCGAGTTCATGCGCGCCTCGAACGACCAGGCGCCCCTGTTCATCGCCGTCAACGCCGCGAAGACGAACGACGAGGCGCTCGTGGCCGCGTTCGCGAAGCTCGACGAGGACCTCGAGCCCGTGGCCATCGATGACGGGATCGTGCCCGGCTGCTACCGCGTGCTCGACACGCGCGCGCTGCTGCTGCCCGAGGTGAAGCGCCTGTTCTCGCAGGGCAAGATCCTCGTGTCCGACGCCGCCTCGCAGCTGGTGGCAGCTTCGGTGCTGCCCGAGCAGAAGCCCGGCTCGCTGCTGGAAGTGGGCGCGGGCCGCGCCACGAAAACCATCCTGCTGCAGAGCGACGCGACGCGCGCGTACGGCTCGCAGCTCGTGCTCGCCACGCTCGACAACCACGCGTTCAAGACGAAGCTGCTGCTCGAGCGCGCCGAACGCTACGGCGCGGAGGTGGCCGAGGCGCTCACGGGCGACGCGCTCGAGCTGGACGCCGTGGTGGGCGAGCGCCGCTTCGACGAGATATTCATCGACGCGCCGTGCTCGGGGCTGGGCACGCTGCGCCGCCATCCCGAGATCCGCTGGCGCATCGCGCCCGCCGACATCGTGGAGTTCGCGCGCGTGCAGCTGGGCATGCTGCAGGCGGCCGCCCCGCACGTGGAGGTGGGCGGTACGCTCGCGTACGCCACGTGCACGGTGACGCGCGAGGAGAACAACGGCGTGGTGAAGGCGTTCCTCGAGAGCGAGGCCGGCAGCGGCTTCGAGCTCGCGCCCATCAACGGCCGCGCCTGCGTGGCCACGCGCCTGTCCGTCGGATCGTCGGACGCGCACTTCGCGGTGCGGTTCGTCCGCACGGCGTAGCGCCGGGCGCTCGGGCGCCGTGCCGGGCATGGAGGAGAAGACCACGCTGTTCGCGTACGTCTACTGGAGCATCCAGCAGGACATCGTCGCCGGCGTGCTGCCGCACGGCTCCGCGCTGCCCTCGCTGCGCCAGCTTGCGGCGCGCTACCACGTGGGCATGCGCACCGCGCGCGACGTCATGGCCGCGCTGCGCGAGGACGGCTACATCGAAACGCACGAGCGCAGGCGCGCCACGGTGCGCTACGGCGACGGCGCGTCGGACGAGGCGGCGCAGGCGGCTGCGGCGCTGCTCGCGCGCCGCGCCACCATCGAGCAATCCCTGGACACGATGGCGCTCGTCATGCCGGCGGCGTTCGCGGCCTGCGCGGCGGGGCGCTTGCGGGGCGGCCGCGGCTCGTTTCGCCTCGACGGGGGCGGTCGGCGCACGTCGGCGGACGACCTGGGAACCTCGTCCATGGTGCTGCACGAGGTGCTCGAGGCGGCGGGCAACGCGACGCTGTCCGCGTGCTACGCGCGGCTCGAGCGCGCGGCCGTGCTGCCGCAGGTGCGGGGGTTCGCCCATCCCCACGAGGAGGCGCGCCGGGCGGGCCGCGGCCTGTACGCCGGCGCCGTCGCGGCGCTGTCGGCGGGCGACGAGGAGCTGACGCGGACGCGCTTCGAGGCGCTGTACGCCGATGCCGTCGAGCGCGCGGCCCGGTACTTCGACGCGGTGGCAGCCGCGTTCCCTGAGATCGAGACGCTGCCGCCCGCGTTCGAATGGAACGCGAAGGCGGGGCGCGTGTACGCCCACGCCGAGGTGGCGCGCGACCTCGTGGCGTCCATCGCCACGGGCGCGTTGGCGCCGGGCTCGTTCCTGCCGTCCATCGACGAGCTGTCCGCGCGCTACGCCGTGTCGCCCATCACCGTGCGCCGGGCGCTCGGCATGCTGCGCGACCTCGGCGTGGCCGAAACCATCAACGGCCGCGGCACGCGCGTGGCCTCCTCGACGCTGCGCTTCGAGGGCGGTGCGGGCGGCGAGAACGCGTTTCGCGCGGGCATCGAGGTGTTCCTCGACGCGCTCGAACTGCTCGTGGAGGTGCTGCCCCTCGCCGCGCGTCAGGCGTTCGGTGCGCTCGCGGCCGCGCCGGAGGCGGGCGATGCCGCAGGGCGCGCAGGCGGCGACGGCGAGGACTGGTCGCTCCCGGGTGACCTCATGCGGGCGCTTGCCGCCGCCCAGCCGCTCCAGCCCTTCCGCGTCATCCTCGAAGAGCTCGAGGAGCTGCTGCACTGGGGCTACGTGTTCCTGTTGGCCCGTCCCGGCAGCGACGCGCGCCGGCAGCTCATGGCCTGCGCGCGCCGTGCGGCGCACGCGCTCGCGGACGGCGACGAGCGCGCCTACGCCGACGCCCTGGCGGCGTACTACCGCACCATGCTCGTGGAAATCCGCGGCTACCTCGCGCAGACCGGGATCTCGGCGTAGCGCTCGCGGGCCCATGCCTCGAACTCGTCCACGGGCAGCGGCGCCGCATGCACGAACCCCTGCACGGCGTCGCAGCCGATGGCGCGCAGAAACGCAACCTGCTCCGGCGTCTCCACGCCTTCGGCGACCGCCGACACCCCCAGCTTGTGCGCCAGCTGCACGATGCTCTCCACCACGTCGCGGGTGCGTTGCGTCTCGTCGAGGAAGAAGGTGCGATCGAGCTTGACGGCGTCTACGTCGAACCGCGCGAGCAGCCCGAGCGACGAGAAGCCGGCCCCGAAATCGTCGAGCGAGCAGCGGAATCCGTGGCGGTGCATCTCGCGCACCGCCCGCGCGACGCGCTCGATGCCCTCGTCGTCGAGGAACACGGACTCGGTCAGCTCCATCTCGATGATGCCGGGCGCCCCGCCGTAGCGGTGCGCGATGCGCGCGAACCGCTCGATGAACGCGTCGTCCTGCACGTGCAGGCGCGAGAGGTTGACCGAGAGGGGGAGCGCCGCGCCCTTCTCGCGCATCCATCGCGCTTCGAGGGCGCAGGCCTGCTCGAACATGTGAAGATCGAGATCCAGGATGCCGCCGCTGCGTTCGAGCGCGGGGATGAACGCAGCGGGGGAGATCATGCCGCGCTCGGGATGCGCCCAGCGGACGAGTGCCTCCGCGCCCGCGAGCGACCCGTCGGAGGGCCGCACCTTCGGCTGCAGGTAGAGGACGAAGTCGCCGCGCTCGAGGGCGGCGTCCAGCTCGTCGTCGAACTCCTCCTCGCGTTGCGGGCGTCCGACCTCGTCCGCATCGCAGGATGCGCCGCGCACCCCCTGTTCGGCGGCGGCACGTTCGAGGCGGCGCCTCATGCGCCGCTCGCGCTTAAGGGCCGCGCTCAGGGCGGTATGCCCCGCGGCGCGGCGGCGCGACGCTCCGGCCGCCTTGCGGCGCCGCGTGCGCGATTGCGCCCGCGCGTCAACGGTTCTCCTGCGATCATCTCCCATAGGCGCTCCCTTCCGGCTCCTAGCTTGTATATGACGTACACAGATTTTACTTTGGAACCTACCAGAAACGGCGCGCTTGCGCAAGACGGGGCCTGCCGTTCGTGGATGCGCGCAGATATTTCCTCCATTTCCGCCCTATTCCAACCGGCTTGCTATACAATAGGAAAACTTTCCACCTGGATATATGGACGAGCGCCCGTTGCGACGGGGGCGTCCTTCGTGGAAGCTCATACGGTCGAACAGCGCATACGCAAAGGAGGTCTGAGGTTATGGAGCCGAACATCAAAGAGGTGGCGGGCCGCATTCGCGCGCTGCGCGAGGACCTGGACCTGACCATGCAGGAGATGGCCGACGCGACGGGTCGCTCGGTTGCCGAGTACGCCGCGCAGGAATCGGGCGAGCAGGATCTGTCGTTCACCTTCCTGTACAAGTGCGCCCAACGCCTGGGCGTCGACGTCATCGAGCTTTTGACCGGCGAAGACCCGCACCTGACGGGCTATTCGCTCACGCGCGCCGCCGAAGGCCTGTCCATCAAGCGCCGCGCCGGGTTCGAGTACCTGCACAAGGCGCCCCACTTCAAGAACAAGCTGGCCGAGCCCTTCCTGGTGACGGCCCCGTTCCTCGAAGAGGAGCAGCGCGAGCCCATCCACCTATCCTACCACAAGGGCCAGGAACTCGACTTCATCATCTCGGGCCGCATGCGCTTCGCCTACGAAGACCATATCGAAGAGCTCGAGGCGGGCGATCTGCTCATGTACGACTCGAGCCGCGGCCACGGCATGATCGCCGTCGGCGGCGAGCCGTGCACGTTCCTCGCGGTCGTCATGAAGCCGAACGGGGAGATTATCTAGGCGCTGCCCGACGGGCCGCGACCCGCGTCGCGCGCCCTGCACAGCGCCTCGCATCCGATGATCCCATCCGTCTCGCGGCGGGTCCTTCCGCTGCATCCGCGTAAGAAAGACACCATCATGAGAAACATCAACCTCCGCTTCGTTCAGGAAACTTACGACGAGGACGGCATCTTGACCGACTTCGAGGTCACGTGCCCGCCCGATTTCAACTTCGGCTACGACGTGGTGGACGACATCGCCGAGAACGATCCCGACCGCCGCGCCATGGTGTGGTGCAACCCCGAGGGCGAAGAGCACGTGTTCACGTTCGCCGACATGAAGCGCTGGTCGGACAAGACGGCGAACTTCCTGGCCGCCCAGGGCATCGGACGCGGCGACATGGTCATGGTCATCCTGCGCCGCCACTACCAGTTCTGGTTCGTGGCCCCGGCGCTCGCGAAGCTCGGCGCCGTCATGGTGCCCGCCACGTTCATGCTCAAGGAGCACGACCTGGAGTACCGCCTGAACGGCGCGTCCATCAAGGCCATCATTGCCACGTCGCTCGGCGACATCGCCTCGGTGGTGGACAACGTGGCCGACGCGTGCCCCACGCTCGAGTGCCGCATCCTCGTGAACGGCGCGGGCGGCGGCCTCACGCCCGAGGACGAGAACGGCGCCCTCGTGTTCCCCGACGACGGCCTGCCCCTGGGGGCGGCGCTGTCCGGCCCGGACGGCGTGTGCGCCTCGCCCGTCGAGCGCGCGGGATGGCTCGACTTCAACACCTGCGTGCGCGAAGCGCCCGAGCACCTCGAGCGGCGCGAGACGGCGGCGGCCGACCCCATGCTCATGTACTTCTCGTCCGGCACGTCGGGCAACCCGAAGATGGTGCTGCACGATTCCGAGTACGCCATCGCGCACCTCGTCACGGCGAAGCACTGGCACAACGTGGAGCCCGACGGCCTGCACTTCACCATCGCCGACACCGGCTGGGGCAAGGCCGTGTGGGGCAAGTACTACGGCCAGTGGCTCATGGAGGCGTGCGTGTTCACGTACGACTTCGACCGCTTCCATCCCTCCGACATCCTGTCGCTCATCGGCCGCTACGGCATCACCACGCTGTGCTGCCCGCCCACGATGTACCGCATGATGATGACGGAGAACATCGACGGCTACGATCTGAGCTCGCTCGTGTACTCAACGACGGCGGGCGAGGCGCTCAACCCCGACCTGTTCGACTTCTGGAAAGAGCACACGGGCCTCACCATCTACGAGGGTTTCGGCCAGACCGAGACGCCGCTCACCATTGCGAACCTCACCGGATCGACGCCGCGCCCCGGCTCCATGGGCAAGCCCGTGCCGCTGTACAACGTGGAGATCCAGCGCGACGACGGCACCCGCTGCGACACGGGCGAGACGGGCGAGGTGTGCATCGACATCCACGGGAAGGCCGCCGGCATCATGCTCGAGTACTACCGCGACCCCGACAAGACGGCCGCCGCCATGCACGACGGTTGGTACCACACGGGCGACACGGCCTGGTGCGACGAGGACGGCTTCTTCTGGTACGTGGGGCGCAACGACGACGTCATCAAGTCGAGCGGCTATCGTATCGGGCCCTTCGAGATCGAGAGCGTGCTGCTCGAGCACGAGGCGGTGCGCGAGTGCGCCGTCACCGGCGTGCCCGACCCCACGCGCGGCAAGGCCGTGAAGGCCACCATCGTGCTGGCCGACGGCTTCGCGGGCTCGGGCGGGCTCACGCGCGAGCTGCAGACGTGGGTCAAGCGCAAGACGGCGCCCTACAAGTACCCCCGCATCGTCGAGTACGTGGACGCGCTGCCCAAAACCGTGAACGGCAAGATCCGCCGCGCGGCCATCCGCGAGTCGGACGAGGCGGCGAAGGCTCCCGAGGGGCTCGTGTGATGGGGGAGGACGCCCTCGAGGCCTTGCGCCCCGTCTTTGCCGCTCCCGTGGTCGTCGTGTGCGGCCATTACGGGGTGGGCAAGACGAACCTCGCGCTCAACCTGGCCCTCGACGCGGCCGACGCGGGACGCGCGGTGACGCTCATCGACCTCGACGTGGTGAACCCCTTCTTCCGCTCGAGCGACTATCGAACGCTGCTCGACGAGCGCGGCATCCGCTGCATCGCGCCCATCTTCGCGGGCACGAACGTCGACGGGCCCAGCCTGTCGGGCACCATCGCGCCGGCCATCGAGGGGGCGGGGCGCGCGTGGGAGCAGGGCGACGAGCGCCCGCTCGTGCTCGTCGACGCCGGCGGCGACGACGTGGGCGCCACGGCGCTCGGCCGCTTCGCGCGCACGGTGGAGGCGGCTCCCTACGAGATGCACTACGTGGTGAACCGCAGCCGCAACCTCACGCAGGAGCTGGCCGAAGCGGTGGAGGTGCTGCGCGAGATCGAGGAGAAATCCCACCTGCGCGCCACCTGCGTGGCGAACAACACGCACCTGCAGGGCGACACCGACGCGGCCCTCGTGGAGGCGGGCATCCCCTTCGCCTGCGCGGTCGCCGATGCCGCCGGGCTGCCCCTCGCCTATACGACGGTGCCCGCCGCCCTCGCTTCGCAGGTCGCCGACCGACAAACTACCCACCACGCACCGAATGGGGATCGGCAAACGCTCTATCCTGTGCAAGTATATGTAAGAACTCCCTGGGAATAGACGAGAGAGCTGCGCGCCGGACGCATCGCGTCCGGCCGTTGTGCATGAAGAGACGAGACGAGGAAGGCGAATCATGGCGAGAATCAGCGTAGACGACTCCTTCTGCAAGGGGTGCGGCCTGTGCGTTGACGCGTGCCCCGAGCAGATCATGGCGCTTGATCACGATAAGATCACCGCGAAGGGCTACCACCCCGCATACTGCACCGACATGGAAGCGTGCACGGGCTGCATGTCGTGCGCGACGATGTGCCCCGACGTTGCGATCACGGTAGAGAGGTAGACCATGGCAGAGAAAGTGCTCATGAAGGGTAACGAGGCTCTGGCGGAAAGCGCCCTGCGCGCAGGCTGCCGCTTCTTCTTCGGGTACCCCATCACGCCGCAGACCGAGCTTGCGGCATACATGTCCAAGCGCATGGAGAAGGTCGGCGGCACGTTTTTGCAGGCTGAAAGCGAGATCGCGGCCATCAACATGGTGTACGGCGCGGCTGCGGCCGGCGCCCGCGTCATGACGTCGTCCTCCTCGCCGGGCATCTCGCTCAAGGGCGAGGGCATCTCCTACATGGCCGGCGCCGACCTGCCGGGCGTCATCATCAACGTGCAGCGCGGCGGCCCGGGCCTCGGCGGCATCCAGCCGTCGCAGGCCGACTACTGGCAGGCCACGCGCGCGCTCGGCCACGGCGACTTCCATGTGGTCGTGTATGCCCCGTCCACCGTCCAGGAAATGGCCGACTACGTGTACTCCGCCTTCGACGTGGCCGACGCGTACCGCACGCCCGTCATGATCCTGGCCGACGGCATGCTCGGCCAGATGATGGAGCCCGTGGTCATGCCCGAGCCGAACGACGTGCTGCCCGAGAAGCCCTGGGCAACCGTGGGCCACGGGCACAAGCGCGCGCACAACGTGGTCAACTCGCTGTACCTGACGGCCGAGGCCCTCGAGGACCTCAACGTCGAACGTTACAAGCGCTACGCCGCCATCGAGCGCGACGAACAGCGCGCCGAGTCGTTCCTCACCGAGGACGCCGACATCGTGGTGGTGGCGTTCGGCGCGAGCGCCCGCGTGGCCCGCAGCGCCGTGGTCGCCGCCCGCGAGAAGGGCATCAAGGCCGGCCTCATCCGCCCCATCACCCTGTGGCCGTTCCCCGTGGACGCCATCGAGGCCACCGTTCCCCAGGCGAAGGCGTACCTGTCCGTGGAGATGAACATGGGCCAGATGGTGGACGACGTGCGCCTCGCGCTCGCCGGCCGCCGCCCGGTGGACTTCTACGGCCGCACCGGCGGCGTCATCCCGACGCCGGTCGAGGTGCTGGCCAAGCTCGAAGCTATGAACGAGGAAATCGCTACCTGCAAAGGAGGGGAGTAAGCCATGGCTGAGAAGGAAATGAAAGTCGTGTTCGAGAGGCCCCATGCGCTGCTGCCCGTCGTGACGAACTACTGCCCCGGCTGCTCGCACGGCATCGTGAACCGTCTCGTGGCGGAATGCCTCGACGAGCTCGACGTGGAAGGCGAGACGGTGGGCATCGCGCCCGTCGGCTGCACCGTCACGTCCTACGACTTCTACGGCTGCGACATGATCGAAGCCGCCCACGGCCGCGCGCCGGCGGTGGCCACCGCGGTCAAGCGCGTGCTGCCCGACGGCGTGGTGTTCGCCTACCAGGGCGACGGCGACCTCGCCAGCATCGGCATGGCCGAGACCGTGCACGCGGCCACGCGCGGCGAGAACATCACCATCATCTTCGTCAACAACGCCATCTACGGCATGACGGGCGGCCAGATGGCCCCCACGAGCCTGCCGAACCAGGTGACGCAGACGTCGCCCTACGGTCGCGACACCGAGACCGCCGGGTTCCCCATCCGCGTGTGCGAGCTGCTGAGCTCGCTCGACGGCGTGGCGTACCTCGAGCGCGTCACCGTGGACTGCCCGAAGAACGTGCGCAAGGCGAAGAAGGCCATCAAGAAGGCGTTCCAGACCCAAATCGACAAGCGCGGCTACTCGCTCGTGGAAATCGTGGGCACCTGCCCGACGAACTGGGGCATGACGCCGCAGGACGCATTCGCCTGGATGAACGAGAACATGCTGCCGTACTACCCGCTGGGCGTGTACAAGGATGTGGTGGCCGACGGCTACGCGAACGCGGCCGAGGCTGCCGCCGACCGCGCCGCCGCATGCCCCATCGCGAACCCCGCACCGGCTACGGAAGGAGGCGCGCGATGAGCCGCTCCCTCAACATCGTGCTGGCCGGCTTCGGCGGCCAGGGCGTGCTCTTCGCCGGCAAGCTGATCGCCTACGCCGGCCTGCTCGAAGACCGCGAGGTGTCGTGGCTGCCCTCGTACGGCCCCGAGATGCGCGGCGGCACGGCCAACTGCAGCGTGTGCCTGTCCGACGACGCCATCGGAAGCCCGCTCGTGCTCGTGCCCGACGTGCTCGTGGCCATGAACCAGCCCTCGCTCGACAAGTTCGAGACAAGCGTCGCTCCCGGCGGCATCGTGGTGGCCGACTCCACGCTCATCCAGAGCGTCCCCGAGATCGAGGGCGTGCGCATGTGCGCCATCCCCGCGACGGCCATGGCCGAGGAGGCGGGCTTCAAGAAGCTCGCGAACATCATCCTGGCCGGCAAGCTGTTCGCCGAGACGAGGTTCTGCGAGGAAGAGACGCTGTGGAAGGCCATCGAGAAGTGCGTGCCCGCCAAGAAGACCGCCATGCTCGACATGAACAAGCGCGCGCTGCAATTGGGTATCGACGCGTAGGGAAGGACACTGATGGTAGCTGAACTGGCCGAGATCGGCCTGCGCATCAAGGGGCTGCGTGAGGCGTGCGACGTATCGCGCGAGGACATGGCGGCCGAGCTGGAGGTGCCGCTGGAGACGTACGTGCGCTGGGAGGAAACCGGCGACGACGTGCCCATCTCGGCCATCTACCACATGGCCCACCACTTCGGCGTGGAGTTCACCGAGATCCTCACCGGCACGGCGGCGAAGCTCGACACGTACCAGGTGGTGCGGTGGGGCGAAGGCCGCGAGGTGGACCGCTATCCGGGGTACCACTTCGAAGACCTCGCCTGGCGCTACACCGGCAAGATCATGCAGCCGCTGCTCGTGGTGCTCGACCCGTCCGACGAGCCCGCGAAGCTCGTGTGCCACACGGGCCAGGAGTTCAACCTCGTCATCGAGGGCACCGTTGTGGTGACCTGGGGCGACAAGGAGTTCGAGCTCAATGCCGGCGACAGCATCTACTTCAACCCGGAGCATCCGCACGGCCAGCGGTGCGGCGGCGACGTGCCCGCGAAATTCGTGACCATCATCGCCGAGTGATGCGTTCCGCCGTTCTCCGAACGGCGGAACTGCTCGACGCTGCGAAGCGTTGTGGCGGCTCATCTTGCCGCTCCAAGCCCTCGTCGCGTACCCAAGGTACGCTTCCTCGGGCTTTCACGGCAATCTGAACCACCACAACGCTTCTCGCTGACTTTGCTGGACCGGTAAGGCGTGAGAAAGGAAAGCGCGACCCGTGAACCATATTCTGAAACAGTACTGCCCCCGCATCGAGTTCGACTCCTACGAGGACTTCTTCGAGAACTTCCAGATCAACGTGCCCGAAGCGTTCAATTTCGGCTTCGACGTCGTGGACGAGTGGGCGCGCGTCGAGCCCGAGAAGCGCGCGCTCGTCTGGTGCGACGACGCGGACGAGGAGCGCACGTTCACGTTCGCCGATCTGTCGCGCCTGTCCAACCAGGCGGCCAACGCGTTTCGCGCGCTCGGCATCGGCAAGGGCGACGTCGTCATGATGATCCTGCGCCGCCGCTGGGAGTACTGGGTGTGCGCCGTGGCGCTGTGCAAGCTGGGGGCCACCATCATTCCCGCGTCGCTGCAGCTGACGAAGAAGGACATCGTCTACCGCGCCGAGAGCGCGCAGGTGAAGATGATGATCTGCGTGAACGACGACTACGTGTGCGGGCAGACCGAGCTCGCGTGTCCTGAGGCGCCGTCCATCCAGCAGCGCATCATCGTGGCGGGCGAGCGCGACGGATGGACGCCGTTCAACGAGCTCGTCGACGGCGCGTCCGACGTCTTCGAGCGCCCGACCGGCGAGGCCGGCGTCACGAGCAAGGACACCATGCTCATCTACTTCACGTCCGGCACCACGGGCATGGCGAAGGCCGTGTGCCACAACTTCGCGCACCCGCTCGGGCACATCATCACGGCGAAGTACTGGCAGCAGGTGGAGGAGGACACGCTCCACATGAGCGTGACCGACAGCGGCTGGGCGAAGTTCGGCTGGGGCAAGATCTACGGCCAGTGGATCGCCGGCGCCACCATCTTCGCCTACGACATGGACAAGTTCGTGCCCACGAAGCTGCTGCAGAAGATCCAGGACTACCGGCTGACCACGTTCTGCGCGCCGCCCACCATGTACCGCTTCATGCTGCAGGAGGACGTGAGCGCCTACGACCTGTCGAGCGTGCACAACTTCGCCACGGCGGGCGAGCCGCTCAACGCCGAGGTCACCATCGCCTGGAAGCGTCTGACGGGTAAGAACATCCGCGAGGGCTTCGGCCAGACCGAGGGCCCCGTGCTGCTGGCCACGTTCCCGTGGGTGGAGCCGCGCCCGGGTTCGATGGGCAAGCCCTCGCCGCTGCTCAACATCAAGCTGCTCGACGACGAGGGCGTGGAGGTGCCCGACGGCGAGGAGGGCGC
This sequence comes from Eggerthella sinensis, assembly GCF_003339815.1. GTDB lineage: Bacteria > Actinomycetota > Coriobacteriia > Coriobacteriales > Eggerthellaceae > Eggerthella > Eggerthella sinensis. The sequence goes on from NZ_PPTT01000031.1 coordinate 43,797, forward strand.
CATCTGCGTCACGGGCCTCAAGGAGGCCTACCCGCCGGGCCTGTTCACGGGCTACTACCGCGAGCCGGAACGCACGCAGGAGGCCGTGGGCGGGGAGTACTACAACCTTCACGACATGGCGTGGCGCGACTCGGACGGCTACTGCTTCTTCGTGGGCCGCAACGACGACGTCATCAAGTGCTCGGGCTACCGCATCGGCCCCTTCGAGGTGGAGAGCGCGCTCATCGAGCACCCCGCCGTCGTGGAGTGCGCCGTCACGGCTGCGCCCGACCCCATCCGCGGCAAGGTGGTGAAGGCCACCGTCGTGCTCGCGCGCGGCTTCGAGCCAACCGAGGAGCTGGTCAAGGAGCTGCAGAACCACGTGAAGAAGACGACGGCACCGTACAAGTACCCGCGCATCGTCGAGTTCGTGGACGAGCTGCCGAAAACCATCGGCGGCAAGATCAAGCGCAAGCTCATCCGCAACAACGACGGCATCGAAGACTGACGAGGAAGGGCGCCTGCAGGGGCGCCCTTTCCGCTTCTTCCGCGTGGTATCATGCCCTCATGGAACCTACCGATCCGACATACCGCGACTTCGCCCGATGGGCGCGCCAGACGCTCGAGGACGTCGCGCGCGACTGCGACGTACAGGTGTTCCGCGCGAGCGGGCCGGGCGGGCAGTGCGTGAACACCACGGATTCGGCCGTGCGCATGACGCACGTGCCGAGCGGCCTCACGGTGGTGTCGCGCGAGTCGCGCAGCCAGTTCCGCAACCGGCAGCTGTGCCTGCAGAAGCTGCGGGCGCAGTTCGAGCGCAGGGCCGTGCCGCCGAAGGTGCGCCGCGCAACGAAGGTGCCGCGCCGCGCCAAAGAACGCCGTCTTGCGGAGAAGCGGCAACGCTCCCAAACGAAGGCGCAACGGGGCCGCATCGACGAGTAACGCTTGCGTGCCTGTTGCCCTACGAACGCCGCACGGTTCGGCGACCGCCTTCGATCTCGACGTATCGTGAAGCCGTTACGACGGAAAGCGCCTGATCGGAGAATCGGCGCGCTTGCGATATAGGAGGAAGCGCATGGCGGATTTGCAAAGCCCGAAGGACCGGATCACCCTGCGGAACGGCTACGGCATCCCGTGCCTGGGATTCGGCACGTGGAAGATGCCCGACGGGGAAGTGGGGATCGACGCCGTTCACCAGGCGCTCCACGACGGGTATCGCCACATCGACACGGCGGCGGCCTACGAGAACGAGGGCACGGTGGGCAAGGCGCTCGCCTCGGGCGACGTCTCCCGCGAAGATCTGTTCATCACCACGAAGGTGTGGAACTCCGACCGCGGCTACGACGCCACCCTCAAGGCGTTCGAGAAGTCGCTCGACCGGCTGCACCTCGACTACGTCGATTTGTACCTCATCCACTGGCCGGCCGCCGAGCACCGCGACGCGAACTGGAAGAGCACGAACGCCGACACCTGGCGCGCGCTCGAATCGCTCTACCTCGACGGCAAGGTGCGCGCCATCGGCGTGAGCAACTTCAAGCCCGAGCACCTCGAGCCTCTCATGGACACCGCGCAGATCCTGCCCATGGTGGACCAGATCGAGCTGCATCCCGGCTGCAACCAGGAGGTCACGCGCGAGTTCTGCAATCGCCACGACATCGTGGTGGAGGCGTGGTCGCCCCTCGGCTCCGGCCGCGTGCTGGAGAACCAGCTGCTCATCGACATCGCGGCCAGCTACGGCTGCACCGTCGCGCAGCTGTGCCTGCGCTGGTGCCTGCAGCGCCGCGCCATCCCGCTGCCGAAGTCCACGGACCCGGCGCGCATCGCCGAGAACGCCCGCATCTTCTGGTTCAACATCACCGACGAAGACCTGCAGCGCATCGACGAGCTGGACCCCCTCGGCCAAAGCGGCCTCGACCCCGACACCATCGACTTCTAAACCACCTGCCGCGCACAGCTGCACCCCCTCCCCGAAGG
>NZ_PPTT01000032.1 GCF_003339815.1 Eggerthella sinensis
CAAGCCCCCCGCGCAAAACCCCGCAAGTCTTCCGCAGGCCCTCCGCGCAAAACCCGCGTGGAATGTTTCACGTGAAACATTTGTTCGGGAACATCTGTGCGGTTTCTGCTATACTGTCCTCATGGAACAGATAATCGATACACCTGCGGAAAATCAGCCCGGCCTTCCCGGGGACGCTGCGCCGCGCCTAAACGCGGCGCAGCGCGAGGCCGTCGAAACGACGGAGGGCTACGTGCGCGTGATAGCCGGCGCGGGCACCGGCAAGACGCGGGCGCTCACCGAGCGGTTCGCCTACCTCGTGAACGAGCTGGGCATCATGCCGGGCAACATCCTGTGCGCCACGTTCACGAACAAGGCGGCCGGCGAGATGCGCCGGCGCATCCGGCGGCTGACGGGCGACAACGACACCGGCTACATCAACACCTTCCACGGCTTCTGCGTCTCGGTGCTGCAGGAGGACGGTCACGCGCTGCAGTACCCGAAGAGCTTCCTCGTGCTCGACAACGCCGATATCGACGCCATGCTCCAGATCATCTACGAGGAGCGCGGCCTCACGCTGCGCGACATGACCTTCGCGAAGGCCCGCGATATGATCGAGATCATGAAGCTGAAGGAGCGTCCCGACTACTACCGCGGCATGCTGGCTATGCCGCTCGAGGACCTGCACCGGGCCTACCTTGAGGCCGTAGAAGCGCGCGACATCATCTTCAACGGCTACCTCTACCAGGAGAAGAAGTGCTTCGGCCTGGATTACAACGACCTCATCGTGTTCACGCTGCACCTGTTCGAGCAGCACCCCGACATCCGGCTGAAGTGGCAGAAGCGGCTCGAGTACCTCATGGTGGACGAGTTCCAGGATATCGACGGTTTGCAGCACGAGCTCATGGAGGTGCTGTCCGGCTACCACAAGAACCTCTTCGTGGTGGGCGACCCCGACCAGACCATCTACACGTGGCGCGGCGCCGACGTGCGCTACCTGCTCGACTTCGACCGGCGCTTCCCCGGAACGCGCACGGTCATGATGCTGGAAAACTACCGCTCGGTGCCGCGCGTCATCGCCGTGGCGAACTCGCTCATCGAGAAGAACCGCGAGCGCATGCCCAAACGGCTCGAGCCCGTCCGCACCGTCCAGGGGCCCACGGTGTGGCATCACGCGAAGAGCGCAGCCGACGAGGCGTCGTGGATCGCCCAGGGCGTGCTCGCGCTGCACGGCGAGGGCGTGGCGTTTCGCGACATGGCCGTGCTCTACCGCGCCCACTACGCATCGCGGCCGGTGGAGGAGGCGCTGCTGCGCGCGGAGGTGCCGCACGCGGTGTACAGCGGCGTGCCGTTCTTCGCCCGCCGCGAGATCAAGGACGCGCTGGCGTACCTGCGGCTCATCGCCTTCCGCGACGACCTCGACTTCGCGCGCGTTGCGAACGCGCCGAAGCGCAACCTGGGGCAGCGCCGCATGGCGTTTCTGCGGGAGCAGGCCGACGAGCGGGGGTGCAGCCTGTACGAGGCCCTCGCGCTCACGGTGGACGACGACCTGTTCAAGCGCACGAAAGCGCGCCAGCTGCTCGATCTGGTCGAGCGCTTCCGCTCGTCGTACGAGGGGCGGCCGGTGTCGGAAGTGCTTGCCGCCGTGCTCTCGGAAAGCAGCTACGAGCGCGCGCTGCGCACCGAGGGCAGTCAGGAGCGGCTCGACAACCTGGCCGAGCTCAAGCAGTCCGTCTACGAGTTCGAAACGACGTGCGGGGAAGAGGTGACCCTCGAGCACTACCTGGCCCACGTGGCCCTGTTCTCGAACGCCGACGCGATGGACGACACGCAGGACAAGGTGCGTCTCATGACCATCCACGCCGCGAAGGGCCTCGAATTCCGGCACGTGTTCCTCTGCTCGCTCTCCGAAGGCGTGCTGCCGTCCCGCAAGACGAGCACGCTGCAGGGCATGGAGGAGGAGCGCCGCCTCGCGTTCGTGGCCATGACGCGCGCCCGCGACGGGCTGTACCTCACCGAGGCCGAGGGCCGCGGTCACGAGGGCGCGCCGCGCTACCCCTCGCGCTTCCTGCTCGACATCGACCCGGCGGCGCTCGAGTTCTCCAACAAGCCCGACGACGGTCGGCTGGACGATGCGCGCTCGGCCTACGCCCTCGTCGACCGCTGGATCGCCGACCTCGTGCGCGACGCGCGCTTCGCCGTGGGCGACCGGGTGGCGCATGCGGTGTTCGGCACGGGGCGCGTGGAAGCCGTCGACACCGAGAAGCGCGCCTACGAAGTGCGCTTCGACACCCTGGACACCCCTCGAACCATCTCCTTCAAAGCCACCCTGACCGAGGCCTAGGTCCGCACAGGCCCCAACGCACATGTTTCACGTGAAACATGTGTTCGCGATTCGCGGATGCCCGCGTGCGCTGGCTTTCCGTCTGCGCTTTTGCAAACCGCGTGGAGCGCGGGGGCGGCAAGGGGAACGCCTGTGCGGTTTGCTATACTGACGGCATGGACGATCTCAACAACACCACCTACGGCCCCGACGCATTCGACGACGCATTCGACGACGACGCCGCCCCCGCCGATGCGGGCGGCGTCGAGCGCCTGACGGGCGACGCCTGCCTCGAAGCCGGCACGTCGCGCGACGAGGACCTGCTCGAGCGCGAGGGCCGCCATCGCCCGACGCTCGAACGCGCCGCGCGCGAGCACGACGCCGAGGTCGCGATGGCCGCCTCGGGCCAGCGCGCCAAGCTCGATCGCATCAAGCAGGAGCTCAACAGCGTGCCCACGCTGCCGGGCGTGTACCTGTGGAAGGACAAGTCCGGCCAGGTCATCTACGTCGGCAAGGCGAAGCAGCTGCGCGCCCGCATGCGCCAGTACGTGAACTACCAGGACGAGCGCGCGAAGATTCCCCTGCTCGTCGACCAGATCGACAGCTTCGACTACATCGTGGTGGAGAACGAGCACGAGTCGCTCGTGCTCGAGAAGAACCTCATCAACCAGCATGCGCCGTTCTTCAACGCCGACTTCAAGGACGACAAGTCCTATCCCTTCATCGCGCTCACGAAGGGCGACGTGTTCCCCGCCATCAAGTACACGCGCGAGAAGCACCGCCCCGACACCAAGTACTTCGGCCCCTACACCGACAGCCGCGCCGCCCGCGACATGGTGGACATCGCGCGCCGCGTGGTGCCGCTGTGCGCCACGTCGTGCGCCGACTGGCGCGGGCTCAAGCGCCGCCTCGAGAAGGACCCGCTCGCGTTGCTCGCGCGCGACGCGCGCCCGTGCTTCGACGCGCACGTGGGCCTCGGCCCCGGCGCGTGCTGCGGCGCCATCACGCCCGAAGAATACAAGACGAACGTCAAACGCATCGAGCGCTTCCTGTCGGGCCAGCACCGCGAGTTCATCGACGAGCTGCAGGCCGAGATGCAGGAGGCCGCCTCCGAGCTCGACTTCGAGCGCGCCGCGCGCATGAAGGCGCGCATCGATACCATCAACAGCCTCACCGACCGCCAGCACGCCGTGTCCACGCGCAACCTCGACGCCGACGTCGTGGGCCTGTTCCGCGAAGAGACGGTGGCGGGCGTGCACGTGTTCATGGTGCGCGAGGGCCGCATCATCAACTCCAACGAGTTCGTGCTCGACCGCGGCAAGGACGTGCCCGACGACGACCTCCTGCACATGTTCCTGCTGCGCTACTACGACGCCACCACGTCCATCCCGCACGAGGTGATCCTGCGCGACGAGCCCGAGGACCGGGCCGCCATGGAGGAGTGGCTCACGAGCAAGCTGGCCAGCCCGCACGGCGCGAAGGTGCGCATCACCGCGCCGCTCAAGGGCGAGAAGGCTGAGCTCGTGGGCATGGCCGAGACGAACGCGAAGCACACGCTCATGCGCTACAAGGTGCGCACGAACTACGACGACAAGCGCATCAACAACGCGCTGCTGCAGCTGGAAAGCGCGCTCGCCCTCGACGAGCCGCCCATGCGCATCGAGTGCTTCGACATCTCCACCATCCACGGCTCCTACACGGTGGCCTCGATGGTGGTGTTCACGAACGGCAAGCCCGACAAGAACCAGTACCGTCGCTTCAAGATCAAAACGCCGCTCGACGAGGCGAACGACTTCCTGTCCATGCAGGAGGTGATGAGCCGCCGCTACGCGCCCCAGCGCATGGCCGACGAGCGCTTCGGCAGCAAGCCCGACCTCATCATCCTCGACGGCGGCAAGCCGCAGCTGTCCGCGGCGCTCGAGATGTTCGACCAGATGGGCATCGACGACATCGCCATGTGCGGCCTCGCCAAGCGCGACGAGGAACTGTTCGTGCCCTGGCAGGACACGGGTCCCATCGTGCTGCCCAGCGGCTCGGCCTCGCTCTACCTCGTGAAGCAGGTGCGCGACGAGGCGCACCGGTTCGCCATCACGTTCCACCGCGAGCTGCGCGGCAAGGGCATGACGGCCTCCATCCTCGACGACGTGACGGGCATGGGGCCGGTGCGCAAGAAGGCGCTGCTCAAGGCGTTCAAGTCGTTCAGGAACCTCAAGGCCGCCACGCTCGAGGACATCAAAGAGGCGCGCGTCGTGCCCGACGAGGTGGCCGAGGAGCTTTACCGCGTGTTGCAGCAGTATAATAGGGAGCGAAAAGACGAGCGCGTCGTGGGCGGCGAGGCCGATACGGCCGACGAGGCCCTGTGCCCGCCTGCGGGCGAGGGCCCGGCGGCGGCGACGTCCGCGGTGGTGGACGCCGCGGTGGAAGCGGCCGTGCAGGGCCGCGACGCGCGTACGGATACGGAAGGATGAACGCCATGAGCGAAGAAGAGCGAACGGTGGAGGCAACTGCCGACTTGCAGCACATGCCCGAGCTGGTCATCGTCACCGGCATGAGCGGCGCGGGCCGCACCGAGGCCATGCACTCGTTCGAGGACCTCGGGTACTTCTGCGTGGACAACCTGCCGTCGAGCTTGATCGGCAACCTGCTTGAGCTCACCGGCATGCCGGGGCAGCCCGACGAGAAGCGCCGCCTCGCCGTGGTGTGCGACGCGCGCAACCGCGACTTCTTCACGAGCCTCACCGGAGAGCTCAAGAAGCTCGGGCAGCTGGGCATCGACTACCGCATCCTGTTCCTGGACGCCGCCGACGAGAAGCTCATCGCGCGCTACAAGTCGAGCCGCCGCCGCCATCCGCTGTGCGCCGACGGCGCGTCCATCGCGCAGGGCATCGACCGCGAGCGCGACCTGCTGTTCGAGGTGCGCGAGAACGCCCATCACGTCATCGACACCACCTCCATGCTGCCGCCGCAGCTGCGCGCCACCATCCGCTCGCTGTTCGCGCCGGGCGAGGAGCGCACGGGGCTGTCCGTCACCGTGTACTCGTTCGGCTTCAAGCACGGCGCGCCCCTCGACGCGGACCTCGTCATGGACGTGCGCTTCCTGCCGAACCCCTACTACGAGCCGCAGCTGCGCGCCCTCACCGGCCTCGACAAGCCGGTGAGCGACTTCGTGCTGTACCGCCCCGAAACCGAGGAGTTCCAGGAGAAGTGGCGCGGGCTGCTCGACTGCGTCATGCCCGGCTACGTGGCCGAGGGCAAGCAGCAGCTGGCCATCGCCGTGGGATGCACGGGCGGCCAGCACCGCAGCGTGGCGTTGGCCGAGTCCACCGCCGACTACCTCAAGGCGAAGGGCTATCGCGTGAGCATCGCGCACCGCGACCTCTCGCTCGCCGAAGGGGCGGACGGGTCTGCGGACGCGCGCGCCGCCGCCGGCCGTTAGGGGAGGACCCATGGCCACCCATCCCTTCTCGCACGACCCGTCGGCCACGGCCGCGTTCGCCGCGCTCACCGCGAGCGAGCCGGTGGTGGCGCGCGACGAGCGCCTGCGCGTCGTCGTCATCGGCGGCGGCACGGGCGCGCCCGTGTCCATCCGCACGCTTCTGTCCATGGGGCTCGAGACGAGCGCCGTCGTGGCTATGGCCGACGACGGCGGCTCCACCGGCATCCTGCGCGAAGAGGCCGACGTCACGCCGCCCGGCGACGTGCGCAAGTGCATCGCCGCCATGGCCGCGAACGCCAACGACCCGCTGACCAAGGCGTTCAAGTACCGCTTCTCGTTCGCGCGCAACCATACGCTGGGCAACCTCATGCTGTCCGCGCTCGAGGACGCGGCCGGCTCGTTTCCCGAGGCCATCTCCATCTGCGAGCGCCTGCTCGACGCGCGGGGGCACGTGTACCCCTCCACGCTCGACCGCGTGACGCTCGTCGCGCGCACGCGCGACGGCCGCTCCCTCGAGGGGCAGGCCGTGGCGTGCCATTCGCGCACCGCGCTCGAAACGGTGGGGCTGCGCTCGGCGCACCAGGTGGTGCCCTACCTTCCCGCGCTCGACGCCATCCGCGCCGCCGACCTCATCGTGCTCGGCCCCGGCTCGCTGTTCACCTCCATCGTGCCGAACCTGCTCGTGCCCGGCGTGATCGAGGCCATCCGCGCATCGAAGGGCTCCACGCTGTTCGTGTGCTCGCTCGCCGACATGCAGGGCGAGACCTGGGGCCTCACCGCCCGCGAGCACGTCGAGGCGCTCATGGACCACGGCATGCGCGGGCTCATCGACTACATGCTCGTGCACACGCCGGTCACGCTTCGTCCCGACAGCCCTGCGACGGGCCTGTTCAGCGCCGTGACGGGCGCCGAGTCCGAGCACGCGTCCACCGCCGACCTCGACGACCTCGTGCTGGGCGGCCGCATCCGTCCCGTGCGCGTGTGCTACCAGGACGTCAAGGCCATCCAGGCGCAGGGGCCCGTGGTGATCGCGCGCAACCTCGTGGACCCGCTCCATCCCACCTGGCACGATCCGGCCGCTTTGCGCGATGCGTTTGCGGGGGTGTTGAAGCTATGTCGTTCACGGCGGAGGTAAAGGACGAGCTTGCCCGCGTCCCTCCCGTGTGCTCGCACTGCGAGAAGGCCACGCTCGCGGCGCTCGTGCGCATCGAGGGCACGCTGTTCTTCAGCGGTCAGGGCAAGTACCGCATCGAGATCGCAACCGACGTGCCCAGCGTGGCGCGCCTCATCATCAAGCTGCTGCACGAGCTGTACCACCTCGAGACGAACCTCACGGTGCGCCGCAGCGTGCTGCACAAGACGCCGAACTACCTCATCGAGGTGCCCTCGCAGCCGCGTCTCGCGCCGGCGCTCGTGGACATGGGCGTGCTCTCGGCCGAAGGCGGCCTCGAGATGGGGCTCAAGCCCGACCTCGTGGAGAAGCAGTGCTGCACGGCGGCCTACCTGCGCGGCGCGTTTCTGGGCAGCGGCTTCGTGTCCGACCCGCGCGGCGACTTCCACTTCGAGATCACCGTGGAGAACGAGGACTTGGCCGAGGGCCTCGTCGACCTGCTCGAGCGCAAGGACATCCACGCGCGCGTCATGCAGCGCCGCAGCTCCTACATGGTGTACCTCAAAAGCGGCAGCGCCATCCTCGAGTTCCTCGCGTTCGCCGGCGCGCACCAAAGCGCGCTCGCCATGGAGAACGCGCGCGTCATCAAGAGCGTGCGCAACGACGTGAACCGCATGACGAACGCCGAGGTGGCGAACCAGGCGAAGGCGGCGAACGCGTCGGTCGACCAGCTGTTCGCCATCCGCGTGGTGCTCGAGGCGCACGGCATGGAGAACCTGCCGCCCGCGCTGCAGGACTTCATCAAGCTGCGCGTGACCTATCCCGACGCCACGCTCAAGGAGCTCGGGGAGCGCGCGAACCCGCCGCTGTCGAAGTCGGCCGTGTACCATCGCGTGCGCCGTATCGAGCAGATGGCGAAGGAAGCGCAGGGCTGACGCGCAGCGGATGCGCTAGCCTTCGAGCGGCCCCAGGAAGAACATCGTGAACGTGGACTCGGCCACGAGCTTGCCGCGCTCGTCGACGATGGTGCAGTGCGCCACCGACGTGCTGCGGCCCTTGTGCGCGGTGTCGGCGCTCACGGTGAGGCGCTGCGGGCCCACGGCGCGGATGAAGTTCGTCGCGCAGGTGATGGCCACGTTGCTCTCGCCGTAGGCGTACGTCGCCATGCCGGCGGCGATTTCCAGCATGGTGGACACGAAGCCGCCGTGGATGCAGCCGTGGTAGTTCAGCACGTTGTCCGGCACGTCGATCTCGTAGCGCACGCTGCCCGGCGCCGAGGCGAGGATGCGGATGCTCTCGAGCTCCTTTTGCGCCGGCACGTTGCCCATCAGCTTCTCCACGGTTTCCTGCGGTACTGCTTCCATGCTGCTCCTTCGGTCGGACGGGCGTCTACGGGCACCTTACCGTAGCCGTCGGGCGCGCAACACGGACGGATCGCGCGAACTGACCGAGGGCGAGGGACGTGCGTGCTGCTCTGCGGCGCGCATCGGGCGCGAAACCCCTCGGCGAGCGGTGAGAAATATCTGCGAATGGGCTGCTCGGTTGCTTTTTTTATCGGGTGCTCAGATAAGACTTGCCCCATCCCGGCGGCTACCGCTATGATCGAGGCGTTCCTGCAATCTTAATGCGAGTATCTGAAAGGGGATACGCATGGCAATCAAAGTAGGCATTAACGGATTCGGTCGCATCGGCCGCCTGGCGTTCCGCGCGATGGTGAACGATCCCGAGATCGAGGTTGTGGCAGTGAACGACCTCGGCGACATTCCGACGATGGCCCACCTGCTCAAGTACGATTCCATCCACGGGCGCGCCTTCGACACGGTCGAGGTCACCGAGGACGGCTTCGTGGCCGACGGCCATGCGGTCAAGGTGCTCTCCGAGCGCGAACCGGCCAACCTGCCCTGGGGCGAGCTGGGCGTCGACGTCGTCGTCGAGTCCACCGGCTTCTTCACCGACGGCACGAAGGCCAAGGCGCACCTCGACGCGGGCGCCAAGAAGGTCGTCATCTCCGCGCCGGCCAAGAACGAGGACATCACCATCGTCATGGGCGTGAACGACGACCAGTACAACAAGGACGAGCATCACATCATCTCCAACGCTTCCTGCACGACGAACTGCCTGGCCCCCTTCGCAAAGGTGCTGCTGGACAACTTCGGCATCAAGCGCGGCTACATGAACACGATCCACTCCTACACGAACGACCAGAAGATCCTCGACCTTCCGCACAAGGATCTGCGCCGCGCCCGCGCTGCCGCCATGTCCATGATCCCGACCACCACGGGCGCCGCCCGCGCGGTGTCGCTCGTGCTGCCGGAGCTCAAGGGCAAGCTGGACGGCTTCGCCACCCGCGTTCCCACGCCGGACGGCTCGATGGTCGACCTCACGGTGGAGCTTGAGAAGGACGCCACCGTCGACGAGATCAACGCTGCGATGAAGGCCGCCGCCGAAGGCCCGCTCGAGGGCATCCTCGAGTACACCGAGGACCCGATCGTCTCCATCGACATTGTGGACAACCCGCATTCCTCCATCTTCGACAGCGGGCTTACCATGGTCATGGGCGGCGAGGGCAACTTCGTGAAGTGCATCTCCTGGTACGACAACGAGTGGGGCTACTCGAACCGCGTGAAGGACCTCGTGAAGATCCTGCTGTAACCGTATTTCTTGCAAGCGAGCCTGTCGATTCGGCAGGCTCGCTTCGCGTTTGGATAGGAGGGCCCCATGGCCGACATCAAAACCATCGACGAGCTGGACGCCGCCGGCAAGCGCGTGCTCGTGCGCGTCGATTTCAACGTGCCCGTGAAGGACGGCGCGGTCACCGACGACACGCGCATCCGCGCCGCGCTGCCCACCATCGAGAAGCTCGCAGCCGACGGCGGTCGCGTCATCCTCATGAGCCACCTCGGCCGCCCGGCCGGCGAGGGCTTCGAGGACGCGTTCACCCTGCGCCCCGCCGCGCAGCGCCTGTCCGAGCTGCTGGGCAAGCCCGTCGTGTTCGCCACCGACACGGTGGGTCCCGACGCGCAGGCGAAGGCCGCGTCGCTGCGCGACGGCGACGTGCTCGTGGTGGAGAACCTGCGCTTCGACAAGCGCGAGAAGAAGAACGACCCGGCGTTCTGCGAGGAGCTGGCCGCGCTCGGCGAGCTGTACGTGAACGACGCGTTCGGCACCGCGCACCGCGCCCATGCCTCCACGGCGGGCGTCGCGGCGCTGCTGCCGGCCTACGCGGGCTACCTCATGCAGCGCGAGGTGTCCACGCTCTCGGGCATGCTCGAGGAGCCGCGCCGCCCCTTCACCGCCATCCTGGGCGGCTCGAAGGTGTCGGACAAGATCAAGGTCATCGACGCGCTCATGGACAAGTGCGACACGCTCATCATCGGCGGAGGCATGTGCTTCACGTTCCTGCTGGCGCAGGGCAAAGCCGTGGGCGCGTCGCTCAAGGAAGAGGACTGGGTGGAGCGCGCGGGCGCGATGATCGCGAAGGCCGAGGAGCGCGGCGTGCAGCTTCTGCTGCCGGTGGATGTGGTGTGCGCCGACCGGTTCGCGGAAGATGCCGAAACCGCTACGGTTTCGGTCGATGACATTCCCGGTGATATGATGGGCCTCGATATCGGGCCCGAGACGGCGAAGCTCTACGCCGACGCCGTGGCCGAGGCCAAGACCGTGTTCTGGAACGGCCCCATGGGCGTGTTCGAGATGGCGGCGTTCGAGGCCGGCACGAAGGCCGTGGCCGACGCCGTGGCCGCCAATGTCGACGCGGACACCATCATCGGCGGCGGCGACAGCGTGGCGGCCGTCAACAAGTTCGACCTGGCCGACCGGATGACGTTCATCTCCACCGGCGGCGGCGCCTCCATGGAGCTCGTGCAAGGAGAAGCCCTCCCCGGAGTAGAAGCGCTGCGGTAACCCTCGCGCCCTCCCGCCACGCCCCCATGGCGCGGGAGGGTGCGTGCGGGTCGGCAACCGTACGCCGCGCCGATTCGAAACGGACGCGGCGTGCGATCGGCGCGGCGAGCGACGCTCAGGTCCCAGGCGGCACCCCGCGCCAAGGAAGGGCGCGGCACCCCGCGCCAAGGAAGCTCACACAACGAAAGGAAACCCCTATGGCTCGTAAACCTATGATGGCGGGCAACTGGAAGATGAACAACACCATCGCCGAGGCCGTGGTGCTCACGCAGGAGATCTCGAACAACTTCGACCGCGAGTGGCCCGAGGACGTCGACGTGGTCATCTGCCCGCCGTACGTCGACCTCAAGCCGGCCAAGACCGTGCTCGACTTCGACAAGACGAAGGTCGCCGTGAACGCGCAGAACGTGTTCTGGGAGCCCTCCGGCGCCTACACCGGCGAGATCTCGGTGCCCATGATCAAGGAGATCGGCTGCGCGGGCAGCATCGTGGGGCACTCCGAGCGCCGCGAGCTGTTCGGCGAGACGAACGAGGACGTCAACCGCAAGGTGAAGGCCCTCGTCGAAGCCGGCCTCTACGCCATCGTGTGCGTGGGCGAGTCGCTGGGCGTGCGCGACGACGGCACCACCGAGGAGTACGTCACCGCGCAGGTGCGCGCCGCCTTCGCCGGCGTCGACGCCATGGACGCGCAGCGCTGCGTCGTGGCCTACGAGCCCATCTGGGCCATCGGCACCGGCCGCACCGCCACGCCCGAGCAGGCCGAAGCCGTGTGCGCCGCCATCCGCGCCACGCTCTCCGAGCTGTTCGGCCCCGCCGTGGCCGAGGAGATGCGCGTGCTGTACGGCGGTTCCATGAACCCGGCCAACGTGGAGGGCCTCATGGCGCAGCCGAACATCGACGGCGGCCTCATCGGCGGCGCCAGTCTCAAGGCCGACTCGTTCATCCAGCTCGTCAAGGCCTGCCTGTAATGGCCGACGCGCACTCCCACCTCACGCTGCCCGCCTGCCTCGTCATCATGGACGGCTTCGGGCTGGCCGAGCCGGGCCCCGGCAACGCCATCTCGCAGGCGAGCACGCCCTGCCTCGACGACGTGTTCGCAACCCGTCCGTGGACGAAGCTCGAAGCGTCGGGCGAGGCCGTGGGCCTGCCCGACGGGCAGATGGGCAACTCCGAGGTGGGGCACCTCAACATCGGCGCAGGCCGCGTGGTGTACCAGGAGCTCACGCGCATCAACCGCGCATGCGCCGACGGCTCGCTCGCGGCGAATCCCGTGCTGAACGACGCGTTCTCCGCGGCGGCCCGTCCGGACGCGGCGCTTCACCTCATGGGCCTCGTGTCCGACGGCGGCGTGCATTCGTCCAACGAGCACCTCTACGCGCTCATGCGCGCCGCGAAAGCGGCGGGCGTGGGACGCATCGTGGTGCACTGCTTCATGGACGGCCGCGACGTGCCGCCGAAGAGCGGCGCGGGCTACCTCGAGGAGCTCGAGGCCGTGGCCGCCGAGCTGACCGATGGGGCCTGCACGGCCGAGATCGGCAGCATCTCGGGGCGCTACTACGCCATGGACCGCGACAACCGCTGGGAGCGCGTCGAGCGGGCGTACCGCGCCGTCGTGGCGGCCGAGCCGTGCACGGATGCAACGTCGGCCGAGGTCATGGCCGCGTCCTATGCCGACGGCGTCACCGACGAGTTCGTCGTGCCCACGGCGCTCTCGAGCCGCGGCATGCGCGAGGGCGATGCGGTGGTGTTCTTCAACTTCCGCCCGGACCGCGCCCGCGAAATCACGCGCGCGCTCGTGGACCCAACGTTCGAAGGCTTCGAGCGCGGAGCGTACCCGCAGGTGAGCTTCGTGTGCCTGACCGAGTACGACCCCGAGATCCCGGCTCCGGTGGCCTTCGCCAAGGAATTCCCCGACGAGGTGCTCGCCGACGTGCTGGCCGCGGCGGGCCTGCGCCAGTACCACATCGCCGAAACCGAGAAGTACGCCCACGTGACGTTCTTCCTCAACGGCGGGCGCGAGGAGCCGAAGGCGGGCGAGGAGCGCGCGCTCATCCCCAGCCCCAAGGTGGCCACCTACGACCTGCAGCCCGAGATGAGCGAGCCCGACGTGGCCGCCACGCTCGCGGCCGCCATCGACGCCGATGAGGCCGACGTGTACATCGTGAACTTCGCGAACCCCGACATGGTGGGCCACACGGGCGTCATCCCGGCCGCCGTGGCCGCCGTGGAAGCGGTGGACGCCGGCGTGTCGCAGGTGCTGGGCGCCCTCGAGCGCAAGGGCGGCGTGGCGCTCATCACGGCCGACCACGGCAACGCCGACAAGATGCTCGCCGAGGACGGCTCGCCGTTCACGGCCCACACGACGGCTCTCGTGCCGTTCGCGCTCGTGGACTACGCGGGCACGGGGCGCACGCTCGACGATCGCCAAGGGGCGCTCTGCGACATCGCGCCCACGCTGCTCGAGCTCGTGGGCCTCGACGCGCCCGCGGCCATGACGGGCAGAAGCCTGCTGGCCTGAGCTTCCGCAACCGACGAACGCACGAGAAGCGCCGCGGCCTCAGGCTGCGGCGCTTCGCTCGTTTCGGGGTGCGTTTAGGGGAACACCGTGCGGATGAGCAGCATGTAGACGATGGTGCCGCCTATCATGGACAGCGACATGTTCCGCTTCCACACGTGCAGCCCCACCACCACGCCCGCGGCGATGAGCTCGGGCGCCATGTGGTAGCCCGCAAGCGGCGCGGACGTGCGGAAGCAGTACACGATGAGCAGCCCCCACATACAGGCCGGCAGCACCGTGCCCAGGTACGTGACGGTCTTCGGCGTCTTCTCGGGCGTGGGGAACGCGAGGAAGGGCAGCCAGCGCGTGAGCTGGGTGGCCACGGCCCCGGCGGCTATCATGGCAAGCAGTTCGACCGTGCTCATGCGCCCGCCTCCGTCCCGGGGCGTTCCAGCTGGCGGCGGAACAGCAGCAACAGCGCCACGATGGCCAAAAGCGCCGGCACGAGGAACCCGTCGGCGCCGAACGCCACGAGGCTCAGCAAGGCCGCGCCGAAGCCGATGAGCGATGCGCGGTGGTCGGCCTCGTTCATCCAGCAATCCAGGAAGATGACGATGAACAGCGCCTTCATGATGAAATCGATGCCCGAGAGGTCCACGGGCAGCTCGGCGGCCACGTACGATCCCACGGCGGCGAATCCGGCCCAGTACGCCAGGTTGAGGCCCGTGATCCACGCGTAGGTCCAGAAGCGGTCCACGTCGCGCGGCACCTCGAGCGGCTGGCAGAGGGCGAACGTCTCGTCGATGAGGCCGTAGCGCAGAAACGCGGTCTTGCGCCCCGCGCCGCGGTACTTCTCCAGCATGCTGATGCCGTAGAACATATGGCGCGCGTTGATCATGAACACGACGAGGAACACCGCGAGCGGGGCGAACGTCGCGGTGAGCATGTCGGCCACGACGAACTCGGCCGATCCCGCGAAGATGGACACGGCCATGAGCGGCGCGGCCCACGGCGGCAGGCCGAGGGAGGCGGTGTACACGCCGTAGCTCAGGCCGCAGAAGGCGAACCCTGCCATGAGCGGCAGCGTCTGCTTGAAGGCGAAGGGCAGTGCGCCGAGCGCGCGGGCGCGGCGCGAGGGGGCGGCAGGGGAGGCGGGCGCGACGTCGGCGCCGAGGGCCTGCGAGGATTCTTCCATGATGCTCCTTGTCGAGGCGGTTCCCCGCTATGGTATGCTGAACGCGAAAACCAGGCAATGACAAAATTGCATGTAATGCAATTCGCGGCGCTTGCCGTCGCCTGCCGTCCGCCGTCCGACCAGGAGCCCGCAATGCCGTTCAACTCGTTCGACGACTACCCCATGAGCTGGAAGCCCGACCGCGCCAGCTTGGGCAAGCCGTACTACGCCAGCCTCGTCGACCTGCTGGAGGAGTCCATCCGCTCGGGCGCGCTGCCCGTGGGCGCGAGCCTGCCGCCGCAACGCGAGCTGGCCGACTTCCTCGACTTGAACCCGTCCACCATCACGCGCGCCTACGCGCTCGCCCGCGAGCGGGGGCTCGTCTACGGCGTGACGGGCAAGGGCACGTTCGTGGCACCCCATGCCAACCATGACCTGACGCTCACGGCCGACGGGTTCGACGAGGCCTGCGTCGAGCTGGGCATGGTGACGGGCTTCAACCAATGCGACGGCATGGTGGCCGAGGCCGTGCGCACGGTGGCCGAGCGCGGCTACCTGTCCAAGCTCATGGACTACTCGAACCCCTGCGGCTATCCGCACCACATCGAGGCGGGGCGGCGCTGGCTCTCCTGGAAGGGCGTGCGCAGCGAGCCCGCCTGCGTCATCGTGACGTCGGGCGTGCAGAACGCGCTCGTCATCACGCTGTGCGCCCTGTTCCGGGCGGGCGACCGCATCGCGGTGGACGCCTACACGTTCCCGAACTTCATCGAGCTGGCGAAGCTGTTGGGCATCGAGCTCGTGCCCATCGCGGGCGACGCGGAGGGTATGCGCGCCGACGCCCTCGACGCGGTGTGCCGCTCGGTGAGCGTGCGCGGCGTCTACCTGATGCCCACCTGCGCGAACCCCACCACCGTGTACACGACGGCCGCGCGGCGCGCGCAGCTCGCCCGCGTGGTGGAGGCGCGCGACCTCGTGGTGATCGAGGACGACTTGGGAGGCACGGTGGAAGGCCTCGACGCGGAGCTGGGCCGTCCCGTGGCGCCGCGCTTCATCGACCTGTTGCCCGAGCACACCGTCCATGTGGCGGAAACCACGAAGACGCTGGCGAACAGCCTGCGCATCGCGTTTCTGGCCTGCTCGGAGCGCTACCGCGACCGCATCGCCCACGCGGTGTTCAACGTGAACGTCAAAACGTCGTCGCTCGACGCCGAGGTGGTGTCGGAGCTGATCCTCAGCGGGGGAGCGGCCGACATCGTCGCCCGCAAGCGCCAGCTCATGATCGAGACGAACGAGCTATTCGACCGCATCTTCCCCGACGCTGCGCCCTCGTCGTTCCCGTACCCGCTGTTCCGTTGGATGCCCATCGATCTGCCCGGCACCTCGGCCCAGATCGAGGAGCGGCTGCGGGCGGCGGGGGTGCGCGTGTACCACGGCGACCGGTTCCGCGTGTCGAGCGAGGCGCCGGGCGGGTTTCTGCGCGTGTCGCTGTCCACGTGGGACGGCGCGAGCCGCATCGCGCACGGGCTGCGGGTGCTGAAGCGCGAGCTGGAAGCGGGCGGCGCATGATCGTTCTTTGTGTGCACGCCGCTTGCCCTCGCGGGCGCCTTTCGCTATACTTAGCGACTTGCGTACCGTTATGTATTGAACGAAAGAAGAGAGACGAATCTTGAACCCGCTCCTTATCATCATGCTTGTCCTGCTCGTCGTTTCGGGCCTGGGCCTCATCGTGTTCATCCTGCTGCATTCCGGCAAGGGCACCGGCATCTCCGACATGATCGCGAGCTCGGTGTACTCCACGCAAACCGGCACGAGCATCGTCGAGAAGAACCTCGATCGCATCACCATCGCGTTCGCGATCATCTTCATGCTGTCGCTCATCGTGCTCATGATCATCTACCCGCACGGAACGATTGCAAATTAGCTAAAATTTCCCCTTCACAACGTGGGAAGGTTCGGGTAGAATAACCTGCGTTGCGTTTCGAGCAACACGTCGGAGTGGTGGAACGGCAGACACGCTAGCTTGAGGTGCTAGTGCCCGTCTAAGGGTGTGCGGGTTCAAATCCCGCCTCCGACACCAGTGAGATCAAGAGAGCCTTCGGGCTCTCTTTTCGTATATGCGACCCCGCATGCGCGGGGCGGCCGTCGGCGAAAGGAAGCGGGCCATGGCGAAAGCGCTTGCAACGAAGAACGCGGTGTCGGAGCGCATGCGCTCCATCAGGCGCGTGCTGTGGATCGTCCTGTTCTTGAACTTGGCCGTGGCTGCGGCGAAGTACGTCTACGGCGCGATGAGCGGTTCGGCGTCCATGCAGGCCGACGGCATCCATTCGGTGTTCGATTCGGCCGGCAACGTGGTGGGGCTCGTGGGCATCGCCATCGCGTCGCGCCCGGCCGACGAGGGGCACCCGTACGGCCATGCGAAGTTCGAGACGTACGCGAGCCTCCTCATCGGCGTGCTGCTGTTGCTGGCAGCCTTCGAAGTGGGCTCGAGCGCGGTGGGCAAGCTCATGTCGGGCGTGTACACGGCGGAGGTCACGCCCATCTCGTTCGTCGTCATGGTGGGAACGCTCGCCGTCAACCTGGGCGTCACCACCTACGAGCGCCGCTGCGCGAAGCGCCTCAAGAGCGAGGTGCTCGCGGCCGACGCGAACCATACGCTGTCCGACGCGCTCGTGTCCATCGGCGTCATCATCGGCCTTGCGGCCGTGGCGCTCGGATTTCCCGTGGCCGACCCCGTCATGGCGCTCGTGGTGACTGTGGCCATCCTGGCCACCGCCTACGACGTGTTCAAGCACGCGCTGGCCACCCTGTCCGATCGCGCGCGCATCCCCGAGGAGGACCTGCACGCCGTGGCCGTGTCGGTGCCCGGCGTGCAGGATGCCCACCACATCCGCACGCGCGGCACCGAGGGCGAGGTATACGCCGATTTGCACGTGCTCGTGGCGCCCGAGATGACGGTGGGGGAGGCGCACGAGCTGTCCGAGCGCGTGGAGGCGGCAATCGAGCAGCGCTTCCCGAACGTGATCGAGGTGCTCGTCCATATCGAGCCGAACGACGGACACGAGGATTAGGAGCCGTAGATGACCGAAGCCGTGTTCTTCGACGTGGGAAGCACGCTGCTCTTCCCGTGCCCCTCGGTGGCCGAGACGCTTGCGCGCGTGGCCGCCGAGCGAGGGCACGACGTGACCGTGCGCGACATGGAGCCGCACATGCCGGCCATGGACGCCTACTACGAGGCCGAGTACCTGCGCGACGGCGACTTCTGGTGCTCCCACGAGGGCTCGACGGCCATCTGGCTCGACCAGTACCGCTACGTGTGCCACCTCGCGGGCATCGGGCACGATGCGGAAGGCGTGGCGCAGGCCGCGCACGCATGCTACCGCCGCGCGAACCATTGGGAGCTGTACCCGGACGTCGCAGCCTGCCTGAGGGCGCTCAAGGAGGCCGGATACCTGCTCGGGGTGGTATCGAACTGGGATGCGGGCTTAGAGGGGCTGCTGCGCGATCTCAGGCTGCTGCCGTACTTCGACTTCGTGACGTCCTCGGCCGTGGTGGGCTACCGCAAGCCCAACCCGGTCATCTTCGAGCTGGCGTGCGAGCAGGCGCGCGTGGACCCGGCTGCGGCCGTGCACGTGGGCGACCGCCCCGATGCCGACGGCGACGGGGCCGCGGCGGCGGGCATCCGCCCGATCATCATCGACCGTCACGACGCCGAAGCCGCCTGCCCCTACGAGCGCGTGTCCACGCTCGCCGATATCCTGGACGTGCTCTGACGGTTGCAGGGCATGAAAAAAGCCCGCCGGACGAACCGGCGGGCTTGTGCAATCATGGAGCGGACGACGGGGTTCGAACCCGCGACCCCGACCTTGGCAAGGTCGTGCTCTACCAGCTGAGCCACGTCCGCATGGGTAACGCTCTTCAGTTCTCAAACCATCCAACCCGCAAGGGCAGTGATGGAGGCGACGCCCGGATTCGAACCGGGGGTGAAGGCTTTGCAGGCCTCTGCCTTACCACTTGGCCACGTCGCCATCTCGTCGATACCGTCATGAAAAGGCCGGTCAAACCTTAGTGATAATGACCGGCCTATAAGTGACGATGGAGCGGACGACGGGGTTCGAACCCGCGACCCCGACCTTGGCAAGGTCGTGCTCTACCAGCTGAGCCACGTCCGCATCGGCGAGGAAATATGATAATAGAACTGCTCCCCGGGCGCAACCCCTCATTTTGGAAAATTTTACCTTCTCGGTTGGAGACCGGCAGCGCGTCGTCGCTTTGCGCGAAACCGGCCCCAGCGCAGGCGTTCGCAATCGCGCGGACTTTTTCGCCCCGATCGGATTTCGTGCAGACTTTTTTGAAAAAGTGCTTTGACAGATCGAAGGTATCTGGTAAACTAACTGCTCGCTGGCACGGAAACCTATCCGAGCCGCTGAGCAAATCGGGCGATTAGCTCAGGGGGAGAGCACTACCTTGACACGGTAGGGGTCACAAGTTCAAATCTTGTATCGCCCACCATGAATTCGAAAGAGCCTGCGGACTTCCGCAGGCTCTTTTTTTCATGTCCGAGCCCGCCGCAGTCGGCGGAACGCGGGCCTTTCCGTCTTCGTGATCCTTGTCGTCATATTGTGGAGAGCGGGGCCGCGCGCCCTGTCGGCGGCGCGGGGGCGACGCGTCTCGGCGGGGCGGGCGCGCGAACGCTTTTAATCAGACGCATCAAGCGGACTTTGCAACTAATCCCATCCGGTTCCATTTCTCATTCAGCGGCCATCCAGACATATACAGAAAACTGCATAACCGCGAAACCGGCTGTTTTACAGAATTGTGCAGATGCACTAGAAACGCTGAAAAACGCCCAAAACTATTCGTAAACATTATGTTGCAGATGAACAAAAAGTCTGTATACTGCGCTGCATGGTGAGCATCCGCTCATCGGTTACGCACCTCATGCAACCAATTCCGAAAGGGAGGGTACTATTTATGGGCGATAACGTAGTATTGGCGAGGAACACGGATCTTGCTCCGAAGAGCGACCTGTCTTCTCAGACGGTGGCGTTCTCCCACTACAACAACATCTCGGCGCAGCTTCCCATCGACCCGGCGACGGGCGAACTCGTGGAAGGCGGCATTGCCGAGCAGGCCGTCCAGTGCTTCGAGAACCTCGAGGCCATCGTCGACAGCATCGACCATAGCCTGAACGACGTCGTGCGCCTTACCATCTTCGTGCGCGACATCCAGGACGTCGACGCGATCGACGCCGTGTTCACCGAATTCTTCCCGACCTACGTTCCCGCCCGCACCGTGGTGGCCGTGGCCGCGCTGCCGATGGACGCCGACATGCAGATCGAGGCGCTCCTCACCAACGGCGAGGGCACCATCCCCAACGAGCCGCAGGCCGGCGACCTCATCAAGCTGACGAACAACACGCATGCGGCCCCCATCAGCCCGCTGTCCACGCAGACCGTGGCGTTCTCGCACTACAACAACCTCACCGCCCAGCTCCCCATCGACCCCAAGACGGGCCGTTTCGTGGTGGGCGGCGTGAAGGAGCAGACCGCTCAGTGCCTCAAGAACATCAAGGCCATCCTTGAGAGCATCGACGTGCCCTTCGACGACATCGTCAAGGTGACCATCTTCCTGCAGGACCTCTCCGATCTCGACGCCGTGAACGAAGTCTACTCGACGTTCTTCCCGGATTCGGCCATCGCCCGCGCCGTGGCCTATGTGCCCGCGCGCACCGTGGTCGAGGTCGCCGCGCTGCCCATGGGCGCGCTCGTGCAGATCGAGGCCGTGGCCTCGCACGGCGACGGCACGCCGCCGCAGGAGATCGAGGCCCGTCACGGTCTCATCATCGAGGCCGTCAACACGGACGCCGCCCCGCGCGATCCGCTGGCCACGCAGTCCGTCGCGTTCTCGCACTACAACAACATCTCCGCGCAGCTCGGCATCGACCCGGCCACGGGCGCCATGGCCGCCGGCGTGAAGGAGCAGACCGCTCAGGCCCTGCAGAACATCAAGGCCATCATCGAGAGCGTCGACCATGTGATGGAGGACGTCGTCAAGGTCAACATCTACGTGCTCGACCTCGCCGACATGGACGCCGTGAACGAAGCCTACCTGACGTTCTTCCCGGGCGGCGTGCCGGCTCGTCGCGTCACCGGCGTGTCCACCCTGCCGGGCGACGCCAAGGTCCAGATCGAGGCCATCGTGGGCAACTACGAGGGCACCCCGCCGATCGCCTAGCGCATCCCCGCATCGCAGCATTGCCAAGGGCCCGCATCATGCGGGCCCTTGTTCGTCAGTACAGCGTGATCCACCCGAATGCGGCGAAGGGGTTGATGTTGAAGGCGGCCATCGCCCAGGAAAGGGCGAGGAAAATGCCCGCCACGATCACGAAATAGCGCAAAGGAGACGAACGGCGTTGCGCGGCGTCGCCCTTCTCGGCGCGCTCGGCAAGGTAGCGCACGTCGTCGAACGCGCAGGCGGCCCGGTAGAGCAGCCAGATGACCAGGACGACGAAGGCGACGAACGTGAGCAGGGCGATCATGATGACGCCGATGTTGATGCTGGCAGTGTTCGCTTGCATGAAGCACCTCTCTCCTCGGGTGCATCCAGTATACCCGCATCGGGGCGCTGCCGTGAAAAAGGGGCCCGTATGATGCGAGCCCCCGTGGGGTTAGTCCTCGTCCTCGAGCTTCTTGAACTCGTGGTGCCCGCAGTTGGGGCAGGCGGGAAGCGCCTCGGTCTCGCTCGTGATGCGCACGACGTACCCGCAGTTCTCGCAGCGGTAGCGTCCCACGCCCGGCTTGTCGCCCGTCTTGTACTCCATGGACGTCTCCTTTCGGCTCGGTGTTCGGATGCAACATGCACCCAGCCTACCGCAGCGCCGCCCGCGTGCGGTTGCGATGGCGAAACGGTTCGTCATCCGCTTGTCTGCGCAGGAGAATCGCGCGAATTCGCGCCAATTCACCCGGAACGGGTATGGTGCGCGCCCCCTTCGTCCTCGAAGATGGGAGGCGAGACAACGGCGGTTGAGCGCCCGGCGGCGGGCGGAGAGCGAGGAGCCATGGAAGCCATTTCGCGGGACGCGGTCCTGTTCGTCAACATCCCCTTCGTGAGCGAGGAGCGGCCCTTCACGACGGGCCACCGTCTCGTGGGGGATCGGGCGGCGCGCATGCGCTACCTCGAAGCGCTGCGCGCCGAGGCCCGCGCCGTCGCCCCCGAGACGCGCCCCGCCGTGATCCGCGCGGTGAAGGTGGGCGGCGGCAGCCCCTCCATCATGAGCCCCGACAAGCTGGGCGAGCTGCTGCTCGACCTGCGCGCGCTGTTCCACCTCGCCGACGACTGCGAGGTGTCGCTCGAGGCGGTGCCGCACACGGTGGGCGTGCCGTCGCTCACGGGATGGGGGCAGGGCAAGGTGAACCGCGTGATCCTGCGCGCCGACAGCGTGCAGCCCGAGGAGCTTGTCGCGCTCGATCGGCCCTTCGACAGCGTGCAGGTGCAAAACGCGCTGCTGTTCCTCGACAAGTTCCACCTGGGGAACGTGGACGTGGCCCTGCGCTACGGCATCCCCGGGCAGACGGAGGCCTCGCTCATGCGCACGCTGCGCTCCGTGGCGGGCATCGAGCCCGCGCACCTCACGCTCGAGCCCCTGCTCGCCGCCGACGAGGGCGTGCTCGACGAGGAGGCGCAGCGCCGCCTCTACGACGCCGCGTGCGAGCGCCTTTCCTCGTACGGGTTCGTCCAGTACGCTCCCGGCCGCTTCGCCCGCGACGAGCTCCATCGCGAGGAGTTCGCCGTGGCGCTCGGGCAGGGCGCGGCGCTCATCGGCCTCGGCATCGACGCGCGCAGCTGCTACCACGGGCTGTCCTACGTCAACACGTCCGACTTCGCCGTCTACGCGGCCCACAGCGCCGAGCCGCAGCATGCGGTGGCCGCGGTCGCCCAGCTCGACGAGGGCGCCCGCGCGCTGCTGTTCGTGCGCAACCGCCTGGCGTTCGGCGGCGGCTTCGCCGAGGAGGACTACGTGCGGGCGTGCGGCCCGATGAGCGCCGAGGTGGCCCGTGAGCTGGCCGAACTCGAGCGCGCGGGCGACGTCGCGCACGACGGGGGCGCCTACCGCCTCACGCAGCAGGGCCTGTTCGCCTGGGCGCGCTAGCGGCGCCGGTCCGTCATCGGCCTCACAGCTGCGCGGCGTCGCCGCCCGCCTCGCGGCCCTTCTTCTGCACGAGGTCGATGAGCTCCTGCTGGGTGTGCACGCCCAGCTTGCTGTACACGTTCGAGATGTAGGTTTTGATGGTGTTCTCCGACAGCACGAGCTTCTCGGCGATGACCTTGCGGCTGCGGCCCTGCGCCAGGAAGGGCAGGATCTCGGTTTCGCGCGCGGTCAGCAGGTTGTCGAGCGCGAGCGTCCGGCATGCCGTGTCGATGTCGCCCTCGGCGGCATGCTCGGCCGGGCGCACCATGCCCCAGCTTTCGTAGGGCGACTCGCTCGTGGACATGAACAGGCACGCGAGCAGCAACGAGGTGGCCATGAGCACCGACGCCTCGTGGTCGAGCCCGTACAAAAACGTGTCGATGGATATGAGCCCCACGGCCTGCCCGAGCGCCATCATGCAGCCCATGAGCGCGAACAGCCAGCGCACCATGCCGCGCGACTGGGTGGCCAGGTACACGCACAGCACCCACAGCACCACCTGCGTCATGTAGTAGCCGGCCACGCACAGCATGAACCCGACGAACGCGTTGCCGTTGAGCGCGACGATGGTGAACCCGAGCGCGAGCAGGGGGATGCCCGTCTGGTAGATGAGCCGGTTGAAGTCGAGCCGCCCGCGGAACACCACCACGGCGGCGGCGCCTGCGGCCAGCAGGAAGCCGATGGCCGATTGCGGGTTGAGGGCGCTGTGCCCTTCGGCGGCGGTGATCTGCGTGAAGATGCCCTGCAGCATGCCCAGGGCGAGGCCCGCCAGCAGCAGGGTGAGCACGAACTTCACGGGGATGCGGGCGCGCTCCACCTTGCGCGCCTCCTTGAGACTGTAGTGCTTGCGCAGCCGGTCGAGCACGGGCGGCACGAGCACGAGGAAGGCCACCATGAGCCCTTCGCGCGTGTTGCCGCCGATCCAGTACAGCGATATCTGCACGGGCACGCAGATGACGAGCGCCGCGATGGCCGCCGTGGAGATGAAGCGCAGCCGCGTGGCCCCCATCGATCCGAACAGCTCGCCGATCTCGGCGTACAGAAACGCGCTGGCCACGCCCATGGCCACGGACTGCACGGCGAAGGGCGCGCCGCCCAGCTCGCCGTCGAAGCTGCCGTCCGCGAGGTCGGTGAGCAGGATGACCGCGCCGAGCCCCGCGGCAAGCGCGTAGCGCCGGACGCGCCGTTGCGCCCGCGTGCCGCCGTCGCCCAGGTAGCGCAGGAGGAACAGGACGAACCCCGTGACGGCGAACGAGAGCAGCAGCAGAAAGCGCGACGGCAGCGCGACGGGCCCAAGCGCCACGGTGAGGCTCGTCGGACTCTGGTAGATGATCCAGTTCCACGACCAGAACAACCCGAGCACGATGCAGAACACGATATCTTGCGCCGATGCGCGTCCTTTCGCCATGGCTAATTCCCCTCTCCCTTTTCCCTGCTGCCTCGGCTCGATTCGGGCGAATCGAGCCGGGTCGTCGATCCCTCGCGTCAGCGTTTCCGTTCATGGTACGCACCCAGCGTCCCGCGCGCAAGGCGTCGGGCCCCATCCCGCTCACCCGAGACGGGTGAAGTGCGCCCTTTTCGGGGCTTTGGGTCCTCGCAGGGTGAGGACGCGGGTCGTCGATGGGCGGATGATGCAGGTCAACGGGCGGTACGGCCCGAAAGCTCGACAAGAATAGGAAAGGGGAAGGACATGGGAGAAGAGTTGACGCGTCGCGATTTCCTCATGGGCGCCGCGGCTATGGGAAGCTTCGCCGCGCTCGGATTGGCGGGATGCGCGCCGCAGACGACGGCTGTCACGAGCACCACCGACAAGGCCGAGGTGGCCGAGGCCAAGGAAGGCGGCGAAGGCGAGGGCGGCCCCGGCGGACCGGGCGGCGGCGCGAGCGAGCCCACGGCGTTCTCGGGCCTCACCGACGACGGCCGCGTGCGCGGCTACTGCGGCCCCGGCGACTGGCTGGGCGCGGCGCCGGAAATCGCCGACAGCGATATCGTGGACGAGAAGACGTTCGACGTGGTGGTGTTCGGCGGCGGGCACGCGGGTCTCATGGCGGCGTGCGGCGCGGTGGACGAAGGCGCCACGGTGGCCGTCATCGAGATGCAGCCCTGGACGAGCTACGTGGACGAGGAGAACACGAGCGGCACGAACCTCGCGGGCTGGTACGGCGAGGACGTGGGCCACGTGAACTCGCAGTTCCTCATCGACCGCGGCTTCGGCCCCTACAACACCGGCGAGATCACGGCCGAGTTCTGCAAGCGCGCCGGCGGCCGCGTGAACCCCGGCCTGCTGCGCAACTACGTGCAGAGCTCGGGTCCCATGTTCGACCGCTACAAGGAGATCTACGACAGCTACGAGGCCGAGCGCAAGGCCAACGACAGCGCCGTGTTCATGAAGGACACGCAGGTGGTCATTCCCGGCGTGGACGTGCCGGACGAGGGCACCTTCGACATGTCGAACATGTTCGAGTACCCGCTGTGCAACACGCAGGCGGCGTGGAGCGGCGCGAACGTGAGCTACCCCATCGAGTGCGGCGGTTACAAGACCTGGCCCTGCAACGCGCAGTTCTACGGCTACCAGGGCAACAACATCGAGTTCGTGCACAAGTACATCGTGAAGCACACGCAGGAAAACGGCGCCGAGTGGTTCTTCCAGCACACGGGCACCGTGCTCGTGCAGAACGACGCGGGCGACGTGTGCGGTCTCATCGCGAAGGGTCCCGATGGGTACGTGAAGTTCAACGCCACGAAGGGCGTCGTGCTGGCGGCCGGCGACTTCATCGGCGATCCGGCCATGTGCTGGGCCCTGCTCAACGAAGGCATGGAATGGGGCGAGCGCGGCGGCGCGACGAAGGACGACTGGACGCAGACCGGCTTCCGCACGGGCGCCGCGCACAAGATGGGCTGCTGGGCCGGCGGCATGATCGAGCCGAGCCCGCGCGGCTGGATGGGCCTCGGCGGCGGCGCGAGCGGCCCGTGGGGCACGGCTCCCACGCTCATGATCAACGCCGAAGGCAAGCGCTTCTGCAACGAGGGCGCCATCCCGCAGCTCGGCCCCGTGGGCCTGCGCCAGCCGCACGGCCTGTGCGCCTGGGTGTCGGATGCGAACTGGAAGGACCTCGTGGGCAAGGCCCCGCTCGACCACGGCGCGCCGAACTTCGGCATGGACGACTACATGGACGCCCTCGAGGCCGACATGGCGAAGGTCGAGGTGGGCAACCCCGAAGGCTACGAGGTGGTGGGCGCGAACCTGGCCGAGCGCAAGATGATGAAGGGCACCGTGTTCGCCGCCGACACGCTCGAGGAACTGGCCGCCATCCTGGGCTACGAGGGCGACGCGGCCAAGCAGTTCGTCGCGAGCATCGAGCACTACAACGAGCTGTGCGCGAGCGCCGACGGCGACACCGACTTCGGCAAGGACGCCGCCTACATGCTGCCCATCGACACCCCGCCGTACTACGGCGGCAAGAGCCAGCTGTCCCACAGCTCCACGCCCATGATGGTGACCATGTCGGGCCTTGTCACCGACGAGGATCAGAACGTGCTCAAAACCGATTGGACCCCCATCAAGGGCCTGTACGCGGCCGGCAACTGCCTGGGCGGGCGCTACGGCTTCGGCTACAGCACGCCGTTCGCGGGCAACTCCGTGGGCATGGCGATGACCCACGGCTGGCTCGCGGGCAAGACGGTGGCCACCCTCTAGGCCCGCCAACCCCTCCCTCCACGGATCACGAGGAGCCCCTCCCTCCTCCTCGTTCCCCTCCCTCCAAGAAAGGGCCGCATGCGGCCCTTTCTTCATTGATGCGCTGTGCGAAAAAGACGCTCTGTACTGCGAATTCGGACAGCCGATGCTCCCTGATCGAAAAAATCAAGATTACCCCGGGGTAAGAAACGCCGATGTCGATTGTCTGCGGGGGGGGGCTCTATGATTACTTGCAGCAATTCAAATATCAATCGCATAGGCAACGCGGAGCGCCTCCAGGAGGGGGGCTTGGCTAGCCCGTGCCTGCGCCATGATGAGGGACCGGACTGAAATCGACGCGACGACACATTTCAATCGAAACGGTGGGAACGGCCGCTGCCGCGGCGCTTGTCGCCGCATGCGCGGCGTGCTGCCTTGCGCTGTTCGCTTCGGCGAAGCCGGCTTTCGCGGACGACGGCGCCGCCTCGGTGGAGCTGTACGCGGGCGCGCCTTCGGCCAACGAGCGGTTTGCGGTGGCGGGCATGCTTCCCGGCGACGCGGAATCGCGCGACTTCGCCGTCAGGGTCGCCCATACCTCCTCCCTCGATATTCGATTCTCCGCTGAGCTCGTTTCGGACGAGCAAGGGCTGGCCGATGCCTTGCACGCGCGCGTGGAAGACGCCGCGGGGGCGGTGGTGTACGACGGGCCGGTGCGTACGTTGGCGCAGGAGCCCGCCCTGTTCAGGCTTGCCGACAACGAGGCGGGGGAGACCGTGCTCGCGTGCCGGGTTACCGTATCGCTCGATGCGGCGGCCGGCAACGAGTTCCAGGGAGCCCATGCGCAGATCGACCTGCATTGGTCGGTGGACGCATCCGACGAGGGGAAGCTGGCCCCTTTGGCGAAGACGGGCGACGCTTTCAGCATGGTTGTCGCGCTCCTCGCGCTGCTGTGCATGCTCGCCGCCGCCTTCGTCGTTGCGAGGAGGTCGGGGGATCGGCGCATGCGGGCGCTCCGCCTGGTTGCGGCCGTTGCGGCGGTTGCGCTCGTCGCGGTGCTCGCCTGGGCGCTGCTTGCGACGCGCGCCAGCGTGCGCGGGAACACCTTCGACACGGGAACCGTCTCCCTCGACCTCAACGGCGGCTCGCCCGCATTCTCCGACCGCTCGGCGCTGCTGGAGCCGGGCCGGGCCGTCACGGAGGAGCTTGCCGTCGCCAATACGGGGTCGGCTGCTGTTCGCTATTGCATCTACCTGGGAAATCTTCAGGGGAGCGCCGTCGATGACGTGGAATTCACCGTGCTGCTCGGCGATGCGGTGCTGTTCTCGGGCACTGCCGAGCAGTTCGCGCAACGCGGCTCCTGCACCTCGCCGACGGTCCTCGCCCCCGGCCAGACCGAGACGCTCGTCGTCTCGGTGCATCTGCGGGAGGGGGCGGGCAACGTCCGCCAGGGCGACGGCATCGAGTTCGACCTGTGCGCCGACGCGGTGCAGGCTGCGAACGGCGGGGAAGGGGGGTGATGCGCTCATACCCGATTGCACGCTGAAGGCGAAGGACGCCTTTCCTCCGAACCGAAACGACAAGAAAGAGAATCATATGGAAACGACCAACAACAGAAAGCTCGTTGCGAGCGCGGTGCTCATCGTGGCGTCCGTGGCGCTGCTGCTGGGCCTCACGTTCGCCTGGTTCACCGACAGCGTGGTGAACAAGGGCAACAAGATACAGGCGGGCACGCTGCAGGTGGCGCTGCTGCAGAACGGGACGGATATCAGCGCATCGGCCGACCCCGTGTTCGACTACGACCGGTGGGAGCCCGGCTATGCCACCAACGCCGCTTTGGCCGTGAGGAACGACGGCACGCTCGCCGTCAAGTACAAGCTGGGCTTCCAGTTCGGCGACATGAGCCAAAGCAAGGGTATCGAGCATGCCATCGACGTGTACGTGCTCGATCATGAGGGTGCTGCCACGGACGCCGATACGCCGGTGGGAACCTTGGCCGAGTTCGCGTCTGGCGGGAAGGCGTTGGCCGAGGGCGATCTTGCCGTGGGCGCCGAAAGCGACGCCGTGAACGTCGTGCTCAAGATGAACACCGGCGCGGGCAACGACTACCAGGGCGCCGTCGTGGACTTCGACATCCTGCTGACGGCCACGCAGGCCCCCGTTGAAACCGACGGCTTCGGCGCCAGCGACTACGACAAGGACGCCGACGTGGACTTCGCTCCGGTTTCGAGCGGCGACGACCTGAAGAAGGCGCTGGAACGCGGGCAGAGCGTCTCCTTGGAGCAGGACGTCGTTCTGGACGAAATACTGAAGCTCGAAGGCGACGTGGTCATCCAGGGCAACGGCAACGCGCTCGTGGTTCCCGACGGGGCGGACCGGGTCGTCGACGTCTCGCACCAGAGCGAACCGGTCAGCATTACGCTGAGGGGCGTTGACGTCAAGGGGCCTGAAGCCGGGGCCTATACGCGCGGGATGTCGTTTTACGGCAATGCCGACGTTCGCTTGACGCTGGACGCTTGCTCCGTTTCCGCAAGCTCGTACGCGCTCAACGTTGCGAGCGAGAACGAAAACGTCGAGCTCACCGTGAAGAACACGGTTCTCGATGGATGGTGCGCGTTCCAGACGTGGTCGCCCTCGACGCGTGCGACGTTTGAAAACTGCACCCTCATCGGGACGAACGATAAATCCGAAGGGGGCTCGAACGGCTTTTCCACGGTGGTGATCAACGAAGATGCAGGTGGAAGCACAATCGAGTTTTCGAATTGCCGCATCGAAGCGGTCGAGACGAACTCGAACGAGCAGACGCTGCTGAGCATCCGAAGCAACGACAACACCATCACCTGCCAGGGCTGCACGTTCGTCTACAACGGCGAGGTGGTCGACCGCGACAACGCCCCGATCAACCTCTACGCAAACCTGACGGGAAACAAGCTGATCATCGACGGCGTGGACGTGTTGGCGTAGCTTCCGCGGGAGAAACCGGGAAAGAGGATACATGGAACAGACCAACAACAGAAAGCTCGTTGCGAGCGCGGTGCTCATCGTGGCGTCGGTGGCGCTGCTGCTGGGCCTCACGTTCGCCTGGTTCACCGACAGCGTGGTGAACAAGGGCAACAAGATACAGGCGGGCACGCTGCAGCTCTCCGCCGTGTCGCAGGCGCTGGACATGGAGAACGGCGCCACGGTGGTGGCGGACAGCGCGCAGGTTCTCGGCAAGGGAACCGAGCTGAAATTCGGAGCGGGAACGGATCTGAAGGAAGCGTCCGGCCCGATCATCGACGACGCGTTGTGGGAGCCGGGCATCAGCAACGCCAAGCTGCTCACCGTTTCCAGCGGGGAGTCTTCCTTGTCCATGAAGGTGAAGCTGTCGCTCACCGCTCAGGGAGACCTGACGGATGCGTTGTGGTTCGACTTCGTGCGCGTCGAGGGCGGTGCCGTGACGGGGCGCTTCGACCCGTGCACCTGGGATGAGCTGCTGGCGAAGGCCGACGCCATGGAGTTCGTGCTCAATCCCGGCGATTCCGCTCAGTTCATGCTGGTGTACGGCATGAACGAGGCGGCGGGCAACGAATTCCAGGGGACGAGCTTCGAGGCGGACGTCGCCCTCGTCGCCACGCAAGCGGCGGTCGAGGCCGACGGCTTCGGCAGCGCCGACTACGACGCAGACGCCGCCTACGCTTGGGACGGCGTCACGACGACGGAGGTCGTGCCGGATGAAAACGGCGTCTACCGCATCTCGACCGGTTCCGACCTTGCCTGGATCGCGCAAGCGGTGGCAGACGATACGCTCCAAAAGGGGCCGTCGGGAGCAGGCATTGCGATCGAGCTTCAGGCCGATGTCGACCTCGGCGGCAACGCGTGGACTCCCATCGGCGGCGATAACGCGTTCACGGGCACGTTCGACGGCAAGGGACATGCCATCAGGAACCTCGCCGCATCGAGCAACCCTTCTTCGAGCGATCCCACGCGAGGGGTTGCGCTGTTCGGCTATGCGGAGAACGCCGCCATCAAGAACCTCCGCATCGAGAACTGCGACCTCCAGGGCCGCTATGCGACATCTGCCGTCGTCGGCGACGGCTGTGCCCCCTTGGCATTCGAGAACATCGAGGTGGTAAGCGGTTCGATCATGTCGAATCAAGACGTCGGAAGCAAAAGGGGCATGGTGGCCGGCGGCATTCTCGGGCAAGGTTGGGGGCCGAACGGCTCCTCCATCACGTTCGAGAACTGCATCAACAGGGCCGATGTCACGGTGAACAAGTGGCACGCCGGAGGCATCTGGGGCTCCATCACCGTGGACGATAGCGAGCAGGTTGACGTGATCAGTCTCGTCGATTGCGCCAATTACGGATCGATCACGGTGGCGGGCGCGGAGAAGGACGACGGATTCGCGGGCGGGCTCGGCGCCTTCGCCTATGCGAAGAGCTGCGTTGTCGAAGGATGCGCGAACCATGGAAGCGTCACGGCTCCAGCCCGTCTCTACGAGTTCGTGGCCTCGTTCAACGACGCGCCCATCAACGAAAACACGGTATAAGTCCATCGAGCAGGGGGCGCCGCACCCCCTGCTCCCTGTCATCTGAGGAGATTCGTGTCTGCCCGCAAAACCTTACCCATGCTTTTCAACG
This sequence comes from Eggerthella sinensis, assembly GCF_003339815.1. Lineage (GTDB taxonomy): Bacteria > Actinomycetota > Coriobacteriia > Coriobacteriales > Eggerthellaceae > Eggerthella > Eggerthella sinensis. The sequence continues at coordinate 30,907 of NZ_PPTT01000032.1, forward strand.
TCCTCACCACGGTCGTATTCGCGTGTGCGGTGTGCTTCACGGTGGTCGTGGTGGCGACGACGCTCGTGTCGGGGCGGAGCGAGGCCAGCCTGCTGGGGTGGAAGCCCTACATCGTGCTGTCTGATTCCATGCAGTCCGAGTTCGAGGTGGGCGACATCGCGGTGTCGCGCGCGGTCGATCCCGCCGCGCTGCAGCCGGGCGACATCGTGACGTTCGCGTCCGTCGACCCCGACAGCTACGGCGAAGTGTTCACCCACAAGATCCGCGATATCACGGAGTACGAGGGCGAGCGGGCGTTCGTCACGTACGGCACCACCACCGGCGACGACGACGCGTACCCCGCGCCGTTCAGCCGGGTGGTGGGGCGGTACGCGTTCCGCATTCCCAAAGCGGGGTACGTGTTCGAGTTCTTCAAGTCGCCGATGGGTTACGTGGTGCTCGTGCTGGTGCCGTTCTCCCTCCTCATCGGCTTGCAGATACGGCGGTTCGTCGGCCTGCTCGACCAGCGGAGGCGTGCGAGCGCTCTTGCGCTGATCCGCGAGCGCGAGCGTTCGCGCGCGTTGGAGCGCGAGCTCGCTGAAGTGCGCGGCCGCTATGCCGCGCCGCGCGTTTCGCCTCCGTTCGACGATGCGCGCATGCGGCGCGGGCGGGGAGGGGGATGCCGATGAGGATCGGTGCGATCGGTATCAAGGAGCATCTGTCGCCCGCGCAGCTGTGCGTGCTGGGCATGATCGCCGCGCATTCGGGCGAGGACGGCGGCGCGATATTGTCGAAGCGCCAGATGAGCGCGTTGTCCGGATATAGCGACGATGCGATCAAGCTCGCCGTTCGGGAGTTGAAGCGAAAGGGCTATCTGACGGTCGAGTCGCGCTACGCCGAAGACGGCTCCCGCCTTTCCAACCGGTACCGCATCGTGACGCACGGGTAGGGCGCGCACGGTTGCGGGCCCCTGCCGCTCGCCGGTTGCGCGTTGCGGGACGGGGCGTCTTTCGGTATCCTAGCAGCCGTGAGAGTACGCATGCGCGTACGAAGGGGCGCACCACCTCGGGTGCGATCTGCTTCGTGCGCGCTTTTTTTGTGCCCTGAAGGGGCGGAAGGGAGGCGATGATGGCGCAGGTGAACGGCGAAAAACGTAGCGACGTGGACGGACGCACGCTCGCGGAGGCGCTGGCGGCCGACGGCCTGGACGCGACGCGCGTGGCGTGCGAGCTGAACGGGCGCATCGTGGGCCGCGACGCGTACGCCGCCACGGTGCTCGAGGAGGACGACGTGCTGGAAGTCGTGCGGTTCGTGGGAGGCGGCTGATGGACGCGCTAACGCGGCGCATCGGCGCGACCGAGCGGGAGCGCCTGGCGGAAGCACGCGTGGGCGTGGCGGGCCTCGGCGGCCTCGGGTCGCACATCGCCGTCATGCTGGCGCGCTCGGGGGTGGGCATGCTCCACCTCGTGGACTTCGACCGGGTGGACGAGAGCAACCTCAACCGGCAGCACTACTTCCGCGAGCACCTCGGCTGCCGCAAGACCGACGCCCTGGCCGAGCAGCTGCTGCGCATCGACCCGCAGCTCGAGCTCGCGCTCGATTGCGTGCGGGTGGACGCCGGCAATGCGGCGGCGCTGTTCGCGGGCGAGCACATCGTGTGCGAGGCGTTCGACGACGCCGCATGCAAGGCCGAACTCGTGAACGCGCTGCTGACGGGCACGGAGGCCACGGTGGTGGCCGGCAACGGCATGGCGGGCGCGGGCCCGGCCGAGGCCGTGGTCACGCGCCGGGCGGGCCGGCGGCTGTACGTGTGCGGCGACGGCGCGACGGACGTGGCCGATGCGGCGCTGTACGCCCCGCGCGTGGCGCTGTGCGCGGCGCAGCAGGCGCTCGTGGCGGTGCGCCTGGCGCTCGGGCTCGAAGGGGACTGACGAAACGACGAGACGCGGCCGCCCGGCGGCCGGGGAGGAAAGAGATCGATGGCATACGAACCGGATACCTGGTCGCTTGGCGGCCGCACGTTCACCTCGCGCTTCATTCTGGGGTCGGGGAAGTTCAACCTCGAGCTCGTGGAGGCCGCCGTGCGCGATGCGGGCGCGCAGATCGTCACGCTGGCGGTGCGCCGCGCGAACACCTCGCAGCAGGAGAGCATCCTCGACGCCATCCCCGCGGGCGTGACGCTGCTGCCGAACACGTCGGGGGCGCGCACGGCCGAGGAGGCCGTGCGCATCGCGCGGCTCGCGCGGGCCATGGGCTGCGGCGACTTCGTGAAGGTGGAGGTCATCCGCGACGCTGCCTACCTGCTGCCCGACAACGCCGAGACGGTGCGGGCCACCGCGCTTCTGGCCGAGGAGGGCTTCGTCGTGCTGCCCTACATGTTTCCCGACCTCACCTGCGCGCGCGACCTCGTGCGTGCCGGCGCCGCGGCCGTCATGCCGCTCGGGGCGCCCATCGGGTCGAACAAGGGCCTGGCCGCCCGCGACTTCATCAAGATCATCATCGACGAGGTGGACGTGCCCGTCATCGTGGACGCGGGCATCGGCCGGCCGTCCCAGGCGTGCGAGGCCATGGAGCTGGGCGCGACGGCCGTGATGGCGAACACGGCGGTTGCCACGGCGGGCGACGTCCCCCTCATGGCGGCCGCGTTCAAGCATGCCGTTGAAGCGGGACGCGCGGGGTACCGCGCCGGCATGGGCCGCGTGCTCGACCGCGCCGAGGCTTCCTCGCCCCTTACCGGCTTTCTCGCGGACTGAAGGGGGAACCATGGCGAAACCTTCCGCGTTCCCCGTGCCCGCCCGCTTCCCGCAGCTGGCCGCTGTCGATCCCGCCGACGTGGCGCGCGACGGCGGCATCGACCCGCTCGCCTACCTGCCCGACATGGACGTCACCGCGTCGGGCGTGCTCGAGGAGCTGCTCGCGCGCACGGCGGCGTTCGACTTCGAGGCCGTCACGGCCGCCGACGTGCGCCGCGCGCTCGCGGCCGAGCGCCTCGCCCCCGAGGACTTCGGCGCGCTGCTCGCGCCCGCGGCCGCGCCCTTCCTCGAGGAGATGGCGCATGCGGCGCAGCGCGTGCGCCGACGCTGGTTCGGCAGCACGGCGTACCTGTTCACGCCGCTCTACCTGGCGAACTACTGCGACAACCACTGCGTGTACTGCGGCTTCAACCGCGACAACGACATCTGCCGCGCCCGCCTCGACCGCGCGGGCATGATCCGCGAGCTCGACGCCATCGCGGCCACCGGCCTCGAGGATATCCTGCTGCTCACGGGCGAGGACCGCGCGCGCACCGACGTCGCCTACATCGGCGAGGCCTGCGCGCTCGCCGCCGAGCGCTTCCGCACGGTGGGCGTGGAGGTGTATCCGATGAACGTGGACGAGTACGCCCGCCTGCGCGCCTGCGGCGCAGACTACGTCACCGTGTTCCAGGAGACCTACGACAGCGGCCTCTACGGCAAGCTGCACCTGGCGGGGCGCAAGCGCGTGTTCCCGTACCGCGCGAACGCCCAGGAGCGCGCGCTCGAAGGCGGCATGCGGGGCGTGGCGTTCGGCGCGCTTTTGGGCCTCGGCGAATTCCGTCGCGACGCGCTGGCCTGCGGGCTGCACGCGTGGCTGCTGCAGCGCGCCTACCCGCACGCGGAGCTCTCGCTGTCGTGCCCGCGCCTGCGCCCTATCGTGGGCAACGGGCGCATCGGGCCGCGCGACGTGGGCGAGCGGCAGCTGCTGCAGGTGATGTGCGCCTACCGGCTGTTCCTGCCGCAGGCGGGCCTCACCATCTCGTCGCGCGAGCGCGCCGGCTTCCGCGACGAGGCCATGGGCATCGCCGCCACGAAGATATCGGCCGGCGTGTCGACGGGCGTGGGCGAGCACGCGAACGAAGCCGAGGAGGGCGACGATCAGTTCGAGATCGCCGACGGGCGCGACGTGGCCGCGGTGCGCGCCGCGTTGCGGGCGCGCGGCCTCGAGCCGGTGACGAACGACTATGTGCGCGTGTGACCCGGACGCGTCCGCGACGCACGCGCTGCCGATGCCGCCGGCGTTCGCCCGCGTGTGGATCACCGACCGCCGCGGCTGCGCCCGGCCGGTGCCCGACCAGGTGGAGCGGCTTGCGGCGGAGGGCGCCGTCGACGCGGTCGTCCTGCGCGAGAAGGACCTCGATGTCGCGGCCTACGAGCGCCTCGCCTGCGCGACCGCCGCGGCGTGCGCCCGGGCCGGCATCGCGTTCGTCGTCCATACGCACGTCGACGTCGCGCGGCGCCTCGGCGTCGCCGCGGTGCACCTGCCGCTGCCGGAGCTGCGCGCCCTCGGCCGCCCGGCGGGATTCGCCTGCGTCGGGACGAACGTGCACGCCCTCGACGAGGTGGCCGAGGCGCAGCGGTTGGGGGCCGACGTGCTCGTGGCGAGCCCCGTCTTCGCCCCTTCGTGCAAGCCGGCCGCCACGGCGCAGGGCCTGCCGTTTCTGCGTGCGGCGGTGGAGCGCGCGCGGGTTCCCGTGCTGGCCCTCGGCGGAATCGATGACGAAAACGAGCTTCTGATCAGGGAAAGCGGAGCTGCGGGCGCCTGTCGTATGGCTGATTACACGCATCGTTGAGCAGTTCAAGCAAGCCGCCCCGTGCAAATCGGGCCGAAGTAGGGGATAATGGCGGTTTGGCAGGTGGGAACAAGCAACGGAAACGGGGGAGACGCCGTGGGTGCGTCCAATTTCAGCGAACAGGATCTGGCAGGCGAGCGTGCGGAGTACGCGAAGGCGGTCAACGACCTCAAGGAGCGTCACGGGTTCGACTTCGTGTCCATCGGCTTGACGGCGTTCATCGGCGCGCCGCTCAAGTGGATTTACAGCGCCGGCGCCACCGGCGAGCGCCATCGGCGCATCGTGCTGTCGCCGGGCCACGGCATCGGCGGCATCACCATCAAGGCCGGCAAGCCCATGATGTTCACGAACATCGACGAGGAGATCGACCCGCGCGAGTATTCGTCGTATCCCATCGTGTTCGCCGAGGACCTGCACAGCTTCTGCGCTCTGCCGCTCACGCGCGAAGGGCGCGTGGTGGCCGTGCTGCTGTGCGCCTTCCGCACGGTGAGCGATCGGCACGAGGCGGTGTACCGCCAGGCCATCGAGGATCTGCACGGCGAACTATGCGACCTCACGGTGGTGTCGGACGACTTCATGAACTTCGAGAGCATCGCGGCCGAGAAGCGCGCCGACTCTCAGACGAACCCCATCTTCGTCCGCTCGGAGCTCTCGCGCGTCATCGCCGCGCAGGAAGACGAGCGCAAGCGCATCTCGCGCGAGCTGCACGACGGCATCGCGCAAGAGCTGCTCACCATGTCGTTCGTGCTCAAGCGCCTCGCGCCGCACGTCGACGATGAGGGCACGGCGCTGCTCGCCGAAGCCGGCCACGACATCGACCGCATCCTCGACGAGCTGCACAACCTGTCGGTGGAACTGCGCCCGTCGGCCCTCGATCATTTGGGATTCGTCGCGGCGCTGCGCTCGCAGGCGGCCGTGTTCGAGCGCACCTACGGCTCCGAGATCGTCTTCGAGGGCAGCCTGTCATGCGAACGCTTCGACCAGGCGCTCGAGACGCAGGCGTACCGCATCTGCCAAGAGGCCATCCTCAACGCGTGCAAGTACTCCGGCTCCGAGCAGGTGATCGTGACGCTTGAGGACACGGGCGGGTGGCTGCACGTGGCCGTCATCGACCACGGCTGCGGCTTCAACGTGGAGAAGCCCGAGGTCAAGGGCAGCGGGTGCGGCCTCGTGGGCATGCAGGAGCGCGCGAGCGTCATCGGCGCGCGGCTCACGATGGAGTCGAGCGAGCGCGGCACCACCATGACGTTGGTGGCGCCGATGCACGTGGTGGAAAGCTAAGGGGGCGGGCGCATGATTCGCGTTATGCTGGCGGACGACCACGAGGTCGTGCGAACGGGGTTCAGGATGATCCTCGAGCAAGATCCCGACGTGCGCGTGGTGGCCGAAGCGGCCGACGGGGCGCAGGCGTACGCCGTCGTCGCGCGGGAGAAGCCCGACATCCTGCTCATGGACATCTCCATGCCGCCGGGACAGAGCGGCCTGGTGGCCTGCGAGAAGATCGCCAAGGACTTCCCCTGCACGAAGGTGGTCATCCTCACGATGTTCGCCGAGCCCGAGTACCTGTTCTACACGCTGCGCGGGGGAGCTGCGGGCTACGTGCTGAAGAACTCGACGTCCGAAGAGCTCATCGCGGCCGTGCACGCGGTGGCCGAAGGCGGCAGCTACATCCACCCGAAGATGACGGCGATGCTCACGAAGCAGCTCGTCACCGGCGGCGAAGAGGAGGATCGCTCCTACCAGCAGCTCTCCAATCGCGAGCTCGAAATCCTCCAGCTGCTGGCCAAGGGCTTCACGAACAAGGAGATCTCGGAGCAGATATTCCTCTCCGTGAAAACGGTGGAGGCCCACCGTTCGAAGATCTACCAGAAGCTCGGCCTGAAAACCCGCGCCGACCTGGTCGACTACGCCCTAAGGCACAAACTGCTAAACGTGTAGAGCGCACCCACACCCACCCTCGCCCACCCATGGCGCGCCCGGCTCCCATCCACCCATGGCGCGCTCGAGTGCTGTCGTGCCGGCGAGGTCTTGCGTGCCGACCAAGTAACCCGCAGGTCGTATGATCGGCGCGCAGGACCCCATTCGCCCACCTGCGCTCAGGCGCGCCACAAGTTGGCGAAATCTACTTCCCCACTCGCCCCAGCGTGAACGAGAGGGCGCGGGTGGGGCAGGCGTCGATGCAGGAGCCGCAGGCCATGCAGTCGCCGGCGCGCACGATGACGTCGCGCTCGGTGAGCACCGGGTCGAGGATGGCCGGGTCGGACAAGCACGAGCGCTTGCACGCATCGCAATGGATGCACGCGTCGCGGTCGAGCTTCACGTTCACCTGCCCGACGCGCCCGAGCGCCTCGTAGAAGCCGCCGAGCGGGCAGAGCGAGCGGCACCACACGCGGTGGCCCCAGAACAGCTCCACCGCCACGATGGCCGCGAGCACCCACAGCCCCGTCACGGCGCCGAAGAGGATGCCCTTGTTGATGGCGCTGATGGGCGAGAACGCCTCGAACACCGGCACGCTCGTCAACGCCGACAGCGCCAGCACCGCGAGCGCGATCCACAGCTTCGCATGGCGCGGCACCGGCATCTCCCGCACCTCGATGCGCAGTTTGCGGCGCACGGCGTCCACGATCTCCATCAGCAGGTTGACCGGGCACACCCAGCCGCAGAACGCCCGCCCGCGAATCAACCCGTACACGATGAGCACCGGCAGCGCGGCCAGCAGCCAGTCAACCTCGAACGTTTTAGAGGCGGCGGCCACCTGCAGCATGCCGAAGGGGTCGAGCACGTTCACGCCCGCCACCGACGAGGAGGACAGGCTGCCGAAAAACGGCAGCTGCGCGGGCGTGGCCGCGGGCTCCTCGCCGCCCACCGACAGGCCGAGCAGGCTCCAGCCGGCCGCGAGCACCGGCGCCGCGAACAGCGCGAGGGCCAGCACCTGCACGGCGTGGCGCACCCACGCCCAGCGAAAGCCGCGCCTGGACGATGCGGGGGACGCTTCGCTCATCGCGTCCCGGCCTTTGCAAGCGTCGGATCGTCCTCGAAGTTCGCGTACACGAGGTTGATGCCGGTCACGCCCTCGATGCCGATGAACGCGCTCGCAATCTCGTGCGAGTCGTCCACGGTGTCGGCCTCGATGGTGACCACCACCTTGTAGCCGTTCGTCTCGTGCACTTCGACGCCTTCGCGCTGCGCGAGCTCCTTCGCCACCGCGTCGGTGTGCTCGGGCATCGTTTCCACGACCAAACTCGAAATGACCATGATGGGTTCCTTACCTTCGTTCATCTGATCCCCCTGAGGGCCTGCCCCTTCCGAGGAAGGGGCAGGCGAGGAGGGAACGCGGACGTTCGTTGACGCGTCCGCCGCGTGGGACAGGGGCGTGCGCCTACGCTTGCGCGTGGCAGGTGATGCACTGCTCGTGCGTCGGGTCCATCTCGTACGAGCTCACGTCGCCGTTCGCGTAGTGGTCCTCGGGCAGCGCCGTCGACTTGGCCAGCATGGGGTTGGCCTGCTCGTTCGCGCCGTGGCAGCCGTAGCAGCCGGCCGCGCCGCGGGACTCAAAGCGCCCGTCATGGCTCGTCGGCATGAGCGGCGGCGCACCGGCCGGCACGTTCGCGTTCACGTCTTCCTTCGGCGCTTCCTGGCTGCAGCCGGCAATCGCGCCCATACCCATCGCCATCACGAGCACGAGGGCGGCGGTTATCATGTGCTTCTTCATCGTCTTCCCCCTAGATCTTCGTAATGGAAACGCAGGTCTTCTTGTAGTCGGGCTCTTTGGAGAGCGGGCAGTACACGTCCTGCACGGCGAGGTTGACCAGGGTCTCCTCGGCGAAGAACGGGGCGAACGTCACGCCGGTGGGAGGCTCGGTGCGCCCGGCGGTGGACACCTTGATGTCGAACTCGCCGTAGGTGGATTTCACCTTCACCATGTCGCCGTCTTTGATATCGAGCTTCTTGCAGTCTTCCGGATTCATGTTGAGCAGGGCCTCAGGCAGCGCGCGGTCGAGCTCGGGCACGCGGCGGGTCATGGTGCCGGTGTGCCAGTGCTCCAGCAGGCGGCCGGTGACGAAGTAGAAGGGGTACTCGTCGTCAGGCGTCTGCGCGGGCGGCTCGTAGGGGCGGAACACCACGGAGGGCTTCATGTTGGCGGACTTGTAGAAGCTCACGCCGCCCGCCAGGCCGTCCTTGCCGTACTGCTTCACGCCGATCTCGTCGAAGCCCTCTTCCTGCGAACCGGAGGCGAAGCGCCACTTCGTGGACACCCACTTCCCGTCGACGTTGCGCACGGGCCACGTCATGCCGTGATGGGAGAGGTACTCCTCGTAGGGGGCCAGCTGCTTGGCCTCCATCTTGAGCTTCGCGTTGAACGTGCCGTCGGCGTCGTCGTTGATGGCCTTGGCCTTCTCGTTCATGTCGGGGTTCGAGAACGTGCGGTACTCTTCCCACAGCAGGCGGTTCGTCTCGCGGTCGTCGTTCTTGAAGTCGGCGGCGTCCTTGTCGTAGATGAAGCCGAACAGGTGGTCGAAGGCGTCCTTGCCGTCGATCTTCTCGCCCTCGAGCACGCGGCGGCCGACCTCCATGAACGCCCACAGGTCCCACTTGGCCTCTCCCGGAGGGTTGACGGCCTTCTCGAACACGGCGGAGCGACGCTCGGCGTTGCCGAACTGGCCTTCGCGCTCAACCCACAGCGCCACGGGGAACACGACGTCGGCGTACTGGGTGGACAGGGTGGGGTACACCTCGTTGACCACGATGAACGCGTCGAAGATGCCCTTGTTCTCCGTGCCCTGGCCCAGGAAGCGGGTGAGGTTCGGCATGGACTGCGCCCAGTTGTTGTGCGCGCTCCACATGAAATCGATGTTGCCCTTCGACAGCTCGCGGAACATCTTCACCGTGTGCATGCCCGGCGCCTTGATCTCGTCGAGGTAGCCCTCGGGCAGATCCCAGATGGCCTCGGTGTAGCGGCGGTGCTGCTCGTTGGCCACGAGCAGGTCGGCGGGCAGGCGGTGGCTGAACGTGCCCACTTCGCGGGCGGTGCCGCAGGCGGTGGGCTGGCCGGTCAGCGAGAAGGGGCCGCAGCCGGGCTGGGCGATCTTGCCGGACAGCAGGTGGATGTTGTAGATGTTGTGGTTCATCCACGTGCCGCGGTTGTGCTGGTTCACGCCCATGGTCCACAGCGACATGACCTTCTTGTTCGGGTCGGCGAACACGCCGGCCAGCTCCTTGAGGTCCTCGACGGACACGCCGGAAAGCTCGGAGGTGTACTCGAAGGTGTAGGGCTCGAGGCGCGCGGCGTACTCCTCGAAGGTGATGGGGGACACGGCATCCACCTTCGAGCCGATGTCGCTCTTGTCGTAGCCGTCCTCGAAGGAGTTGCCGATGTCCTCGGTGCCCTGCTTGAACTGCAGGTGGTCGTTCACGAACGCCTCGTCGTACTTCTTCTCCTGGATGAGGTAGTTGGCGATGCAGTTCGCGATGGCGAGGTCGGTGTTCGGATGGAAGATCATCGTCTTGTCGGCGCTCGCGCTCGTGCGCGTCCGGATGGTGCCCAGATCGTAGTGCTTGACGTTCTTGCCCTGGAGCTTGCGGGCGGTCAGGCGCGAGTACAGCATGGGGTGCGCCTCGGCCATGTTGGCGCCCCAGGTGATGAACACGTCGGCCTGGTCGAGGTCGCTGTAGGAGCCGGCGGGCTCGTCGGTCTGGAACACGTTCATGAAGGCCACCACGGCGCTGGCCATGCACAGGCGGGCGTTCGGGTCGACGTTGTTCGACAGCAGGCCGGCCTTGATGAGCTTGGCGCAGGCGTAGCCCTCCGTGATGGGCTGCTGGCCGCTCAGCCAGAACGCCATGCGGCTCTTGTCGGCCTTCCAGGTTTCCTTGAGCTTGGAGGCGACGAGTTCAAGCGCCTCGTCCCACGTGGCCTCGCGCAGGCCCTCTTCGGTGCCCTTCGTCGACTTGTCCTCGCGGATCATCGGCGTGGTGAGGCGGTCGTCCCCGTAGAGGATCTTCGCCAGGTAGTAGCCCTTGACGCAGTTGAGGCCCTTGTTGGACTCGTTGTCCGGGTCGCCCGTGACGCTGATCAGCTTGTTGTCCTTGACCTCGCAGATCACGCCGCAGCCGCAGCCGCAGAAGCGGCACACGGCCGTGTACTTCTGGCCGTCGCCCGATGCGGCCGTGGTCGTCTGACCCTCGCCGCTTGCGCATCCTACGAGCGACGACATGGTGCCCGCCGCAGCGGCGCTTGCGAGCGCGACGGCCGTGGCCTTGACGAATCCTCGTCTTGAGATGTCCATGACATCCCTCCTTTTCCTCCCGTTACTCACTACTATGTCCCAAACCTCCAACGGTTTAGCAGCTGGTTCAGAGGCGCGCAGCGCTGCTGCGGCGCGCCCGTTACGCCGAGGGCTCGATGCCCCGCGCCCGCTCCGCGTCGCTCGCGATGCGGATGGCAACCTCGGGCTCGCTCACCACGCAGCGTTCGACGCACAAGCCGCATCCCACGCATTTGTCCTCGTCGATGACGGGAGCGAATATCGTGTGGATGGCGTCGCCTTCGCGCAGGCGGTAGTCGATGGTGATGGCTTCGTCGATGAGGGGGCAGGTGCGGTAGCATACTTCGCAACGCATGCCCTGGAACGCGATGCAGAGGTCTTCGTCGATCACCGCGACGCCCATCTTCACGTCGGAGCGCTGCTCGATGTCGCGCAGGGCGTTCGTGGGGCAGGCGTCGACGCAGGGGAAGTCCTCGCAGAGGCGGCATGCCTGAGCGCGGGCGTCGATCATCGGCGTGCCCACGGCCATGCCCGCGTTGCCGCGCGCCGGCTTGATGGCGAGGTAGGGGCAGGCTTCGACGCACTTGCCGCATTTGACGCAGCGCGATGCGAAGTCCTGCTCGCCGTGCGCCCCGGGAGGACGCAGCAGGTCGGCTTCGCCGCGGGTACCGTAGTACACGGCTTGGAATGCCACCAAGGCAGCCGATGCACCCGCTATGACGCTCGATACTTTCATGGAATCTCCTCTTCCTCGCTCCGTATCATCCGCCTGAGCTGGTCTTGTGCCTATCGGGGTATATCCGGGCGCGCAGGAGGATAAACCCTAGCGGGGGCGAGGGTTTTCTACTGTATTTAAGTAAGAATAATGTTGAAGTGGAGAAACGGAGCACCCCCGCATCATGAGGCGCGATGCGGGGGTGCGGATGCGGCGGGGCCGCCGTGCGTGCGATGCGGTGCGCGCTTAGGCGCTCAGGCGGATGCCCACGTAGACCGACGTGTCGGGAAGGCCCGAGATGTCGTACTTGTCGGACAGGGGGACGGCCGACACCTGCCAAGCGTAGGAGGTGCCGTCCACGTCGATGGTGCCCGACTTGTAGGTGTTGCCCACCTCGTCCACGCCCGAGCCGCCGTCGGGGATGGTGGCGGGGTCGAAGCCTTCGGCCGCCATGGCGCCGTCGAGCGCGGCGTCGATGCTGCCCGAGGCGAAGTCGGCGTAGTGCAGCACCATCGTCGTGCCGTCCTCGCGATCGGTGTCGAGGGTCCAAGACCCGTTGAGCAGCAGGGCCGCCTCGCTCGCGCTGAGCTTCGCCAGGCCCTTCTGGTAGAGCACCGCCGCGTCGAGCTCGCTCACGTCCGCGGGGAGCTTGATGAGCTCGAGGGGGGCTTCGGGGTCTTCCTGCAGGCTGCCCCTGTCGATGACGGTGTAGCCCGCATCGGCCACGGCCTGCTTGATCTCCTCGTCGCTCAGGCTCATGTAGGAGGTGAGGGCCGGCAGGTCGTAGGGCACCTCGCGCGTGAGGTTCTCCTCGAGGCTCGCCTGCGCTCGCGCGGCGCCTCCCTGCACGTTGTCCATGATGGTGAACAGCAGGTACCCGCCGATGAGGGCGGCCACCACGACGAAGCCGATCATAACGGCTATCTGGGGCTTCGGCATGTCGAGCGGACGCTCGAGGCCGCTGCCGTCCAGGTAGCGCACGGGGCCTTCCGTGTCCACATACTCGTTTCTGCGTGACTTGAATAGCATTGCGTCTCCTGCTGCGATGTGCGTTCTCGTCTTATCGGGTAGGGCGATTTTTGTGCTTTGCGTAGTATAGCATTGCCGAGCAAGATGCCTCGTGTTAGGATACCAGACACCCGTGGGGGAGTAGTTGGCTTGCGCGAAGGGTGCGCAAGCGGCACGTTCAACATCATGGCCTGAACAGCCTGGCGTGTCTGAAATAACGAGACTCATGGCGCAGCTCGCACGTGGAGCAGCGCCATGAGTCTTTTTTTATGGATTCTGCGAACCGCGGTCAAGACGAGAACATCGAACAAGGAGCAGACAACCAGTGGACCTTTCAATCTTCGCGTCGCCCGAGGCATGGGTCAGCCTGATCAGCCTCATATTCTTGGAAATCGTGCTCGGCGTGGACAACCTCGTGTTCATCTCGATCACGACGAACCGCCTCCCCGCCGAAAAGCAGCATATCGGACGCAAGCTGGGCCTGGCGGGCGCGCTGATCATGCGCATCCTGTTCCTGTGCTTCGCGTCGTACCTCGTGCACATGACCACCCCGCTGTTCACCATCGACCTGGGCGCGTTCTCGCACGGGTTCTCGGTGCGCGACCTCGTGCTGCTCATCGGCGGCGGCTACCTTATCTACAAGGGCATCGCCGAGCTGCGCGACACGCTCAGGCTCACCGAGCTCAAAGCCGAGCACTGCGAGGAGCACAAGGCGCTGCACATGATCACGCTGCCGCAGGCGGTGGGCACCATCATGGTGATGGACGTCGTGTTCTCCATCGACTCGGTGATCACGGCCGTGGGCATGGCCGACCACCTCATCATCATGATCATCGCCGTGATGACGGCCGTCGTGCTCATGATGATCTTCATCGACTCCATCTCCGACTTCATCAACAACCATCCCGAGATGAAGATGCTCGCGCTCACGTTCATCGTGGCCATCGGCTGCTTGCTCGTCATCGACAGCGCGGGCGTGCACACCGGCATCGAGCTGTTCCACATGCCGCTTGAGAAGCTCATCGTGTACTTCGCCATGGTGTTCTGCATCGTGCTCGAGGTCATCCAGATGCGCTACAACAAGAACTACCTGGCGTGGCGCAAGGATCGTTGGAAGACCGAGACGGCCGCGCAGATCGAGAACGTGCGCGCCGAGATGATGGAGCAGATGAAGCGCGAGGAAGCCGAGCCCGCCGCGCAGGCCGCCGACGGCGAGCCTGCCCGCCCCGAGCGCATCACGCCGGTGATCATCGGCAACAACGTGTACGTCATGATGCCGATGGCCGGCGAGGACGCCGCATCGTTCAAGGAGCTCATGGCCACGTCCGACACCGCCAGCGCCGCCTTCGGCCAACCGCTCGAAATCGGCTCGGAAAACGTGACGGTAGAAGACGCCCCCGCCTACGAAGTCCCCGAAGGAAAGTAGCGGTTCTGCCCCTG
>NZ_PPTT01000033.1 GCF_003339815.1 Eggerthella sinensis
GGTGGGGGGTGGGGGCGATGGAAGACAATGCTGCGATACGGAACATTCCGCCGCGGCGCCGTGGTCGTTTTCGGACGCGCGCGCTCGGCTCGCAGCGAAAGGAATCACCATGCCTGCATCGATTCATCCTCCCGTGCAGTTGAACATCGTCCTTGACGAGGAAAGCTACCAAGGCGGCGACAGCGTCGAGATGGCGCGCCGCTTCACCGCGGTGGCACCCACCGAAGTGAAACGCGCGGCGAAGGGGTCGCAGCGCGCGAACGTGCTGCGCTTCGACCTGGGCGACGACGCGGTGACGGCCGAGGCCGACGAAGATCCGCTGTGGCGCGACGCGCTCACCACGTGGCTCGACGAGGAGTTCGCCGAGACGTCGGCGCTCGTGGCGCGCGAGAACGACGCGCGTCAGAACAACGGCGAGCGTCCGGTGCCGTTCACGTGGGCCGAGGTGAAGTTCGGCACGGGGCCGGTCATCGCCATCCGCATGAAGGACTCGTCCATTCCTGCCGAGGCGGCCGGCTTCGTCGCCCGCGCGCGGCAGCTGCTGGTGGGCGGCGCATTCGGAGCCGATGCCATCGCGGCCATCCGCATCCCGGCCTGCGTGAGCATCGAGGCGCAGCGCGAGGCCGCGCACGAAAACGAGCGGCTTGAGGCGGCGCAGTACGAGGCCGCGCACCGTCCGGTGCTGCGCGAGGTGGATCACTATTCCGAAGAGGTCGACGTCGCGACGGGCGAAGGCTGGACCGACGAGCTGCAGGGTGCGACGTCGAACCGCGACCAGCCGACGCGCAAGGAGCTCGACGACGCGTTGTCCGAGGCCGAGGCCGCGTTGCGCAACGGCATCGACCCCACCGACATCGCTGCCGAGGATGCCGCAGCCGATGCGGATGCGGGCGATTTCGCCGTGAGCGTGTCGGAGGTTGAAGGTGGCGCGGATGCCGCAGCCGATGCGGACGTGTCGGGTGAGGGCTGCGCCCTCGAAGCCGGCGGCGTGCCCGAGCACCTAGACTACCGCGTGTGGAACGTGGCGTACGCCGACGGCACGTCAGTGCGGTTCGACTCGGTGCTGGGAGAAGCGCTGCTGGATTAGGGCTGCTCTCCCTTCCCATGCGCCTGGGAATAATCGTGCGTGTTGGGGAGCTTTACCAGGCGCAACCGGTGGGATCGCTGGTTGCGCCTGGGGTGCGTTTCCGATCAGGTGCGTCGCACTCCAGGCGCATGTAGGGGGGCTACCAGAACAGTTCTGCCTCCCTTCGTTCCTGGCATTTGGTTTCTAGCATGGTTATCACCATGTCGGTGGACTCGCTGGAGAAATGCTTTGCGTTCTCGGGACAGCCCTTCACGCAGGCGCAGCAGTGGAGGCAGCCGGCGTCGACCAGGAAGGGGTCGTCCTCGTGGATGATGCCGAGGGGGCAGCGCGCGACGCAGATGCCGCAGCTGGTGCAGTCGTCCGTGGTGAGCGGGCGCACATCGGGGCCGGGCTTGAGCTCCTTGCAGGGACGGTTGCCCTTGATGGCGGGCGCGGCAAGCGCTTCGCCGGCTGCCAGGCGCGCGCCCAGCTCGCGGCCGAACTCCCGGGCCGTCGCGATATCGGCGTCGTCGGGGCGGTTGGTGCCCACGCGCGCCGTGAGCGAGTGCTCGCCGATGAACGCGCCCGCCGCGATCACGGTGAACCCGCGCTCTGCCAGCTGGTCGGCCGCTTCAAGCAGCGCGTCGTCGAAGTCGCGGTTGCCGTACAGCCCCACCACCACGGCCGGCGTATCCTGGCCGCTCAAATGCGCGAACTGCTCGCGCAGCAGCACGGGCACGCGCCCGGCGTACACGGGAAATCCGAACACGAGCACGTCGTCGGCCTCGCAGACGACGTCGGCCGGCCGCTGGCCCGGCAGCGTGAGGTCGACGGTTGCGCGCGCGGCTTCGAGCGGGGCTGAGAGCGCGTTCGCCACCGTCTCCGTGATGGTTTTCGTGGTGCGGGTGGGGCTGAAGAACACGGCGCGAACGGACGATGACATGGGGTTTCCTCTCTCGATTCCTGCTGATCGTCGTGTAATGATACCCCTTTTCGCCCGCCCGTGCGCAGCGCGCGAAACGAGCCCGGCGGGGAGGATGCCGGGCTCGCGTTGGAGGGGCGAAGGGAGGGAAGGAAGGCTCGCCCCCCGCGGTATGGTTGTGCGATCGTGCGGTTGGGCCGTGCTAGCTCGCGCTGCGCTCGCGCAGCTCGTGGCAGGTGCCGCACTCGAAGGTGCCCCGGTGGTGGCATTGGGCGCAGTAACGCATCGCGTCCTTAGGCAGGTCCTTCGAGTGGTTGTTGTGGCAGTCGGTGCACGTTGCGGGGTTCTCGTCGTGCTTCTCGCCGGCGGGGCGCTCGTGCGGGTTCACCGTGGTGCCCTTGTCGTCGGTGAGCGCCGTGGAGTCGACGGTTTTCGCGGCCATCTCCTCCATCGTGCCGTGGCATGACGCGCACGTGGCCGGGTCGACCGTGGCCACGGTGGCCTTCGTGGCAACCTTGTCGCCGAACTTCACGTCGGCATGCTCGGTTGTCAGCACGCTCTCCTCGGTGTGGCACTGCACGCAGGTGACGCCTTCCGCCTCGTGCGCCGTGCCCTGCGGGCAGGCGGCGTCGGCGGCCGAGGCCGCCTCGGACGTGTGGCACAGCGAGCAATCGGACTCCATCGTCCAGTTCACCGGCTGGCCGTCCATGGCGCCTGCGCCGCCCGCGTCCGCCCCGCTGCTCGCGGAGCTCTCGGGCGCGGAGCCGCCGTCCTGCGATTCCGCCTCCGGCGCGCACCCTGTGAGCAGCCACAACGCCGCCGCCAAGGCCAACACCACCGCAAGCACGCCCGCCGCGCCGAGCACCGCGGCCCGTCGGTTCAGGTGAGTACAAGCATTCATGAGCGTCCTACTTCTTCTCGTCCCAGGCGTCGAGCGCGGCGGCATGGCGCGCCGAGATACGACCCCAAATCATGTTCTCGGCCACGTTGCCGCCCGTGATGCCGTAGGTGTGCGAGTGGATGTTGCCGAAGCTGCCGGCGCCGTACAGGCGCGGGATGGGCTGCTCGGCGAACACGTCCAGCACCTGACCGTGCTCGTTCTTCATGGCGCCGCCCAGCGTGGAGCAGGAGCCGGGGTACACGGTGTAGGCGTAGAACGGCGGGTTGTTCAGCGGGTTCAGCGTTTCCGCGGAACGGTGGAACTCGGGATCGTTGCCGTCTTCGCACACCTTGTTCCACGTGTCCACCGTGGCCTTGAGCGTGTCGGCGTCCATCCACTTGTCGATGTCCTTCATCTTCTTGGCCAGCTCGTCAAGCGTATCGGCCTTGATGATCCATCCCTTGTCCACCTCGGCCTGGTTGTCGTCCGACCAGCCTTCCCAGTCGCGCAGCTCGTCGGGCAGCATGGTGGTGAAGTTGCCGCACTCGAACCAATCGCCCTGACGGGTGGACAGGGGGCCCGACTCGAACAGCGTCTGGTCGAACACGCACCAGCTGGGGCAGTGGTCGTAGTCGCAGATTTCGTCGCTGAAGTGGGTGAACGCGTGCCAGCCGTTGTGCGGCGAGCCGATGCGCGTCTCGTCCACCCAGCGCTTGCCCAGGCGGTCGGTGTAGATGAACGTCTGATCGGAGGGCATCATGAGCACGAGGAAGTCGTTTTCGGGGTCGCGCGTCCACATGCCGTACATGGCACCGGCCAGGCCCATGTGCCACAGCTTGCCGCCCACTTCCTCGGTCATGCGGATGCCGTCGCCCGTGTTGTACTTCCAGCCCTCGAACTTGAAGGGGTAGCACTTGAGGTACTTGCGCTTCATATCCTCGTTGAACTCGAAGCCGCCGGTGCACAGGATGGTGCCCTTGCGCGCCT
Source organism: Eggerthella sinensis (assembly GCF_003339815.1). Taxonomy (GTDB): domain Bacteria; phylum Actinomycetota; class Coriobacteriia; order Coriobacteriales; family Eggerthellaceae; genus Eggerthella; species Eggerthella sinensis. The sequence continues at coordinate 3,856 of NZ_PPTT01000033.1, forward strand.
TCACGGTTTTCTCCTCGGAGCCGATGGTCACCGTGCAGCCCACGATTTCCTTCGTGGTGGGGTTTTGGATGAGGTGCTCGTCGTGGCAGTCGAACAGCACGTCCACGCCGAGGTCCTTGCGCTTCTGATCGAGGATCTCGAACGATGCCATGCCGAATCCCGGAGGGTCGGCGATGGACTGGCAGCCCGCGCCGCCCGGCAGGAACGAGTACTCGGGGATGGTGCCGGCGATGGCCTTCTCGTTGATGTCGTACTCCAGGTCGTACTTGTCGGCGTACTCGCAGTTGCGCAGGCCTTCCTCGATCCACGCGTCGATGACCTCGGACGGCGTGTCCACGTCCTGCGTCATCTCGTGCCAGTACTGCCGCATGCCCTCGGCATCGTTGATGATGGCGAACTCGCCGTTGTTGATGGAGCTGTTGCCGCCGCCGCGCACCGGCGCCTTCTCCAGCACGAGCACGCTCTGGCCGCACTCGTCGGCGCCGATGAGCGATGCCCACATGCCCGCGCCGCCGTACCCGACCACGAGGATGTCGCATTCGTAGTCCCAGTTCTTCGGCATCCAATCGTCCGCCGCTTCCGCGCCCGAGGCGCAGCCGGCCAGTGCGGCCGAACCCGCCACGGCGGCGGCCGCAACGCCGGCGCCCTTCAAAAACGAACGACGGGACAGGCCCCCTTGTAGCTGATGGTCCATGGTTCCTCCTTCTCCTGCGTGCGTACTGCTTACGTACTGCTCTGTGCACCATGCGCTTCGCGTGTCGAATGCGCTGCCGTCACCTTATGCCGACGGCGCTCGCGCGCCATCGAGCGCAGGCCCCCATTTGTCGAACGGGCGCGGCGGGAACCCCGTTTCGCCTGGGTGGCGACGCATTAGGGTGCTCCATCCGATATGCGGAAACCACGTGCTTGCTATACTGCGCTGTGGGATGATGGCCGAATCGCGCGGGGAAGGCGCGGTTCGCGAAAGGGGAGAGGCGTATGGGCGCACGGATGCAAGATCGGTTCACGGAATTCTGCCCCGATTGGCGCTCGCTCGACTTTTACATCGTCTTGCTCGGGCTGGCGTTTTGCCGCGCGTGGATCGTGCTGTGCCTGTCGGCGGTGGCCGTCGTCAGCTTGGTGGAGACGTCGAACTGGACGTTCTTGCTGGCGGGTTCGCTTGCCGCGGCCGGCGTGGCCGCGGCGTCGCGCCGGGTTGCGTCGCAGGAGCGCTTCGGGGCGAAGCTGCGCGCGATCACGGGCGTGCTCACCGTGCTGTGCGCCGTCGCGATGCCCATCGCGCTGACGTGCGGGCACGGGCCCGCGCTCATGGTGCTCGTGGTGGTGGGCGGCGCCGCGTCGAGCTTCCTGCAGGTGCTGTGGGGCGATCAGTACGCACGCCGCCCCGTGCCGTTCGCGCTGGCCTGCTATCCCGCCACGGCCGTGGTCATCGCGCTGCTCATCGCCCTGGTGGTGGACGAGCAGGGCTTCCTCGCGTTCTTCGTGTTCCCGCTCATGTCGTTCGTGCTGCTGCTCGTGGAGACGTCGCGCGACGACGGCGAGCCGGTTGCGGCGGACAGCGAGGCCCGCGCCCCGCTTTCGCGCAAGTCCGTCGTGCAGCTCATGGTGAGCATCGGCGTGTTCAGCTTCCTCTGCCGCGTGTTCGATTCGCTTCCAGGCGAAGGTGTGATCGACCCCTTCGTCGTGTTCGGCGGCAGCTCGGTGTTCGCGCTCGTGGTGGTGGGCACGCTGTTTCTCGTGTTCGCCTTCGTCTGCGGCGAGAAGTTCGAGCCCGTGTTCGCGTACCGCCTGTCGCTGCCCCTCATGGCGTTGGGCATGGCCATCGTCTCGCTGTTCTTCTACGATCACTGGGCGCTGTCGGTGCTGCTCATCGGCATCGGCTACGAGCTGTTCGACATCGTCACGTGGATACTGTTCGTCGATCTTGCGCGCCGTCGCGAGGACCCGTGCGGCCATTACCGCGTGTTCGGCTACGGCGTGGCCGCCACGCTGTGCGGCATGGGGCTGGGGTATCTGGTGGGCGCGCAGCTGCATGCGTGCCTGCTCGACGGCTCGGTGCTCATGTCAACCGTGGGCATCCTGTGCGTGACCGTGCTGGTGGTCACCGCGTTCCTCGTGATCCCCGAGGGAACCATTGCGCAGGTGGTGGGGAAGCGCAGCCGGACGCGCGACGCGCAGAAGGCCGAGGGCGCGCCGGACGGTGACGGCCTCGCGGACGCGGGCGCGCCGCCTGCCCCCTCGCTCGAGGAGCGCTGCGCCGCTGTCGCCGCCGACCGGCACCTCACGCCGCGGGAGGGCGAGGTGCTCGTGCTGCTGGCGCGCGGGCGCACGCTGTCCATCGTGATGCGCGACCTGCAGATAGCGAAGGGGACGGCGCAGACGCACATCGAGAACGTGTACGCGAAGCTGGGCGTGCACAAGCAGCAGGAGCTCATCGACCTCGTGGAAGCCTACGGGTAACGCGCCGGGTCGTAGCGTCTGCGGCAAAATACGATGCTTCATCCGATGCAGCGGCGCGGGCGCTGAGTATCATGGGGGGAAACGCTTGGTTCGAGATACAAGGAGGAACCCATGGGACGAATCGTCTTGCCCGTATACACCCCGCACTACGTTCCCAACGGTGACGAGATAGCCGTCATCGACACGACGCGCGGCACCATCCGCGTGCGCCTGGCGGGGAAGGATGCGCCCGTGACGGTGGGCAACTTCATCGAGCTCGCGGCGCGCGGCTTCTACGACAACCTCAAGTTCCATGCGCACAAGCCGGGCTCGGTGGTGCTGGGCGGCTGCCCGACCACGCGCACGCTGGGGCCCGCGCAGGTGGACGCGGCGGCGCGCGGCATCATCCGCGGCATCCATCCCGGCACGGGCGATGCGCGCTACACCATCGTGGACGAGTGGGAAACCAACCCGCACAACAAGCACGTGCTGGGCAGCCTGTGCTTCGCGCACAAGTCCGAGCCGAACTCCGGCAGCTGCCAGTTCTACTTCTCGCTGTCCGAGCAGCCCGAGTTCGACGACAAGTTCACCGTGTTCGGCCAAACCATCGAGGGCCTCGACACCGTGGAGAAGCTGTCGATCGGCGACGCCGTGAAGAGCATCACGATCGAGGGCGCCGACGAAGAAGCGCTCGCCGAAGCGATCTCCCACGAACCCCCGCGCCCGAAGTCCCCCAAAGAAGTGCTGGAAGAGCTCGAGCGAGAAAGAGCGAAGCGAGAGGAAGAGGAGGGGGAGGAGTAGCTTCTCGTAGCCCTCCATCCCCTCATCCCTCCCCCTCCCATGGCGCGGGGCGGCATCCCGCAGGTTGACCCCGCGCCACAAGCAAGAGAGCCCCAACCCCCAAGGAGACCACCATCATGATGTCCCACCAAGAACTCCAAGACTTCTTCGCCGAGAGCGCCGACACGTACCGCTTCCTTTCCAGCATCCTGTTCAAGGAGCTCAACGAGCAGGCCATCGAGGAGCTGGCGAGCGCCGACTACCCCGACGACACCGGCAACGAGCACCTCGACCAGGGGTATCGCATGATCCGTCGGTACTTCGCCTTCTCCGCAACCGATCGACGCGGGCAGCTCGCCTGCGAGTACGCGCGCATCTTCCTCGCGGCCGGCGTCTACACGAAGGACCGCCGCACCGCCATCCCCTACGAGTCGGTGTTCACCAGCGACGAGCACATCATGATGCAGGAATCGCGCGACGACGTAGTGGCGCGCTTCCGCGAGGACGGCTTCCTCGTCGACCCGTCGCTCCACGAGCCGGAAGACCACCTCGCCTTCGAATTCGAATACCTCGTCAACATGAGCGAGCGCGCGCTGGCCTGCGCGCAGGAGAAGGACAAGGCGGGCCTGCGCCGCAACGTCGTGCGCCAGCTCGAATTCATCGATCAGCACCTGCTCAACTGGATTCCCGAGCTCAACGAGATCGCCCAGCAGTACGCGAAGCTGACGTTCTACCCCGGCATGCTCTCCGTCGCGCAGGGCGCGCTCGAGCAGGGCCGCGCCATCCTTCTCGACGTGTTGGCCCAGCTCGACGGCACGAGCAACGCGGCGTAAGGCGAGGGAGCCGGCTATGACCGAGAAGAATCCGACGCGCCGAACGTTCGTCGTGGGCGGCGCGGCCCTCGTTGCGAGCATCGTCATCGGAGCCGGCGTGCGACCCTTCGTCGCCGAGGCCGACGTGCTGCGGCCGCCCGGCGCGCTCGCCGAAGACGAGTTCATGGCGCGCTGCATCAAGTGCGAGCGCTGCACCAGCGTGTGCCCCACCGGAATCATCGAACCGCTCGGCGTCGAGGGCGGGCTGCTGCAAGCCCGCACCCCCACGCTCAGCTTCGTGAACGACAGCTGCACGTTCTGCGACCTCTGCCGCCAGGTGTGCCCCACCGGCGCCATCGACGCCGTGGACGCATGGGCCCCCGACCAGGGGCGCATCGGCTGCGCCATCCTGCACGAGGATCGTTGCCTGGCGTTTCTCGAGACGAACAGCTGCGGCATCTGCGTGGACGCATGCCCTTACGAGGCGCTCTCGTTCGACGCCGGACGTCGACCCGTGGTGGACGAAACCGCGTGCAACGGCTGCGGCGAGTGCGTGAAGATCTGCCCCGCGAACGTGTTCACCTCGTTCAGCGGAGGCAAGGCACGCGGTATCGAAGTGGTGACCGAAACGACGTTCCGAGCAAGGAGTGATGCATGATGAAGCAGGGCGATCGCATAACGAAGGCGCGCGTCGTCACGCTCAGCCTCGTGTTCGTGGCCGTCATCGCGTCGCTCGCGTTCGACCTCGGTCTCGGCACGCCGTCGTCGTTCGGCATCGGGCAGTTCTTCTTGCTGTGCCCGCTCGGCGGCCTCGAAGCGCTGCTGGCAAGCAAGGCCCTCGTCCCCGTCACCCTCATCTCGCTCGCCGTGGTAGTGGCCTTCGCGCTGCTGTTCGGCCGCGCCTGGTGCGCCTGGGGCTGCCCGGCGCCCGTCATCAGGAAGTTCTTCAAGCGCGAAGCCCCCTCAACCTCAACCTGCACCCCTTCTCCTTGCGCCGCGAGCAAACCATGCGAACCAGCCAACGCCATCCGCGACGTAAGAGGGGGAAATCGAGGCGCCTCCCTCCGTCATCTCCTCCGCGATCGGCGCACCTGGGTTCTCGGCGCCGTGCTCGTGGCCACCATCGTCGCGGGGCTTCCGCTGTTCTGCCTCGTGTGCCCCGTCGGGCTCACGTTCGGCACCGTGGGGTCGCTCTGGCACCTCATCGTGGACAAGCAAGTGACCATGTCGGCCATCGTGTTCCCCGCCGCGCTGCTCATCGAACTCGTGCTGTACCGGAAGTGGTGCATGAACCTGTGCCCCATCGCGGGGCTGCTCAACATCTTCGGCCAGTTCGCGCGCCTGTTCCGTCCGCGCGTCGACGCATCAACCTGCCTGCGGCGCTCCGAGGGCAAGCCCTGCACGGTATGCGCCGCCGTGTGCAGCGAGCGCATCGACCTCCACGCCGACGACGCCGCCATTCAACTGGGCGAATGCACGCGCTGCGGCGAGTGCGTCAAGCACTGCCCCACCGCCTCCATCCGCATCGAAGCAAAACCCGAGCGGTAACGCCCCGCCCTACCCTTCCAGAAAGTCGAGGAGTTCTTGGCGCGTGTGCACGTCGAGCTTCGTGTAGATGGCGCGCAGGTGCGAGCGCACCGTGTTCTTCGAGATGGTGAAGTTGTCGGCAATCCAGTTGGCGCTGCGGCCCTGCGCGAACAGGTCGAGGATTTCCAGCTCGCGCTGCGACAGCCCGTAACGCGGATCGGTCGCCCGCGCGATGCCGGCGGGCGCGACGGGCTCCTCCTCGACGGTGGACTCGGGCTCGCACGCCGCGCCGGGAACGCGCGCAATGCGCTCGTTCGGCCCCGTTCCGTCCACCGACCAGGCCATAACCCGCTTGAGATCCGTCTCGGGGAACACGTACACCAGCACCACGACCACGAGGAAGGCCAGCCCGACGCCCACACCCATGCGCACGACGGCCTCGCCATAGTACGGCGCGATGAGCGAACCCACCGCCCAGCCGCCCGTCGACGCGAGGAAGTACACGCCCTGCCCCACGCCGAACACGCGCACCGGCGACAGGTCGAAGCGAAACGCCAGGTACGCCATGAAGCACGAGAACACGAGCCAGAGCGCCTCTTTCCCGATGCTCAAAAACGCGATGTCGAAGCCGAAGCACGTCGCCAGCATCATGGCCATGCCCAGCACCATGAGTGCCGAGTACACCTGCCGCGCGCCGCGCACGGCGTCGCCGCGGTTCACCAGCACGGCGATGAGCACCGCAATGACGCCGATGCAGAACACGATGACGGTGCCTTCACGCGCGAACAGCTCGGTACCCGCCAACGCGCTCGTGATGCCTTTGCCCACGCCCGCCGTGACCGCAACGAGCGCCGACGCCACCACGAGCTTGCGGTAGATGCGCCGCTCGGGCGAGCGCCGATCACGTCGTTCGCCCACGCCCGACACCGTCGACGAGAACGGGTCGACCGAGCCCATCACCAGCAGCAAGCTCGACATCAGCGGCAGCGCCGCGATGTAGAACAGCCGCCATTCGGCCGGCACGCCCACGCCCACGAAGTACAGCAGCGAAGCGAGCAGCAGCGCGATAGCGCCTGCCGTGAGCGAGTCGCCCAGCGACACGCTGCCATAGATACGCCCCACTTTCAGACACAGAAACGACGTGCCCACACCCGTGAGCAGGGCCGCTATCACGAAGAACGCGCCTGCGCCCATGATCACCGAGAACCCCAACAAGATGGTGGACAGCGTGGCGAGCGCTCCGAACCCGACGACCACGACCCGCTTGTCAACGAGCTGCGTCACCCGCTTCCATGCGAACGCCGCCGCGAACATCGACGCCGCAATGCCGAGCGTCGAGAACAGGTACATTTGATAGACGTAGGACGTCTGAGATTCCGCCGGGAACATGCGCATGATCTCCGTGGAGTTGTAGCACAGCCAAATCCACGCCCACCACGCGCCCAACCCCAGAAACCGCAGGTAAGGCCACTGCTCCGCCAATGGCGAAGCCTGCTCCTCGTATTCCGCTCTGCGCCCATCGCCCATGGAATCCCCCTCAATTTCAAACCCGCTCCATGGTAGCACAGCCCTCCAAACCCTGACTTCGCAGCTACGCAAAACCCCTCCCCGGTAGCGATTCGCCCGTTTGCAAGGGGGTTGGGGAAGCGAATCGCGACCGAGGAGGGGTTTGGGGAGCTCTCCCTCGTGAGCTGCGGACCGGAGCCCCCCCCCAATTGCGCCCGCAGGGGGTCTTGCGGGATGGGAGGGGCTCCGCGGGCGCAATTGGGGAGGCCGCCTAGTAGAACATGAAGACGCTCAGACCCAGGTTGTAGAAGACCACGCGCAGGCAGACGGCGCCGATCAGCGCGGCGGCCAGGGCCAGGGTTCCCCAGAGCTTCCAGTTGCCGGACTTGCGGCCGAGGAAGCAGGCGACGAGCGGGACGAGGGCGCCCACGAGGACCGCGCCCGCCCACAAAAGCGGGGCCTGGCCGGCCACCGTCGCGGCGGCGTCGGCCATGGCCTTCGTGGGGTGCGTCGGGTCGAAGTAGTAGCCGACGGTCGCGAAGGAGCCCGCGGAGAGCTGGAGGAAGGCGGCGAAGGAGGCGGCGGTCGCGGCGTTGACGAGCGCGCCGACCAGCGGGATCAAACCTGCAGGACCCTCAACATCGGCTGCGCGCATGGCAGGTTGCTCCCCGGGGTCGCCTGCAGCCATGGTTGAGAAGGCGGACGCGAGGAGTTGGTACGTCACGGGTCCCAGGACGCAGGCCTCGCCGAGGACCGCCAGGATCCAGAGCACGCTGTCCCACGCCGGGCGGGCGGCCATGGTGTAGCTGTGCGCCATGACGGCCACGAGCACGACGGACATCGCGAGCGACAGCGCGGCCAGCCACTTCGGCACGCCGCTCCCCTTCCGCAGGAACACGAAGTACACGACCATCAGGGCCACGACCACCACGATCGCGATCAGCTCCTGGGTGATGCCGCTCGTAATATGTCCGAAGCCGTTGAAGATGCGCTCCCAGTGCTCCAAATGGAAGAACACCGCGATCCCGCCGACGGCCAGCAAAACGGCGGACGCCACCAGCGAGGCCATCTGCCCGCGCCCGCCGTCACCGCGCAGCGCCGCGAGCGCCTGCGCCCCGAACAACCCCGCGCTCCACGCCACCAGCGTAGTGAAAATGATGAGAGGCCATTGGAGTTCCATTATTCCTCCCCCTTCCAATCGCGATTGCGCAGGATGAACGCGAAGTTCGGATTGTTCCCCACGTTCGGCAGATGGTGCAGGTCGGTGCGTTCGTCATACGCTTGCGCCAGCTCGCCCAGCGTCACGCGGTTGCCCTCGTATAGGCTGTCGTAGGTGCGGTCGGTCTCGTAGCCCACCGCAGGCGCTTCGAACGACGCGATGCCCTCGTCCAAATCGCCGAAGAATCGCGCACGACCGCCGCATTGGATGACGCACTGCGGCAAGCCGCCCTGTTCCACAATCTGCTCGCACAGCGTGCACTTCTCCACCACGCGCTCCTGCTCGTTCAGATAGCGAACGTTGTAGGGGCAGGCCATGGCGCAGAACTGGCAACCGATGCACTTCGACTTGTCAATCTGCACGGTGCCGTCCTCAAGCTTGTGCGAGGCGCCCGTCGGGCACACGCGCACGCACTCGGGGTCGTCGCAGTGCTGGCATTGCACGGGCAGGTAGTACATCTCCACGTCATGCCACGTCGTTCCGCCCTCTTTGAGCGAAGGACCGATGCGCAGCACCTTGTTCCAATAGCTTCCCACGGGCACGTTGTTCACGGCCTTGCACGCCACCATGCAGGCCAAACATCCCACGCACCGATTGAGGTCGGTGACAATCGCATACTGCGTCATGGCTTACGCCTCCTCTCGTATCTCGTAGTTCGGCAGCCATTCCTTCAGGCGCGGGTCGGACGCGTCGTAGATGATTTCGGTGCCGTCCTCCGGCGCGCACGGGACAACCTTGCCGTCGGGGCAGTTCTCGGGCGTGGCCTTGTATATCTTCACCGGCACGCCGCGCATATGATGCGAGCTGATGAACTTGTCCTGGCCGTGCGGGTCCCAGATGCACTCGATGTTCGACAGCATGCAACCGTGCGTCGGCGCGGGCAGCTCGGGGAACCACCACGCGTGCTCGGCGTTCGCCCAGCCTTTCGCGATGCCGTAATACAGGTCCACGCACTGGCGCACCTTGCCCCATTCGGTTTCGATCCACGCCCAATCTCCCTGTTCAAGACCCAGCTCGGCAGCATCGTCGGGGTTGATTTCCAGGCGCGGCGCCGGCCATAGCTCGCGACACCACGGCAGCTGCCGGTGCTCGGAGTGGAAGTACACGGGAATGCGGCGACCGGTGGTGAGGATGATGGGGTACTCGTTCAGATCGATCTCGCCGCCATCGGCAGACGACGAGGGCGGTTCGTAGTTCGGCATCATTTCCTTGATGGGGTCGAACTTGCCCGGCTCGAATTCGTTCGCCATGTCGATGCAATACGTCTCGAACGCCATGGACCAGAACTCCACGAGCGCGTTGGGCGTCGGGCAGCCGAAGTTGTTCACGGGCTGACCCGCCTCGTCGACCGACCACGGCGCGGCCGTGCAGGCATCCTTGCCCATGCGCATCCAGCCGGTTTCGAAACGACGATAGGTGCCCCAACGATCAGGTTCGATCTCCTTGGCGTTGATCCACCCGTTCTCTTGGAAGTCCTTCTTGAAGTCTTCGAAGTGCTCCCATTTGCAGCCCGGATAGGGCGTGCTGAAACCGGACTTCTCGTTGTGCGCCTGGAACCAGTCCTCCAAACGGTCGTCGTGATGGTACGCGCCCGGAGCATCGCCCTTGATGTTCGTCCACGTTCCGTTGGGATTGCCCTGTTTTTCGATCGCCTCGAAGATCAGACGGTTGATGTCGTAGTCGAACTTCGTGTCCGCCGGCGGCTCGATGGCGCGCTGCGTGAGCCCGATGCCGCCCGAAGCGCCCTGGCTCACGCGGATGTTGTTCAGCTCGGTCCAGTGCTGGCACGGCAGCAGGATGTCGGCCATCTCGGTTCCGGGATGGTGGAACATGTTGATGTCCACCCAAAAGTCCAGCTTGGAGAGGGCTTCCCACGCCAACGTGGCGTTGGACATGTTCATGAACGATCCGGACTCGTTGATGCCGCCCTTGAGCGGGTACGGATCGCCGGTGATGCACGCCTCCCACAAGCAGGTGGCGTCGGCCCACTCGTTGTAGTACGGCAGGATGGGGAACTTGTCGCCGCCCACCATGTTGCCGAGGACCTCGCGACGGTCGGGGATGTTCGTGGGTTCCAGCTTGACGTCGGGCAGGTAGAACGGCGGGCACTGCGGCTCTCCGGTAATGGCCTCCATGCCCTTCAGCGTCCACTTGACCTCCTGCGGCATGTTGGAGCCGGGAGCGGCCGTGGCCTGCTCGTCCACCGGCGTGCGCGTGAGACCGCGGTTGCCAGCAGGGCCGTCGAAGTTGCCGGTCATGTACGAGAGGTGCAGCACGGCGCGCACGGTCTGGGCGCAGTTGCCAACCTGGTCGGGAGCGAGGTTCAGATGGATACCGCCGTTTCCGTACGTCTGGCCCGCCGGACGCGTCGCCCACACAAGGCACGCCTCCTCCACGAGCGAGGGATCGAGGCCCGTCTTCTCCTGGCACCATTCCGGCGTGCAGTCTTTCACGGACTCCTCCAGGTACGCCCACACGGGCTTGGCAACGTGCTTCGTGCCATCGGCCAGCTCGATCTCGTGCGTGCCCTGCAGGTCGAAGTCGATGCCGGCTTCTTCAAGCTCCCAGAACGACAGCGGCGGCAGGTAGCCCTCCTGCGACGTTCCCTGGTACACGACTTCCATCTGGTCGCGCGTCGGCGCAACGTGGTTGCAGCCTTCCCACTGCGTTACGTCGGCGTCCCAGTACACCAGACCGCCCGCGCCGTCGTTGGCGTTTTTGTTCCACGCGTAGAACTTGTGCGGGCTGCCGCCTTCTTTCAGGTCGCTCTCCTTCAGCAGGCGCGTCTTCAACTTCGTGCCGATCAGGTCTTCGAGCGGCGGCACTTGGACGGGCGACGACAGGTCGATGTAGCGCCCGCCCGTGGGCTCCATGTCCTCCACCACCAAGAGCGACGCATCGGTCCAGCGCTTGACGAATTCCCAGTCCACCAGGTCGTTCTTGATGATGATATGCTGCCAGCACAGAGCGAGCGCCCCGTCGGTGCCAGGCTTGAGATTGAGCCAGTAATCGGCCTCCTTGCCGGAGCCGGACAGGCGCGGGTCGATGCAGATGTGCACGTCGGCCTCGGTCATCTTGTCCACGAGGTTGCGGCAGCTGTCGTCGTAGTTCGAGTTCTCGGGCGCGGTGCCCCACTGCACGTACACGCGCGGACCGTCGCGCAATGCCATCCACGGCGCGCCGTCAACCGAGCTGATCCACCCCATGAGACGACGGGGGCCCTTGCATATCTCGGACGCCACGTGCGCGTTCGGCGTTTCGAACAGCCACTTGTAGAACGCGTAAGGGCCGTACACCCACTGGCGCGACGTGCCCGCCATGTTGAAGATGGACTGTCCGCCGTACCGGTCGATGATCTCCTGGAACTTCTCGCCGATGGTCTGCATGGCCTCGTCCCACGTGATGCGCACCCAACCGGGGTCCTCGCCCTTGGGATTCGTGCGCTTCATGGGATGGTAGATGCGGTCGGGGTGGTACGCCGCCTGAATGGACGATTGCGACTTGCCGCAGCAGTTGCCGCTCGACTGGAACGACGACTGGTCGCCCTCCACCTTCACGGCACGTCCGTCCTGGACGGTCACCCACACGCCGCACTCCATCTTGCCGCACCCGCGACAGCACGTGCGCACGCGCTTGATTTCGCCGCCGCGCGACGACGCGTCGGCGTCCTCGGCAAGCGCCGCCTGCGGGGCAACCGATGCCGCGCAGGCCAGGGCTGCTCCCGTCACCGCGGTGAGCTTCGTGAACGCGCGGCGCGTCAGATTGAGCTTTCCCATTCCTCCTCCTTATTCTCGTCTTGAGCACGGGGCGCATGAGCCCCTCTCACTTGCACGAGTGTGCCCGGCGCTCAGGCGAAACGCATCATGCATTTCTGCGAAAAAAGCGCCCGTAGCGGCTCGTTCGCATCATGCATTTCCCATGATTTTGGAGAAATACCTGATGAAGACGGTGCCGCTTCCGAACGCGCCAGCGGGCGCTTCCCCTTCGAGCGCGGTTGGGCGTGCTATAGTTTCCGCATGGGGATTATCGAATCTGGGGGGATTTGAGATGGCACAGGCACACAACCCTTCGCCCTTCGCCGTAGCGAGGGAACGCCTCGAGGGCCTTTCTTGGAAGAACTTCTTCGGCCTGCGCACCATCGGGTTCGCGTTTGCGCGTGGCTGGGTGTACCTCATGTTTCTGGGAGCCGCGGTCAGCTCGGTCACCTGGAATGGCGAACCCGTCACCGGCGCGGTGTTCACCTGGTCGACCATCGCCCTGTGCCTCACGCTCCTGGCAAGCGCGCTGCTGCATCGGCAGTTCGAAACGCTCATGGGACGGTGGTTCTTCCGCCTGCTCGGGCCCGTGCTCACCTCCATCGGCACGCTGCTCATCGCGTCCGTCACGCTTCCTGGCGCGCCCCACCTCGCGCTCGGCATCGCGGGCGCACTCGCCACCGGCACAGGCTCGGGGCTCATCGATTTGGGATACGGCGAGCTCTACCGCAACACCGATCCGCAGAAGACGGCGTTCGAGGTGCCGTTCGCGTTCTTCATCGCAGCGGCGCTGTTACCGCTCGTGATGGCGCTCCCCTCCGTCGCGGCGTGCATCGTGACGTCCCTCCTGCCGCTCGCATCGGGGTGGATTCTGTTCATCCATCTGCGGGCGTGGTCGCCGCGTATCACGGCCCACGTTGAGCCGGTGGAGATGCATCTGGGGAAATTCGCCTGGAAAATCGGAGTGTGCGCCTGCCTCATCGGTCTTGCCGACGGCGTGGTGCGCGCCGTGTTCATGCTGGCGAACGACGCGTCCGCGGAGAGCTTCTATCGCTTCCCCATCGTCTGGGCGAGCCTGCTCACCATGGCCATCATCTACGGGTGCATCCTGTTCTCCCGCGAGATCGGCCTGCGATCCGTGTACAAGTCGGTCATGCTGGTCATGGCCGTGTTCTTCATGCTGCTGCCCGTGTTCACCGGGCTGTCCGGCGTCGAGAGCACCATTGCGCTGGCCGGCTACGGCACGTTCAACGTACTCATCTGGGTGCTGCTGGCCGACATCTCGTTCAACTTCCGCTTCTCGTCCATCATGGTGTTCGGCATCGGCTGGGGCATGATCACGCTGGGCGTGCTACTGGGCTCCCTGGCCGGTCAGGCCATCTGCCAGCTGGCGCCGTTCGCGCCGCAGACGCTGTCGCTCATCGCGCTGCTGGCCACGCTGGCCATTCTCGTCTCGTACATGTTCGTGTTCAAGGAGAGCGACCTCATCGCGCTGACGAAGGGCGACGACGAAGCCGACAAGCCCAACGAACAGGGGCATCGCCGCCGGTTCCACGATCGCTGCCAGGAGGTTGCGGGCGAATTCGGCCTCTCGCCGAAGGAGACCGAGATCATGATCCTGTTCGCGAAGGGCCGCTCGAGCGCCCGCATCCAAGAGGAGCTCTACCTGTCGCGCGGCACCGTCACCACCCACCTGCGCCACATCTACCAGAAGATGGCCGTGCACAGCAAACAAGAGTTCCTCGACGTCATCGAGGGACGTACCAGCTAACCCCAAAGCCCCCCGTGGAGGCGATTCGTCGTTTGCAAGGGGGTAAGGGAAACGAATCGCGTCCACGGGAAGCTTCGGGAAGACCGCCCTCCACAGTGGCAACACGGCCCCCAGTTGTGCCCGCGGAGGATCTTGCGGGATGGGAGCGCTTGCGCGGGGCGGGGCGCCCCCCCAATTGCGCCCGCAGGGGGTCTTGCGGAATGGGAGGGAGTCCGCGGGCGCTATGGTGGAGCCGGGGCTCCCCTCTTTGCGCCCGCGGGGGGTCTTGCGGGATGGAAGCGCATGCGCGGGCGCAGGGGGTAGGGTGAGGCTCTCCCCCCCAATTGCGCCCGCAGGGGGTCTTGCGGGATGGGAGGGGCTCCGCGGGCGCAATTGGGGAGGCCGCCTAGTAGAACATGAAGACGCTCAGACCCAGGTTGTAGAAGACCACTCGCAGGCAGACGGCCCCGATCAAGGCGGCGGCCAGGGCCAGGGTTCCCCAGAGCTTCCAGTTGCCGGACTTGCGGCCGAGGAAGCAGGCGACGAGCGGGACGAGGGCGCCCACGAGGACCGCGCCCGCCCACAAAAGCGGGGCCTGGCCGGCCACCGTCGCGGCGGCGTCGGCCATGGCCTTCGTGGGGTGCGTCGGGTCGAAGTAGTAGCCGACGGTCGCGAAGGAGCCCGCGGAGAGCTGGAGGAAGGCGGCGAAGGAGGCGGCGGTCGCGGCGTTGACGAGCGCGCCGACCAGCGGGATCAAACCTGCAGGACCCTCAACATCGGCTGCGCGCATGGCAGGTTGCTCCCCGGGGTCGCCTGCAGCCATGGTTGAGAAGGCGGACGCGAGGAGTTGGTACGTCACGGGTCCCAGGACGCAGGCCTCGCCGAGGACCGCCAGGATCCAGAGCACGCTGTCCCACGCCGGGCGGGCGGCCATGGTGTAGCTGTGCGCCATGACGGCCACGAGCACGACGGACATCGCGAGCGACAGCGCGGCCAGCCACTTCGGCACGCCGCTCCCCTTCCGCAGGAACACGAAGTACACGACCATCAGGGCCACGACCACCACGATCGCGATCAGCTCCTGGGTGATGCCGCTCGTAATATGTCCGAAGCCGTTGAAGATGCGCTCCCAGTGCTCCAAATGGAAGAACACCGCGATCCCGCCGACGGCCAGCAAAACGGCGGACGCCACCAGCGAGGCCATCTGCCCGCGCCCGCCGTCACCGCGCAGCGCCGCGAGCGCCTGCGCCCCGAACAACCCCGCGCTCCACGCCACCAGCGTAGTGAAAATGATGAGAGGCCATTGGAGTTCCATTATTCCTCCCCTCCTTGCCACGTCTCGTTTCGCAAGACATACACGAACGACGGCTTGTTTCCCACGTCGGGCAGATGATGCAGTTCGCTTTCGCCGAAAGGCTTGACCGGGAACGAACCGTCTTCGCCGATGCAATCGCCAAGCACCAGGCGAAACGCCGCCTGCGCGTCGTACGACGGATCGGTGGTATCGCATCCGCACGTCACAAAACTCTCGACGCCCTGCTCAAGATCGCCGAACCAGCGCGCACGCGCGCCGCACTGCGCCACGCACTGCGGCAGCTCGCCCTGCGCGATCTTCTGCTCGCACAGCGTGCACTTCTCCACCACGCGCTCCTCCTCGTTCAAATACCGCACGCTGTAGGGGCAGGCCATCGCGCAGAACTGGCAGCCGATGCACTTCGACTTGTCAATCTGCACGGTGCCGTCCTCCAACTTGTGGGAGGCTTCGGTTGGGCACACCTTCACGCACTCGGGGTCCTCGCAATGCTGACACTGCACCGTGAGAAAGTACGTGTACACATCGGGCCATTGCCCTCCCTCAACGCGCGGATTCGGCCCCACGCGCAGCACCTTGTTCCAGTACGAACCCACGGGAACGTTATTGATCACCTTGCAGCTGATCGAGCAAGCAAGACACCCAACACACTTGTTCAGATCCGTCAAAATCGAATACTGCGTCATGATCTATTCCCTCCCTTCATACAGCGGCATCCAGCTCTTCAGGCGCTCGTCATCGCAGGTGTGGATGATGGGAGTGCCATCGTCGCCGCAGGGCACCGGGTTGCCGAACGGCGAGTTCTCCGGCGTGGCCTTGTACACCTTCACGCCATAAGCACGCAGGTTGGACGAGCCGATGATGCGATCCTGAGCGTGGCGATCGATCAGGCAATTCACGCCAGACAGCTTGAAGCCGTGATCGGGCTGGTCCAGCTCGGGATACCACCACTGATGCTCGGCGTTCACCACGCCGGGAGCAATGCCGTAATACAGATCGACCACTTCGCGAATCTTGTGCTGGTCAGTTTCGATCCACACCCAATCGCCCTGTTCCAAGCCCAAGCGCTCGGCATCGACGGGGTTCATCTCCAAGCGCGGCACCGGCCACAGCTCGCGGCACCACGGCAGCTGACGATGCTCGGAATGGAAATAGGTTCCCTGGCGACGGCCCGTGGTCATCAAGAACGAGTTGTCGTCCTCGAACAAACCGGGGTCGGCAACCGGACCATGAGGGGCCTCGACGAACTTCGGAAACTCCTCGCCCTGTCCCGGCAGCCACGATTCGAGCACGGTCGACCATATTTCCTGCTTGTGCGTTGTGGTGTTCCACCCCTGATGAGGGTTGGGAGTTGGGGGGAAATCTCCGTTGATGGCGCCGTTTCCCAGCTGATAGCGTCGATACGTACCCCACGCTTCCGGCTTCTCCTTCTTGGAGTCGAACCAGCCCTTCTCCTGGAATTCCTTCTTGTACTCTTCCCATTCGGTGATCCGGAAGCCCTTGAGTGCGATGTTGTTGCACGCGCGCACCGCTTCGTCGCCTTCGAGCCACGCCGCCCCGTGAACCGCTTCGTCGAAATACGGAACGCCCGCCGCCTGGAACAACCCTACGATGATCTCAAGATCGTTTTTCGCCTCGCCGGGAGGATCGACGGCCTTCACCGTTGCGCCGAATGCGCCGGAAGAACCCTGCGACTTGCGAATGCAATCGAGCTCCATCCAGTGCGCAGCCGGCATCACGATGTCCGCCACCATGTCCACGCACGGCGTATGCCACAAGTCGATGGAGCACCAGAATTCCAGCTTGCACAGCTGCTCGGACGCAAACAGGGAGTTCGACTGATTCATGAAGTCTCCGGTCTGCCCGATGCCGCAGGTGACGTTGTACGGCTCTCCACTCTCGATGGCGTCGTACACGCTGGTTGCATCGGCCCAGCTGGGGTTGCAGTCGGAACCGATCATGGGGAATCGTTCCTTGCCGAGAATCTTGTCAAGCGTGTACGCCGTGGTCTTGCCGGAATCCGGGACGCACATGGCAAGGTCGTACACCGGCCATCCCGGCGTGGACCCGCGCATGCCTCCGGGCACGTCCATATTGCCGGTGATCCCCGCCAAAAGATCGCAGGCGCGATTGTTCTGCGTGGCATTGCACGCATGCTCGCCCGCCAGCATGTACTGGATGCCGCCGTTGCCGTAACCGGTTGAGGGGTCGACGCGCGTGGCGTACGTGATGGCCGCCTTGCGCAGCGTGTCGGCAGACACGCCGGACACTTCTTCCACGATCTCGGGAGTATAGTCCTGCAAGAATTCCCTATAGCGCTCCCAGACGGTACGCACATGCACCGTCGTCCCGTCTTTTAACTCCACTTCGCGACCGCCCGCCTCCGTCGCGAGCGCCGGATAGAGGCCGTCGGGAAACGGGGTGTAGTCAAGCACGAAACCCTGGGCCTGTCCGGTCATATCCAGACCGAACTGATGCGCCTCTTTTCCGGCCGTCGCAGGCGCCCAGTCCTCCCCTTCCCAACCGGGGTTGTCGCCGCCGGCATCGTACCAGCTCAACTCACCCGTCAGCTCGTTCAGAACCATGAAGCGCGTGTCGGAGCCGTCTTCTTTCAAGTCGCTCTCTTTCAGAAGGCGCGTGTTGATGGACTTCGACTGGGCGCTCGAGCTCGACGGGGTCGGGCTGAAGGAATCTTCCTCCACGACGAGCATGGGGGCGTTCATCCATTTGCGCACGTACAGATCATCGTACAGGTCGTTCTCGATGATGATGTTCGCCCAGCAATTCGCCACGGCACCATCGGTGCCGGGACGCAGGTTCACCCAGATATCGGCCTCCTTGCCCAAGTTCGTCTGGCGCGGATCAACGAGAATATGGCAGTCGGCGCGCGTGGCGACGTCCACCGTCGTGCGGCAGCTATCGTCGTAGTTGGACAACTCGGACGCGCCGCCCCACTGCACGAACACGCGAGGATGACCCACCACCTCCATCCAACTGTAGGCGTTCGAGTCGTTCAGCTTGGTCGCATAGAAGCGCGGACCCTTGCATATCTCGTTCGCCTGGATGCCGTTCGGCGAGCCGAAGCACTGCTTCAACGCGCCGTAGGGGCCCATTGCCCAAATTCGCGACGTGCCGCCCATGAAGATGCACGTTTCGTTGCCGTACTTTTTCTGGAGCTCGTGGATGGCATCGACCGTGGTCTTATACGCCTCGTCCCAGCTGATGCGCTGCCATTCGGGAGCTTGGCCCTTCGGCGTCGTGCGCTTCAGCGGATACATGAGCCGGTCGGGATGGTAGGCCGCCTGCAGCGACGCCTGTCCTTTGGCGCAGTGGTTGCCCGCCGACTGGAAGGCGCTTTCGTCACCTTCCGACTTGATGACGCGACCGTCTTTGACGGTAATCCACACGCCGCATTCCATTTTGCCGCAACCGCGGCAACATGATCGGATGTGCTTCACCTCTCCCGAGCCCGTCGACGATGCCCCCTCCTGCTCAGCAAGCGCCTGTCCGCCGATTCCGGCCACGCCCGCTGCCGCAATCGTCACGGCCGACGCCTTCGCAAAAGCGCGGCGCGTCATGAACAACGTTCCCATTCCTCCTCCTCTCGTCATCATGCAAACACAGCCCGAGCTTAGCCAGCAGACACCGAAGCAGGATCGTCTTGAAAGCCCGTTTTTGGAGCGCACCGCATCGTGCTCATCGCACGATGCCCATTGACCAGGTGATATGAAAAATGGAATCACCAATAATCGCACGATGAATTGGAATTGCCGAAGCGTCCCGAACGGCAGGGCGGTACAATGGAAGAAGAAAAGCGGACGACGAGCCGCACGAGCAGAAGCGCAGGGGTACGCTTATGCAAAGCACGCACAATCACGCACGTTCCCTCACCGCCACGCTGCCCACGACGGCCGAACTTGCCATCGGAACCGCATTGGGCTGCAACATGGCATGGGTGTCCATGAGCTTCAAAAGCATGGGATTTTACGCCAGCTACGGACACGGGGAATCCTTGCTCGATGCCATCTACTTGGTATCGATCGTCACCGTAGCGCTCACGCTGCTGCTCGCGGGTGCGTTCGATCGCGCGACGGGCATGCTGCTCGAACGCAGGGGGACGACGTTCGCGCTGCCGCTTGGCGTTGCGACATCCACGCTCATCATGCCGCTTGCCGGGCTCGAGGGTGCCGCGGGCGAGGTTGCGCTATTCGTCGCCGGCGCTCTTTCCGGCCTGTTCTCCGGCCTGTTCCTGTTCAAGTTCGGCATGGTCTTCAGCCTCATGACCATGCGAAGCACCGTCATCGGCGCCGCCTCGGGAAGCATCGTTTCCGCTCTGCTGTTCGCGTTGTTCCTGCTCTTCTCGCCCTTCGAGGCCTGCGTGTTCGCGGCGAGCATGCCGCTTGTCGCGTCCGTGCTGCTTGAATTCGGGAAGAAGGGCATCCCCTTCGCCGTTCAAGAGTCGCCTTGTTCGCTGCTCGATCAGCATGCCTTGGACGACGCGCAGGAGCAGAGCGAATGGAAGCAGCTGGTAGCGAAGCTTGCGGCTTGCTCGCTGCTGGTCGGCTTCGCCAACGAAGCGGCCCGCACGCTCTACGTACAGATGGGCATCGCGAACACCGACGGCACCGCCTACGCCCTCGCCCAGTCGTTTGCGGCGTTTGGCGTGACCGTGGGCATCATCGTCATCGCGCTGGGCCTGCTCAGCTCCAAAACCGAGCGCATGGCCAAGAATTGCTACCATGCGCTGGTTTTGCTGTTGGTGGGCGGTGTCCTGCTGCTCCCTCTGCCCCTCGTCTACCCGAGCGTGAGCGTGCACCTGCCTCATGCGGTGAACGCGGCGTCCTACACGTGCTTCGGCATGTTCATGTGGGTGATCATCACCGCCGTGTGCGGCAGGTACCAGCAAGCGCGAGTGCGGACGTTCGGGTTCGTGCGAGCAGCCTGGGCCATCGGACCGCTTCTCGGCATGCTGCTGGGACGTTACATCCTTCACGTGGCAGGCCTCTCGATCGAATCGGCCTACCCCGTCATGCTGGCCTCGACCTTGATCCTTTTGCTGGTAAGCGGGTTGATCTTCTCGGAATCCGATCTGATCAGGGCAATGGATATCATTCCGCTCGCGCGCAAGCAGCGTTTTCGCACGCAGTGCCTCAAGGTGATTGAGAAGCACGGCCTCTCCGAGCGCGAGGGCGAGATCATGATCATGTTCGCGAAGGGACGCAACCTCCCGTACGTGCAGGAGCACCTGTATCTGTCGAAGAGCACAGTATCCACCCATCGCCAGCATATTTACCAGAAGCTGGATATTCACACACAGCAGGAGCTCATGGATTTAGTGGAAGCCGAGAAAGCGTAGTTCTCGAAAGGCAAGCCCTTTCCGGAGGCGGTTCGTCCGTTTGCAAGGGGGTTGGGGAGGACGGACCGCGCCCGAAAAGAGCTTGCCGGGAAAGTGATGCTTGTGGGGCCCCGCCCCCCCCCAATTGCGCCCGCAGGGGGTCTTGCGGAATGAGAGGGATTCCGCGGGCGCAGGAAGTAGGCGGGGCTCCCCCCCCCAATTGCGCCCGCGGGGGGTCTTGCGGAATGGGAGGGGTTCCGCGGGCGCAAGGTGGGGAGTAGGGGGCGGAAGGCCACCTAGTAGAACATGAAGACGCTCAGGCCCAGGTTGTAGAAGGCAATCCTGAGGCAGACGGCGCCGATCAGCGCGGCGGCCAGGGCCACCGTCCCCCAGAGCTTCCAGTTGCCGGACCTGCGGCCGAGGAAGCAGGCGGCCAGCGGGACCAGGGCGCCCACGGCCACGGCGCCGACCCACAGCAGGGGCGCCTGGGAGGCGACGGCCGCGGCGGCGTCGGCCATGGCCTTCGTGGGGTGCGTCGGATCGAAGTAGAGGCCGACGTCGGCGAAGGAGGAGCCGGAGAGCTGGAGGAAGGCGGCGTAGGCCGTAGCGGTCACGGCGTTGACGAGCGCGCCGACCAGGGCGGGAAGGGCGAGGAGACCCGCACCGGCCCCGGCTTCGGCTGCGCGCTCAGCAGGTTGGTCCCCCGCTCCCCCTGCAGCCATGAAGGAGGAGAGCAAAGCGTAGGTCGCGGGGCCCATCACGCAGGAGGCTCCTACCAGGGAGAGGACCTCGAGCAGGGAGTCCCAGGCGGGACGCGCGGCCATGGTGTAGCTGTGGGCGCACACGGCGGAGGTGACCAGCGCGATGACCACGGCGCAGACGGCCAGCCACTTCGGCACGGTGCCGTCGCTCGACTTCCGCAGCATGACGAAGTACGCCACGGCCACGACGACGAACACGACGACGGCGATCAGCTCCTGGGTGATGCCGCTCGTCAGGTGCCCGAAGCCGTTGAAGATGCGCTCCCAGTGCTGCAGGTGGAAGAACACCGCGATGCCGCCCGCGGCCAGCAGCGCCACGGAGGATACGAGCGCCGGCATCTGCGCGCGGCCTCCGCCGCCGCGCAGCACGGCCACGGCCTGCGCGCCGAACAGGCCGGCGGACCAGGCCACCAGGGTGGTGAACAGGATCAAGGGCCATTGGAGTTCCATAGCTTACCCCCTCCACTTTCGGTCGGAGCGCAGGAGGTACATGAGCTCCGGTCCATTGCCGACGTCGGGCAGATGATGGATGTCGGCCTCGGTATAGGGCTCGACGTAGTCCTTCAGCGTCACGCGCGTCGCTTGCATGTCGTCGTATCCGCACGAGAGCTCGCTCGGGTGCGCCGGCGCTTCGAAGCCGTCGACGCCCTGCTCGAGGTCGCCGAAGAAGCGGGCGCGCGATCCGCACTGCGCCACGCACTGCGGCAGCTCGCCCTGCGCCACCTTCTGCTCGCACAGGGTGCACTTCTCCACCACGCGCTCTTCCTCGTTGAGGTAACGCACGTTATAGGGGCAGCTCATCGCACAGAACTGGCAGCCGATGCACTTCGACTTGTCAATTTGCACCGTACCGTCGGCCATCTTCTGCGAGGCGCCCGTCGGACACACCTTCACGCACTCGGGGTCGGAGCAGTGCTGGCACTGCACGGGGAGAAAGTACATCTCCACGTCGGGCCAGTCGCCGCTGCCGCCTTCCTTCGGATTCGGCCCGATGCGCAACGTTTTGATCCAGAACGATCCGACGTTCACGCCGTTGGCCACCTTGCACGCCACCGTGCAGGCCAGGCAGCCGACGCACCGGTTCAGATCGGTGATGATTGCATACTGCGTCATTTCCTTTACGCCCCCTCTCCCGTCCACGCATCTTCACCTTGGACGCGGGCGCGCATGCCCGTGCCCATCCATTCCTTCAAACGCGGGTCGCTCGCGTCGCAGATGACCGGGTTGCCATCCGGGTCGCACGGCTGCGGGTTGCCGTGCGGCGAGTTCTCCGCCGTCGCCTTGTACACGAGCACCGGCACCGAGCGCATCGTGGCCGCGCCGCACACCACGTCCTGCCCGTAGGGGTCCATGACGCAGTTGATGTTCACCTGCTCGAACCCATGGCTCGCGGTGTCCATCTCGGGGTACCACCACGCGTGGTTCGCGTTCACCACGCCCTTGCTGATGCCGTAGTACAGGTCGAGCACTTCGCGCACCTTGCCCCACGGGCTTTCGATCCACACCCAATCGCCCTGCTCGAGGCCCAGGCGCGCGGCGTCGTTCGGGTTCATCTCCAAACGCGGTGCCGGCCACAGCTCGCGGCACCACGGCAGCTGCCGGTGCTCGGAGTGGAAGTACACGGGCTGGCGCGCGCCGGTGGTCATGAGGAACGTGGCGTCCGCGTGCTCCTGCAACGAGGCGGGATAGTCGTCGTTGAGCAGCTTGGAGGCGTCGATCTGATCCACCATGCCCGCATCGAAGTACTCCGGCGTGGTCACCGGCGAGTTCGTGGGCTCGCGGTACACGGGGAACTTGTCCTCGTCGCCCAGGTACGCCTCGCACACGATGGACCAGATTTCGATGAGGCCCGAGGGCGTCATGAAGCCCGGATGATCGTCCACGAGCGGGTACAGGTTGAAGCCGCCTTGCTGACGACGCCAGCCCATCTCGTGACGACGGTACGTGCCCCAGCGCTCGGGATGCCAGTCGCGGCAGTCCATCCAGCCGTGCTCCTGGAAATGCTCCTTGGCCTGCTCCCACGTGGGGCCGTCGGGGAACTCGGCGGTCTTCCACTGGTCCACGTTGTCCTTGAGCACGCGGCTGCGGCTGGGCCACCGGTAGTCGGTCTTCTCGCCGAAGTTGAACAGGTCGGACGGCTCTGCGGATTCGTCCTTCGTGTTCCACGGCACGCCCATGGCCTTGTACATGCCCACGTTCCAGTCGGGGTCGTAGATGCACTCGCCCGGCGCCTCCACCGCGGCGCACCCGCAACCGAAGAAGCCGCCCGCGCCCTGGCTCACGCGCGTCGTATCCACTTCCAGCCAGTGGTAGCACGGGAAGATGACGTCGGCGTTGCCGTTGTTCGGGCAGAACCACAGGTTGATGTCGGTGAAGAAGTCGAGCTTCGTGAGCGCTTCCCACGCCACGTCGATGTTGCCCATGTTCATGAAGTCGCCCGACTGGCACACGCCCGCGTGCAGCTGGTACGGCACGTTGTTGTCGAGGCAGCCGTCCCAGATAGTGTTGGCGTCGGCCCAGCGCGCCCAGTAGCGGTTGAGGGGGAAGCGCTCGGCGTCCACCTCGTTCGCCTGGCGCTCGAACACCGTGGTGGGGTTCGGCCACGCCTGCGACGTACGGAACGCGCCGCCCATGCGCTTGGCGATGACGAGGGCCTCGGCGTCGGTGGGCACCTTGTTGCCGTAGCGCTCGGCCAGCGGCGAGTCGTTGTCGATGAGGTACTGCACGAAGTCCTGCATCTTCTTCGCCAGGCCCTCGAGATCCACATCGCGGCCTTCCCACGTCTTGGCGGCGTCGCCGTAGGGCGCGCCGGCCTGCATGTTGGAGCGGCCGGGGTTGCCGTCGAACTGCGCCTTCGACGAGCCGCGGTTGCCGGCGGGTTCATCGGAGTTGCCGGTGATGCAGCTCATGATCTGCAGCGCGCGGATGTTCTGGATGGAGTTGCCGTTCTGGTCGGTGGCCAGCTGGAAGTGCAGGCCGCCGTTGCCGTGCAGCGGGTTCACGCGCGTCGTCCACGTGCGCACGGCTTCCTCGCTCCTGTCCGCGGGAACGCCGGTGATCTCCTCGGTCTTCTCCATCGAGTACGTGCTCGTCATCTCGTGGAACGCGTCCCACACGGTGCGCGCCTGGTGCACGGAGCCGTCGCGCAGCGTCACTTCGACGGCGCCGGGCAGCAGCGCGGGCTTCTTCGGCAATCCCTTGGGGTTGCACTCCTCGGAGCCGTCGGGGAAGCGGTCGGGCTCGGTGGCCGGATCGGCGAAGGACGACTGGTCGGGCAGCCACGCGTCGGCCACGAGCGGCTTGTAGGGATGCTCGATCCACGTGCCCGTGGTGGGAATGCGGTGCTCCTCGCCCTCCCACCTGCTCAGCTCGGCGTCCCAGTACGTCAGGCGCTCGTTCGCCTCGTCCCATACCATGAAGCGCTGGTACTTGCCGTCCTCCTTGAGGTCGGCCTCGGTGAGCAGGCGCGTCTTCATCTCCACGCCGCCGTTGCCCTCCGCGAGCCAGCCTTCCGTGAGCCACGGCTTGTCCTCGACGAACAAGAACGTCGCGTTCGACCAGCGGCGCACCATGGTGTCGTCGTAGGCTTCGTTCTCGATGATCCAGTTGAGCCACGACAGCGCCAACGCGCCGTCGGTGCCGGGGCGCAGGGGCAGCCAGATGTCGGCTTCCTTGCCGAGCGGCGTCATGCGCGGGTCCACCACGATGTGCTTCGTGGCGCGATGCGCCACGTCGGTGACGGTGCGGTTGGTGGAGTCGTAGTTGGAATACTCGCACGCGGTGCCCCACTGCACGTACACCGACGGCTCGGCCTCCACTTCCATCCACGGCGAGCCCATCTCGTCGGTGAGGATGCCGCCGAAGTGGCGCGGGCCCTTGCACACCTGGTACGCGAGATGCGCGTTCGGCGTGCCGAACAGCTGCTTCATGCCCTGGTAGGGCCCGAGCGACCACACGCGCGACGTGCCGCACATCACGAAGATGGACTCTCCGCCGTACTTCGCCTTGATCTCGCTGAGCTTTTCGCCGCACAGTTCGAACGCCTCGTCGAGCGTGATGCGCACCCAGCCTGGGTCGTCCTCGCCCTTGGGATTCGTGCGCTTCACCGGGAAGCGCAACCGATCGGGATGGTACAGCGCCTGCACGGACGACTGCGACTTCGAGCAGCAGTGCCCGCGGCTCTGCGGCGCGGATTCGTCACCTTCAACCTTGATGACCTTTCCGTCCTGCACCGTCACCCAAACGCCGCACTCCACCTTGCCGCAGGCGCGGCAGCACGAGCGAATGCGCTTGACCTCGCCCGCCGTGGCGCTGACAGTTTCGCCAAGCGCTTGCATCGGCTCGGCAACCGTGGCGAGCGACGCAGCAGCCCCCGTGACCGCCATCGTCTTCATGAAGCTGCGACGCGTGAGCGTAAGCTGACCCATTGATCCCCACCTTCCTTTCTCGTCTTCCGTTTCAAATCCGCTACCTGAAACGATGGGACCATCCTAGGAAGCAGCGGGGCATCAACCCTCCCAGCACGCCTATGATTTTTGGCGAAAACCACCCGGCCACGCATCATACTGAGCCTATGATTTTTCGCATAACCCCAGGAAACGGCCATCAGCGCCGCCAAAATTCAGCCGGCGAAAACGGGAAGCGCGCACCGGTGCGCTATGATGGTGTTCGGGGATGGAACCGGGCGTTCAAAACGACGAGGGGGCACGTCCATCATGGAGATCAAGCTGCCGCGACTCAAAGTGGAAGTGAGCGAGGACGACCGGTTTTCACTGGGGAAGCTCTCGCTGCCGCTCATCGTGGGATTCGGCGTGCACTGGGCATGGGTGTACCTCACCATGTTCAACGGCGGCTCGCTGTTCTTCTGGAACTCCGGCGATCCCGGCTCCTCGGCGAGCGTCTTCTACCTCGCCTCGCTCGTGTTCCTCGTCCTATCGCTGTTCACGTACGGCACCTGCTCGCGCATGCTGCGCCGCCTGCTGTTCACGCCGCACCGCCGCGCGCTCAGCCGCTTCATCGGCGCGTTTCTGGCCGGTGGCGGCACTCTGCTCGTGTGCGCGGCCGACGTGGAGACGTCGCTCGGCTTCGCCGCCATCATCGCGGGAGGCGCGGCCACCGGCATCGGCTCGGCGGTGCTGCTCATGAGCTTCGGCGTGTCGTTCGGGCAGTGCGACATCGCCACCATCGTCACGTCGACGGCGCTGTCGCTCGTGGTGGGCATCGTCGTGTTCGCCCTCGTGTCGAACCTCGATCTGCTCAGCCCGCTCAACGCCGTGGTCACCGCGCTGCTGCCCTTCGTGGAGTGCTGGTGTTTGTACCTTTGCAGCTCGGTGCTCGTGGACAAGCTGGAGTTCGCCGCCGTCACGCTCAAGGTGAAGAAGGTGCCCTTCGCGCTGCGCATCTGCGCGCCCAGCCTGCTGTTCGGCTTCGCGCTGGGGTCCATCCGCGGGCAGGCCATCGCCGACATGCATCTCGTGGGCGACCTCGGCGTGCAGGTGGCCTGCATCAGCGTGGCGGCGCTCGCCGCGTGCGCGCTCATGATAGCCGTCATGCTCGTGCAGCATCAGCACCTCAACTTCATGTTCCGCACCCTGCTGCCGCTCATCGCCGTGGCGCTGGTCGCCGTGTACTTCATCGACGACGTCACCCCGCTCACCACGTTCGCGTTTCTGCTGTGCTACCTGCTGTTCGAAGGCGCCATGTGGGTGAGCTACGGCGACATCACGCAGCGCTTCCGCCTCACGTCGTTCATCGTGTACGGCTTCGGGCGCGGCTCGCTGGCGCTCGGCACGCTCGTGGGCGCCCTGGCCGCCGCCCACATCGCCGAGCTGGGCAGCGCGCTCGGGTCGCCCAGCACCATGATCGTGACGCTTGCGTGCATCGTGGTCGGGTTCGGCACCCTGCCCCGCGGCAGCGAGATTCGCGCCGTGGTCATCGGCGAGTCCGACAACCCCGTGCGCGAGATGGTGGAGCGCGCCCAAAGCCCCGACGCCCCCGTGCCGCCCGAGAAGGCGCGCGCCGGGCGCTTCAAGCGCGCCTGCGAGCAGGTGGCGAACCGCTACCTGCTGTCGAAGAAGGAGACCGAGGTCCTGTTTCTGCTGGCGAAGGGCCGCAACGCCGCCTACATCCAGGAGCAGCTCTACATCTCCGAAGGCACCGCCCGCACCCACATGCGCCACATCTACAAGAAGCTCGACATCCACACCCAACAAGAACTCATGAACCTCGTGGAAACAGCAAACGGGGAGTAGTCCCTACCGCTCGTATACTTGGTCGATGCCGATGAGGTCTTTCATGCTGCGGTAGATTTGATGGGGGTTGCCCGGAGGGTTCTTGAGGGGCTTCATCTCGTAGCGCTCCACGGCATTCGACAGCAGGTCGACGGCGAACACCTCGTCGGACAGCCACAGCGCGTCCTCGGGGCAGATGTCGGTGCAGCAGCGGCACTTCACGCACGCGCTCGGGCGATGCTCCACGCCGAACGTGCCGTCCTCCTCCTTGAACTTCGCGATGGCGCCGGTCGGGCAGAACGTCGCGCACATCTGGCACGACGAGCACTCGTCGGCCTCGATGACCACATGGCCCCACAGGCGGGTGTCGATCATCACGTCCTGCGGCTCGCCGAGCGCGGCAAGCGCGTCGAGCAAACGCTCGCGACGATGGGGGATGAAGTGCGGCAGCGTGCCGTCCTTCGTCACCTTCACGTACTTGGGAGCCTGCTGCTCTTCCACGCCGAGCGCATCCTTCACGGCAT
Source organism: Eggerthella sinensis (assembly GCF_003339815.1). Classification (GTDB taxonomy): domain Bacteria; phylum Actinomycetota; class Coriobacteriia; order Coriobacteriales; family Eggerthellaceae; genus Eggerthella; species Eggerthella sinensis. The sequence goes on from NZ_PPTT01000033.1 coordinate 31,806, forward strand.
AGTCGGCCGTGGTGACGGCGGCGTTTTTCGCCTCGCCCTTCATGGTGGCGAAGAAGCCGCGCCGACCGGCGTCGTAGCCCTTGTCCTGCGCCAGGCGCGCGAGGGATGGAAGCTTGTCCACGATGCTCGCGCGCAGGGGGCTGTTCCAGGTTTCCAGCAGCGTGTTCGCCGTTGCGCACACGAGCTCGGCCGTGTCGTGCCCCACGGCGTGCGCGCAGCTCGCGCACTTCGCCCGCACGAGGCTCACGTGCGCGGCGTCCTGCGCGGCCAGCGACACGAGCAGGCTCTCCTCCACGCGGCCGAGACAGGCCACGCCCACCACCTTCTCGGGATCGTAGAGGCCCTCGGCGGCCGACAACAGCTGCTCGCACGCGATGATCACCTCGCCGTCGGCCTGCGCGCACGCGCTCAGGCACGACTGCAGCAGCTCGGCATCGTCGGGCCGATGCGCTTCGAGCGCGCACGTCGGACAGATGGTGGCGCACGTGCCGCAGCCGATGCACTTCTCCGGCGCGATAACCAGCTCGTTATCGTCGTAGGAGATGCATCCGGACGTGCACACTTCCGCGCACTTCATGCACGTTGCGTTGCGGTTGCGCACGACGGCGCAGCGGTTCTGATGGACCGTGATGTCTGCGCTCTGTAGTTGTTCGAGCAGACCGAAGAAATTCGTCACGTGAGACATGACAACACCCTTTCTCGTCCACCCCCTTGCACGCGCTAGTATAGCCCTTTTTGCGCGCGTGCGCAGCGATGGTTCAAAAGCATTCGGGTGGGCGCGATTCGTCGTTGCAAGGGGTATGGGGATGCGAATCGCGCCCATGCGAAGGCTTTCAGCCTGCCGCACATCCCTGGCCTGCCCCTACGCCGCACCGATGACCAGGTGCGACGCAGGGGCAAGGCGCAGGGAGCTTAGAACATGAACACGCTGGTACCGGCGCTGTAGAACACCACGCGCATGCACACCGCGCCCACGAGCGCCGCCGCAACAGCCACGGCCATCCACAGCGAGACGGAGGAGCGTCCCCTCCCCTTGCGCGAGGCCAGGAACGTGGCCGCCAGGGGAAGCACCGCGCCTACCAGCAGCACGCCCACCCACATGACGGGCGCGAACTCGCCGGCGAACACGTTGGTTGCCGCCGTGACGTCCACCGCCGGCTTCATGGGATGCATCATCATGAACGAGCGTCCCACATCGGCGAAAGCGGAGCCGCTCATCTGCAGCGCGATGGCGTACGCCGCCGTGGTAACCGCATTCACCACGGCGCCGATCACGGCGAACAGGCCGACAGAGGCGGGAAGAGCCGCGTCCTCGTCCGCAGAGGTCGCACCCGGAAGCAGGGCGAACGTCGCCGGGCCCAGCACGCAGGCGTTGCCCAGCACGTAGAGTATCCAGAACACGGAATCCCACGCCGGACGCGCCGCCATCATGTACGAGTGCGCCATGACGGCCACGAGCGCAGCCGACACCACGATGCCCACCACCGCGATCCACGCGGGCACGCTGCCCCCGTCATCGGACTTGCGCAGCAGCACGAGGTAGACGACGGCCACTATGCCCAGCACCACGATAGCGATGAGCTCCTGCGTGATGCCGCTGGTCAGATGGCCGAAGCCGTTGAAGATGCGCTCCCAATGCTGCAGGTGGAAGAACACCGCGATGCCGCCCGCCACCAGCAGCACCGCCGAAACAATCCATGCCGACATCTGGGCTTTCTTCCCCACGCCCTTCAGCGCGAACGCGCACTGGCTGGCGAAGAGCCCTGCCGACCACGCCACGAGCGTGGTGAAGATGATCAAAGGCCACTGCAGTTCCATTACTCATCGCCTCCTTGCCAGGTACGGTTGCGCAGGATGTACACGAAGGAGGGGTTGTTCCCCACGTCGGGCAGATGGTGCACGTCGGCCTCGGACCACTCCCGGCTCGTCGCCGTGATGGGCTGGAACGTGCCCTCGGCGTCGGGCGGCCCCACGAACGTCTCGACGCCCTTCTCCAGGTCGCCGAAGAAACGGGCGCGGCCGCCGCACTGACGCACGCACTCGGGCAGCTCGCCCTGCGCGGTCTTCTGCTCGCACAGCGTGCACTTCTCCACCACGCGTTCGCTCTCGTTGAGGTAGCGGACGCTGTAGGGGCAGGCCATGACGCAGAACTGGCAGCCGATGCACTTCGCCTTGTCCACCTGCACCGTGCCGTCCTCCAGCTTGTGCGAGGCGCCCGTCGGGCACACCTTCACGCACTCGGGATCGGCGCAGTGCTGGCAGGTCACCGGCAGGTAGTACATCTCCACGTCGGGGAAGTGCCCCGATCCGCCGGGTGTGGGGTTCGGGCCGATGCGCAGCACCTTGTTCCAGAACGCGCCCGGCGCGATATTGTTCACGATCTTGCACGACACCGAGCACGCCAAACACGAAACGCAGCGGTTGAGGTCGGTGGCGATTGCATACTGGGTCATATCACACCTCCTCCGGCTTCATCGGCATCCACGCCTTGAGGCGCGGGTCGTCGGGCTCCACGATGATGGGCGTACCGTCCTCCTGCGCGCAGGGGATCACGTTCCCGTCCGGGCAGTTCTCGGGCGTGGCCTTGTACACCTTCACCAGGTACCCGCGCAGCGTGGTCGCGCCGCTGATGGGGCACTGCGCCTGGTCGTCCACCAGCGCGTTGATGTTCGACAGCTCCCAGCCATGGCTCGGCGCGGGCAGCTCGGGGAACCACCAGCCATGGTCGGACTCGATCACGCCGGGGGCGATGCCGTAGAACAGGTCGGCGATAAGGCGCACCTTGCCGCGGCGCGATTCGATCCAGCACCAATCGCCCTGCTCGATGCCCAGATCGGCTGCCGTTTCGGGGTTGATCTGGAACGTCGGTGCCACCGCTTGCTCGCGGGTGTAGGGCTGCTGACGGCCTTCGCTGTGGAAGAACACGGGGATGCGGCGGCCCGTCGTGATGACGATGGGGTACTCCTCGTACACGTCGGGCGTGGAGTACGGGCTTTCCTGCGGCTCGCGCACCACCGGCAGCTGTTCGCCGGGATGGTACGACTCGAGGATGGTGGACCACAGCTCGAACTTCGTCGTGGGGGTTTCCCAACCCGGCAGGCCATCGTGGCGCATGTAGCCCAGCAGGTGGCGGCGGTAGTAGCCGATGGGGCTCACCTTGCGCAGGTCCCACTGGCCGTGCTCCTGGTACTGCTGCTTGAAGTCGTCCCAGTCCTTGAATTCCAGCTTGTCGCCGTCAGGGCCGGGAATCTGCATGCCGTGCGTGGAGTGCAGGATGGCCAGCTCGTTCACCTGCTGCTCGTCGGGCCACTGCGTGTCGAGCCATTCCTTGGGCCAGAACGGCGGCGCCGTCTCGGCGCTCGTCGGCCACCAGGGAATGCCCATGTTCTTGAGGATCTGGATGATCTGCGGGGTGTCCCAGCGCGCTTCGCCGAGGGGCTTCACGCAGGCCACCTGCGCGCCGAAGCCGCTCTCGCCGCCCTGCGAGATGCGCAGGTTGTCCACTTCGAGGAAGTGCGCGGCGGGCACGAGGATGTCGGCCAGCTCCACGGTGGGCGCATGCCACAGCTCGGCGGCCCAGTAGAAGTCGAGCGACTTGAACGCCTCCCAGTTGCGCGTGGCGTTGCCGGAGTGATGGTGCGTGCCCGTCGAGGAGATCATCGAGCGGATGGGGTACGGCTTGCCCGTGAGGATCATCTCGGTGGCGCTCGTCTGATCGTGATGGAACGCGGCGCCGCCGATGGTTTGGAACCACGGCAGCAGCGGGAACTTGTCGCCGCCCGCCACCTTCGCGCGCAGCTCAGGGTCTTGCTGCGGCGCGCCGAACGGCGTGGCGTAGTTGATGAACACGTTGTACAGGTAGTGCACCGACTCGCCGCCGCGGTTGCCGCCCGGCGTGTCGAGGTTGCCCGTGAGCGCCGACAGGATGAGCGGGATGCGCGTGGCCTGGATGGCATTGCCCGCGTGCTCGAGCGCCAGCTGGTACTGGATGCCGCCCTGCATGAGCTTGCAGCCGTACTCCTGCGCCGCCTCGCGGATGACGCTCGGATCGACCCAGCAGTGCTCGGCCGTCTTCTCCACATCCCATTCGGCAATGCGGTCGCAGAATTCCTGGAACGTCGGAGTGGCCTTCACCGTGCGGCCGTCCTTGAGCTGCACCTCGTAGGTGCCGTCGAGCGCCGGGTCGATGTCAACCTGGAAGCCCGGGTCCTCAACGAGGTAGCCCTCGCCGTGCTTCGTCATCTTCGTGGGCTTGACGTACTCCCCCTCGCCTTCCCACAGCGCCGTTTCGGCATCGAAGTAGGTCAGACGATCGTGTTTCTTGTCCCACACCATGAAGCGTTGCGGGCTGCCGCCCTCCTTCACGTCCGACTCCTTCAGCAGCTGCGTGCGGATGTTCAGCGGGTAGCTTTGGTTTTCCAGCACGGCGGTCCACTCGAAGCCGCTCGGATCAAGGTCGGCGACGTGCAGGAAGGGGCCGTCGGTCCACTTCTTCGCGAACAGCTCGTCGTAGGACTTCATCTCGTTCACGATGACGTTGAGCATAGCCACGCCGAACGCGTCGTCGGTGCCGGGGCGCAGGTTCACCCAGATGTCGGCCTCTTTGCCGAGGTTCTGCAAGCGCGGACCCACGCAGATGGACTTACGGGCGTTCACCTGGGCGTCCACGGTCACGCGGTTCGCGTTGTCGTAGTTGGACACCTCCTGGTTCGTGCCCCACTGGAAGAACACTTCCACGCCGTCGTTGAGCGAGGTCCAGTGCGCGGGGAAGCAGGTCATGGCGCCGGACTCGCAGCGCGGGCCCTTGCACACCTGACCGGCCGTGCAGCCGCCGTTGGGGCTGCCCACGTAGTAGCCGAACATCATGGAGCCGTAGCTGGTGATACGGCTCGTGCCGTGCAGCGATTTGATGGACGGCCCGCCGTACTTGTCGATGCTCTCCTGGAAGCCCTTCGCGCCCGCTTCGATGGCCTCGTCCCAGCTGATGCGCACCCAGCCCGGGTCCTCGCCCTTCGGATTCGTGCGCTTCATGGGGTAGCGCAGCCGGTCGGGATGGTAGAGCGCCTGCATGGCGGACTTGCCCTTCGCGCACAGGTTGCCGCGGCTCGTGATGGCGCTTTCGTCCCCCGTGATGTCGATGACGCGACCGTCCTGCACCCACACCCATGTGCCGCATTCCATCTTGCCGCAGGCGCGACAATGGCTGCGAATCTTTTGCACCGAGCTGGTCGTTTCGGCCGTACCCTCCGCGAGCGCCGCCGGGGCGCCGGCCGAAGCCGCACCCAACGCAACGCTCGAGACTGCGGCGGCTTTCACGAACGTTCGGCGCGTGCAGTTCAATTGTTTCATTCCCCCTCCTCCACTTGAATCGTTCACTCTTTGTTTGTACTATTTGACGGATGCCCGTCGCGGTCATCGTACTGAGCTGAGGGGGCATGCTCAAACGACATGCTTGCAAGCTCGTATTCCAGGGGGGAATGACAGCATGCACTTTTCGTACCTGCGGGAATTCATCGAAATCGTGTTCTGCCGAAACTTCAGCGAAGCCGCGCGCAAGCTGAACACCGCGCAATCGACGCTGAGCAAGCACGTGCTGGCTTTGGAGAAGGAATGCGGGGCCGAACTGCTGGTTCGTTCGAGCGCCCACGTGCGCCTGACGCCCGAGGGGCGCATCCTGTTCGAGGAGGCCACCGACATCATCGAGGCGCACGACCGCGCGTTGCGACGCATCGCCGACCTCAAGCAGTGCCCGCCCATCATGGTGGGTGGCCTGTACCTCAACACGCACATTCTGGGGTTCATCAGCTCCATCACCGCACAGCAGAAGAAGCTGGGGAAGCCGTTGTCGCTGCGCTACAGCGACGATCACCATCGCTCGTTCGTCGACCTCGTGCGCGATGGCTCGCTCGACGTGGCGTTCACCATGCTCGACCACGAGACGCCGCTGCCGAAGGGCGTGGAGGTGCTGCACCTCTTCGACGACCCGCTTGTGGCCATCATGGCCGACGACCATCCGCTCGCACGCAAGGACGCCATCGCGCTTGCCGACTTCGACCAGCGCAAGATGCTCTCGCCCGCAGGCGCCTACTCCATCGCGGGTGCCGAGCTTGCGCGCGCCCTGTTCGCGCGGCATGGGGTGCAGCCCATCTACAACTCGGTGTTCCTCGAGTCCATCCACGAGTTTCCCACGCTCGACATCGCCGATAACCTGCTGATTCTCGAGCAGTCCATCCAAAAGCAGCAGCCCCTCACCGACGCGTACCGCGTGCTTCCCTTCGTGGACGAGGATGCCTGCTTCCCGTTCTATGCGCTGTACCGGACGGGGGCGCGCCCCGAGTCGCTCGCGCGCTTCCTGACCGCGCTCGAGGAAGAAGCGCGCCTGTTCCAGGAACGGTAACGGCGGGGGGGGGGCTGCAACCATCCCAAAGTTTTTTTGCCCGCTTGACACGTGAGCGGCGCGCGCCTATCATGCCGAATTGGGGAGTCCGCCCCTGCGCCGTACCGCGCGGGACGCGGACATTGTTTGCAAAAGTAGGAGCCTCAGGGGTGAGGTTCGCGATGCCGTGCGCGCATCGTAGATGCAAACAATGTCTGACGAGGGGCGATTATGACTCACGATTCCACGAATCTCAATCTCGCACACCATGCCGAAACCGACGAGGCCCACGAGGCCGCCAGCCGCGTTGACGAGCGGCCGGCCGACGAACGCACGGACGAGCTGCTCACCACCATGGCACCGCGTCGCGCCGTGCTGCTTGCCATCCTGGCGCAGTGCCGCGAGGCGCAGCCCGTTGCCGCGGTGAACGCGCACGTCGATGAGCTGCAGAAACACAACTTCTCGGTATACAGCGCCGCGAACCTGTGCACCCTGCTCGAGCGCGCCGGAGCGCTCGAGCGCGTGACCGACGACGGCGAGCCCGCCGAACAGGTTGACCTCGAGCCGCAGACGGTGGTAGTGGACGGCGTGGAGTACCTTGAGGCGCGCGAGCCGCTCGAAACCTTCTGGCGCACCACCGAGGCGGGGCTTCGCGCGCTCGAGGCGGACAAGCCGCTCGAACGCCTGCGCGAACTGCTCGAACAGGATGCGGCGTACGAGGACATCTACGCGCGCATCCTCACCCTGTGCGCTGCCGAGGGCGGCGCCACCACCTCCTCCATCAACGACGCCGTGGATCACGACCCGCTCGTGCAGCAACCGCGCCTGTACGGCCCGCACTTCGTGGACCGTCTGGAAAAGTGCGGCGCGCTGATCTGGCAGAGCACCTGGGTCACCACCGAAGTCGGCCGCGCCGCTCTGGCGTGGCTCGCCCCCGCAACCGCTGACGAGAAGGAGTAACCATGACCGAGACCATCGCACCTGCCGCCGCGCCCGCCGCCGACGAGGCGACCCTGCACGACCTCATCAAGCTCAATCAGCAGCGCGCGGCCACGTACGGCCTGCTCTCGCGGCTGTATCGCGTGGAAATCGATGGCGCCCTGCTCGACGAGCTGCGCGCCATGCGCTTCCCCGCGAACACGGGCAACGCCGACGTGGACGAGGGCTACCGCCTCATGGCCACGTACCTGAGCAACACCTGGGACAACAGCGTGACCGACCTCGCCGTCGATTACACGCGCACGTTCATCGGACACGGCGTGGACGCGTTCTCGGCCGCCTACCCGTTCGAAAGCGTATACACCTCCGAGAAGCGCCTGCTCATGCAGGAGGCGCGCGACGAAGTGCTGGCCATCTACCGCGCCTGCGGGCTGGACAAGCAGGACAGCTGGAAGGAGGGCGAAGACCACATCGCCCTCGAGCTGGAATTCGAGCAGATCCTCATCAACCGCACGGTGGAGGCGCTCGAGCGCGGCGACGAAGAAGCGGCGTTCGAGCTGCTCACCACGCAGAAGAACTTCCTCGACGACCACCTGGCGGCCTGGTCTCCCATGCTGACGTCCGACATGAAGCGCTTCGCCAGCACCGATCTGTACCGCGGCCTGGCACACCTTACCGACGGCTTTTTAGAGACCGACCTGCTGTTCCTCGAAGACCTGCTCGTGGTCGAGGAGTAGCAACCATGGAGAACAACGCACCGAAGAGTACGAAGCGCGTAGCCGGCATGAGCAGGCGCACGCTGTGTTTGGGAGCGGGAGGCGCCGCCGTCATGCTGGGTTTGGGCGGACTCAAGTACGTGGGGTCGAACTCCATCGTACGCCCTCCGGGCGGTCAGGACGAAGAGCGGCTCATCTCGGCGTGCATCCGCTGCGAGAAATGCTACGAGATATGCCCGCGCGACGTGATTGCCCCCGCCCATATCGAGGACGGCGTGCTGAACATGCGCACGCCCACGTTCGACTTCTCCGCGAGCTGGTGCGACTGGTGCGCCGACGAGCACGGCGGGCAACCGCTGTGCGTGCAAGCCTGCCCCACCGAGGCGCTCAAGCTGCCCGCCGACGCCACGGCCGAGAGCACCATCATCGGCAAGGCGGTCATCAACCAGGATTGGTGCCTGGCGTACAAGCTCACGGGGTGCCGCTTCTGCTACGACGCGTGTCCCTATGAGGCCATGGAGCTTGACGAGAACAACCGCCCCATCGTGCTCACCGACACGTGCAACGGGTGCGGCGCGTGCGAGAGCGTGTGCGTGTCGCTGCAGAACGGTTCGATTTCGGAAGGCGCCACCGCGCGCGCCATCGTCGTGCATCCGCTCGACGAGGTTGAAGGGTAAGGGATACGCATGAAGAAACATTCCAAGTCGCTGCGCACCCTTACCGCCGCAGCCATCATCGTCATCATCACGGTTGGGTTCGTCACGAACGTGGGATTGGGCACCATGTCGGCGCCGGGCATCGGGGACCTCTCCATCCTGTGCCCGCTGGGAGCGCTCGGCACCATGCTGGCCTCGAAGATGATGGTGCCGCGCGCCGTCATCTCGCTCGTGGCGATGGTGCTGCTCATCGTGGTGTTCGCCCGCGCGTTCTGCGGCTGGATGTGCCCCGTGCCTCTCGTGCAGAAGCTGCGCGGCGTGTTCTCGAAGGGAAAGAAACCGGAAGAAGCGACAGCTGCCGACGTGGCCGCGCCGCTGACGGAGGCCGAAACGGCGGCGCTTGCGTCCTCGTGCGACAAGGACGGCGCGGGCTGCGCCTCGTGTGCCGCGAAGCGGGGGGCGGCGCTCGACGCGCGGCACTTCGTGCTGGGCGGCGCGCTCGTGTCCACGGTGGCCTTCGGCTTCCCGGTGTTCTGCCTCGTGTGCCCCATCGGTCTGACGTTCGCCACCATCCTGCTGGTTATCAACCTGTTCGCGCACGGCGACGTCACGTGGTCGCTCATCGTGGTGCCGGCCCTGCTCATTGCCGAGGTGCTGCTGTTCAAGAAGTGGTGTCACCGGCTGTGCCCGCTGTCGGCGTTCATGAGCCTCATCGCGAAGGCGAACAGGACGTTCGTGCCCACCATCGACGACGCGACGTGCCTGGAAACGGCGAAGGGCCGCACGTGCGGCGCCTGCGGCCGCGCTTGCGGCGAAGGCATCGACCCGCGGCATCCGCAGCTTTCGGAGGCGGCGTGGAGCGAATGCACGAAGTGCCGCGCCTGCGTGGACGCCTGCCCCACCAGCGCCATCACCATGCCGCTGCTGCCGAAGAAGCACGCGACGGAAGCGGCGCGCGTGCTGCCGGCCGACGAACGCGATGCGGGCGACATCGACGTCGCGCAACCCTAACCCCTCCTCGTCGGGGGCCGGCCGCAGCTGCAGCGGCCGGCCCCCGCATGAACGGTTCTAAGCAGAAGGCGGCTCGGCAAGGGCTGCGGGGGCGAGCCGCCTTCTGCTTGCAACCGGCACGGGAAGGACCACCATGATTGACACGTTTGCGCCTGAGGCGCTGCGCTTCCGCGGAAGCGCGCGCACGGGCAAAACCGCGCGCCTCGTCGAGCGCGTTGCCGCCTGCGCGGCGTCCGACGGACCGGAGAGCGTCGTCGCGTTCTGCGCCTCGCCGCAGGCGGCGCGCGCGTTCGAGCTGCGTCTGCAAGCGCGCCTGGGCGACGCGGCGCGCGCCGTGCGCGTTACCACGCCGCGCGCGTTCGCACTCGACGTGCTGAGCGGCGCCGACGCCGTTGCCCTCACGGGTCGCGATGCGCGCCTGCTGGTTCCGTTCGAGGAGAAGTTCCTGTTCGAAGACCTCATGGTGAGCGGCCTGCGCCCGAAGCGGCTGCGCGAGATGCTCAAGTTCTTCCACCGCTCGTGGACCGAGCTCGCCGACGACGACCCCGCCTGGCTCATCACCGATCAGGAGACGAACCTGCACGCGCTGCTCAAAGAGAACCTCGCGTTCATGCGCGGCGTGCTCGAGCCGGAGGCGGCGAACCTCGCGGTGCGCGCTCTGCGCCAGGCACGCTCCCGCGACGAGGAGCGGGCGGCGCACGCGTTCGCGCATGTCGTCGTGGACGACTACTCGTGCTTGAGCCGCGCTTCGCAGATGATGACGGAACTGGTCGCCCGCACGAGCATTGCGGTGGCGGGCGATGCGACCGCCTGCGTGGAAGCGTTCGACTCCTACCCCTACGCCGCCGGGCTCGACGAGTTCGCGGAGCGCCATCCGAACGCGGAGCTTGTGGAACTTGAGGCGGCGGGCGAAGGCGCTGCGGAACGGACGCTTGCCGCCTCCGATGTTCTGAGCTGCGACGACCCCTCTGACGAGTTCGCGCGCGTGGCCGCCTACGTGTCCGACGCCGTCGAAGCGGGCGTGCCCGCGTCCCACGTGGTAGTGGCCTCGCCGCATCCTGCATGGACGCGCGGCCTGATGGCGGCGCTTGACGCGCGCGACGTGCCGGCGGAGGCCCTGCCGAGCGAGCAGCCGCCGGCGCTGCGCGGCGACGTGCGCGATGACGCGCGCTGCGCGGCCGCGCGCCTGCTGACGGCGCTCGAGCTTGTGGCCGACCCCCGCAACGCCACGGCGTGGCGCTGCTGGTGCGGCTTCGGCGACTACCTGCTGAACAGCGCCGCGTTCGCGCATCTGCGCGCGCAGGGCCGCGGGCTCGTCGAGGCGCTTGCGGCGACCGAAGCGGACGACGGCGTCGTGGGCATGGCGCGCGTCGTCGCGGCGTACCAAGCGGGAACCGCGCTCATCGAGCACGCGAGCGGCCTCGCAGGTGCGCAGCTGCTCGACGAGCTCGCCCGCGCCGTCACCGATGGCGCCGAGCAGCACGCCCCCGACGCCATCGTCTCGCTGTGCCTCGACGACGCCGCCGATGCTGCTGCCGATGCCGCCTCCATGGCGCGCCGTGCGCGTACCCGCCTGATGCTCCCCTGCCTCAACGACGAGCACGCCGTTGCCGTCGTACCGTATCGCCAGATGATCGGCTTGTCCCCCGACGTGCTGGTGGTGGCCGGCTTCATGAACGGCTTCCTCCCCCGCCACGCCTACTTCGACGACACGACGCCGCCCGCAAAGCGCGCCCGCATGCTCGCCGAGGACGCCTCGGTAGCCCGCGCCCTCGCCGGCAAAGCGCCCCGACAAGCCGTCTCCTACTGCACCACCATCGACCTCGAGTCAGCCGGCCTGCTCGACCTCAAAATCAATCGCATAAGAATGAAAAAGGGAGTGAGACTGGCAACGATATCCAAGAGCGTCCTGCTGGAGGAGATGGAGGAGAGGTAGAGCGCTAGAGTCCCACGGTGCCCCTCGCCCCCTCCTTGCGCGCTCTTCCCCAGCC
>NZ_PPTT01000034.1 GCF_003339815.1 Eggerthella sinensis
AGGTCATGGACCATCCCGAGCGGAGCCTCTGCTGGGTGGAGGCCGAGAACCGCAAGCACTCCATCCGCGCGATCCTGGCCTACCTCTGCCCCAAGACGAAGGAGGACGCCGCCGTGGCCGACGAGGCTGAGGCCCGCATGAACGCGGTGCTCGCCAAGATCGGCTAGTGATCTGCGTTCCTTCGCACTGATCGAATGCTCTACCGGGTCGGGCCCGCGCGCAAGCTGACGCGGCCCGGTGGGGCTGAACCCCTGGAAGGGGAAACCAATGGGCAAAGTCAAAAAGTTCTCATTTATCAGCGTCATTCTTTCCGTTATCTGCGTTGTGTTCGTGGCCGAGGCCGCGGCCCCTGCCGCCGCCATCGGCAACCAGCAGTTCTTCTGGTGGATCTTCCTCATTCTTACGTTCCTGCTGCCGTACGGCATGGTCGTAGCCGAGCTGGGTACCACCTACGACTCCGACGGCGGTCTGTACGACTGGATTCGCGAGGCGCTCGGCGACCGCTGGGGCAGCCGCGTGGCCTGGTACTACTGGATCAACTTCCCGCTGTGGATCGCCTCGCTCGCCACGCTGTTCCCCGATATCCTGGGCATGGTGTTCGGCGTCGAGTTCGAGTTGGCTCCGGTGCTGCTCATCGAGCTGGCCTTCGTGTGGATCGTCGTGTTCATGAGCTTCTCGAAGGTGTCGGACTCCGCATGGATCCTCAACGGCGGCGCGGTGCTCAAGGTGATCATCGCCGTGGCCGTGGGCGGTTTGGGCATCTGGTACGCCATGGGCAACGGCTTCGCCAGCGACATGTCGCCGGCCACGTTCCTGCCCGACCTCACCAACACGAACGCGCTCACCTACCTGTCCATCATCTTGTTCAACTTCATGGGCTTCGAGGTTATCTGCACGTTCGCCGGCGCGATGAAGAACCCCGAGCGCGACATCCCGAAGGCTATCATCCTCGGTGGTCTGGCTATCGGCGCCATCTACCTGTTCTGCTCGTTCGGCATCGGCGCTGCCATCCCGGCCGATCAGATCGACCCCGACTTCGGCATGATCTACGCGGTCATGACCATGGTGGGCGAGGCTTCTCCGATCTTCGTCATCATCTGCCTCATCTTCCTGGTCACCCTGTTCGCGAACATGGCTTCCTGGTCCTTCGGCGTGAACTTCGTGGCCGACTACGCGGCGAAGCACGGCAACATGCCCAAGGTGTTCTCGCATGAGAACAAGAAGACCGAGATGCCCACCGGCGCGGCTATCGTCAACGGCGTGGTTGCCTCCTTGGCCCTCATGCTGCAGCTCATCCCGATTCCGGCCATCTCCGACGGTATCTTCTGGATGCTGTTCTCCATGAACGTCGTGTTCCTGCTCATCAGCTACATCCCGATGTTCCCGGCGTTCCTCAAGCTGCGCAAGGTGGACCCGAACCGCAAGCGCATCTTCACCTTCCCGTTCAAGGGCAAGCTCATGTACGTGATGCTGGCTATCCCCGCGATCGAGTTGGTGCTGGCCATCATCGCCACCATCGTGCCCCTTAACGGCACGGAGGAAGAGCTGTCGAAGATTCCCATGCTCATCGGCGTCGTGGTGTTCGTTATCCTGGGCGAGGTCGTGCGCGTCTGGTCGAAGCGCGGCCGCACCGAAGAGTACAAGGGCCTGACGCCTGCCCTGGCCGCCGAGCGTTTGGCCGAAGAGGCTGCGGAAGCGGAAGCCGAGCCCGAGGGCGAAGCGGCTGCGAACGACGAGGAGCCCGCGCCCGTACCGGTGGCGTAACGCTCCAAACCCCCCGGTCGCCCGCTTGAGGGTGGGCGACCGATCCCCTTAGAAGCAGTAGTGCAACCAAACGAAAGGACCTGTGCTATGAAGACGATTCACGAGAGCGTGTCCACCCCGAAGGCCGACGGCTACCGTATGCCCGGCGAGTTCGAGCCGCAGACCCGCATCTGGATGGCGTGGCCGCACCGCACCGACACGTGGGCGTGGGGCGCGAAGCCGGCCCAGAAGCAGTACGCCGCGGTCGCCCGTGCCATCGCCGAGTTCGAGCCCGTCACGATGTGCGTGAACCAGGTCGACTACGCCAACGCCAAAGCGGTGTTCGAGGACGACGAGAACGTCACCGTCATCGAGATGACCACCGACGACGCATGGGTGCGCGACACCGGCGCCACCTGGGTGGTCAACGACGAGGGCGACAAGCGCGCGGTGCATTGGCACTTCAACGCCTACGGCGGTTTCGAGAACGGCCTGTACTTCCCGTGGGACAAGGACGAGCAGATCGCCCTCAAGATGGCCGAGATGAGCGGCTGCCGCCGCTATCGCCCCGAGAGCCTCATCCTCGAGGGCGGCTCCATCCACGTCGACGGCGAGGGCACGGTCGTCACCACCGACATGTGCCTGCTCGATCCCGGCCGCAACGCGTCCGCGACCGACTACGAGGCATGGTCCGAGGAGCTGCGCGCGTACATGGACGAGAAGCTCAAGGACTACCTGGGCGTCGAGAAGGTCATCTGGGTCAAGGACGGCATCGACCCCGAGGAGACGAACGGCCACATCGACGACGTCGCCTGCTTCGTGGCTCCCGGCAAGATGCTGTGCATCTGGTCCGACGATCCGGACTACCCGTTCTACAACGAGTGCCATGCCGCCTACGAGACGCTGTCCAACGCCGTCGACGCGAAGGGCCGCAAGCTCGAGGTCACCAAGCTCGTCATGCCGGTGAAGCCGCTGTACATGGACCAGGCGTCCTGCGACTCCATCGACACCGAGGAGTACGCCGAGCCGCGCGTGGCCGACGAGCCGCTGATCGCGTCCTACATGAACTTCCTCATCGTCAACGGCGGCGTCATCGTGCCGCAGTACGGCGACGAGAACGACGCGCTGGCCGTCGAGCAGATCCAGGCCGCGTTCGACGAGGCGTGGGGCGAAGGCGTGTACAAGGCCGTGGGCGTGAAGACCGACCAGGTGGTCTTCGGCGGCGGCAACATCCACTGCATCACTCAGCAGGAGCCGGCTGGTAAGTAGCGGCAACCGCTCGCATCAGTTCCTGGCATTTTCCAGAAGGCCGAGGCGCCCTTCCCGCACGTCCGCTGCGCAGCGGAGGGAGGGCGCCCCGGCCCGGGGGCGGCCCCTTCGCCAGGGTCGCCCTCTTCGTTTCCCCTGGCGCGCTTCGCGGCGCGCCGAAGCAAACCAGAAAGGAACCTTCCTATGCCTTACGAAAAGGGAACCGGCAAGTCCGTGGTCATCGCGCTGGGCGGCAACGCCCTGGGCAACACGCCGCAGGAGCAGCTCGCGCTCGTGAAGAACACGGCCAAGCACATCGTCGACATGGTGGGGGAGGGCACGAACGTCGTCGTGTCCCACGGCAACGGCCCGCAGGTCGGCATGATCAACAACGCGTTCGCCTACGCGAGCGCCCATGACGGCAAGACGCCCGAGATGCCGTTCCCCGAGGCCGGCGCCATGAGCCAGGGCTACATCGGCTACCAGCTGTCGCAGGCCATCCTCAACGACATGAAGGCGCGCGGCATCATGCGCTCCACGGCCAACATCATCACCCAGACGGTGGTCGACCCGGCCGACCCCGCGTTCCAGAACCCCACGAAGCCCGTCGGCGCCTTCCTCACCGAGGAGGAGGCGAAGGCCAAGGCCGAGGAAACCGGTTGGACGTTCAAGGAGGACGCCGGCCGCGGCTGGCGCCAGGTGGTGGCCTCGCCGAAGCCCGTGCGCATCGTCGAGTTCGACGCGGTGAAGGACCTCATGGACGACGGTTACATCGTGGTGTCCACGGGCGGCGGCGGAGTGCCGGTGTTCGAGGAGGACGGCCAGTACGCGGGCGTGCCCGCGGTCATCGACAAGGACCGCTCGTCCGCGAAGCTCGCGGCCGACTTCCAGGCCGACATGCTGGTCATCCTCACGGCCGTCGAGAGGGTGTGCGTGAACTTCGGCAAGCCCGACCAGGCCGAGATCTCCGCCATGACCGTGGCCGAGGCCCGCGAGTACATCGCCCAGGGCCAGTTCGCTCCCGGCTCCATGCTGCCGAAGGTGGAGGCCTGCATCGAGTACGTCGAGGCGTATCCCCAGGGCAAGGCGCTCATCACGTCGCTCGAGTGCGCCGCCGCCGGCCTCGAAGGCAAAACCGGCACCGTGATCACGGCGTAAAGCCGCGCGACAATCCGCAGAACCGATGACGCCCCTGCTCGCTGCGCGAGCGGGGGCGCCTTGTTTTCTGGTTGAGTGTTGCAGGGGCGGGGGTGTTCGGATAATATTATCTTTAGATAATATTATCCGAACGACGGAGGACGTATGGGCGAATACGCGGTGGGCGTCGCGACGCGTACGAGAATATACCGGGTGTGCAAAGAGCTGTTCTACCGCAAGGGCATCAAGGCCACCTCGTACAACGACATCTGCGAGGCGGCCGAGGTGAATCGCGGCCTCATCCCGTACTACTTCAAGTCGAAGAACAACATTGCCATCGAGGTGCTCGGCGATTTCGTCGACAGCATGGAGGCAGCCGTCAACGCCTGGTGGAGCCCGGACGACATGGTGCAGCCGGAGCGGAACATCATGATCGAGCTGCTGATGTTCCGGTTGCTCTCCGAGGACGAATGCGCCTGCCGCTTCTATAGCGAAATCCGCGCAGACGGCGCGTTCCACGAGAGCTCGCTCAAGATTCAGGACGACGTCATGCGCACGCTTGCGAAGGGCAGCGGCGTGCAGGTGAGCGACGCGGCGCTGCGCACCATCACGTCGATGGTGGAGGGCACCGAGACCGAGCTGGTGCAGGCGGTGTACCACGGTTATTTGGAAGAGAGCATCGAGGACATGGTCAGGCGCGACATCTCGTGCTGCTTCTTCCTGCTGGGGGCCGACGCGAAGACGGTCGAAGGCTGGTGCGACCACGTGTTCGCCCTGGCCGAAGGCTTCACCATGGAGTGCGACGAGCGCTTCGCGTGCCAGGTGGTGAAGCGGGGGAGGTAGCCCGCCCCGCTGCGAAACCGACGCGCCACCGCAAGCCGAGCCCCGAGGGGCTCGGCTTTTTTGCGTCCGCGCTCCTTCCCTAAAAGCCCGTGCCCCCCCCTAAAATTATCTAAAGATAAAATTAACCTTGACAAGTATTCGGCACGCGCGTATGCTCCTCTCAAATATTATCTGTAGATAATATTATGCAAAGATAAAATCAGAGGAAGGGGTACCGCATGAGAGTGATGCCGACGTTGGCGAGAAACAACCACCTGCTCTCGACGGCCGATTTGAGCGCCGACGAGCTCAAGAACATCCTGCAGCTCATGAAGCTGCTCAAGGATGCGCACAAACAGGGCGTTCAGCTGCCGCTGCTCAAAGACAAGGTGCTGGGCATGATCTTCGAGATCAGCTCGACGCGCACGCGCATCTCGTTCGAGACGGCCATGACCGAGCTGGGGGGCCATGCGGAGTTCCTTGCCATGGGCAACCTGCAAATCGGCGACGGGCACGAGACCATGCGCGACACCGCCGAGGTCATCTCGCGCATGACCGACGGGGTCATCATGCGCTGCAACGACCACGCCTACCTGGAGGAGTTCGCCCGCTTCTCCTATGTGCCCGTGTTCAACGGCATGACCATGGACGGCCATCCCACGCAGGCGCTCGCCGACGTGTTCACCATGATGGAGCACCTTCCCGGCACGTCGCTGAACGAGATGACGATGCTGTACCTGGGCGACAACAACGACAACGCCGACAAGCTCGTGCCCATTCAGCGCGAGCTCATGTGGATGGCCGCGAAGCTGGGCATGACCTACATCGCCTGCGGGCCGCGCGACATGTGGCCGAGCGCGGCGGACACGGCGCAGTTCGAGCGCTTTGCCGCCGAGAACGCGTCGGGCGCCCGCCTCATCTGTTCGGACGACCCCTACGAGCACATCGCCGACGTGGATTTCACCGTGTCCGATTCCTTCGTGTTCGGTATGCCCGAGGACGATCCGCAAACCATCGCGCGCCACACCAAGCTGTTCCCGGCCTACCAGGTGAACCAGGCGCTCGTGGACGCGGGCAAGCCTGAACTGGGCGTGCTGCACTGCCTGCCGTGCCAACGCGACGAGGAAATCACCTCCGACGTGCTGGACGGCCCCAACTCCCTTGCGTTCGAGGAGGCCGAGAACCGCTTGCACGCGCAGAAGGCCATCCTCGTGTGGTTCATGCGCACCGACCCCAAGGAAGAGGCGCTTAAAGCCTATCACCTGGGGAAAGTCGAGGCGCTCTTGCATTCGGTGGAACGCGACGTGCCGTCTGCGATCTACCACGAAGATCATTCCGAGCGGTAAAAGAGAGGGGTAGCAATGCAAGGAAAACTGGGGAAGTTCGACGCGTTCATGATCTTGATTTGCGGGCTCATGTTCGCCGACGCCATCGCTTCGAACTCGTCGGCCGGCGTGCCGTCCATCACGTGGTGGCTCATCCTGGGGCTGCTGTACATGATTCCGTCGGGCTTCATCATCGGCGAGCTGTCGGGCGCATTTCCGGGCGAGGGCGGCATTTTCGTTTGGATTTCAGAGGGGCTTGGGCCGAAATGGGCGGCCCGCACGTCGTGGCTGTTCTTCTGCTGCGGCCTGTTCATCCCGGTGTCGTCGTTCGTCATGTGCAGCGACATCCTGTTCACGCTGTTCTATCCCGCGGCCCCCTTCGTGGCGCGCGTTGCGGTGGCGCTCGTGTTCGTGTGGCTGATGGCGCTCGTGTGCATGCGTCCCATGTCCGAGAGCAAGTGGGTGGTGAACATCGCAGGCCTCGTCAAAATCGCCATCTTCGCGTTGGCGCTCGTGGCCGGCATCGCGTATCTGGCCAAGGGCAACGCCATCGCCAACGACATCTCGCTGGCCACGCTCACGCCGACGCTCGATCAGAGCCTCATGTTCCTGCCCATCATCGTGTACTGCTGCACGGGTATGGAGCTGGCCTCCGCGTCGGCCGAGCAGCTTGACAACCCGTCGAAGATGCTGCCGAAGGTGATCATCGGCGTGGCGGTGACCGCGGTGGTGCTCAACGTCCTGGCCAACCTGGGCATGCTCATGGTGCTGCCCGTCGACGGCATCGATCTCGACCTGGGCATCCTCGATTTGTTCCTCGTGGGCTTCGGATCGTCCACCTTCTACTACATCGCGGGCATCGCGTTTCTGTTCGCCGTGTTCGCGCAGTGCGTCACGTGGCTCGTGGGCGGCAACCGCGGCACGGCCGAGAGCGCGAAGGAGGGCGAGCTGCCCGCGTTCCTCGGCAAGGAGACGAAGGGGCATCAGCCCATCGGCGCCATCCTCACCACATGCGCGGCCAGCACGATCATGCTCATCCTGTACGCCTTCATGGCCGACACGGCGGCCGACCTGTTCTTCAGCCTGCTGAGCTGCGGCGTCATCGGCAGCCTCATCCCGTACGTGTTCATGCTCATCGCCTATCAGCGCCTCAAGCGCCGCGGCGCGATGGACGGATACGTTGGCTTCAAGGCGCCGGCGGGGTTCGCCCTGTCGTGGGTGTGCCAGATCGTCCAGGTGGTAACGCTGCTGCTCATGATCTACATCCCGGGTCACGGTTGGAACCCCGACGTGATCACGAACGTGGGCGGCGCGGCGTTCATGCTGATCACAGGCGAGCTGGCCATTCGCTATGCGAACGCGAAGGCGAAGTTGCAGGACGCGGCCGCGCCGAGCCCTCAGTTGGATGAAGAAGCCGTCGAAGGCTAACGGGAAACACGAAAGGAACGATACCGATGAAGAAGAGAATTGCCGCAGAGTGGGAGCCCGCCATCGGCGTGATGGTGGCGTGGCCGGCCTCGCTGCCGCGTGCGCTCGTGCGCGAACTGGCGAGCGACACGCAGCTCTACCTGCTGTGCGCCGACGACGATGCCGTGGTGGCCGAGGCGCGCGAGACGCTTGAACGATGGGGGATCGATGCCGAAGGCGTGCGCTACCTGCGCGTTCCGAAGGGCGAGGATTCCACCTGGCCGCGCGACTGGGGCCCGCAGCCGCTGTTCGACGCGGACGGCACGTTCAAGCTGCTCGGCCCGCGCTACGTGTACAGCACGCCGTTCTGCGGCCCCGAGCACGATGCGCCCCTGACGTGCGCTCCCTGGCTCGACGAGCCGCTGTCGCTCGATCAGTACGAGTGCGACGGCTGCGAGGACGCCGCCGCGGGCGAAATCGCCCGTCAGCTGGGGGTCGAGTTCGTGAAGCTGCCGTTCGCCTTCACGGGCGGCAACGTGCTGACCGACGGCATCGACAGCATCCTGAGCACCGAGGTGCTGCTGCTGGAGAACAAGTTCGACGGCCTGTCCGTCGAGGAGTATTTCGACGCCGTGGCCGAGGTCACGGGCATGGCGAACTATTCGGTGTTCTCCGATTACGAGGACTACAGCCTGCAGCACGTGGACTGCTTCCTCAAGGTGCTCGACGACCATCGCCTGCTCGTGCAGCGTCCGCCGGCGGACCATCCGCTCTTCGAGCGCTACGAGCGCATCGTGCAGGAGGAAATCGCCTGCGCGGTGAATTCGTACGGCAAGCCGTGGGAGATCCTGCGCGTGGACACCGGCGTGCTGGCCGACGGCGAGAGCATGGCCGCGTACGTGAACAGCCTCATCCTCAACACGTGCGTGTACGTGCCTCAGTACGGCATCCCGGAGGACGAGCGGGCGCTCGAGCAGTGGCGCGCGGCCATGCCCGGCTACGACGTGAAGGGCTTCACGTTCGTGCTCGACGACGAGCCCGAGGCCTACAACCCCGACGGGCTGTACGAGGGCATCGGCTGGGACCCGGGCGACGTGCTGCACTGCCGCACGCGCGCCGTGTGGGACCCGGGCATGCTGCACATCCACGTGGACACGCTCGACAAGGAGGTGCCCGCGGCTGACGCGCATGTGCTGCATGCAACCATCAAGGCGTACAGCGGCGAAGCGCTGCTTCCCGAGAGCCTGCAGGCGTTCTACCGCGTGCGCGGCGAAGAGGCATGGCAAAGCGTGCCGCTTGCGGCCACGTCGACGCGGGAAGTGTACCGCGCCGAGCTGCCCGGCGGCCCGTCCGGCACCGCCTACGAGTACTACGTGGCGGCGGCCGACGCGTCGGGACGCAGCGAGACGATGCCCCGCACCGCCCCCGTCGGCTTCTACACGTTCGCCGTCCAGTAACCCTGCCGCACAACCATCATACGAACCGATCGAAAGGAACCTACCATGCGCACTCAACCTCATCTCAAGCGCAACGACCACATGCTCGACGACGCCGACTTCACCCGCGAGGAGTACCTGGCCATGATCGAGCTGTGCCAGATGCTCAAGCGCGCCCACTACCAGGGAGTGCAGGTGCCCCTGCTCAAGGACAAGGTGCTGGGCATGATGTTCGACCAGCCCTCCACCCGCACCCGCGTCTCGTTCGAGACGGCCATGACGAAGCTCGGCGGCCACGCGGAGTTCCTCGAGTTCAAAACGCTCCACGTGGGCGAGGACCACGAGACCATGCGCGACACCGCCGAGGTCATCTCGCGCATGGTGGACGCCATCATGATCCGCACGGCCGAACAGCAGGTCATCGAGGATTTCGCGAAGTACTCGTACGTGCCCGTCATCAACGGCTGCAGCCTCGACATGCACCCCTCGCAGGTGCTGTGCGACGTGCTCACCATGCGCGAGCACCTGCCCGAGACGCCGTTCGAGGACATGGTGTTCATGAACATGGGCGACTGCAACCGCGCCTACGACCGTTTCTGCCCGACGCAGGGCTCCATGTGGCGCGTGGCCGCGCTGCTGGGCATGACGTACATCTGCTGCGGCCCGAAGGAGATGTGGATCTGCGAGGAGGATCAGCAGGTGTTCTGGGAGGTTGCCGAGCGCAGCGGCAGGGGCGCGAAGCTGCTGTTCACCGAGGACCCCTACGAGTACATCGACCAGGTTGACTTCACGTTCTCCGACGCCTGGTGGTACCACGGCGCCGAAAGCGACGACTTCAAGGGCCGCCGCCTCGGGCTCTTGCTGCCGAAGTACCAGGTGAACCAGGCGCTCGTGGATGCCGGCAAGCCCACGCTGGGCGTCATGCACTGCCTGCCCGGCTTCCGCGACTTCGAGATCACGTCGGAGGTGTGGGACGGCCCGAACTCGCTGCTGTTCGAGGAGGCTGAGAATCGCCTGCACGCCGAGAAGGCCATCTGCACCTGGTTCATGTACGGCCAGCAAAAGAGCGCGGCCCTGCAGGCCTACCACCAGGGCGCCATCGAGGATTTCGTCAACGAAAGCTTCGCCAAGCTAGGGAAGTAGGCGGCCTCGCACCTACCTGCGCCAAGCGCCCCGTCCAGGGTTCCGGACGGGGCGCTTGCGTGTCTAGTGCTGTGCGGCCTCACGAAATACGGCGTTGAGGGCTTTGCTCCAGGTGTCGTTGACGTCGGGGTTCTCGTGACGCGAGATCACTTGGCTGATGCCGCTCAGCACGACGTACAGGAACTTCGCATTTCCATGCACGTCGAAATCGTTCTCGAACACGCCGATGTCAACTCCGTGTTGCAGCATGGCGGTGAGCGCGTCGACCATAGACGTACCCAAGCGTTTTTGCTGTGAGCCGATACCGGGGATGCGCGTGGCTTGCAGGTCGATTTCGGCAAGCACGTTTCGCCGCTCTTCGTCATCGTGATAGTTCGCGATGATGGAACGCCCCGTCTCGTCGAGATAGGCGCGATACGCTTCGGCGTCGTGGGTGGCGAGGAAGCTCTCGTCGAACGAATCCAACGTCGGCCACATGCTTTCGGATACGGCGAGAAACAACTCCTCCTTGGAGGGGAAGTAATAGTACAGGGAGGGCTTCGTGATGCCAACGAGCGAGCAGACTTGGCTGATGGACGCCTTGTCGTAGCCTTTCTCGGCGATGAGCTGGTACATCGCTTTCAGAATCTTGTCTCGCGTGCTCGGTTCTTCCATGGTGCGCCCTTCCTCTTCACAACCCTGTGCAATAGGGTCGACGATTGTCATTCTACTTGAGAAGCGTCTTCGGCGGTTGCGACCGTGTGGGATTCGATGCAGATTTTCCTTGAATCCACGGTTGACGAACCTCTCCGCACTCACTATTATAGAGTATACCGACCGGTAGGTAAACAAAAACCATGAATCGGGAGTTGCGGGATGGGGACGCACGTCTGGCGGTATCGACGGATGTCGCGCCGTATTCCGTTGAGCTCTCGACGTACACGGAGGAGGAAGCCCGTGTTAGAGAACTATCGGCATCCAGGGGAATTCGAACCGCAATCTGACGTGTTCATGACGTGGCTCCCCGACGACATCCAAATGCAAGGCTACGACAATCGCGCTACCTGTGTGGAGATTGTCAAGGCGCTTCAGACGTACGGCGATGCAAAGTTGCACATCAACGGCGGGGCGGAAGGGGTGGTGGAGAAAGCGCGCCGCATCCTTGAGCAGGAAGGCGTCGACGTCGAGCGTATCGAGTTCACGCAGTTCGCCGACACCAACTGGTACGTTCGCGACAACGGGCCCACTATCATGGTGGACGATGAGGGCGGCATGCTCATGATCAACCCGGGATGGTCGTACTACGGCGTATGGAACCAGGATGCGTTCGAGGCGGTGTGCGCACGCAGGGCGGGCGTGCATATGGCCGTATCGTTGGGGTGCTTCGACATCCTGAGCTCGGATATGGTATCCGAAGGAGGAGACCGCGAGTTCAACGGCGACGGCGTCATGATGTGCATCGAGGATACCGAGGTGCGCAAGCGCAATCCCGGTTTCACGAAAGCGCAGGTGGAAGAAGAGTACAAGCGCCTCTATAACGTGCAGAAGATCATCTGGATTCCCCAGCCCACCATCGAGGACGACGATTACCGTTTGGGTCCGCTCGAGTACCGCGATGGCGTGCCGTACTTCGGTACGAGTTTCGCCGCCCATATCGATGAGATGTGCCGCTTCATCGACCGCACCACCGTGCTGTTGGCGGAGGTGTCCGACGAGGAGGCCGCGTCGAGCGCGGCCGCTGCGGAGAGCAAGCGTCGGCTCGATGCCGCGTACGAGATCCTCCGCAGCGAAACAGACGTGCATGGCGAGCCGTTCGCCATCGTGCGCATGCCCGTATCGGTGCCTATCGACTACCTGTTGACTCCGCAAGACGACGATTACGACCTGTACAAAGGCTTCATCGACGAGATGGACGGCCGCTTCGCCGACGGTACTCCGTGGCCCGAGGGCGACCTTCACTTCATCGCATCTACCGGGTACTGCAACTTTCTCGTATGCAATGGCGTGGTGGTGGGGCAGCGCTACTGGAACGAGGGCATGGACCCGGCCATCAAGGCGAAGGACGAGCAGGCGGAAGCGGTGCTGCAGGCGTGCTTCCCAGATCGTCGCGTGGTGATGGTGGACAGCCTGGCGCTCAACATGTCGGGCGGAGGCGTGCACTGCTGGACGAAAAACGTGCCCGTCGCAACGATGAACGCGTAGGGCCCCAGACAGCAAGCGACCGTACCGATTGTCGGGCGGATAACCGGTACGGCCAGGAAAATCATAGCAACAATCATATCAGAAAGGCATACTGCCATGAACCATAACCTGCTCGGTCGCGACATCTTGAACCTGCGCGACCTCACCAAAGAAGAGTTTCGTTATCTGATCGATCTTTCCGCAACCCTCAAAGCGCAAAAACAGGCTGGCGTCGATCAGCATTACTTCCCAGGCAAGAACGTTGTCGCCAACTTCGAATGGGGCTCCACGCGCACACGCTGCGCGTTCGAAACCTCGTGCAACGATTTGGGTATGGGATTCACCTACCTCACCAACTCCCACATGGGCGATTGCGAGACCATTCGGGACACCATGCGCGTATTCTCCGAGATGTATGACCTCATCGTCATCCGCGCGCAGCGCGACGAGGAATACCTCTACAAGATGGCCGAATGGGCGGAAGTTCCGCTGATCAACGCCTTGTCGTTGGGGGATCACCCCACGCAGATGCTGGCTGACGCACTCACCATGGAAGAGCAGTGGGGCGGTCGCGGATCGAGCCGTCACAAGAAGCTTGCTTTCGTTGGCAACTGCGCCGGGGCACCGCTGTTCTACGGACGACTGGCCGCCATGCTCGACATGGACTTCTACGCGATCGGTCCCGATCAGGATCGCCATCAGATGTGCAAGCGCATGGTGGACGACGTGCAGGAAACGTTCGATCGTCTCTCTCCGCACTCGTCGTTCGTGGTCACGTCCGATCTCGATGCGCTTGAGGGCGTTGACGTGCTGGTCACTGAGGAATGGCGCTACCTCAATCCCGAATGCGGCGACGAGGTATGCGATCCGAACCTGTACGAAAGCTGGATGGGCGATTTCGAGCAGTTGCGTCCGTATCGTGTGAGCAGCGAAATCATGGAGCGCACGAAGAACCCCGACATCTTCTGCATGCACGAGCTGCCCTCCACCCATAACGCCGACCATGCGACGGGGCGTCGTCTCCTGAGTCAGGCGCCGAACGAGGAAGAGCGCCGGTTTATCGCCGAGGGGCTCGAGATCACCGACGAGTGCTTCGAGAAGAACGCTTCGGTGATCTTCCGCGAATCCGGCAATCGTCAGCACACCATCAAAGCCATCATGGCCGCAGTGTTGGGTTTGTAGGCCGGCCCCATTCCAGAAGGGAACGAGCAATGGAAACCTCTCAACTCAAAAGTAGCCGCAGGTATGCTTGGCTGCTGGTTCTGGGCCTTGGGCTCATGTCCGCCGGCACCACGGGTTCGTACAGCGTGGTTGCAGGCAGTTTTCTGACCCCCGTCTGCGAAGACCTGGGCATCGATATCACCATCATGTCATATTACTTCACCATCACGCTTCTTGCGCTTGCCCTGTCCTTGCCGTTCGTGGGCAAGCTTCTGCCGAAGGTGGTGGGGAAGTTCGGCCTGACGGCAATAGCCGCGGTGATGCTGGTGGCCGGTGCTGCCATGTCGTTCTATACCGAGGTATGGATGTGGTTCGTCAGCGCTTTCATCATCGGCGTGTGCTTCGCTTTCACGACCGGCGTGTGCATGAGTGCGGTGGTGGACCAGTGGTTTCGCAAGAAAGCCGGTTTGGCTATCGGGCTGTGCTGGACGGTGAACTCGGTGTACATGTTGGTTATGAGCCCCGTCATCACGGGCCTTATCGAAGCGATCGGATGGCGCAGCGCCTATTTGGTGCTAGCCGGCATATCGGCTCTCTTGGTGCTGCCCTCCACGCTGTTCATCATTCGCTATCGCCCCTCCGACAAGGGCATGCTCCCGTACGGGTACGAGGTAACAGCCGACCCCATGATGCAGACGGCAGCTCCTGAAGCGTTGCGCGGCGTGCCGTTCAAGGCCGCGGTGAAGTCGCCGGCGTTCTTCGCCTGCGTTGGCTTCCTGTGCCTCGTGCAGTTGACGGTTTGCATGAACCAGCTGTTTCCGACGTATGCGGTGGAGGTGGGCTTCAGCCCGCTCGTCGGTGGGTTCATGGTGTCCGCAGCGTCGATGTTCGACATCTTCCTCAATCCGGCCGTAGGGTCGACCTGCGATAAGTTCGGATCGACGAAGGCATTGCTTGCGTGGATTGGCGTCAGCATCCTGTCGTTCGTAATGTTGATATTCGCACCCGGACATTCGTGGCTGGCCATCCTCGCCGCCGGCGTGAACGATGTTATGTACGTGGTGGCCGGAGCCGGTTTGACGGTGCTCGTCATGGAGGTGTTCGGCTCGCGCGACTTCGGCCGCATTTTCGCCCTCATTTGCTCGGCCGGCTACATCGTGGGCGCGTTCGGCATGCCGGTTATGACGGGGGTCTACGCGTCAACCGGTACCTTTACGGCGGTGTTCGGACTGTGCATCGCGTTGAACGTGGTCATTGCCGGTTTGCTGTTGTTCGCGCGGAAGAGCGGCAAGAAGCTTCCATGGAGTGAGGCGGAATCCACTCCGTCCACCCTGTAGCGGCGCGCGTTCGTGAGATAGGGGGCTCCATCCCGCTTTGCGGGTGGAGCCCCTTTGCGGTTTCCTCGTGCTAGCGTACTTCGATCCAAGCGAGGTAGTAGTCGTAGCGTTGTCGGTCGGCTTCCGAGTAGTCGAAGGTGAGGTACTTTGCTACCACACGGCCGGGTTCTTTCCCCAGCGAGCGCAGGTAGGCGACGTGGTCGGCGAGGTCGTTGTGCTGCGCGAAGCAGTACTCGGTGCGCAGGAGGCACTCGAGGTACGCCTGCGGCTTGTCGGTGCGCTTCCAGAGGGGGTCCGTCGCGTCGGGCAGCACGGGCTTGATGGCACAGTCGACGTACTGCTCCGACTGCAGCGCGCTTTCGAAGTAGAGGGCGTAGCTCGTCTTGAGGTCGTCGAGGTACGCTTGAAGCGAGGCTTCGTCCTTCATGCCGAACCGGTAGAGCTCGTCGATTTCGGGCCGATCGACCAGGTGGTCGCCATGGGAGCGCGCTGTGTAGAACTTCCTGATGCGACGGTTGTACAACGACAGCAGCTTGAGCGTTTTATTCAGGTTCGCCAATTGTTCGATGGTTTCGTCGAGCGCCTGGTCGACGGCGGCCGCTGTTTCGCCAATGGGCGATTCCATGAGGTGGCTGATGGTTTTCACGGGCACGCCGACGCTGCGGTACAGCATGATGTCGGTCAATTCCACCAATGACAGCACAGAGTACTTGCGGTATCCCGACTTCTCGGTGCGCGACGGGGTGACGAGCCCCTGCTCCTCGTAGTAGCGAAGGGCGGACTGGGAGATGTGCAGCAGGTTCGCAATCTCGGAAATGCTGAGTTCGGCCCAATAGTCTTCACTCGTACTGTCGCTCATGAGGCTCCCTTCGCGTTGCCGTGCGCTCTCTTCAGCTTTCTCCGAACCCCGAACGCTCAACCGACTTGAAGGTTGTTCGGCGCGGTTCCGTCGGCGCACGCGTCCGGACGGGGCATGCACGCCGCCGGACCGTTGCGGAAACGCCCTGATGGGCGCAGCGGCGTCTGTCCGGTTCGGAAAGAGTGTAGCAGGTGAGGGGCGCGCTTTCCCGCTCGAAATTGGGCCGTTGACTCTCAAGTCGGTTCAGAACGTACCCTGTGAACAGGGCGGGGCTTGCGAATACGACGTTTCGCGCGGCGCGTTGAAGCGGGCCTGCCGACTCATCGACACCCAAGGAGGAACCTATGACACGGCATTTTCTGGACTTGATGGACTACACGAACGAGGAGGTGTACGAGCTCATCGAGCTGGGCAGCATGCTCAAGCGTGCCGACAAGCTGGGCGCGTGCCCGCCCCTGCTGGATGGCGCGAGCCTGGGCATGATCTTCGACGAGCCGTCTACCCGCACGCGCATTTCGTTCGAAGTGGCCATGACGAAGCTGGGCGGGCACGCGCTGTACCTGCGGCCCGGCGAGATTCACCTGGGCACGTCCGAGACGGTGAAGGACACGGCGCTCGTCATGTCGCGCCTGCTCGATGCGATTGAGATTCGCTCGTGCGCTGACGATGAGATCGTCGGTCTCGCGGCCGATGCCACTATTCCCGTCATCAACGGCATGGGCACGTACCTGCACCCCTGCCAGTGCTTGTGCGATCTCATGACCATGTCCGAGCATCTGCCAGAGGGCAAGGCTCTGTCCGACGTCACGCTGGTATTCGTGGGCGATGCCACCATCTACGAGAACGTGGGCACGGCGCTGTCCCATATCCTGCCGCGTCTGGGCGCGCACTTCGTCTACTGCGCTCCCGAGGGATACTGCGCCGACGATGACTTCTACGCTCCGGCGTACCGCGCATGCGAGGAGGGCGGCGGCACGTTCGAGATTCTGCACGACCCCCGGGAGGCCGTGCGCAACGCGGACTACATCTACTCGTCGGTCATGTGGTACGACGGCTTCGATTCCGATCGCGAAAAGCGCATGCACGATTTCCTGCCCGACTACCAGATCAACGAAGAGTTGGCCTCCTGCGCGCCCGATCATGCCATGTTCATGCACTATCTGCCGGCTCAACGCGGTTACGAGATGTCGGACGGCATAATGGATCACGAACGCTCGCTGCTGTGGGACGGGGCCGAGAATCGCCTGTACGGGGAAATGGCCATTCTGGTGAAGCTCATGTATGCGGCGCGCAAACGCGCGTCGGAGCAGGTGAAGGACCAGCAGAAGGCCCTCATCGAAACGTGGATCGCCGAGAATCTGTAGGCTGGCAGGGCGCGTGCGAACACGAGCGGTTTCGCGCCGCCCTCATGCATTCGAGGTAAGGAGCTCGTGCATGGAAGAGAACAAAGCTCTTGGCAAGCTTGATATCGTCTGCGGCATCATCTGCGCGATCCTGTTCGCTGACGTCATTATTTCGAACACGTCCATCGGTCCGTCGGTCATCGTGTGGTGGCTGATCATCGGCGTGGTGTTCTTCATTCCGAACGGCTTGGTGACGGCCGAGCTTTCCGGGGCGTATCCGGAAAAGGGCGGCATTTACGGCTGGGTGAACAAGGCGTTCGGCTCGCGGTGGGCGGGGCGGTTATCGTGGCTGTACTGGATCAACTGCGCGTTGTGGATGCCATCGGGTTTCATCTGGTTCAGCGGCGCGCTGTGCGGCGCCTTCTTCCCCGATATGGGCTATCTGGCGCAAGTGGCAGTGTCCATCGTCATCACCTGGGTCACCGTGTTCGTGGCGTCGATGCCCATGACGGAGAGCAAGTGGATCGTCAATCTTGGCGGCATCGCGAAGGTGCTCATATTCCTCGCGGTGGGCGCTTGCGGCATCGCCATGGTACTGCAGGGCGCGGCTCCCGCCAACGAGCTGAGCGTACATACGATGATGCCCACGTTCGATCAGGGGCTGCAATACCTGCCGGTTATCGTGTACTGCTGCTGCGGGCTGGAAGTGCTCGCTATGAGCGCGCACGAGATGAAGAACCCGCGAAAGGATCTGCCTATGGCGGTGATCGGCGTGGTGATTCTTGCCATCGCCATGAACATTTTCGCCTCATGGGGCGTGCTGCAAACGGTGCCGCTCGAGAGCCTCGACTTGGTCACCGGCATCGGGACGGTTGCCAGCGTTGCATTCGGCTCCGAGCTTATACGCAACATGGTGCTGGTGTTGCTGCTGTTCGGCGTGTTCGTGCAGATGATCACCTGGAGCATTGCCGGCGGTCGCGGTGCGGCCGAGGCGGGGCAGGCGGGCGAGCTCCCGGCAGTGTTCGGCAAGGAGACGAAGCGCGGCGGTATGCCCGTGGGCGCTCTCGTGATATCGGGCATCGTGTCAACCGTCACCATCGTCGTGTACGGATTCATGGCCGAGTCGGCGTCGGACTTGTTCTTCACGCTGCTCGCGTTCAGTTCCATCATCTTCTTCATGCCTTACGTCATCATGTTCGCCGCGTACATCAGGTTGAAGAAAACCGACGCGCAGACGGAACGTCCGTTCAAGGCGCCGTTCGGCGTGGCGCTTTCCGTGGTGTGCACGGCGGTTCTCGTGGCGGCGATGGTGCTGTTCGTGTGGGTTCCCGGTCAACCGTTCGATGCGGCGTACAGCGTTCCCATTCTCGTGGGGTTGGGGCTGACGCTGGGCGTGGGCGAGTTCATACAGCGCGTGCTGGCGCGCAAGCGGGTTGAGGGTGAAGCGCAGGATAGTGGACGGAACGATGATCAGGCGTTGCTTGTAGAAAATCAAGGGTAAGGAGCATATCGTGGCTTGTACGATCAAGGGTTCTACGCCGAAGCAGGACGGGTTCTACTTTCCCGGCGAGTGGGAGTTGCAGGCGAAGTGCTGGGTGGGATGGCCGTTTCGCACCGACGTGTGGCCGGGCGGCGCGAAGCCTGCGCAGAAGGCCATGGTGGACGTGATTGCCGCCATCGCCCCGTTCGAGGAGGTGAACGTGTGCGTGCCGCGCGAGCACTACAAGGCAGCGCGCAGCGCCATTCCCGAGCATCCCAACGTGAAGGTGATCGAGTTGTCGTGCGACGACGGGTGGCTGCGCGACATTGGCCCTACGTTTCTCAGGAATGCCGCGGGCGAGGTGCGCGGCGTCGATTGGCGCTTCCAGGCATGGGGAGGCTTGGAGGAGGGCTTCTACTTCCCATGGGATCAGGACGACCTGGCCGCACGCAAAATCTGCGAGCTCGAGAACGTGGACCGCTACCGCGCTCCCATCATCTTGGAGGGCGGTGCGATTTTCGGGGACGGCGAGGGAACCGTGCTGGTCACCGAAAGCTCGGAGCTTGTGCACAACCAGAACAAAATGAGCAAAGCCGAGCTCGAAGAGGTGCTCAAGGAATATTTGGGGGCCGAAAAGGTCATCTGGCTCAAGAACGGCGTTGCCTACGATAGCGTGTGGGGCCATGTGGACCTCGTGTGCTCGTTCACTCGTCCCGGCGAGGTTATGCTGGCGTGGTCGGACAACAAGGATGACGAGAACTACGAGCTCATGCGCGACAACTACGAAATCCTGTGCAACGAGGTGGATGCGCAGGGTCGCTCTCTCAAGGTGACGAAGCTGCACCTGCCCGATCCGCTGTACTTCACCGCCGAAGAGGTTGCTTCGTTCGACGCGGTGGAGGACACGACGTGCTACGAGGCGGGCGACCGCATTGGGGCCAGCTACATCAACTACTTCTTAGGAAACGGATGCGTCGTGGTGCCGCAGTTCGGCGATGAGCGCTTCGACGCTCGCGCGCTCGAGACATTCCGCGAGGTTTTCCCCGAGCGCGAAGTGGTGGGCGTTCAGGCGCGCGCCATCCTCATGGGCGGTGGTTGCATCCACTGCATGACGCAGCAGCAACCGGCGGTGGGGTAGAGGCAACGACGGTTTGCTGCGGGGCGTTGGCTTTACGACTTGCGCGTGGTTTCGGTTTTGCACTTGGGGCAGACCACGCGCAAGGTGCCTTTGCCGCGCGGCACCGACAGCACCTGGCCGCAGTTCTTGCACTTGAAGTAGCGGGTGGTTTTGCGGTTGACCCACGCTTTCTTGACGAGCGCGTACGTGTGCTTGGGGCGCTTCATCACGCGCTCGTACGTTTCGTTCTCCTTGCGGCGGCGCGCGAAGTTCTTCGAGCACATGCGGTAGAGGGCCACGGCCATGCAGGCGATGGCCACCCATGACAGCAGGTCGAGATGGGGGATGATGGACAGCAGCATGGTGATGACGCCGAGGGCCATGAGGCCGTTCGACAGGCCGTCCACGCCGTAGCGCCCCTGCATCCAACGCGCCATCTTCATCGACAAATTCTGGAAGAACCCCTTCACGTGCCCTGCCTCTCATGTGATACCGCCGCCCAAAGCGCCCACCATACTAGGACGCGCCCGCCTGCCGTCGCTCCCCGTTCCCCGTTTCGTTACCCAACGGTTAGGAAGCTCGGGGGCCGATTTGCACATAGAAGATGCTTGCTTAGCGCAGAGAGGGACGGCTTGCATTCTCGAGCTCATTTTGGAGGAAGCCGTCCAATTCTGTGCGTCCGGTGATTCCGAGCTTCTTGTAGGTGTTGTGTGCGTGCGTTTTCACGGTTCCAATGGATATGTACTCGCGTTCACTGATCTCGCGATTGCTCATGCCGTCGGCCATCATACGAAGCATCTCCTGCTCGCGTTTCGTTAAATCGTAGCGCTGCGCGACGATGCTGATGAGGTCGGCTTCTGCAGCTTTCGAAGCGAGGCGCCGACGGTAGCGCAGGTACAAGAAGCCTGTGAGCAGGTATAGGTTTCCGAGTATCTCCATGGGGACGCGACGTAACGGGTAAAGGCCCGCTTGGGCGTTCGACAGCGTGATGAACGAGTCAGCGGTTTCGCAGATGATGAAAACAGTCAACAGCGCTCCGAGTGTTGCGAGAGTTACTCGGTTCTGATTCACTTCCGGGGTGGCCATCATTCGCATCGCGAACACAATGATCCATATGCGTAGGACGGTGGTGAACGCCCATTCGACGCTCACCGATATGGCGAAATTGGGAATGGCCCAGCTGGCAATCGTGCCCATAAAGCACGCGGCCCAGAACGCTACGTCGCGTCGGAAGTTCTCGCGTCCGCACGCACTGGTGAGGATAAGCCGGTAGCACAAAAGCATGGCGACACTGAGTGCCGGATAGGCGTACGACGCGGATTCTTGGAGCCAGGCGAGCGCGTCTTCGAATTCGGGAATGAAGTCAGACATGTACAGCACGATAATGTCGGCTAGGTAGAGTAGGTAGAGCAGCGCCGTGTAAAAAAAGTGCTCTGTCTTTCAGCGTGGTACAGGGACCAATAGGTGGAGCACAGGTGAATGCTCGCGAAACTGATGGCTATGTTGTAGAAGAAAAGCAGATAGGCCATAGCATCCCCTTTCGATAGCGTAAGTATAAAGGGGATGCTGCGCAACGGCACGCATGCAAGCGTCCGGACCGTTCATTCTGCGGATAGAAAAAAACTAAACCGCTTTCTAATCCCGATTCGTCCTGCCGAAAACTATGCGCGTTTCTTAAGGTGTTACCAGCGGCTCGAAGGAAGGGCTGCGCAAACGCGTTGCGACAACGAAGGGAGCGGGTATGAACGAGCGGGATGGAAAGGGTCGTAAGCAGGTGCGCTTGACGAGGCGTTCGTTCCTCGCGGGTTCCACCGTGCTGGCGTTGGGGGCGATCGCGGGTCTCGGGGGATGCGGTGAATCGGCATCGGAAGGAGAGGGCGCATCGTCATCAGGAAAGGCGACGGAGCAAGCCGCCGACCTCGTGTTCAAGAACGGTCACGTGCAGACGATGGTGTCGGAGGACGATGTCGCCGAAGCCGTTGCCGTGCGGGGCAACGAGATCGTGTACGTGGGCGACAACGCTGGCGCGGAATCGTTCGTGGCGGATGGTGCGAAAGTGATTGATCTCGACGGGGCGTTTTTGTCTCCCGGCTTCATGGACGGACATATTCATGCACCCGGCACGTGGCTCGATAGGCTGTTCAACGTGTACCTGGAGGGCATGAAAACCAATGATGAGTACTTGGCGTCAATCAAGGCGTTCGTTGACGCGCACCCCGATATGGATGCCTATTTCGGGAGGCCGTTCATGTTGAACGCCTACCAGCAGTCCGATGGTTCGAATCCCGGCCCCAGCAAGGTTGACCTCGATGCCATCTGCCCCGACAAGCCCATCGTGATAACGGATGTTTCCGGCCACTCCGCCTGGGTGAACTCCAAGGCGCTGGAGATGGCGGGCATATCCGCCAATACGCCGAATCCCGACGGAGGCGTCATCTACCGCGATGCGAACGGCGAGCCGGCGGGATGCCTGTCGGATGCGGCCTACGACCTCGTGTCCGCCGCGGTGCCCGCAACCGTCACGAACGAGCAGATGGAAGAGGCGCTGGTCGCATTCATGGAGGAGGCGAACTCCTACGGCCTGACGGGCATCACCAACATAACGCGCGGCGGGCTGGACGTGAACGATCTGTACCGCAGGTTGGAGAAAGAGGGGCGGCTCAACTTGCGTATGCGCGTGGTGACGACGATGGATCCGCTCTACGAGTACCAGGACGTGTTCGACGTCATCGCCAAGAGCGCGCCGAAGGACACCGACATGGTGGCCACCAACACGGTGAAGATATTCTACGACGGCGTCACGGAAAGCGGCACGGCGGTCATGCTGGAGTCGTATCTGCCCGAGGCCGGTCTGGGAAGCGACTGGCACGGCGAGCCCATCTGGTCCGAAGACGAGTTCAAGCGCATGGTGAAGGAGTTTGATGCGGCGGGCGTGCAGGTACACGTCCATGCCATCGGCGACGGCGCGGTGCATGCGACGCTCGACGCCTACGAGGAGGCTTTGGCGGAAAACGGGGAGCGCGATGCTCGTCATACCATCACGCACGTGTGCGCCATCACCAACGATGACGTTAAGCGCATGGCCGACCTCAAGGTGATAGGCGCGCTGCAGTTCCTCTGGATGTACGGCGATTCGCTCTACGAGTTGGAGCGCGCCTACATCGGCGAGGATCGTGCCCTGGCCATGTATCCCACGAAACAGATGCGGGAGGCGGGCGTTGTGGTAAGCGGCGCGTCGGATGCGCCCGTGACGCCGTACGTGGTGCTCGACGAGATCGAGGTGGGCGTGACGCGCAACAGCCCCTTCGAAGGCGAAGAGGACATCGACATGCATCGCTGGTCCGAGCAGGGGCTCACGGCGTACCAGATGCTGGAGGCGTACACGAAGAACGTCGCCTATCAGAACTTCATGGAGGACTTGGTGGGAACGGTGGAGGTGGGCAAGCGCGCCGACCTCGTGGTGCTCGACCAGAACATCGTCGGGGTCGACCCGAAGAAGATATCCGATTCCAAGGTGCTCTACACCGTCTCGGACGGACGCATCGTCTACGAAGGCTGATGGCCGGATGCGAGGGGTGAATACCAAGCCCCTCGCACGGGTGCCGACATCGGACGCATGCGATACATGCTCCTCATGCGCTACAATAGCGGGCATGAGTGAACACGCATCCATTTTGATCATCGAGGACGACGCTGCCATCAACGAGGTGGTGGCGGTGCATCTGCGTCGCAACGGGTTCGCGTGCACGCAGGCGTTCTCGGGCAGCGAGGGGCGGCTGCTGCTGGGCGGCGGGCAGCCGTTCGACCTCGTGATCACCGATCTCATGCTGCCGGGCATGGCGGGCGAGGATGTGGTGCGTCTCGTGCGCGCAAGCGTGGACGTGCCCGTCATCGTGATGTCGGCGCGCACGACCGCCGCCGACAAGGTTGCCCTGCTCAAGCTGGGTGCCGACGACTACCTGACGAAACCCTTCGATCTCGACGAGCTGCTGGCCCGCGTATGCGTGCAGCTGCGGCATGCGGAACGCCGCCGTCCGTCCGCCGTAGCGGGCGATGCGAACGACGCCGCGCCCGCGCCTTGCGCAGCCGACCGTGCGACGGGATCGTCCGCCGCGACCATGCGCTACAAGGATTGGACGGTCGACACCGACGCCCGCACGCTGTGCGTGCAGGGCGATGCGGTGCGGCTCACGCGTCTCGAGTTCAACATCGTCGAAGCGCTCGTGCGCCGGCCGCGCAAGGTGTTCACGAAGCGCGAGCTGTTCGAGATCGCGTGGAACGAGGAAAGCGCCATCGAGGAGAAGGCCATCAACGTGCACGTGAGCAACATCCGCGGCAAGCTGCGCGCCGCCGGTTCCGCAGGCGAGATTGAGACGGTGTGGGGCATCGGCTTCAAGCTGGCCGAATGACGCCTTCGCCGCCCCCGCCCACGCTTGCGCGCACCTTCGCGCACGCTCCCGCGCGCACCCCCGCTCCCGTTCTTACAACTTTCTTAACAGTTTCAGGAAGGTTCCCAAACCTCTCCCCCGTATCGTGGTTGGCAGAGAGTTCACGACAGGAAGGAGACTCACATGCTGGCCATTGAGACGCGGGGCCTGTGCAAGGCGTATCGCGGACGCAATGTGGTCGACGGGTTGGACATGCACGTCACCCGAGGCGATATCTACGGTTTCGTCGGGCGCAACGGCGCCGGCAAATCGACCACCATGAAGATGATCTGCGGCATGATCCGCCCGACGGCGGGCGAGGTGCTGCTGTTCGACCGCCCCTCCATCGACGCGTCCGGCGAGGCGCCGGAAAGCTCGACGAGCGCCGGCGCCGTGCGCATCGGCGCGCTTGTGGAGAACCCGGGGCTGTATCCCAACATGACCGCGCTCGAGAACATGCGCTGCAAAGCCATGGCCCTCGGGCT
This sequence comes from Eggerthella sinensis, assembly GCF_003339815.1. Classification (GTDB taxonomy): domain Bacteria; phylum Actinomycetota; class Coriobacteriia; order Coriobacteriales; family Eggerthellaceae; genus Eggerthella; species Eggerthella sinensis. The sequence goes on from NZ_PPTT01000034.1 coordinate 24,631, forward strand.
GGTGGACAGCGTCGCCGAAATCGAGCAGCTGCTGTGCATCGTGGGGTTGGACGCCGCGGGCAAGAAGCCGACGAAGCGCTACTCGCTGGGCATGAAGCAGCGTCTGGGGCTGGCGCTTGCCATGCTGGGATCGCCCGACGTGCTGCTGCTCGACGAGCCGATGAACGGGCTCGATCCCGAGGGCGTGCGCGAGATGCGCAACCTCATCATCCGCCTGAACGAGCAGCGCGGCATCACGGTGGTCATCAGCTCGCACGTGCTCGACCAGCTCGGTCGCATGGCCACGCGCTACGGCGTGATCAACGCCGGCCGCATGGTGTGCGAGATGACGGCCGACGACGTGACCCAGGCCTGCGGCGACTACCTCGTCGTGCGCACGGCCGACCCCGAACGCACCATCGCGCTGTTGTCCGAAGCACATCCGCGCATCGCGTGCACGGCCATGCCGGACGGCGCGCTGCGTCTGCAAAGCGCCCCGGACGACGAGACGCTCGACCCCGCGAGCGTGGGCACGTTCCTCGCCGCGCAGGGCATGCCGGTGTACGAGCTGCGAGCGCACACGCGCGATCTGGAAGACTTCTTCCTCGAGCTCATGGGAGAGGGTGGGATCAATGCTTAAGTATCTCCGTATGGATATGTACCGGCTGGTCAAAGGCAAGATGCTGTGGGTGACGCTGGGAATTCTGCTGGTGATGTCGGTGTTTATGGCGGGCATGATGTGGCTGTCGACCACCTCGGAATTCACCGTGTACATGCACAACCAGATGCTGGAGGAGCAGGAAAACGCCGCGGCGATGGGCGTCACGTTCGGCGAGACCGATGTTCCCACCACGTCAACCGGCATGGAGGGCATCAACGGCTCCGAGATCGCCGACTTCGCGCAGAATCAGACGAGCATGTGGCTGAGTGGCGGCGGCCTCGCGGTGATCGTGGCCATGGTGATCGCGCTGTTCTTCGCCGCCGACTTCACGAGCGGCTACGTGAAAAACCTCCCGTCGTCGCGACGCGACAGGCTGGCGTACTACGGCGAGAAGACCCTCCTCATGGCGGTGCTGTCGACGGCGTTCCTCCTGTTCGGCATTGCAGCGTTCGAAGTGGGGCGTCTCGTGACCGGGTTCACGTACGTGCACGTCGATTCTGCGGGCGGCATCGCCACCTGGTTCCTGCTTTCCGTGGTGATCCTCACGACGTACGCGGCCATCACGGCCGTGGTCACCTGGCTGACGCAGAGCAAGGCGGCGGGCATCGCGTCGGCGCTCATCGTGAGCTCGGGCGTGCTGGGCAGCGTGCTGGCCATGACGTTCTCGAGCCTTGCCGTGCTGTGGGAGCCGCTCGCTCGCGCTGCGGAATGGCTGCCGAACGCCAACTACGCCCTGCTCAAGCAAGGCGGCGACGCGCTGTTGGCCGCGCCGGGCGATGTGGGTCACATCCTCATTTCGTGCGGCGTGCCGCTGGTGATATGCACGGCCATCGCCCTGGTGGTGTGCACGCGGAAGGACGTGTAGGCAATGGATGGGTTCGCGCTGGTCATCGTCGTTATCGCAGCGGTTGTTGCAGGAGCGGCGCTCGCGGCAATGCGCTACGAGCGGGAGCTGCGGCGCATGGCGCGGTTCTTGGAGCAGCGCGAACCCGTCGGCAATGCGCGCATGACGGCCGAGGTGCGCACCCGAGGCGTGTTGTCGCTTGCGCGCGGCGTGAACGCCGAACTCGACGCGCTGCAGGACGAGCGCATCGCCGCGCAAACGGCGCGCCAGTCGTTCCAGGCAGGACTGACCTGTTTGTCGCACGACATCCGCACGCCGCTCGCCGGCGCGCAGGGCTACCTGCAGCTGGCGGAAGACGAGCCCGATCCCGCCACGAAGGAGCGATACCTCGGCGCGGCGGCGCACCGGTTGGGCGATGTGCGCGTGCTGCTGGACGACCTGTTCGCGTTCGCGCAGGTGCACGACCCGTCGTTCGCGGTGGCATGCGAGCCGGTGCGGGCGGCCGATGTGGCGGGCGATGTGCTGGCCAGCCTGTACCCGCAGTTTCGCGAGCGCGGGTGGGAGCCGCGCGTGTCGCTCGACGAGGAAGCCCTCGTGCTGGCCGACGCCGAAGCGCTCGCCCGCGTCTTTCGCAACCTCGTGGCGAATGCGTTGCGGCACGGCGCGGACGCGCCGGTTATCGAGCAGCGCGGCGGCCGCATGACGTTCGCGAACCGCGTGGACAATCCCCACGCGCTTGACGTGGAGCGCCTGTTCGAGCGCTTCTACCAGGGCGCCGGCGCCCGCTCGAGCGCCGGCGCCGGCTTGGGGCTGGCTATCGTCTCGCAGCTGGCCGAAGCCATGAACGCCCAGGTGAATGCCGTGCTCGACGGCGACGTGCTGCGCATCACCGTGACGCTGCGGGAGGCGTAGCGCCCCCCGGCGTTCTCTCAGCGAACAGCTCACCATTTCTGCTACAATTCAACCAAAAGTTGAAGCAGGGTTTCGAGCGAGGATGGTGCGCGATGAGGGGTTCGGGAAAGGCACGTTGCGGGGATGTTCGTGCTCGGGGTGCGGCCGTATCGCGGTCGCTTGTCCTGGCGCTGATGGGGGCGCTGCTCGGCGTGACGCTGTTGGCCGGCTGCGCAAGCTCCGACCCCGGTGAGCAACCCGCGAGCGACGCTGCATCTGCGCAGCAGGAACCCGCGGCGGAAATCGAGCAGCACGAGCTGAGCTTCGTCGTCGATGCCGAAGGCTCGGACCTTCCGGCGTCGGTGGGCATCCTCGTGACCGGCACGCAAGGCGACGGCGTCAAGGTGGACGACCGATACGAAGCGGCGCTCGGCAAGACGTACGCAACCGCGTATCCGGAGGGATCGTACGCCTTCGACGTCGATTCCGCGTCGTTGAAGCTGGGCGACGAGATATTCGCGGCGGTCCATGTCGCCTACGCGTTCGACGGCTCCGCAGATCATACCGTGCACATCAAGCTGGTGCGCGACGCCGAGGCCATGGCGGAAGCGCAGGCTGCGAAGGAGCAGGCTGCGGCCGCTGCTGCCGCCGCTGCGGAAGAGGAGGCAGCTGCAGCGGCGGCCGCGGCGGAGGAAGAGGCCGCTGCCGCGGTGGCCGAGCAGGAAGCGGCCGCAGCGGCGGCTGCGGCATCGGCTGGCGGCGGCGGGGGCGACACCGTGTACATCACGAAGACCGGCGAGAAGTTCCACCGCGACGGGTGCCGCTACCTGAAGAAGAGCCAGATCGCCATTTCGCGCTCCGACGCCGTTGCGCAGGGCTACGACGCCTGCTCGGTCTGCAACCCCTAAGCGTGCGGCCGTAGGTTCGCGGGCCGCGCGGTTGCCGCGGCATGGGCGCGGCCGTCCTTGCTCCGGAAAACGAGCGTACGTGGCAAGTTTTTTCGCGATTGCGGTGCATCGGCGCTGCGAACGACGTCGCGTGGCTCCCGATGGCCTCGCGGAAAATTCGCCACCAGGGCTTTTGCTCGGACGCGACGGCACGTCGCGCGCAGATTGCCGCGATTCGACCGCAATCGCGAAAAAACTTGCCAACCATGAACGAAAAAAGGTGCACAAGGTGGGGAAGGGCCCCGGAGGCGCGGAGTCCGTGGGACGAAGAAGCCCCGCCGGAAACGAAGAAGGGCCCTCGCCGGGGCCCTTCTTCGTTCGCGTGCGCCGCGCGCCGCGGCCCTTACGCGGGGCGGATGACGAGCTCTTGGATGAGGCTGTCGTCGAGGCTGCAGGAGCCGTCGGTGCAGTTCTCGATTTGGGCGAGCGCATGGATGATGGTGCCGTTGTAGTCGGCGTAGAAGTTCACCGTGCGCTCGTTCACCACGCGCGGGTCGAGCATGCCGAAGCCGCCGAACGTGAACTTGTTGTGGAAGAACATCTCGATGGCGTTGCGGCCGTACAGAAAGGAGTTCTGCCGCTTCACGATGGAGGGGCAGTAGTCGAACAGGCGACATTCCTCGGTGAAGCAGGCGGCCAGCGCCTCGTGATCCTTGCTCTGCATCGCAGACACGAAATCGTTGATGACCATGGTCGCCTCCTAGTAGACTTTCTCGGAATTGAGCAGGGCGTCGGTGCCGCCGTCCACGAACAGGACCACGCCGTTGATGCCGCTGGCCTCGGGGCTGGCGACGAACGCCATGACGTTCGCGATTTCCACCGGGTCCATGAGCGGCTCTTCGCCGAAGTGGGTGGGCACGGGGATGGCCTCCATGGCGGCGCGCTGCTCGGGCAGCATGTTGGCCGTCATGGCCGTGCGCACGTTGCCGGGCGCGACGGCGTTCAGGCGCACGCCGCGCGACGCCCAATCCGGGCTCATGCGCCGCACCCAACGGGCGAGGGCGTACTTGGTGGACGCGTAGTACACGTGCCCGATGGCCGGGTCGACGTCCTTCACGAGCTCGAGGATGCGGTCCTCGTCGGCGTGGTTGTTCAGCATGCCGGCCACGTCCATGCGGGCCGCGCCCTGGGCGATGGAGTTCGACGAGGTGACCACGCAGCTGCCGCCCTTTTTCTCAAGCAGGTCGAACACGCCGCGCGCCATCTCGGTGGCGCCGAAGTAGTTGAGCGAGATGATGAGCGAGATGGGAACCTTGCCGCCCGAGACGCCCGCGTTGCAGATCATGGCGTCGATGCCTTCGGGGTAGCGTTCGTGCAGCTCGGCGATGGCGCCCGCGCGCCCTTCCTTCGTGGCGAGGTTCGCGTTGATGTCGCCGCCGTTGAGGTCGATGTTCACCACTTCGTGGCCGCGTTCGCGCAGGATTTCGGCCGTCTTCGCACCGATGCCGCTCGAGGCGCCGGTGATGACGTAGATGCCCATGAGCCGTCCTTTCGTGCGGTCTGCCCGCCGAGGGGAGACCTTATTGATACGCAATACTATTACAATAAAAATCATAGCACGGGCACTCACCGGTTTGACGGCCTCAAGGTTAGCGGTAGGCGAACCGTCATGCGCGGCGAAGCCTCTTCGTCGGGCGGCGACGGCACGCGGGTCGCCCGGATGCTATACTGCGGTCAATCGCCCCTCGACGCTTGGAGGATGCCCCATGACTGTTTGGCACGAGCTGTTTCCCCTCGATCGCGAGCCTTCGATGGGCGATATCGTCGCGTACATCGACAACCCTCTGTGGGATTCGTTCACCGCGTTCATCGACGAAACGTACGGTGCTCAGCCGCGCATCGAGTACAGCCGCTGCGGCGGCGCCCCCGGTTGGAACGTGAAGTACAAGGCGCGCAGCCGGGCGCTGTGCACGGTGTATCCGCACGACGGGTTCTTCATCTGCATGGTGTCGGTGGGCTCGAAGGAGAAAGAGGAGGCCGAGGCGCTCGTTGCGGTGGCCGATCCGCACGTGCGCGCGGTGTACGAACGATCGGCCGACAGCAGCATGGGCCGGTGGCTCATGATCGAGGTCACGAGCGAGGCCATCCTGCGCGATGCGGAAGCGCTGCTGCTCCTGCGCGCCGCGCCGAAGGGAGCACGCGCATGATGCGAGATCCGGAACAGACCATCGGCAACCTCATCGACCACCAGAACACGTCGTTCGTGGGATCGGTGGACGAAGACGGCTTCCCCGAGATGAAGGCCATGCTGCCGCCGCGCAAGCGCGAGGGCATCCGCACGTTCTACTTCACCACGAACACCTCGTCCATGCGCGTGCGCCACTATCGCGCGCATCCCCAGGCGTGCATCTACTTCATGGACCGGCGCTTCTTCCGCGGCGTCATGCTCAAGGGCACCATGGAGGTGCTCGAAGACGCCGCATCGAAGGAGCTCATCTGGCGCGAGGGCGACGAGATCTACTACCCCGAAGGGGTCACCGACCCCGATTACTGCGTGCTGCGCTTCACGGCGGATCGGGGTCGGTACTACACGAACTTCAGCTCCGAGGACTTCCCGGTAGCCTAGCGGCGAGGCGTGCGGGCGCTAACGCTCCTTGTGCGTCTCGCGATAGCGGGCGAGGGCCGCGTCGTAGCTACCGGCCGTCTTCTTGAAGTAGATACCGTAGCCGATGGTGGCGATGGCGAAGATGGCGAGGAAGGTGATGAAGAACGACACGACCACCTCGATCTCGTGGGGGAACCAGTTGCCGAACCACCCGCAGGCGAACAGCGTGCCCGCGCCGGTGATGGCGAACCCGGTGAGCCGCAGCGGATACGCCAGCTTCTTGATGATGAGGCCGCTGAACCAGAAGCCCTGCAGGAACGAGAAGCAGATGCAGGCGATGAGCAGGGTGAGCGTGATGGTGAGACCCTGCGTGTCGGCGCCCGAGAGGCCGGCGTAGTAGTAGGCCATCGGCAGGCTCAGCGTCATGAAGATGGTGAAGATCACGCAGGTGCCAAGGGCGAATTGCTTGAGGAATGCTTTCATGGGATGCTCCTTTGCAGAGGCGGGCGGGTGCGTTAGAGGCCGAGCTTGCGCTTGATGGCGGGCGCGTACTGACGCGAGACGATCACGGCCTCGTCGTTGTCGAGCAGCAGCTGCAACCGGGCGCCCGGTTCGGGCCGGATGGCTTTGACGTGGTCGAAGTTCGCCAGCAGCTGCTTCGAGGCGCGGATGAACTCGGTGCCTGCCAGCTGGTCTTCCAGCTCGTAGAGCCTGAGCGGCGTCTGGTACACCGCGTCCTTCGTGTAGAGGAAGGTGCGACCGTCCACGGTTTCGGCGTAGCACACGTCGTCGAGGTCGAGGCGGTAGGTGGCGCCGTCGGACTCGCCGGTGAGTTTGCGGTCGAAGGTGCTCAGCCCGGCGACGATGCGCTGTACGCGCTCGTCGATGCGCGGGCAGGCGACCGTGACTTCGATGTCGACGAGCCGCGGGTTCTCGGTGATGGTGACGTTCATGGGCGTGCCTAACGTTGGGGCGGGCAGATGGTTGGCCAACGCCGTCAGTATGCCGAAAGCGCCGTGCGCGCACAAGGCCGCCCGCCGCGTGTTGCACGAGCGCATGCCCCAGTTGCACCGAAGCGCGCTCTCTTGCTATGATGTCCCGTGCGAAGGTGAAAACACGGTCCGGTTGGTAGTCCGGACGCGAAGCCGCCGCCGCGCTTGCGCGCGTCGTCGGTTTCGTCAGTAACCTGCCTCCTTGGTTGTCCGTCCTTCGCGGTACGTCATCATACAAGGAGGTCCAATCATGCAGGTCATCACCTCAACGACGCTGACCGTGCTCCACGACGGCCAATTTTGGGTCGGCATCTTCGAGCACGCTGACGAGGGACGCTACGGTGCGTGCCGCGTCGTGTTCGGCGCCACCGAGCCCACCGACACCGAGCTGCTGGCGTTCGTCTGCGCGCGCTGGACGCAGCTGCCGTTCAGCCTCGCCGCCGATCCGGCGCAGGGCCCGGATGCCGCGCTGTCCCATGCGAACCCGAAGCGCCGCCAACGCGAGGCGCGCAAGCTCGTCGAGCGCGCGGGCGTGGGCACGAAGGCGCAGCAGGCCATGAGCGCCAGCTACGAGCAGCACAAGGAGGAGCGCAAGGACGACGCGCGCGAGCGCCGACGGGCCGAAGCCGAGCGCCAATTCGCCCTCAAGCAGCAAAAGCGCAAAGAAAAGCACCGCGGCCGCTAGGGGGAAGGGCCCCGAGCGCAAGGGCATTTGGGACGGCCGTCGCACGCGCTGAGCCGCCGCTTGCCGACGTGGTGGCGATGGCGTGTGCGTTGGCGGTCAGTTTGGTGTCGTTACCCTATTTACCAGGGAAAACAGTGGTTCGGGGCGGTATGCTGTCAGCAATCGTCCCGCAGGGGACACGGCAAGAAGGAGGATGACATGCAGCCACCCTCATCGCTGCTGCTCTCCACGGGAGAGTTCGCCCGGATGTGCAACGTCAGCAAGGAGCTGCTCATCCATTACGATAAGGTGGGCCTGTTGAAGCCGAAGGAAATCGGCAAGAACGGCTACCGCTACTACTCGCTCAAGCAGCTGTACCTCATGGACGCCATCCGGTTCTTCCTCGACACGGGCATGTCCATGAAAGAGGTGAAAGCCTACCTCGACAACCGCACCACCGACCTCTTTCTCGAAACGACGCAGGCGGGCATCGAGAAGATGAAGAAGCAGCGCGACGTGCTCGACGCGCGCATCGGCATGATCGAGAAGATGCGCTACATCACGCAGCGCGCGCTGCTCTTCCCGAAGGACAAGCCGCGCCTGTCGTTTTGGGACGAGACGTGGCTCATCACCACCGACGTGAAGCTCGAGCGCACGCAGCAGTCGTTCGCGCAGGCTGTGAGCGAGCACGCCGAATTCTGCAAGTCGTCGGCCGGCGTGACGAAGTTCCCCTTCGGGCGCGCGGTGTACTTCCCCGACCTCGCCGATCCCGAAGACTTCTACTACACGAAGCTCATCACGTGGATTTCCCCGCCCGAACATCCGATGCTGTTGGGCGACCGCCTCGTGTGCAAGCAGCGCGGCAACTACGCGGTGATCCTCCATCAGGGCGGCACGAGCACGGTTGCGCAGTCCTACGCCAAGCTGCTGCGCTATATCAAGCGCGAGGGCTTCGAAATCATGGGCCCCGTGTACGAGTTCGACATGAACTCGTACCTCATGTCCGACTCGGCGGACGACTACCTCCTGCACATCTCGGTGCTCGTGGACGTGTAAGGAGCCGAAACGCGAAGCCGCCCGCGATCCGTAGGGAATCGCGGGCGGTTCGTTCGTGCGACCGATGCGGGCGGTGCGGCATCCCAGCAGGCTAGGCGCTCAGGCGCTTCGTCTCCTGGATGAGCTCATGCACCACGGAGGGCTCCGAAAGCGTGGAGATGTCGCACAGATCCTCCGTCTCCTGCGCGGCGATTTTTCGCAGGATGCGCCGCATGATCTTGCCGCTGCGCGTCTTCGGCAGCGCGTTGGTGAAGTGGATGATGTCGGGCGTGGCGATGGGCCCGATGTTCTCGCGCACGTGGGCGAGCAGGTACGCGCGCAGGTCGGCATCGATGACCGTGCCTTCCTTGACGGTGATGTAGGCGTAGATGCCCTCGCCCTTCACCGGATGCGGGCAGCCCACCACGGCCGCTTCCGCCACCTGCGGGTACGACACGAGCGCGCTTTCCACCTCGGCCGTGCCAATGCGATGCCCCGACACGTTCATCACGTCGTCGATGCGGCCCGTGATCCAGAAGTAGCCGTCTTCGTCGCGATACGCGCCGTCGCCCGTGAGGTAGTGGCCCGGGGTGGGGAAGTACACGTCCTTGTAGGCGGTCGGGTTGCCGTACACGCCCAGCATCATGCCCGGCCACGGTCGCGAAACCACGAGGCTGCCGCGCTCGCCGGCACCCGCTTCGGCACCGTCCGCGCCGATGACCTTCGGCTCGACGCCGAAGAACGGCAGCGCCGCCGACCCCGGCTTCATGTCCACGGCGCCGGGGATGGACGTGATCATCACGCAGCCTGTCTCCGTCTGCCACCACGTGTCAACGATGGGGCAGGTGCCGTGCCCAACCGTGGAGTAGTACCACATCCACGCCTTCGACGTGATGGGCTCGCCCACCGAGCCGAGCAGGCGCAGGCTGCTGATGTCGTGGTCGTTCACCCATCGGTCGCCGTCCTTCATCATGGCGCGCACCGCGGTCGGGGCCGTGTACAGGATGTTCACGCCGAACTTCTCCACGATCTCCCAGAACCGGTCGGGTTTGGGGAAGTTGGGCACGCCCTCGAACATGAGCGACGTCGTGCCGTTCGACAGCGGGCCGTACACGAGGTACGAGTGCCCCGTGATCCAGCCGGCGTCGGCCGTGCACCAGAAGATGTCGTTCTCCTTGAGGTCGAAGACGTACTTCGACGTGAGGGTGGCGTACAGCAGGTAGCCGCCCGTGCCGTGCAGGATGCCCTTCGGCTTCGCGGTGCTGCCGCTCGTGTAGAGGATGAACAGGGGGTCGTTCGCCTCCATGCGCTCGGGTTCGCACTGCGGCGCCTCGGAGGCCAGCACGTCGTCCCACCAGAAGTCGCGGCCGGCCTTCATGGCCGTGCGCTTCTCGATGCGGCGCACCACGACGCAGCTCGTGACCTCGGGGCACATGTCGAGCGCCTTGTCGCAGATTTCCTTGAGGCGCAGGATCTTGCCCGAGCGGTACCCGTAGTTGGAGGTGATGACCACCGACGCGCCCGAGTCGACGATGCGGTCCTTGAGCGATTCGGCGCTCAGCCCGCTGAACACGACGCAATGGATGGCGCCGATGCGCGCGCACGCCAGCATGCTGATGGCCAGCTGCGGCACCATGGGCATATAGAGCACCACGCGGTCGCCCTTCTTCACGCCGAGGTGGCGCAGCATGTTCGCGGCCTTGCACACCTCGCGGTGCAGGCGTTGATACGTGTAGATGTCCACCTCTTCGGTGGGCTCGCCCTGCCAGATGAGGGCGGCCTTGTTCCTGCGCGCGCCGCTGAGGTGGCGGTCGATGCAGTTGTACGACACGTTGAGCTCGGCACCGCGGAAGTAGCGGACGTAGGGTTCCTCAGCGTGGAAGTCGTACTCTTCAACGGCATCCCACGGCTTGAACCAGTCGAGGTGCTCGGCGGCCATGTCGGCCCAGAACGCCTCGGGCTCGTCGAGCGAGCGGCGGTACAGGTCGTCGTAGTCCTGTCGGCTCTTGATGAGGGCGTTGTAGCTGAACTCGGGCGACGGCTCGATGGTCGATTCGTTCTGGAGCATTTGTCTGATGAAGGCGTTGCGCGTGTTGCGGTTCATGGGAGACTCCCTTCTGGGCGGGTGCGACGGGGCGAAGCGTGTTAGGCAACCAGGGGATACTGCTCGGGGCTGCAGGCGCTGATGTTCGATTCCAAATCGGGACGGCGGTGCATGAGGTGGGCGCGTGCGTCCTCGAGCAGCACGGTTTCGTGCATGCTCGTGCAATCGTAGAGCGCCTGGCACAGCGCGCCCACCGTGGTGACGTCGCCGTGCGCGGGCCAGTCGTAATCGCTCATGTCCATGAGCGCCACCGCGAAGGCGACGAGGTCCTTCTCGTCCAGGCAGGGGACGAGGCGTCGTGCGTCATGCGGGTCGAGGGGCGTGCGGTCGCACAGCTCGTCGATACGATGAAGGGCGTCTCGCCTGACGAACTGCGGGAAGGCGTTCGCCGCGTTCGTCTCGTTCGCCGCGATGGCAAGCAGCAGGTCGACGTCGTCGATGGTGGAGATGGCCACAATCTTGGCCACGCGGCTCACCTCGACGTTCGCGAGGAGCGCCAGCAGCTCGGGGGCGCGCAGCTCGCGCAAGGCGGTGCGCAGGGCGTCGCCGCGTTGCATGCCGATGGACACGGCCTTGCGCGCGCTGACGGCGTCGAGCAGCTCGTTCGAGGTCCAGAACTTCCGTACACTCATTTCCTTGTTCGTTGCTTTCATGACCGTCCTCCTGTTCGTAATGCCGGGAATTGCGGGGTCGGGAGTCAGGTGCTTCCGTGCGGTCATCATGGGGGCTGTAACAATTACAGGGTCAATGAACGCACGGTAACGGTGCCCGCGATTGGCGGATTCTCGGCTGCGAACGGTCGGTTTTTCGCAGAAAGCAGGTTAGAACAAGGAGGTTTGCGTCCCTATCGGGCGCGCGGGCTTGTACGCGGCGATGATGTCGGGCATGCGCCACAGCAGGCCGTGCTGCTTGCAGAGGGCGCGGAACAGGGCGCGGTTCTCGTTCGCGCGCGGGCTGTTGCAAACGTAGCGCTCGCCGAAGGCCTCGCGGTAGCGCGCGGGCAGCGCAGGGTCGACGGCGGCGATGCGCTCGAGGAAGTGCGCGCGCTGCCGGTCGCGCATGGTGACGCCCGTCATATGGTAGACGAACCGCGCGCCGGCCGCCGCCGCGCCCTCCACGATGCCGCGCACGGTGGCGTCGTCGTCCGTCACGAACGGAAGCGTCGGCGTGAACAGCACGCCGCAGAACACGCCGGCGTCCGCGAGCTGCGCGAGCGCGGCGAAGCGCGCGCTCGGCAGCGGGGCGTGCGGCTCGATGAGCCGGGCCAGGTCGTCGTCGGGCGTGGTGATGGTGATCTTCGCGACGGCGCCGCCGCGCTTCCCGATGGCGCTCAGCAGCTCGGCGTCGCGCGTGATGAGCGTGCTCTTCGTGTCCACCGATACGCCGAACCCGAACTCGTCGATCAGCTCGAGCGCCCCGCGCGTCACCTCAAGCGCGCGCTCGTGCGGGTTGTACGTGTCGGACATGGCGCCGATGCCCACGATGCCGCGCGTGCGGCGGCTGCGCAGTTCGCGCCGCAGGATGGCGAGCGCGTCGAACTTCACGCTCACCTGGTCGAAGTTGTCGATGCAGTAGCACTCGCTGCGGCTGTCGCAGTAGATGCACCCGTGGCTGCAGCCGCGGTACAGGTTCATGTTGTAGTCGATGCCGAACCACTCATCGCCGCGATGGCGCACCTTCTGCAGGATGGACCGCGCGCGCACGGTGGGGCAGGGCGCCTCGCTCATGCGCGCTTCACGGGGTGGCGGATGACCGTCTTGAGGTTCTCCGGCTTGGAGCGCCGCGGGTCGCCCAGGTAGATTTCGTGGTGCAGGCGCACCGCGGGCACGCCGCCGTCGGCGTCGAGCAGGGCCAACAGCTCGTCGGCGCTCGCCGGGTTCGCGATGTCGTCGGCGTACTCCGACGCGGCGATGAACGCCTCCATCTGCGCGATGGTGGCGGGCTCGTCGTCGTAGGGGCCCTTGTGCATGATCTGCGCGCACGGCCCTTCGGCGAAACGTCCGAGGTGGGCGCGCGCCAGGTCGAGCTGCGGCTTCTTCGCCGCCACCTGCTCGGCGGCCCATGCGAACACCGCGGGCGTCACGAAGTCGGGCAGGCGGATCATCGAGATCCAGGAAAACGCGTCCTTGTCGAGGATGCGCGTGCCGTCGAAGGCTTCGTCGGTGGTCCACCACAGCCCCTCGAGGGGCGGCACCGCGTAGTCGAAGTAGCCCTCCGGCTGCCACGAGCCCATCTTCGACATCTTGATGGTGAACGAGAAGGCGTACAGCAGGCCGAGCGCATCGCTGTACGAACCGTTCTCCTCGTTCGGGTTGCCCGTGCCGGCCACCATGACGAAGCTCATGGGCGGCACGTCGATGAAGGCGGGCTTGGTTTTCGGCAGGTAGAGGTCGGGGTAGGCCTTTTTGAAATCGAATGCGCCAGCCATGGGAGTCTCCTCGGTTTTCTAGTTTTTCCAGCGATCGAGGGTGGGCAGCAGCGCTTCCAGGTAGGCGCGCGCCTCGTCTTCGGTGAAGGGAGCGTCGGGACCCGTCATGTTCTGCACGCAGATGTCCACCATCTCGTCCATGGTGCATTCCCCCCGGTAGGCTCCGTTCGCATAGCACCACGTGCAGTGGTGCTCGCTCGGCGTGCCGTCGGCTTCCGTGCCCCGCAGGCTCTCGTCCGACAGCGGCATGCCGCAGCTTTGGCACACGGCTTGCAGCGGCATGTCGAGCAGCGCCTCCACGGGCACGTGGAAGGTGGTGGCGATGAGCTTGAGCACGTCGATGCCCGGCTGCGTGTCGCCGCATTCCCAGCGCGAGACGGCCTGTCTCGTGACGAACAGGCGCTCCGCCATCTCGGCCTGCGTGAGGCCGCTTCGTTCCCTGATCTCGATGAGCGTGTCCTTGATGGCCATAGGGGCGTCCTTTCCCGGGGTATCGATGCGTCCCTTCATGGAACCACGATGCGCGAGGCCCCGTCAAGCAACAGCCGGTTGCCTCGCGCATCGCGGGGTGGTGCCGCTCTCCGCTAGCGCAGCGCCACGAAGATGTCGATGTCGGCGCAGGACATGTCCTCGCCCGGCAGGTACGCCTCGAAATCGCCGGTGAACGCGCGCTTCGCCGTGAGCTCCTCGTCGGCCCACACGGCCTCCCACACGTCCTGCACGCTCTTCACGCAGTCGCCGCCGCGGATGGCGAACTTCGCGTAGCGCCCGGCCGGAATGGCCTGGGCCCGCATGCCCTCGGGCGCGGCGCCGTCGGTTTCGCAGCCGATGAGCATTTCGTAGCTCATCTCGTTCAGGTCGTAGTCGAAGTACAGGCCGAAGCAGCCGTACGGGGCAACCTGCACGTCGGGGATGGCGCGGTTCATGCCCTCCTCCATGAAGCGCTGCCACAGCTGGCCGATGGCCGAGCCTTCGTCGGGCGAGCCGTTCGACAGGCGGATGGTGGGGCCGACGACGGTGCGGGCGGGAAGTTCGACGATGTCGTAGTGCATGGTTCGTATCCTTTCGTTGGCGGTGCTGACAAAAGACACGATACCGAACATAACCGGACAGGGCGTGTCCGGTTATGCGAGATTGTTTTCATCGTATCGCCGCGCGACGGCGGCGGCTTGGGTGCGCAGCCAGGTGCGGAGGTCGGGCGGCTCGAGCACTTCAAGCAGCGGGCCGAACGACAATAAGTAGTAGCGCGTGCGCTCGGTGATGGAGCAGTCGAGCACCACGCGCCAGCTGCCGTCGGCCTCGCGGGCGATGGAGTCGGGGGCGAACTCCTCGCGCACGCGCGGTTCGGCCTCGGGCGCGAAGCGCATGACCAGGCGGTCGCTACCCTGCATATACCCGCCTTCGTCGAAGGCGGGCGGCACGCGTGCCTCGAACGTGTCGGGTAGCGCTTCGAGCGTTTCCCACATAATGCGGAACAGCTTGAACGTGCGCCAGTCCTGCCGCTCGCGGCACCAGGCGCGCAGGTACCACGACGATTCCTTGAACACGAGTTGCGCGGGTTCCACGATGCGCTCGGTGCGGCGCCCGGCGGCGTCGAGGTAGGCGAAGGCCAGGGGGTGGCGCCCGATGGTGGCGTTGCGGATGACGTTGAACGCCGCGCGGTACTGCGGCGGCGCGCCCCAAAACGAGAAGTCCATGTCGAGCCAGTCGACGTTCTCGCGTTGGAAGAGCCGCCCGAGGCGCGCGGCCGTCACGTCGCTCTCGTCGCCTGCCGCGCCGGTTTGGTTGAGCGCCGCGATGGCGGCCATGATGTCGCTCTGCTCGCGTTCGCTCAGCACCGAGCGGTCCAGCACGTACCCGGGCATGAGGTGCACGCCGCCGCCTTTGCCGCGCGTCATGTAGACGGGCACGCCGGCCGCCGACAGCGCGTCCACGTCGCGGCGCACCGTGCGCTCGGATACCTCGAGCTTCGCCGCCAGCTCGGAGGTGGTGGAGGTGCCGCGGTCCATGAGCAGGTAGACGATCTCGAACAGGCGTTGAGGCTGCATGGCGAATCCGTCAGCGATCCGCGAGCGCGACGTTGAGGCGGTCGAGCACCTGCTGCGCGTCGGCGGAGCGGGTGCGCAGGAGCTCGTCGAACGGCACGGGGTCGGCCGGCTGCTCCCGCGGCGCGTTGATCTCCTTCGAGAACCAGGTCACGTCGTGCCAGGCGCCGTTCTTCCAGCCGGCGTGCCGCTGCTGCCAGGAGGCGTCGAATCCGAGGGACCGATGCAGTCGCTCGCTCGCTCGGTTTGGCACGGTGACCAGGCCGTACACGCACACGATACCCTGCAGGCGCACGAGTTCGACAAGCGCTTCGTAGACGGGGGTGCCCCATCCGCGCCCGGTGGCCTCCGGCGCCAGGTAGATGGACAGCTCGGCGTTCCAGCGGTAGGCGGCGCGCTCGGCCAGCGCGTGCGCGTAGGCGAACCCGGCCACGCGCCCGTCGCATTCGACGACGAAGCACGGGTAGCGTGGCACGACGGCGTCCATGCGCGCGGCAAACTGCGCAGGGGAGGGCACGGCCACGTCGAAGGTGATGGGGGTGTCGACGTACGGCGCGTACACGCCGCGTATCGCTTCGAAGTCGTCGCGCGTGGCGAAGCGCGCCGTCGGGTGTGTTTCGTGCCGGGCCATCCTGCCGTCCTTTCGTGCCATGAGGTGGGCTCCCATACTAGCACGACCCGCTGCACGCCGATGGCGTGGAGGCTCGGCTGGACGACTAGCACGGGGAGGTTGTGTGCGCGGGCGTGGCTCTCATATGTTGTTTGTTCGTTGCACACTTGTATCCCGGCGTTCGTTAGGGAATACTGCTCTGACGAGCTGAGCGCACCTGCGTTCGGCGTATGGAGAACCCCGACACGAGCCAGCCGGAAAGGCCACCGTGGTAGATAGTTTCAAAAGGATTCGACATCGCATCAAGCGCCGTCTGAAGCACTCGCCCGCTTTGGTGGCGGGCGTGATCGTGGGCGCTCTTGCCGTGCTGCTCATCGGCGGGTGGGCGGTTGCGGGCAACGCCGCGCACGTCGATCAGCCCATCATGCCCGCCATTGCCGACGAGAACGACGACGAGAAGCCCGAAGCCGCCGCGCCGGCCGAAACCGACGCCGACGATACGCCCGACCCCCGCATCGTCGCCGACGATGCGCGCACCGCGCTCGACGCCGCATCCGGCACCGACGAGGTCAACCGCTTCAACTCCACCACCGGCATCGCGCGCACGTTCGCCTCCGAGGAAATCCCCGAGATCGAAGCCGCGGTTGCCGCGTACCACGATGCGGGTTACGAGGTGGGCTTCGTCATGTACGACCTCACCACGAGCGAGGGCGTCGGGTACAACGCCGACGCGCAGTTCTTCTCGGCAAGTACCATCAAGGCGCCGTTCGTGGCGTTTGCGGCGCAGAGCATGGT
Source organism: Eggerthella sinensis (assembly GCF_003339815.1). Taxonomy (GTDB): domain Bacteria; phylum Actinomycetota; class Coriobacteriia; order Coriobacteriales; family Eggerthellaceae; genus Eggerthella; species Eggerthella sinensis. Next base: position 41,171 of record NZ_PPTT01000034.1, read on the forward strand.
GGACGGCGGCCAGGCATCGTTCGACGAGGAAATCGTCGAAGACGTGATCCTCGACGGGACGGGCGTCATGTCGTCGGACAACATCGACCGCTACGACCTGCAAACCGTCATGAGCAACACCATCGTGCATTCCGACAACACGGGCTACGGGCTGCTGCGCGAGCGCTTCAACGAAGGCGGCTTCGAGGCCTGGTGCGCCGATGCCGACGTGGACGCCGCGGCGTGGCAGGGCGAGTGGTACCCGTACTACACACCGCGCGACCTGGCGAAACTGTGGCTCAACATAGGCGCGTACGTGGCCGAGGGGCAGGGGAGCGCTTCCTGGTACGCCGACCTGCTGCTGCAAACCGACTCGTCGTTCTTGCGCAAGGCGCTCGGCGAGCGCCACCAGGTTTTGTCGAAGCCCGGCTACGAAATAGACACGCCCTGGTACGACATGGGCGCCCTCAACGACGCGGGCCTCGTGCTCGTCGATAATGACGCCTACGTCATCGCCATCATGTCCGATGTCGATTATGATGACGAGTACTTTACCGATAACGAGTACCTGATCGTCGATCTTGCCAGCGCGCTCGGCGCCACGCACGATCGCATGATGCTCGAAGGAGGCGCCGTATGAGAGCCATAGCACGAGCATGCACCCCGGAGGCGCTGTTGTCGCTTGCGCTCGCTTGCGCGCTCGCCCTGATCGGCTTGGGGCTGGGCGCGGGCGCCGCGCCGCGCGCGTGGGCCGACGAAGCCGAAGAGGCGCAGCAGGCCGTCGACGACGCGCAGGCCACGCTCGACGACGCCGAGCAGCGCATGGAGAGCATCTCGGACGACTACGACGCCATCAAGCAGGAAGTGGACGAGCTGCAGGCGCGCGTCGACGAGATTGCCGCGCAGGCGCTTGACGCGCAGCAGGCGGTGGTCGAAGGCCGCACGGCGCTCGGCAAGGCGGCCGTGTACGAGTACCGCGACGGCGGCTCGGCGCAGTCGCTGCTCACGCTCGTCCTCGAGGCGCGCGACTTCAACGAGCTCACCCGCAACCTGTCCTACCTCGGCGCGGTCATGCAGTACCATGCCGACGAGGTCGAGGCGCAGAAGGAGCGCTCGGCGACGTACGAGAAGCTCATCGATGATTTGAACTTCCAGAAGAACGAGCAGGAAAAGAAGCTCCAGGAGCTCGAAGCGAAGCGTGCCGAAGCCGAGAGCGTGGTGAGCGAGGCGAACTCCAAGCTGGAGAACGCGCAGAGCGACCAGGCCTCCCGTCTCGAGGCGCTCCGCAAGATGGCCGAGGAGCTGGCAGCGGCGGAAGGGGCCACCGAGCCCGTCATCGACGAGAGCGCGAACACCATGGGCCGCGAGGACGTGGTGGACCCCGGCACGCAGGTGGAGCCGAACCCCGACCCCGCTCCTCCCGCACC
>NZ_PPTT01000035.1 GCF_003339815.1 Eggerthella sinensis
GGGGAGAGGGCACCAAGAAGGGGGAGAGGGCGCCGGGAAGGGGGAGAGGCCACCCCCCCGCCAAGGGGCGCTCGCTTACTCCCCAATAAACTCCTCGCCGCGTAGCAGCTCTACCTCGAGCAGGTCGCCTTTCTCCCAGCCGGCTTCGCCGAGCGGGGAGACGCGTTGGGCGTTCGAGGTCATGCAGGCGGCCAGTTCGCCGGCCTTGAAGTTGAGGAAGCGCGCCGTGTACCCCTCGTCGTCGCGGGTGAGGTGCACGCGGCCGATGTTCGCCATCTTCGGGATGCTCGACTTCGCCGCCTCGGCCCGCGCCGTCACCGTGGGGCGCCGGTGCAAGGGGATGCCCAGGAAGCGGGCCGTGATGGCCTGCAGGCACCATTCCGAGCCGAAGTAGGCGGCCATCGTGGGGCCGGGCAGGTCGATCACCGGCTTGCCGTCCACCACCGCCATCATGAGCGGCCGCCCCGGCACGGCGGCGATGTAGTGGTGCACCACCGTCCCGCGCCGCTCGATGAGCCGCACGTTGAAGTCCTCCTCGCCAACGGCGGAGCCGCCGTTCACCACCACGACGTCGGCGGTGGACAGCGCGGCCTCGAAGGCGCGCTCGAGTTCGGCGGGGTCGTCGTGGACGATGGGGAACACGAGGGGCTCGGCGCCGTACTCGATGAGCAGGTGCTTGCACATGAGGCTGTTCGTGTCGACGTTCTGCCCGCGGCGCGGCTTGATGCCGGCGGGCACGAGCTCGCTTCCCGTGGGGATGAACGCGACGCGCGGCTTGCGGCGCACGGGCACCATGGCGACGCCTCCCATGGCAAGGGCGGCCAGGTCGGTGGGGCGCACGATGCTGCCGGCGCTCAGCAGCGGCTCGCCGGCGCGCAGCGTCGAGCCGGCCGCACGCACGCCCGAGCCGGCTTCCACGCGCACGTCGTCGTCGAGCACGACCGAGCCGTCCGGCTGGATGGCCGCCTTCTCTATCATCACCACGGCGTCGAACTCGTCGGGGAAGTCGTCGCCCGTGTCGGCGCGCACGTAGTCGACGCCGAGCCGCCATGCGCTCGTGTCGGGCGGGCCGCTCGCGAACGCGGCGGACTTCACCGCGATGCCATCGAACGACGAGGCGCGCACCACCGGCAACGTGTTCGCCGATACGACGTCGCAGGCAAGCACGCGCCCCACGGCGTCGTCGAGCGTCACGTGCTCGGTGCGCATCGGCGGCTCCCACGCGGCGAAGAAGTCTGCCAGGGCCTCCTCGCGCGACGGGAAGCCGTCCATGATCTTCTCTCCCATATGCATCTCCTTGCTCGGCGGATGTTCTCGATCATATCAAGAAAGCCCGGCACGCGCCGGGCTTTCTTGGGGCTTGCGCACGCGGCGGAGGCTAGGCCTTCGGCTGTGCGTTCGCGGCGATCTCGTTGAACTCGGACTCGCTCAAATCGTAGTGGTAGAACGTCTTGAAGTAGCTCTTCGCCACGTCGTAGATGGAGTCGTCGAACTGGTCGGGGTACAGCAGGCGGGGCAGCCACTGCATGCCCATCACCTGGTTCACCGTCGGAGGGCTGTTGAGCCAGTTCCACGGCGTGCCGGGCACCTCGTAGTAGCTGCCGTTCTTCACGGCGTCCAAATCGGCGAAGGCGGCGTCGGAACCCACCGTGTCGTAGATGCTGCCTTCCGCGAACAGGATGGTCTGCGGGTTCCAGAGGGCCAGCTGCTCCATGCTGATCTCCACGCCGGCGCCGCTGCCCGACACCTCGCCGAGGTCGGCCACGTTGTTGGCCACGAGGTCGACCACCTGGCCCTGGTAGGAGTCCTTCGCGATGGTGTTCGTGCCCTTGTCGCCCAAGAGGTAGGCCACGTTCACGCGCTCGGAGTCGGGGATGTTCTTCATGACGGACACGGTCTTGTCGTAGGCGGCCGTGCAGTAGTCGGACAGCTCCTTGCCGCGGTCCTCCATGCCCAGCAGATCGCCGAGCATCTCGTAGGCCGCACCGTAGTCTTCCATCTTCGTCTCGATGACCACGACGGGGATGCCCAGCTGCTCCTGCATCGTGTCGAGATCCTCGGCGATGCCGTCCTTCAGCTCGCCGGTGTCGATGAGGATCTGCGCGCCGGAGGCGGCCACGGCTTCCTTGTTGAGGTCGCCCTTCGCGCCGAAGGCAGCGCCGGTGACGGGCAGGCTCGCGTAGTCCGCGCCCAGGTACTTCGCCTGGTCATCCGTCAGCTCCTGCGAGATGGTCACCATCTTCTCCGGGGCCATCGTCAGCAGGATCTGCGTGGCGGTGTGGCCGGCCGGCGCGATGCGGTCGATCTGCGCGGGAATCTCGACCGTGCGTCCGGCCGAGTCGGTGAACATGCGCGTCTCGCTCTTCGTCGCCTGATCGGACTGCGCGGACTGCTCGGCGCTCTGGTCCGTGGTCGCTTCCTGCTCCTGCTGCGCGCAACCGCCCAGCGCACATGCCACGCCGAAGCACAGCATGCAGGCGATCAGCAGGCGCGTTGCCCACGTTGTCTTTCGTGCTTTCGTCCCTCCCATGGGGCCTTCCTTTCGTCGTTCTTACTCTTCGAGCCTATCGCTCTATCTCGCGTACGGGCACGCAGACGCGCACCTTGTCGCCATACAGGGAATTGACCTCCACGTCCACGTGGTAGATGGTGCTCACCAGCTCCTTCGTGATGACGTCCTTGGGATCGCCGAAGGCGTGCACGCGGCCCTCGTTGATAACGAGGGTGCGGTCGGAATAGAGAAATGCCTGGTCGGGTTGGTGCGTCGACTGCACGATGGACATGCCCTCGCGCGCCAGCTGCCGCACGGTGGAAAGCACGCGCACGGTGTTGCCGTAGTCCAGCGCGCTCGTGGGCTCGTCCATCACGATGGTGCGCGCGTTCTGCGCGATGGCGCGCGCGATGAGCACGAGCTGCTTCTCGCCGCCCGATATCTGCGTGTAGGGCCGATGCCCCAAGCTTGCGATGCCCACGCGGTCGAGCGCCTCCCATGCGCGGTCGACGTGCTGCTTCTTCGGCGTGCCGAACAGGCCGATGTTGCCGCCCGCGCTCATGAGCACCACGTCGAGCACGTCGTAGTCGTACGTCGACGAGTGCGACTGGGGGATGTAGGCGATCTCGCGCGACCGTTCCCGCACGGACAGGTCGCGCAGGTTCTTGCCGTTCACGGTGATCTCGCCCGTCCAGTTCGCGTTGAGGCACAGGATGCAGCGGAACAGGGTGGACTTGCCCACGCCGTTCGGGCCGAGCACGTTCACCAGCATGTTGTCGGGGATGCTGAAGCTCAGGTCGTGCAGCACCTCGTGGTGCCCGTAGGAGAAGCTCAGGTTCTTCACGTCGATGCTCATAGCTGCTGCTTCCTCCTCGTGATGAGGTACAGGAAGAACGGCGCGCCCACGAACGCGGTCAGGATGCCGATGGGGATCTCGGAGGAGGCCACGAGGCGGGCGATGTCGTCGACGATGAGCAGGAAGCTGGCGCCCATGAGCATGCTGGCGGGCAGCAGTTTGCGGTAGTCGCAGCCGATGACCATGCGCGAGAAGTGGGGGATGACGAGGCCCACCCAGCCGATCATGCCCGATATGGCCACGCTCGAGGCGGTGACCAGCGTGGCGGCCAGGATGACGATGAGGCGCACGCGGCGCGCGTTCACGCCCATGGTGGAGGCTTCGTCGTCGCCCATGGTGAGCACGTTGATGCGCCACCGCAGCGCGAACAGCACCGCGATGCCGGCGGCGATGGGTCCGGCGGCCAGGGCCATGTCGGTCCAGCGTGCGCCGGTGAGGCTGCCCATGAGCCAGTACGTGATGGCGGCCAGCTGGTCGTTGGGGTCGGCGATGAGCTTGGTGAAAGACACGCCGGCCTGGAACAGCGAGCTGACCATGACGCCGGCCAGCACGACGATGAGCAGGTGGTTGCCGCGCGCCCGCGTGCCGATGAGCAGCACGAGCAGCACCGCCGCGATGGAGAACAGGAAGGCCGAAGCGGAGACGGCGAACGACCCCAACCCCAGCAGGATGGCGCACGCGGCGCCGAACGCCGCGCCTTGGGACGCGCCCAGGATGTCGGGCGAGACGAGCGGGTTTTGGAAGGTGCCCTGGTAGGCGGCGCCGGCCGTTGTCAGGCTGCATCCCACCATGATGGCCAGCACGATGCGCGGCAGGCGCACCTGGAAGAAGAGCGTCTCCTGCTGCGATGTCCAGAAGGGATCGATGGGCACCACGAGGTTGGCCAGCATGCCCACGGCTTCGACGGGCGTGATGGGGTAGCGGCCGAGCATGAGCGAGGCCAGCGTGCTTGCTACCAGCAGCACGCCGAGCGCGACGAGGATGAGGTTCGCGTGGCGCGCGTTGCGCTGGGAGGCGCAGCGAGCAGCGCTCTCGTCATCCGACCGAAGGGGCGCCCCTTCGGTCCCTCCGGCGCTTGCAGCGCCGGAGGGACCGCTTACCACCTGATCTAAGGTCTCTTCAATAGCTTCGATTGTTCTCGTCCCCCATGATTACCAAACAAGGATAATGCTGGGAGCAATATATACTAAATCTGAATTATTATCAATCTAGCATAATAAAAGACAAGCGATCAGCTTTGGGTTAGGCACGGGCGATGGAGGTCATCTGCAGCGCTTCGCCGAAGAACTGGCCGGCGCCGTTCATCACGGCGAAACGCGCCTTCTCCGGGTCGGCCACGACGCTGCCGGCCAGCATGTCGGCGCCCTGCTCGAACAGGTACGGCGTCATGACCACGCTCGGGCCCACGAACACGGTGGTCGCCCGCTTCGCGAGCTCGAGCAGGCGCGGCGCGGTCTTGTTGATGATGGTGACGCCGGTGATGAAGGCGTAGTCGGCGGAGGGCAGCACGTATTCGCAGGCGGGATCGGGCGTGTCGAGCTCCTGGGTGCAGTTTCGCTCGAGCACCGTGAGGTTCGCGTACTCGGCGATGCGGTGGACATGGGGGAAGTGGCCGATCACCGTGACGTTCTTGCGTTCCGCCCGCTCGATGCGCGGGCGCCACATCTCGAAGGCGTCCATCTTGCGCACGGTGCCGTCGGGCAACTCGACGGGCTCGTCATAGGTCGCTCCGAGGGGGTCGAGCAGCTCCTTGCGCGCGTAGAAGGCGTTGAGGGCCGCCACGCCGAGCGTGGCCTCTTCGAAGCACCACGACTTCGCCAACTGAGCCATCGTCCGCAGCGACGTGCCGCGCAGGTCCTGCTTGTACGTGCGCTTCGCGCCGCCTTTGCACGTGAAGCTCACGCCCATGCCGCAGTCGGCCTCGACGTAGGACCAGTGCGTGCCCAAGCAGTAGTCGCGCACGGCGAGATCCTCGGGAATGCCCTCGATGAGGTGGTTGTAGAGCGCCCACGGCGAGGCGGGGTCGTGCGTGCCGGGGAAGTCGATGACGGCGGTTTCGGGGCGGGCCATGGTAACCTTCTCTCCTTGGGGCGGCGCGCGTCCGGTGCGCCGCGGCTCTTCGGTATGCGGTAGAGTATAATATACGTTCGAGAATAAACAACCTGCGCAAGGGGAAGGGTGGGGCATCGCGATGCTGTTCCTGCTGACGGGAGACGTGCAAATAGGCAAGACGCGCTGGCTCGAGCGCCTGGCTGCGGAATTGGCCGCCGAGGGCGTGACGGTGGCCGGCGTGGTGGCGCCCGGCGTGTGGCGGGCGGACGGTGCGGGGTCGTTCGAGAAGCTCGGCATCGACAACGTGCTGCTGCCGCAGGGCGAGCGGGTGCCGTTCGCCCGCCGCCGCGACCTGGCGATGGCCGAGGGAACGTTCGACCCGACGAGCCAAAGCGCCGCCGCGCAGCTTGCATGGGAGATCTCCGACGACGCGATAGCGGAGGTCAACCGTCACTTCGATGCGATCATGCGAACGGATGTTTCACGTGAAACATCCGGGGGACCGGGAGATGCGGGAGAGGCGTCCGGCGCCTTTCGCGGGCTGGCGGTGGTCGACGAGCTGGGACGGCTCGAGCTCATGCGCGACTGTGGTTTGACCTCGGCCGTCGCGCTGCTCGACGCGGGCCCGACGGCGCGCCTCCCCCATGCGCTCGCGGTGGTGCGCGACTGGCTGCTGCCGAACGCCGAGGCGCGCTTCGCCGCCCGCTGGGGCGGCGCGCAGGTCCTCGCGCCCGGCGACGATGCCCGCGCCCTCGTGCGTGCGGCCTACGGGTTGGACCGGTGAGGGGCGCGCACCTTCGCGCACGCTTTCCCCACCCCGGGCTTCTTGACCCTTGCTTTCCTTATTGATAATCATTATCATTATTGATAAGGAAACCGAGAGAGCAGGGAAAGGCACCCATATGATCGATCAGACCGCGTTCTTCAGCTTGAGCTACGGGCTCTACATCGTTGCCGCGACGGACGGCGAGCGCAAAGCAGCCTGCGTCGCCAACACGTTTCAGCAGGTCACGTCCTCGCCGCTGCAGGTGAGCGTGGCGCTGAACAAGGAGAACGCCACCACGGACGTCATCCTCGACTCCGGTCGCTTCACGGTGTCGTGCCTGGCGAAGGACGCGACGATGGAACTCATCGGCACGTTCGGGTTCCACAGCAGCGCCGACACCGACAAGTTCGCCGCATGCGAGGCGCGCGCCGACGCGGCGGGCGTGCCGTTCGTGGCCGAGCAGTGCGTCGCGCGCTTCTCCGTGCGCGTCACGCAGGCCGTGAACCTCGGCACGCACATCCTCTACATCGGCGAGGTGGAGGAGGCGGAGAAGGTGTGCTCGGGCGATCCCATGACCTACGCCTACTATCACCAGGTGAAGGGCGGCAAGACGCCGCCGAAGGCCTCGAGCTACCTGCCCGACGCGCCCGACCCGGCGCCGGCGACGGCCGCGTCTGCAACCGACGGCGAGAAGGCCGCGCCGAAGTACGCATGGCGCTGCAAGGTGTGCGGCCACATCGAGTACGGCGACGAGCTGCCCGACGATTTCATCTGCCCCGTCTGCAGCGTTGCCCCCGACATGTTCGAGCGCATCGAACTCTAGGAGCGCCCTGTTCCCTGCATGCGAAAGCGGCCCCGAACCATCAGGTTCGGGGCCGCTGCGCGTTACTTGTTCCAGGCGAGGAAGGCCCAGGTGACGGTGCGGGGCTCTTTGAGGCGCAGCGCCTTCTCGGGCAGGCCCTTCTTGTCGAGCTGCCCCACGTGCTCGTTGGACACGAGGTTGTCGGCGAGCCAGGCGCGCAGGCGGACGAACGCCGCGGCGCGCTCATCCTCGCCGATGAACGTCGCGGTGGCGTCGTTCACCATGCGGGTGAACACGCCGTAGGCATCGTCGGCGGAGTCGAACGTGTCGGTACGCGTGCTGTCGATGTAGGCCACCTCGGGACGCAGCCCCTCGTTCGCCAGGATGTTGAAGGCGTAGAGGTGGTCGCGGCCGAGCACGCTGTGCAGGCCGATGGCGTTGAGGATGCGCTCGTCGGTGCGCGGGGACGTGCCCGTGGCAAGCGTGACGCACACGCGGCGGCGCGCCACGTCGGTGAGGCGCAGCAGCGAGTCTCGGAGATCGGCCGTCGCCACCGAGCGCGAGGCCACGGCAACGTCCACCATGCCGGGGCGCACGCCGAAGCTGGGCCAATCGTCCTCCCAGCTCATCTGCTTGGGGAACACGGAGCGGACGCCTTCCTGGTCGAGCGCCGCCTGCAGCTGGTCCAGCATGCCGCGCGAGAAGTCGGCGGCCACCACCTTGATGCTGCGCTTGCCGAGCGGCACCGACAGCGCGCCCGTGCCGCAGCCCATGTCGAACACCGTTTCGCCGGGCTCGATGCCGGCCAGTTCGAGGAACCGTTCGACGTAGGGGTTCGGCGCGTCCTTCGTGGAAAACGTGGCCGAGCGCTTGTCCCAGTAATCGGCGTCGTCGAATCGACGTCGTGCCTGTTGAAGCTGCTTCCACTCGTCGTTCCAGTCGCGGGTGGTCAGCTGCGGAACGAAGGGTTCGGGCGTGTTGTTTTCGGGCATGGGCGCGCCTCTCGCTTTGCGGGTTGTCGGCTTCGGGTACTATACTAGCGAACTACAACGCCCTTGTGCGCGCGATCCGCCGAATTTATCTCGAAGCGAGGAGCATCCATCCCATGCAAGTTGAACTGCTGTACCACACGCCCGATCCCGAGCGCGCCATCGCCACGGCGGCGCGCCTGTGCTATGCGCCCGTCGGCGCGTCCGAGCTCATGGAGACCATGCCCGAAGAGCGCGTGAAGAGCGTGCTGTCCACCATCATGAGCAGCGGCCACTTCTCCACGCTCGAGCACGCCAGCTACACGTTCGCCGTCGACGGCGTGTCGCGCGCGCTCACGCACCAGCTGGTGCGCCACCGCATCGCCAGCTTCAACCAGCAGAGCCAGCGCTACGTGAAGTTCACGAACGGCCTGGCCACGGTGAAGCCCGAGAGCATCGCGGCGGACGAGGAGACGAACGCGGTGTTCGACGAGGCCATCGAGGCCGCCATCGCCGCCTACGAGAAGCTGCTGGCCGCCGGCGTGCCCGCCGAGGACGCACGCTACCTGCTGCCGAACGCGGCCGAGACGAAAATCGTCATCACCATGAACGTGCGCGAGCTGCTGCACTTCTTCTCCCTGCGCTGCTGCAACCGCGCGCAGTGGGAGATTCGCGACATGGCGCACCGCATGCTTGAGTTGGCGTTGCCTACAGCGCCGTTCATCTTCATGGACGCCGGCGCGCCGTGCATCCGCGGGAACTGCCCCGAGGGGAAGATGACCTGCGGCAACCCGTATCCGCGCGTGAAGAGGGACTAACATGGCCGAGCAGAAGAGCGACCTGTCGCGCGCGTTCTCCGAGGACGGCGCGCTGAAAACCCACGTCGGCGGCCAGGCGCTCATCGAGGGCATCATGATGCGCGGCAAGTACAACTGGTCGGTGGCCGTTCGCGAGCCGAGCGGCGGCATCTACGTGGAAGAGCACGATCTGGCCTCGGGCCGCAACAAGAACGGCTGGATGCACTGGCCCCTCGTGCGCGGCTGCCGCGCACTGGTGGAGTCGCTCGTGCTGGGGTACAAAGCGCTTGAGATCGCGGCCATGCACGCATTCGGGGAAGAAGATGCAGCCGACGAACCGGTGCCCCGTTCCGTTGCCGCTGGCGAACTGGTGCCCCATCCCATTGAGGCTGACGAACCTGCGTCCCATCCCAGTGCGCCCGCTGATGGGCTTGCTGGTGACGGGAGTTCCTCCGCGGGCGCAAGGAGTGGGGGCGCTGGTTGCGGGGATGGGGATGCGGCCTCTTCTCCCTCCTTCTCCTGGAAGGACGACTTCGGGCGTCCCGACACCATGATCGATGCGCTTGGGGCGCAGCGCAGCCTCGAGGTGGTCGACGAGCCCGAATCTCAGCCCGAGAAGAAGTCCTTCATGGACGAGGAAGTGGAGTTCGGCAAGAAGGAGATGGCCGTTTCCATGGTGCTCGGCCTCGTGCTGGGCGTGGTGCTGTTCATCGTGGCGCCGGCGTTCATCACGAACCTCATCGTGGGCGAGTACGACTCCAACACGGTGCTGTGGAACATCGTGGACGGCCTTCTGCGCGTGGGCGTGTTCGTGTTCTACCTCTGGCTCATCGGGCGGATGCAGGAGATCAAGCGCATGTTCGGCTATCACGGCGCCGAGCACAAGACCATCCACTGCTACGAGCACGGGCTTCCCCTCACGCCGGAGAACGCGCGCAGCTTCCCGCGCCTGCACGTGCGCTGCGGCACGGCGTTCCTCATCATGGTCATGGTCATCGCCATCTTCGTGTACACCATCACGCCCTTGAACGGGCTCATCGCGGCATGGGGCGTGCCCGACGGCGCGCCGAAGCTGCTGCTCGTCATCGTCGTGCGCATCCTGCTCATGCCCATCATCGCCGGCATCTCGTACGAGATCACGGTGAAGTGGGCCGGCAGCCATCCCGACAACCCGCTGGTCAAAGTGGTGCTGTGGCCCGGCATGCAAATGCAGTACCTCACCACGAACGAGCCCGACGACGGGCAGATCGAGTGCGCCATCGCCGCCATGCAGAAGGTGCTCGAGCGCGAGGAAGCCGAGGACGCGAAGGCGAAAGCGGGCTCGAACGCGCCGGCGAACGCGAGCGCGAACGACGCCGTGGAAGAGCCGGCTTCGGCAACCGCCTAATCGGGGCAAGCGAAAAACGCTTGCCCCCCCCCCCCCTCACTGTTATACTCAAGCGGAATCGTTCCCGTTTCGACTCAGAGAGGTGCTTCCGTTGGAATCAGCCATATCCGCACAAGGGTTGCGGAAGACGTTCAACTTGTCCGCGAAGCAGCGCAAGGTGGAGCACACCGACACGCGCGTGAAGGTGGCCGTCGACAATCTGTCGTTCGACGTCGCGCCCGGCGAGATCTACGGGCTGCTCGGCCCGAACGGCGCCGGTAAAACCACCACGCTGCGCCTGTTGGCCGCGCTCGTGAAGCCCGACGAGGGCGACGCGCTCATCGAGGGCGCCTCCATCGTGTCCGACCCCACGCGCGTGCGGAGCCTCATCGGCTTCCTCACGAGCGAGCTCAAGCTGGAGGACGTCTTCTCGCCCGACTACCTGTTCGACTTCTTCTCCGAGCTGCACCATGTCGATCACGCTGTGCGCGACGAGCGCAAGCGCGCGCTGTTCGAGCGCTTCGGCATCGACCGCTTCGCCCACACGAAGGTGGCCGACCTGTCCACCGGCATGAAGCAGAAGACGTCGCTCGCGGTGTCGCTCGTGCACGACCCCGACGTCATCATCTTCGACGAGCCCACGAACGGCCTCGACGTGCTCACGGCGAAGACCGTCACCGACTTTTTGCTCGAGCTGGCCGCCGAGGGCAAGACGGTGCTCCTGTCCACCCATATCTTCAGCCTCGTGGAGAAGGTGTGCGACCGCGTGGGCATCATCATCGACGGCCGCATGGTGGCCTGCGGAACTCTGTCCGAAGTGGCGGGGGAGCGCACGCTCGAGGACGCGTTCTTCGACCTGTACGCGGCGTGTGTGGGTGAGGCCTCATGAGCGGCGGCAAGAGCAGCGCCATCACCATCGCGCGCAAGGAGCTCGCGCGCTTCTTCAGCAACAAGACGTCGGCGTTCATCTCCATCGTGCTTCCGGGCCTGCTCATCTTCTTCATGTGGACGTTCATGGGCGACGCGATGGGCGGCATGTTCAAGCCGGACATGAGCAAGACCCCCGTCGTGGCCGTGGTGAACGCGCCCGACAGCGTGAAGGCGCTCGCGGGCGACTCCGTCGTCAAGGTGGTGGACGAGGGCGCGCTGCCGAGCGCCGAGGAGATGCGCGAGCGCATCGAGCGGGGCGACGTCCAGGCATTCGCCGTGTTCCCCGAGGGCTTCGACGAGGAAGTGGCCGTCTACGATCCCGCGTCGGGAACGCCGGCGCCGCAGGTGGCGATCTACTTCAACTCCGTCGACCCCGATTCCTCGCAGGCGTACGCCACGTTCAAGAACCTGCTCGACGCCTACGAGTCGTCGCTGTCGAACCGCTTCGACGTGAACGCGGGGCAGGGCAGCTACGACGTGGCCGAGGAGCGCGACATCGCGGGCACGTTCGTGGTGTCCATCGTGCCGTTGCTGCTGCTCATCCTCGTATTCACCAGCGTCATGTCCATCGCCGCCGAGTCGGTGGCGGGCGAGAAGGAGCGCGGCACCATGGCCACGCTGCTGGCCACGCCCATCAACCGCCGCGACATCGCGCTGGGCAAGGTGCTGGCCATCACGCTCATCGGCCTGCTCATCGCCACGTCGAGCGCCATCGGCATCTTCGCGGGGCTTCCCAGCATCATGCAGGGCGCCGTGGACATCAACGTGTACGGCGCAACCGAGTACCTGCTGCTCGCGCTCGTCATCCTGTCGACGACGCTGCTCATCGTGATGCTCGTCACCATCGTGTCGACGTTGGCGAAGTCGGTGAAGGAGGCCACCATGTTCCTCACGCCGCTCATGATCGTGGTCATGCTCGTGGGCATTCTGGGCATGTTCGGCGGCGCGAGCGACGAGGTGGCGTACTACTTCATCCCGCTGTACAACGCCGTGCAGTGCATGATCGGCATCTTCTCGTTCGACTTCCAGCCGGTGAACGTGGTGGTGTGCGTGCTGAGCAACCTCGCGTACACGGCCCTCGGCGTGGCCGTGCTGCAGCGCATGTTCAACAGCGAGCGCCTCATGTTCGCCCGCTAGCCGATCCGAGCGCCCCGTGCCGAAAGGTGCGGGGCGCTTTGCCGATTTCGCGCGGAACGAGCCCGCTTTCGCTCTTGTCAAGCTCCCGTAACCTCCCTGCCATCTGGCACGATGACGTGCATGCTAGACTGAACGACGCATTCCATCACCAAACGAAGACCGCGGCGCCCCACCGAGATCGCGGCCTAGAAGCATACGGGAGGCGTCAAGCGTGGCTAACGCGATCACGGTTACGGATATCCGCAAGAACTTCGGCGCGGTCGAGGCGCTCAAGGGCGTGTCGCTCGACGTGGCCGAAGGCGAGAAGGTCGTCGTCATCGGGCCGTCCGGCTCGGGCAAGAGCGTGCTCATCCGCTGCATCAACGGCCTGGAAGTGCCCGACTCGGGCACGGTCGTGGTGGAGGGGATGAACCTGGCCGACCGCAAGGTGAACGCCCGCGCGCTCGCCCGCGACGTGGCCATGGTGTTCCAGAGCTACAACCTCTACCCCCACAAAACCGTTCTGGAGAACGTCACGCTGGCGCCCATCAGGGTGCTGAAGGTGGCGCGCGACCAAGCTGAACGCGACGGGCGCGCCTACCTCGAGCGCGTGGGGCTCTCCGACAAGGTGGACAAGTACCCCGATCAGCTTTCCGGCGGTCAGCAGCAGCGCGTGGCCATCGCCCGCGCCCTCAACATGCACCCGAAGATCATGCTGCTCGACGAGCCCACGAGCGCGCTCGACCCCGAGATGGTGCAGGAGGTGCTCGACGTCATCAAGTCGCTCGCCGAGACGAACATGACCATCGTCATGGTCACCCACGAGATGGGCCTGGCCCGCGAGGCGGCCGACAAGGTCGTGTTCATGGAGAACGGCCTGGTGGTGGACCAGGGCACGCCCCATTATCTGTTCGACGAAACCGACAACGCTCGCGTCAAGAGCTTCCTGTCGAAGATCCTGTAGGCCATGATGAGCAGGATGAAAGAGATAACAGGTGGCACGTGCACGGCGGCGAGCCTCGCTTGCGAACCTGCGCGCCCCCTTCCTTGCGCCGCGCGAACGACGGGTGGACCGGTGACGGTCCTCGCGACGCAAAGAGAAGAGGTGCGGACGCAAAGGGGAGGAATGCGGACGCAAGGGGAAGAGGTGCGGACGCAAACGCAAGGGGCGGAATCCAACCTGCAAACGACAGGCTCCAACTCGCGCTCCTCCTCCCTCTCGCGACGTTCGTTTGTGCGCATTGCGGGGCTTGCCGGGATCACGCTTGCGCTCGGCGGGGGGCTGGCGGGGTGCGCGCCCGATCCTAACGTGCTGCGCGTGGGCACGAAGATCGACGTGCCCGGCTTCGGCTTCCAGAACCCCGAGACGGGCAACATCGAGGGCATGGAGGTGGACATCGCGCGCGAGCTGGCGAAACGCATCAAGGGCGACCCGAACGCGCTCCAGGTCACCGGCGTGAACGTCACTACGCGCGGCGCCATGCTTGACAACGGCACGCTCGACGCCACCCTGGCCACGTTCACCATCACCGAGGCGCGCAAGAAGAGCTACAACTTCTCGCGCCCGTACTACACCGACCACATCGGCGTGCTCGTGAAGAAGTCCTCGGGCATCACCGAACTCAAAGACCTCGACGGCAAAACCGTGGGCGTGGCGCTGTCGGCCACGACGCGCGACAAGCTGACGGCGGCCGGCGACGAGATCGGCATCACTATGAAGTTCGCCGAATACTCGACGTATCCCGAGATCAAGATCGCGCTCGTCACGGGGCGCGTCGACGCGTTCTCGGTGGACCGCTCCATCCTCAACGGCTACGTGGACAACTCCACCATGCTGCTGAACGCGCAGTTCGCGCCGCAGGAATACGGCGTGGCCACCAAGAAGTCCAACACCGAGCTGGCCGATCAGGTGGACGCCGCCATCGGCGCCATGCAGGACGACGGCACCCTGACCGCGCTGCAGCAGCGGTGGGGGCTCGTGGACGAGACGGCGTCCGACGACGGCAAGGGAGGCGAGTAGCATGCTGGAAATCTTCGCCCCCTACAAGTGGGAAGCGCTGTTCGAGCGCTGGCCCGACATCCTCACGGCGTTCGGCACCACCGTGGGCATCTCGGTGCTCGCGCTCATCATCGCGCTGGCGCTCGGCATCGTGTTCGGCGTGCTGTCGGTGTCGCGCATGCCCGTGCTGCGCGGCATCACCCGCGTGTACGTCGAAGTCGTGCAGAACGTGCCGCTGTTGCTGCAGGTGTTCGTGTTCTACGCCATCTTCCCGCTGCTCGGCCTGTCGCTGGCGGCGTTTTGGATCGGCGTGCTGGCCATCGGCATCTACCACGGCGGCTACATCTCCGAGGTGGTGCGCTCGGGCATCGGCTCCATCCACCGCGGGCAGTTCGAGGCGGCGAAAAGCCAGGGCTTCTCGTACTGGCAGTCGATGTTCATCATCATCTTGCCCCAGGCCATCCGCATCATCATGCCGCCGCTTGCCGTGCAGGCCGCCAACTTGGTGAAGAACACGTCGGTACTCGCGCTCATCGCGGGCGGCGAGCTCATGTACTTCTCGAACTCGTTCGCCGGCGCGACGAGCTACTACGGCCCCGTGTACGTGGTGGCCGCCCTGCTGTACTTCGTCATCTGCTTCCCGCTGTCGCGCCTCGCGCTGTACCTTGAGCGACGCACCCGCTCGCACAAGCACATCACCACGGGCGATGCGACCGACGAGCTGGCCGAGGACGCCATGGAAGTCACGCCGGGCACGCACGACATCACCGGCCGCGCGGCGGCCGACACGATGGCCGGCGGCGTGCAAACCATGTACGGCACCGTGGACATCGCCCCGGCGCGCGTGGCTCCCTCGCCGCGCCACCCGCTGCACACGTTGGCCGAAGACGCGCTCGAGCCGGGCGTGGCGCCGGAGAACCCCTACGACCAGACGTTCACCGGCAATCAGGCCGCCGAGATCGCCGACGAGATCGGGCGCGAGATCGCCCAGGAGATCGCCGACGAGTACGGCGACGAGGAGCACGCCGCCCGCGCCATGCGCACGAAGTCGGGACGCGTGAAGGCGCACCGTCGCCTCGAGCGCCGTGTTGCTGCGCGCCGCGGCGTGGAGAGTTCCCGCGATGAAATGGGGGCGGCCGTGCCCACGACGCCGAGCGCCGCCGCCGAAGGCGCGCGCGACGAGCAGGCGCGCCGTCGTTCCCCCGAGGCCGACGAGGCGCTGGCCTCGCGCGCCGAAACGGTAACAAGCGATCGTATTACGAGCGACGTCCGACGTCGCGTGGACGCGGGTGCGCAGGCGCAAGCCGAGCGCGAGCGCGTACGCGACCGGGCGGAGCTTGGAGAGGAGGCCTTTATGGACAACGACTACCTTCCGGGCGAGCTGGAGCAGTCCGACGAGCGCGTCGCCCAGGTGCGCGCACCGCACGACGAAGCCGATTTCGACGCCGAGGCGACCGACGCCGTGCAGCGCGAGGATCGTCGCGAGCAGCGCGAAGAGCGCCGCGAGGAACATCGGGAGGAGCGCCGCGAGCGTCGCGAAGCGCGCGAGAAGGCCGACCAGACGGGCGGCCCGCAAACCGTCGAGCCCGACGACGTGCGCCTCGACCAGGAAGCGGACGTCGCGGTGGAGGATGCCGAAGAGGCGGCCGAGACCGACGAGCGCTCCATGGACGTCGAGCGGGGCGAGCTCGCCGACGGCGAAGAAGCCGCCACTACCGACGAAGGGCGAGAGGACCGCTGATGAGCGACATCGCCGCCTTGTTCACCTGGGTCAACATGCGCTTCCTGCTGCAGGGGCTCGGCATGACGCTGCTCATCTCGGCGCTGGCCATCCTCTGCTCGGTGGTGCTGGGCACGGTGATCTCGGTCATGCGCACGTCGCACAACCGCCTGCTGCGCGGCATCGCCACGGTGTACATCGAGATATTCAAGAACACGCCGCTGCTGCTGTGGATCATGTTCACGTTCTTCGTGGCGCAACTGCCTCCCATCGGCGCAGCCGTGCTTGCATTCACGCTGTTCACCAGCGCGAGCGTGGCGGAAATCGTGCGTGGCGGCCTGGCAAGCGTGCCGCACGGGCAGTACGAGGCCGCGAAATCGCAGGGCTTCAGCACCGTGCAGACCTACGCCGTGATCATCTTGCCGCAGGCGCTGCGCAACATGGTGCCCGCGCTGCTGAGCCAGTTCGTGACCACCATCAAGGACACGAGCTACCTGTGGGGCGCCATGGCGCTGCAGGAGCTCATGGGCCGCGGCATGATCCTCATGAACAGCTACAACTCCACCGCGCAAATCTTCGCCATCTTCGGCATCATGGCCGTGATCTACTTCATCGTGTGCTTCACCCTGTCGCAGATCGTGCGCGCCTACCAGCGCCGCTTGAAGGAAGCCCGCGCCAGCTAGGGCCGCACATGCTCGGGGCGCGCGACGCTCGCGGCAAGGCGGCCGACGAACGAGCGCGTCACGCGACGCAGCCGACGGCGGCCCTCGCAGGGCAGCGCGCAGTAGGCGCGCGCCGTCGTTTTCGCGTGCGCGACCAGCCTGAACGGCAGTCCTGCGAGCGTGTCGGCACCCGTTGAGGAGAGGACGGCGAACGCGTCGTCGATGAATCCCCGGCGCTCTTCGAGCGGCAGCTCGGCAAGCCAGGCTTGCAGCTGCGCGGCGGCGCTTGCCGTGCGCGGGCTGAGCGAAGGCGCGGGGACGAATGCGTGCGTGCGCACGTGCCACGTGCCGGGCGGGTGCGCTGCGAGCCCCCAGCCGGACGAGGCGACGATGCGGCAGGAGGCCGGGTCGGTGAACAGCAGGCCGTAGAAGGACGAACGCGGGATCACTTTGTGCAGGCGGGCTTGCATGCGGCGATACGGCTCGCCTTCGCGGTCGGCCGCCCGCAGTCCGGGGCCGTCGAGGTTGTACACCGTCTCGACGCGTGCGCGCACGTCCGGGTGCGCATGGAGCACCGCGTGCTCGGCGAGCGTCCCGCCTTTCGAATGCCCGCCGACCCGCAGCGGGCCGTCCACGACGCGCGCCGCATCGTGCAGGTAGGCGAGCGCGTCGTGCTGCGAGGGGATGTCCTCCTCGCACAGCATGTCGAAGTCTTCCTTCCATCCCGTGAGCGAGAGGTCGGTGCCGCGGTACGCGACGAAATGCGTGCCGTCCCCGAGGCAAAACGTGGTGGCGGAGAACTGCCGAGCCGGCTCGCCGCGGGCGGAGCGCTCGTCGACGTGCAGGCCGGCGAGGACGGCTCCGTACCGGGCGCTCGCTCCCACGCTCCGGGCGAAGGCGCGATCGACGCGCGGATTCCAGAAGCAGTGATCGCCCTTGAGGGCGTCGAGGTGCCGCTCGCTCAGGATGGCGGAGAGGGGCGTCCAGCGTGGCGCTTCGTCGTGCGCCGGGGCGGCCACGAGGCCCGTCAGCGCGAAGCGGCCGATGTCCGCGAGCACGGCGGCATCGACGTCGCCGAAGGCGAGCTCGTCGAACGAACGCTGCTCGAGCGATGCGGCGCGGGCGAGCGGAAGGCCGGCGCGCATGACGTTACTGCACGTAAGCGAGGTAGGGAAGGTAGGTCTGCGCGCTTTCGGGCACGGCGAGGGTCACCGTTTGGCCGTACGCCTCGACCGAGATGTAACCCGGGTCGTCATAGGTGGTGATGGTGCCGTCGATGCCGGCGGCGCTTCCGTCGATGGTGCCGGTGGCCGAGGCGCTCGCCGGCAGGGGAGCGGCTTGCCATTCGTCGATGTTAAGCTCGTTGATGGCTTGGTCGACCTGGGTTTCCGTCAGCCCGGTTGCCGCGGCGATGGTGGCCTTGTTGTCCTCGAGGGCGCTTTTCGCCTTGTCCTTGAGGCCGGTGGCGTCGATGGCGGCGTTCGTCGCGGCCGCTTTCGCGTCGTTCGCAAGATCGCTCACGGGACCCGCATTCGTGCCCGAGAGCGCGAACACCCCCACGATTCCGACGATGATGAGGGCGATCAGCCCCAGGAACACGCCCAGAACTCGTTTCATGGCACAACCTCCTGTGCTTGGGGTTCGGTCTGTTCGTCGGGACGCCGCCGCTGCTTCATTCGTGGTGCGTGCGAGGCGGAGCGGTGCGGCGATTCGGCGGCTCATCCCTTGCGTCAAGGGTACCCGAGAAGTGCCCGCTTCACAAAACACCCCCAGCATCTCCAACGCACGGTGACGAAATAACCACTCGATTTCCGGAAGTTGAGAGAGACGCTGGGCGGAAGCTGGGAGGGTATGCGAGCCGGGGCGAAGGGGCTTGGCAAGCGGTTGCGCATCAGCTTCGTGTAGGCGAGCGTCCGGCTGCTTTCGTCTTGCTTTGCTTCAAGTTGGCAATTTTGCTCGCGCTTTTCGCAAAATCGTGTATGCTAACAGCTGCTGTGCCCGACGGCGCGGCATGCGCGGCCCGACGGGCTGCGAAACCAATCCCCGCACACGTTAATAAATAGGTGGGGCAACCGTGTGAATACGTAGGCTGCGGGAGGCGGCCGGAGAAGAACAGGAGGGAACCGCGTGAAACTGGTGGTAACCGAGAAGAACGACGCGGCTCAGAAAATCGCCGACTTGCTCGGCGTCAAGAAACCCAAAGCGGAAAAAGTGTATTCGACGCCGGTGTACCGCTTCGACGTCGACGGGGAAGAGTGGGTGACCATCGGCCTGCGCGGCCACATCCTGGAGCCCGACTTCGCCCCGACCATGGTGTACAAGAAGCGCGGCGGCTGGCAGGGCGTCACCGAGGAGGGCGAAACGCTTCCGGCGGATCTGCCCGCATCGCTGCCGAAGCCCCCGTTCAAAAAGAAGAAGCCCTTCACCGAAGACGGCGTGGAGCTGAAAACCTGGAAGATGGACGCGCTGCCGTACCTCGTGTACGCGCCCATCAACAAGCTGCCCAAGGAGAAGGAGATCATCCGCTCCTTGAAGAACCTTGCGAAGAAGGCCGACTCGGTCATCATCGCGACCGACTTCGACCGCGAAGGCGAGCTCATCGGCTCGGACGCGCTCAGCTGCATCCAGGAAGTGAACGCGACGGCGCCCGTATCACGCGCGCGCTACTCCGCGTTCACCAAAGAGGAGATCACGCACGCTTTCGACAACCTCGTCGAGCTCGACACGAACCTGGCAAGCGCCGGTGCGTCGCGCCAGGACATCGACCTCATCTGGGGCGCGGTGCTCACGCGCTACCTGACGCTCGTGAAGTTCGCCGGCTACGGCAACGTGCGCTCGTCGGGCCGCGTGCAAACGCCCACGCTCGCCCTCATCGTGGCGCGCGAGCGCGAGCGCCTCGCGTTCATCCCCGAGGACTACTGGGTGATCCGCGGCGGATTCGGCGTCGACCCCGACGCGTTCGAGGCCCCGCACGCCACGGCCCGCTTCAAGGCCGAAGCCGAGGCGCTGGCCGTCATGGCCCACGTCGAAGGCGCCACCGTGGCCACCGTGGCGTCGGTGGAGAAGAAGAAGCGCACGGTGCAGCCGCCCGCGCCCTTCAACACCACCTCGCTCATGGCGGCTGCTTCGGCCGAGGGCCTGAGCCCCGCGCGCACCATGCGCATCGCCGAGAGCCTGTACATGGACGGCTACATCTCGTACCCCCGCGTGGACAACACCGTCTACCCGAGCTCGCTCGACCTCGCCGACACGGTGAAGGCCATCTCCGGCAACCCGGCCTACGCGCCGTACTGCAAGGAGCTGCTGGCGAAGGACAAGCTCACGGCCACGCGCGGCAAGAAGGAGACGACGGACCACCCGCCCATCTACCCGACGGCCAAGGCCACGCCCGACGACCTCGCGCCCGCCGACTACAAGCTGTACAACCTCATCGCGCGCCGCTTCCTGGCGACGCTGTCCGAGGCGGCCGTCATCGAGGGCACGAAGGTGACGCTCGACGTGAACGCCGAACCGTTCGTGGCGAAGGGCGACGTGCTGTCGAAACCGGGCTTCCGCGCCATCTACCCGTACGGCCTCAAGAAGGACGAGCAGCTGCCCGCGCTTTCCGAGGGCGAGCAGATCGCCTTCAACGGCGCCACCTGCACGAAGAAGCAGACCGAGCCGCCCGCGCGCTACAGCCAAGGCAAGCTCATCCAGGAGATGGAGAAGCTGGGCCTGGGCACTAAGTCCACGCGCCACTCCATCATCGAGCGCTTGTACGCGGTGAAGTACTGCGTGAACGACCCCATCGAGCCGAGCCAGCTGGGCATGGCCGTGTGCGACGCCCTCGACAAGTTCGCGCCGCACATCACGCACCCCGAGATGACGGCCGAGCTCGAAGAGGAGATGGACAATATCGCCGACGGCCGCACGACGAAGACCGAGGTGGTGAACACGAGCCGCAACCTCCTCTCCGAGCAGCTGGCAAGCCTGCTGCCGCACTCCGAGGAAGTGAAGGACGCCCTGGCCGACGCCGTGGCCGCCGACGCCTACGTGGGCCCGTGCCCGAAGTGCGGCAAGGACCTGCAGCTGCGCGCCTCGCAGAAGACGCGCTCCATGTTCATCGGCTGCTCGGGTTGGCCCGACTGCGACGTGACCTACCCGCTGCCCAAGGGCAAGGTGGAAGCCGTGCCCGAGCCGTGCCCCACGTGCGGCATGCCGCAGGTGAAGGTGACGGCGTTCCGCTCGAAGCCGCGCACCATCTGCATCGACCCGCACTGCGCCACGAACAAGGAGCCCGACGTGGTGGTGGGCGAGTGCCCCGCGTGCAAGGAGAAGGGCATCACGGCGAAGCTCATCGCGCAGAAGAACCCGCGCACCTTGAAGCGATTCATCCGCTGCGAGAACTACGACGACTGCGGCACGGGCTACCCGCTGCCCCAGTACGGCGCGCTCACGGCCACCGAAGAGGTGTGCGAGCACTGCGGCGCGCCCATGGTGATCGTCACCACGGCGCGCGGCCCGTGGAAGCTCTGCCCGAACTTCGACTGCCCCGGCAAGGAGCAGAAGGAGGACGCGAAGGACGCGAAGGACGCCAAGGGAGCCGCTGCGAAGAAGCCTGCGGCGCGCAAACCGGCTGCGAAAAGCGGAAAAACCGCGAAGAAGCCGGCCGCGAAGGCCGCTCCGAAAACGAAGTAGCCCGCGCCTGCGGTACAATCATGCGAAGTACGATCAACGAACGAGGAGCTATCACATGCCTAAAGTAACCATCGTCGGAGCGGGCAACGTCGGGGCGACCGCGGCCCATATCATCGCATCCAAGAACCTGGCCGACGTCGTGCTCATCGATGTTGCCGAGGGCCTGCCGCAGGGCAAGGCGCTCGACATGATGCACATGCGCAGCGTCGAGAAGTTCACGGTCAAGGTGACCGGCACGAACGACTACGCCGACACGCGCGACTCCGACGTGGTGGTCATCACCGCCGGCATCGCCCGCAAGCCCGGCATGACGCGCGAGGACCTGCTCGGCGTGAACGCCGGCATCATGAAATCGGTCATCGGCGCCGCCATGGAGGCTTCTCCGAACGCCGTGTTCATCTGCGTGACGAACCCGCTCGACGTCATGACCACGCTGGCGTACCGCGAGTCCGGCCTGCCGGCGAACCGCCTCATGGGCATGGGCGGCGTGCTCGATTCCTCGCGCCTCGCGTACGCGGTGTGCGAGCAGCTGGGCTGCCCGCCGGCCGACGTGGTGGCGTGGGCCGTGGGCGCGCACGGCGAGGGCATGGTGTGCTGGCCCCGCTTCACCACGGTGGACGGCACCCCCATCACCGAGCTCATGGACGAGGCGGCCGTGGCGCAGGCCATCCAGCGCTGCGTGAAGGGCGGCGCCGAAGTGGTGGCCTTCCTCAAGACGGGCAGCGCCTACTACGCGCCGGGCGCGTCCATCGCGAAGATGGTTGAAGCCATCCTCACCGACTCGCACGAGGTCATGAGCGTGTGCGCGCACATCGACGGCCAGTACGGCATCGACGACCTCTACATGAACGTGCCGGTGCGCCTCGGCAAGAACGGCGTGGAGGAAGTCGTCGAGTTCGACCTCAACGACGACGAGCTGGCCGCCCTGCAGGCAAGCGCCGAAAGCGTGCGCGCCGGACTGGCAAATTTGCCGGAGTAGGGAGCGCTGACGCGCGTTGATCGAAGCTAGGGAGTCCGGCTCTGCGCGGTGTGCGGAGCCGGACTCTTCGTTTCCGACTCGGGCGTGATGCGCTCTCCGCGGTGGAATACGAGGACGAGGCGGTCGTTGCGGTTTTCCCAAAGGGAAGTGCGGAAACTCCTCGTGTCCCGATCGCGATCGACGGCCACGTAGCGTGCGAGATACGAGTTTGCGCTGATGCGTTCGACTTCGAAGTCGCTTATTTCGATGGCGCGGTCGAATTCGAGCCTGCTCAGCTGGTCGATCACATCGCGCCTGCCGAGCGTGCGTCCGGATTGGCCGACTTCTTGGAACTCGGGCGCGAGCGCGGATTCGAGATTAGCCGTATCACGGCAGAAAGCAGCCGAGAAGAATTGTTTTTCATGTACGAGGATGTCGTGTTCCATGGCGGTTTCTCCCGGTCGGGTGGGTTCGGTTCACGGTACGCTGAACGGAATGGAAAATCAAGGAGGAGCAAGCGTATGCTGATCGAGATCGACGAGGGGCGCTGCATCGGGTGCGGGGCGTGCGTCGCGGACTGCGTGGGGTCGAACCTGCTGGTGGAGGACGGCCTGGCACACGTGAAAGGGCGCTGCATCATGTGCGGCCACTGCGTGGCCATCTGCCCGACGGAGGCGGTGTCCATCCCGAGCTACGACATGGCCGACGTGGAGCCGTCCGCGCCCGCGAGCGAAACGCTCGACGCGGCCGTGCTGCTGCGCGCCATCAAGTCGCGGCGCAGCGTGCGCGACTACCGCCCGCGGCCGGTGGCGCCCGAAGCGCTCGCGACCGTGCTCGAAGCGGGCCGCTACACGGCCACGGCGAAGAACGCGCAGGGCTGCCGCTTCGTCGTGGTGCAGGATGCCCTCGACGAGCTCAAGGCCCTCGTGTGGGACGGCATCGACGGCCTGCTTGCGCTGCCGCCGGCAGATAAGCCGCGTTGGGCGAAGGTGTACAAGCCGTTCAGCCGCGGCCGCCGCGCCGACGCGGGCGAGGACTTCCTGTTCCGCAACGCGCCGGCCGTGGTGTTCATCGGGTGCGATCGCGCCGACGACGCGGGCCTCGCCGCGCAGAACATGGAGCTTGTGGCGGCGTCGCTCGGCTTGGGCGTGCTGTACAACGGCTACCTGTGCCGCGCCGCCGAAGAGCTGCCCGCGGTCAAGGCGTTCCTCGAAGCGCAGGACAAGCCGCTGCAGCTGTGCATGCTGCTGGGCTATCCTTCGCGTTCCTACCCGCGCACGGCCCCTCGGCTCCCGGGCGATTTCGTGGTGAAGTAGCCATGGGGCTTGCGGACGTGAGCGTCGAGCAGGCGCGGAACTTCCGTTTGCGGGCGCATCGTTTGGATCGTGCGTACGGAATGGACGACGTCATCGCGGCGGCGGGGGCGTGCGGGATGCAGAACACGCCGCCGGGCGCGTGGGAAGCGGCTCTCTTCAACCGTGTGCCCACGTGCGGCCTGCGCGATATGGAGCGCCTGCTCGACGAGGACAGGGTGCTCGTCCAGGCGTGGAGCATGCGCGGCGCGCCCGTCGTGTTCCCGACGAGCGCGAGCGCTGCGTTCCTCGGCGCGCTCGTGCCGCAGGGCGACGAGCCGTGGATATACACGAAGGGCATCGGGATGGCTCTCGACGCGCTCGGCATGGCGTTCGAGGAGCTGCTGGACCTGCTCGTGCAGGTGATGCCGAAGCTGGACGACGTCGTCATCGCGAGCAAGGTGACGCTCGATCAGACGCTGGCCGATTGGGTGGAGCCCTTGCTGCCCGCGGGGAAGCGCGCCGCGTGGCGGGAGCCGTCGATGTACGGCAGCCCCGACAAGCAGACGGTGGGCGGCGCGGCGGTGTCGTTTCTGCTGCGGCCCTGCGCGTTTCTCGGGCTGATCGTGTTCGGCGCGCGCGACGGCGGCAGCCCCACCTTCACGTCCTACCGGCGGTGGACGGGGCGCGCGATGCGGCCTGCCGACGATGCGGCGGCCCCGCTCGTGCGCATGTTTTTGCGGTGCTACGGCCCGACGCGGCCCGACGCGCTGGCCGCGTGGCTCGGCTGTTCGGGCGCGCAGGCGCGCCGCCTGTGGGCGTCGGTTGAGGGCGAGCTGGCGCCGGTGACGTTCGGCGGCAAGCGGGCCTGGGTGCTTGCGGAGGACGTCGAGCGCCTGGCGGTGCCGGAGCCGCTCGAACGCGACGTGCTGCTGCTGGCCGGGCACGACCCCTACCTCGATCAGCGCGACCGCGCGACGCTGCAGGCGAATCCGATTCTGCAGCGCAAGATATGGCGGACGGTGGCGAACCCGGGCGTCGTCGTGCGACGCGGCGAAGCGGTGGGCACGTGGACGCCCCGGAAGAAGGGCGCGGGTATGACCGTGGCGTGCGAGCTATGGGATGCGTGCCCGGAAAAGACGCTGCGTGATCTGGCCGAACGGTACGCGGCT
The DNA here is from genome assembly GCF_003339815.1 of Eggerthella sinensis. GTDB lineage: Bacteria > Actinomycetota > Coriobacteriia > Coriobacteriales > Eggerthellaceae > Eggerthella > Eggerthella sinensis. The sequence continues at coordinate 24,625 of NZ_PPTT01000035.1, forward strand.
TTCCGCGGGCAGAAGCTGCTCGACGTGACGATCGAGACGGTTTGACCGGTCCTCGGCAGCCCGCCGAAGCCCGGCCCCCTGTTTCGCTTGCGCGGTGATCGCCGCGCGGCGCTTGCGGTATAATTCTCCCTTATGGAAACCATTATCACGAAATCATCGGTCGCACGCGCTGTCTATGCGGCCATTCCGCAGCTTGCCTGCGTGCTGCCCGCCGATATCGAGGCCGGGCTCATCGCCGCCCGCGAGGCGGAGGACAACCCGCGCGGGCGCGCCGTGCTCGACCAGCTCGTGCTGAACGCGTCGATTGCCGCCGAGGATCGCGTGCCCATCTGCCAGGATACCGGCACCGTGTGGGTGAGCCTCGAGATCGGGCCCGACGTGCTCGTGCGCGGCGACGTGTTCGCCGACGTCGACGATGCGGTGGCGCGCGCCTACGACGAGGCGCGCCTGCGCAGGTCGGTGGTGCGCGACGCCGTCCTCGACCGTGCGAACACCGGCGACAACACGCCCGCGTTCTGCGACATCCATCCGGTGGACGAGCCGGGCGCGGCACGGCTGCACATCATGCTGAAGGGCGGCGGCTCGGACAACGCGAGCCGCGTGGTCATGCTCGTGCCGGGCGCCGGCAAGCAGGGAATCGTCGACGAGCTCGTGCGCTGCGTGCGCGAGAAAGCCGCGAACGCGTGCCCGCCGCTCGTGGTGGGCGTCGGCATCGGCGGCACGTTCGACAAGGTGGCCGGCCTCGCGAAGCGGGCGCTCATGCGCCCGGTGGACGAGCCCGCGGCCGACCCGCAGGTGCGCGCGCTCGAGGAAGAGCTGCTCGAAGCCGTGAACGCCACGGGCGTGGGCCCCGGCGGCCTCGGCGGTCGCACCACGGCGCTTGCCGTGCGCGTGGCGACGGCCCCCTGCCATATCGCGGCGCTTCCGCTGGCCATCAACATGGGCTGTTCCGCCATGCGAAGGGTCACGGTTGAGCTGGGAGCAGAGGAGTCCCTTCTCTTGGCGCGGGGCAAAGCATGCGACCAGGGCGTCAAGGGCCGCGCCCATGAAGGTGAGGCGCAGGTTGGCGGCCTTGAGGAGGCCGGCGGGTCCCCCTTGCTGACGCGTGATGAAGCGTGCGACCAGGGGGCCGAAGGCCGCGCCTGCGGAGAAGGGGCTCGTCATGTCTGATTCCATCAGCCTTTCCCTTCCGCTCGACCGCGCGCGGCTTGCAGCGCTCGAAGCGGGCGACGCCTGCCTGCTCACCGGGCCGCTCTTCACGCTGCGCGATGCGGGGCATGTGCGGCTCATGGCCGAACTCGAGGCGACGGGGGGCGCATTGCCCTACGGCCTCGACGGGCAGGCCATCTTCTATGCGGGCCCGACACCCGAGGCGGCCGGCCGGCCGTTCGGCGCCGTCGGCCCCACCACGGCGAGCCGCATGGACTTCGCCGCGCCGGCGCTCCATCGCGCGGGCGTCGCGGCCACGGTGGGCAAGGGGCGTCGCTCCCCCGAGGTGCGCGCGGCGTGCCGGGAGACGGGTTCCGTTTATTTCGTGGCATGCGGCGGGGCCGCGGCCTATCTGGCGAAGTGCGTGGCATCATCGGAGACGGTGGCGTACGACGATTTGGGAACCGAGGCGCTCCGCCGCATCCAGGTGGTGGACTTCCCCGTGTTCGTCGGCGTCGACGTGCGGGGCAACGACGTGTACGACCTCGTATAGCCCCTGATCGCACAGGAGAAGGATCGAATCATACCCGTGACACAGGAACTTTCACACACAACCGATGCCCCTCGCGGCATCTTCATCACGTTCGAGGGCGGCGAAGGCGCCGGCAAGACGACGCACATCCGCTTCCTCTCGGAGGCCCTGCGCGCGCACGGCCGCGAAGTGCTGTGCCTGCGCGAGCCCGGCGGAACCGACATCGGCGAGCAGCTGCGCGCCGTCGTGCTCGACCCGAAGAACGAGGGCCTTGCCGACGAGGCCGAGCTGCTCATCTACGAAGCAGCGCGCGCCCAGCTCGTGGCGCGCGTCATCGCGCCGGCGCTCGAGCGCGGCGCCGTGGTGCTGTGCGACCGCTTCACCGACTCGACGGTGGCCTACCAGGCCTACGGGCGCGGGCTGCCGCGCATGTTCGTCGACCGCGTGAACGAGTTCGCCTGCCAGGGCGTGCATCCCGACCGCACCATCCTCATGACCACGGGCGGCACGGCCGCAACCGGGCTCGTGCGCGCCACGCATCGCGGAGGGGCCGACCGCCTCGAGCAGGCGGGCGAGGAGTTCCACGGCCGCGTGAACGAGTCGTTCCTGGAGATCGCGCGACGCGACCCCGAGCGCATGCGCGTGGTGGTGTCGGGCGGGCGCAAATCGGCGACGGCCGCCGCGGTGTTCGCCGAGCTGACCGACCTGTTCCCCTGGATGGCGGACCTCGTCGAGCGCGACCCCGGCTTCTTCGACCGTCTTGACGTCAAGCGTTCGCAGGTGGAGGCGTAGCCGTGGCCGATGCGTTCGAGAACATCCTCGGCCAGCCGCAGGTGCGCGAGTTTCTGCGCGCCACGGTGGCGCAGGACAAGGTGAGTCACGCCTACCTGTTCACGGGTCCGGCCGGGTCGAACAAGACCATGGCCGCCTACGCGTTCGCGCAGGCCGTGCTGTGCCCGAAGGGCGCTTCGGGCCCGCGCGGCGGCAACTGCGGTGCGTGCGACGCCTGTCGACGGATCATGCGCAAGAAGCATCCCGACGTGCGCTACTTCGCCCCCGAGGGCGCGGGCGGCTACCTCGTCGAGCAGATTCGCGACATCGTGGCGGACACGTCGCTCGCGCCCATCCAGGCGCATAAGAAGGTGTACATCCTCGATCGCGTGGACCTGCTCGGCGTGCAGGCGGCCAACGCGTTCCTCAAGACGCTCGAGGAACCGCCGTCCGACGTGGTGCTCATCCTGCTCGCGCGCACGCGCGAGAGCGTGCTGCCCACCATCCTGTCGCGCTGCCAGGTGGTGCCGTTCCGCACCATCCCGGCAAGCGAGGCCGCGGGCATCATCGTGCAGAACACGGGCGCGTCGCGCGAGCAGGCGCGCATGGCGGTGGAGGCCTGCGACGGTTCCATCACGCGCGCGGTTGAGTTCCTCAAGTCCAACGAGCGCCTGGCGTTTCGCACCCGGGTGCTGGAAGTGATGGGCTGTTTGCGCAAGGCTGACGACTGGGACGTCATCGGGTTCGCCGCCGATCTCGTGGTGCTCGTGAAGGCGCCGCTCGACGTGACGCGCGCCGAGCAGGAGCAGGAGCTTGCCGAGAACGCCGACTTCCTGGCGAAGTCGGCCATCCGCCAGATCGAAGCGCGCAACAAGCGCCAGCTGACGGCGAAGACCTTCGAATCGCTGCGGCAGTGCACGGCCATCGCGCGCTCGTGGTTGCGCGACGTCATGGCCGTGTGCGCCGAGACGTCGGAGCTCGTCATCAACGTGGACGCCCGCGCGTCCATCGACGAGGCGGCCGCCGCCACCGACGAGGCGCGCGCTGCGGCCGCGCTTGCCGCCGTTCGCCGCTGCGACGCGGCGATCTCGTATAATGTATCACCGGAAACGTGCATCGACGCGATGCTGTTCGAGATAAGAGAGGTGCTCTATGGTTCGCATAGCGCCGATTAACCTGTACTACAACCCCAAGACGCTCTGGTTCGACGCCGGAGACCTCGACGTGCGCGCCGGCGACGGCGTGATCGTGTCCACCGCCCGCGGCACCGAATTCGGCCGTGCGGCAAAAGACGTGTTCGAGGCCGACGAGGCCCAGGTGAAGAAGCTCAAGACCCCGCTCAAGCCCGTCATGCGCATCGCGTCCGAAGAGGACGTGGCCCGCGCCGACGAGCTGGAGGCCAAGTCGCGCGAGGCGCTGCCCGTCTTCAAGGAGATGGCGGCCGAAGCGAGCGGCGACATGCATCCCGTGTCGGTGGAGTACCTGTTCGAGGGCGACAAGGCCATCTTCTACTTCGAGGCCGAGGAGCGCGTGGACTTCCGCGAGCTCGTGCGCAAGCTGGCCGCGCACTTCCACGTGCGCATCGACATGCGCCAGATCGGCGTGCGCGACGAGGCCCGCATGGTGGGCGGCCTGGGCCATTGCGGCCAGGAGCTGTGCTGCAAGCGCCTGGGCGGCGAGTTCTGCCCCGTGTCCATCCGCATGGCGAAGGAGCAGGACCTCTCGCTCAACCCGCAGAAGATTTCGGGCGTGTGCGGCCGCCTCATGTGCTGCCTGCGCTACGAGTTCGACGCGTACAAGGACTTCAAGAGCCGCGCTCCCAAGCAGAACGCCACGGTGGAGACGCCGGACGGCCCCGCGAAGGTGATCGACCTCGACGTGCCGCGCGAGATCGTGTCCCTCAAGATCATGGGCGAGAAGCCCGTCAAGGTGCCGCTGGCCGACTTCGAACCGCCCGAGGAGGGCTCGAACCGCCCGAATCGCGTGGGCGAGGACGCATGGATCGACGCCACCACGCAGGACCCCATCGGGATTGCGAACGAGTCGGCCCTGTTCAGCACCGTGCAGCTGACCGGTCAGGACAAGCTGGCCGATCCGGGGTCGGTGCGGCGCACGGGTCGCGGCGCGCAGAAGTCGTCGCGCGGCGGATCGAACGGCAACGGCGGCAACGGCAGCGGCGGAGGCAGCGGTCGCAACGGCGGCGCGAAGAACGGCGGCGGCAAGCAGGCCGACGCGCAGGGGCAGAGCTCCCGCAAGCCGCGCCGCAGGCGTTCGACGAAGGTGGGCGGCGAAGGCGCGGCCTCCGAGGCGAGCGAGCAGCCGCAGAAGCGCAAGCAGAAGCCGCAGAACGGCGGCGCGCCGAAGAACGGCAACGGCCAGGGGCAGCAGCAGAAGCGCAAGCAGGGCAACGGCCAGGGCCAGGGTCAAGGCCAAAGCCAGGGCCAGAACGGCAAGAAACAGGGCGCGAAGGGCATGCAGCCGTCGAAGAAGCAGGGGCCGCGTCCCGGCCAGAAGTCCTCGGGCCTGCGTCAGGGCTCGCAGGGCCAGGGCGGCCAGCAGGCCCCGCAGGGGTCGAAGCCGCAGTCGCGTCAGGATCGCGCGCCGCGTTCCGAGCGCACCGGAGCGGCGGGCGGCGAGGCCAATCGCGCCGCCGACGGCGGACATCGCCGCGCACGGCGCCGCAGCCACAAGGCCGGCGGGCAGGACGGTGCGGGCGCGCCCCCGGCGAACGGCGGCGCGACGCCGAGCGGCGAGTAACTGAAACGACGGAGGAGGCTCATCGGTCATGAGGATCGACTATGCGTTGTTGACGGACCTGTACCAGCTCACCATGGCGCAGGGCTATTGGGAGAGCGGCCAGGGCGACACGCAGGCCTGCTTCCATATGTACTTCCGCGACTACCCGTTCAAGGGCGGCTACGCCATCGCGTGCGGCATGGCGCAGCTGGCCGACCTCGTGGACGAGTTCTCGTTCTCCGACGAGGACATCGCCTACCTCGGCTCGCTCGACGCGCCCGGCGGCGGCAAGCTGTTCAAGCAGGCGTTCCTCGACTACCTGCGCACGTTTGAGCTGCGCGTGGACATCGACGCGGTGCTCGAAGGCACCGTGGTGTTCCCGCATGAGCCCCTCGTGCGCGTGACCGGTCCCATCATGGACTGCCAGCTCATCGAGACGGCGCTGCTGAACTGCGTGAACTTCGAGACGCTCATCGCCACGAAGGCGGCGCGCGTGTGCTTGGCGGCGCAGGCCCCCGTGGCGGAGTTCGGCTTGCGGCGCGCGCAGGGCGCGGGCGGCGGCCTGTGGGCCAGCCGCGCGGCCGTCGTGGGCGGGTGCGCTTCCACGTCGAACGTGCTGGCGGGCAAGCTGTTCGACATCCCCGTGTCGGGCACGCACGCCCACTCATGGGTCATGTCGTTCCCCGACGAGCTCACGGCGTTTCGCGCCTACGCCGCGGCCTTCCCGAAGAACTGCGTGCTGCTCGTGGACACCTACGACGTGGAGCAGGGCATCAAAAACGCCATCACCGTGGGGCTCGAGATGCGCGAGCGGGGCGAGCGTCTGGCCGGCATCCGCATCGACTCGGGCGACCTCTCGTGGCTCGCGAAGATGGCGAGAGAGATGCTGGACGAGGCGGGGCTCGCCGACTGCGGCATCGTGCTGTCGAACGACTTGGACGAATTCACCATCCAGTCCATCCGCGACGAGGGCGCGCAGGTGACCTCGTGGGGCGTGGGCACGAAGCTGGCGTGCGCCTACGACCAGCCCACCTTGGGCGGCGTGTACAAGCTGTCGGCCACGCGCGCGCCCGGCGAGACTGCCTGGACCGACCGTCTCAAGATATCCGAGTCGGCCGCGAAGCTGACCACGCCCGGCGTGCTGGACGTGCGGCGCTACTTCTACTGCGGAAGCGGGCGGCTCGCCGGCGACATGGTGTTCGACGTGAACGCTCCGGGCGACCCGAAGCGCGAGGTGATCGTCGATCCGTCGGACGACCTGCGGCAGAAGAACCTCGCGGGCCTGTGCTCCGAGACGCTGCTCAGGCCGCTCGCGCGCGACGGGCGCACGGTGCTCGATGCGTCCGAGCGCAACGCCTTGGCCGCACGCGAGCGCGCGCAGGCGGGGCTCGCGACGCTCGACGAGAGCCAGAAGCGCATGCTGAACGCGCACACGTACCCGGTGGGGCTCGAATATGGTCTTTTTGAGCGTCGCCGCGATCTGGTTGTGAAGCTGCGGGGCATCGCGTAGGGTACGAGGATACGCGATTTGTTCGAGGGCGCCTGCGCCCCATGTCTCTAGGAAGGATGTCATGATCAAGATACTCACCGATTCGGTCGCCTCCATTCCGGCCGACGTGGCGCGCGAGGCCGGTATCGACATCGCCACGCTGTTCGTGAACCGCGAAGGCACCGAGTACGCGGATGCCGACATGGACCTCGACGCCTTCTACGCGGACATCTACGACATGGTGGACAACATCCCCACGTCGAGCCAGCCGTCCCAGCTCACGCTTGAAGCCCTGTTCGAGGAGGCGGCGAAGGCCGGCGACGAGGTGCTGGGCATCTTCATCTCGTCGGGGCTGTCGGGCACCTACGAGGGCGCCGTGCGCGCCGCGCGTGCCGTGAAGGCCCGCAACATCGACTTCTCGTACGTCATCGTGGACTCGTCGTCGTGCGGCTACGACGAGGCCTGGCCCGTGTTCGACGCCGTCGCTGCGCGCGATGCGGGCGAAGACCTGGCCGGATGCGCCGCCGCGGCGCTCGAGGGCATCACGTCGACGCGCTTCTTGTTCACGCCCGAGACGCTCACGTTCTTGCAGAAGGGCGGGCGTATCGGCAACGCGGCGGCTTTGCTGGGCAACCTCATCCAGCTGGCTCCCGTGCTCACGGTGACCGACGGCAAGGCCACCACGCTCGCGAAGGTGCGCACGCGCAAGAAGGCCCTCGACAAGATCGTGGCCACGTTCAAGGGCGACATCGAGGCGCACGGGCTGAAGCACGTGGCGGTGCACTACATCGGCGACAAGGCGCCGGCCGTCGAGTGGGCGCGCGAGGTCATCGAGCCGCTCATCGGCCGCACGGTAAGCGTGCTGCCCGTGAGCCCCGTCATCGGCCTGCACGTAGGGCCGGCGGTGGGCATCGCCTACGAATGCCTGAGCGCCGTCGCCGACAAGCTCACCGGGCCGGTGCAGGCGCGCGCCACCGCATCGTAGCGCCCGCGCTCCTTCCGCATCCATCTGTCATCACGCATGCAAACCGCTAAGGAAACGAGAGACTCCATGCAGCATCAGTGCAACCTCATCATCGACTCGTGCTGCGACCTGCCGTACGAGGTCGTTGATCGCGAGGGCGTCGAGCTCATCAAGTTCCCGTACGTCATGAGCGACGGCGAGCATGCCGACGACCTGTACCAGGCATCGTCGGCGCACGATTTCTACCAGGCCATGCGCGGCGGGGAAGAGCCGACGACGGCGCAGGTGCCCGTCCCGGTGTTCCGCGACGCGTTCGAGCGCGCCATCGCGAGCGGCGTGCCCACGGTGTACCTGAGCTTTTCGAGCGGGCTGTCCGGCAGCTTCGATGCGGCCATGCTCGTGCACGGCCAGCTGATGGCCGAGCACCCCGACGCGGAGCTGTACCTCGTGGACACGTGCCTCGCCTCGGTGGCCGAGGCGCTGCTCGTGTACGAGGCGCTGCGTCAGCGCGACAACGGCATGACAGCGCTCGAGCTGGTGCGATGGGCCGAGGAGGCGCGCTTTTTCGTGGACGCCGAGTTCATGGTGGACGACCTCGAGTCGCTGCGCCGCGGCGGGCGCATCCCGAGCTCGGTGGCGTACGCGGGCTCCAAGCTGGACGTGAAGCCCCTGCTCACCATCACCACCGACGGCAAGCTGTCGCTGGCGGGCGTGGCGCGCGGGCGCAAGAAGGGCATCAAGCAGCTGGCCGAGTACTACCACAAGCGCAAGGCCGATTCGCGGCCCGGGCGCTGCGTGGTCATCGGCAACGCCGACTGCTCGAAGGACGCGGCGCGTTTGCAGGAGGCGCTCGCGAAGACCGACGACAGCATCCTGTTTTTGGAGAGCAGCATCGGCCCCGTTATCGGCAGCCATGTGGGCCCCGACATGATTGCGGTCGTGTTCTGGGGCAACGATAAGCGCGAGGAGCTGTCGGTGGCCGACCGCATCGCGAAGAAGGTCAAGGGCGCCGAATAGGCCCCCGCATCGCACGAACACGTGACGCACATCAAGAAAGGTGCTTTGGATGGAAAAGTCGTTTGCATATTCCGGCAACGAAACGGTGGGCGCGATGGTGACGGCGCGCCTCGAGGCGGCTGGGTGCACGCGTACCGATGATCTGCCGCATGCGGAGATCATCATCACGTACTGCACGTCTCAGACGGCGCTCGAGGACGCATACTTCGACGAGGAGGGACTCGTGCAGGCGGCGGGCAAGGGCGCGCTGCTCATCGACCTGTCGGCTTCGACGCCGAGTTTCGCCCGCGAGCTGAACGCCGTGGCCGTGGTGAGCGACCTCATGTCCGTGGAAGCGCCGATCGTGGTCATCGACATGGCGCGCGCCGACGCGTTCGGCGACAAGGACAACCTCGTGTGCTTCGTGGGCGGCGACGAGGAAGCGGTCGACGAGGCGCGCGAAGTGCTCGAAGCGCTCGCCGGCTCGGTGCAGGATACGGGCGGGGCGGGCTCGGCGCAGCTCGCGCGCGCCGCGTACACGTTGCAGACGACGGCCCAGGTGATTTCCGCTGTGGAGGCCGACGCGCTGTACCGCGCCGTGCGCCGTTCGTCGGCGTCGCTCGATCAGGCGGTCGAGCGCGTGGGCGCGGCGACGCCGGTGGCCGAGCAGGTGCTTGCCGCGGTGAACACGGGCTTCTTCGACGGCACGTACACGGTGGAGATGTTCATGGCCGAGCTGTCCGCCGCGCTCACGGCGGCCGACGACGTGGACCTCATCCTGCCGCAGGCCGAGGCGTGCCTGCATCTGCTGGAGCTGCTGGCCGTCATCGGCGGCGCCGACAAGGCGCCCGCCGCGCTCGCGCTCGTGTACGGCGAGGAGAAGACGTGCGCCGAACAGGGCCTCGACTGGACGCGTGCCGAGCAGGCCTACGGGGATGCGCACGACGACTTCGACGAGTTCGAGGGGTACGACGACGGCTGCGGCCACGACCATGATCACAACCACGATCACGGCTCCTACCCCGACTATCCCGGCTACGGCGCCTATTCCGCGAACTAGGGATGGCCTGCGATCTCTGTCCCCGCGCGTGCGGCGTCGACCGTGCGGCGGGGGAGCGCGGCGCATGCGGGGCCGACGACCGCCTGGTGGTGGCGCGTGCGGCGCTGCACTTCTGGGAGGAGCCTCCCATCAGCGGCGAGCGCGGCAGCGGCACGGTGTTCTTCGCGCACTGCCCGCTGCGGTGCGTCTACTGTCAGAACGCCGTCATCGCCGCGGGCGATGCGGGCGCGGAGGTGAGCGTCGAGCGGCTTGCCGCGATGTGCGTGGAGCTGCAGGAACAGGGCGCGCTCAACATCAACTTCGTCACGCCGACCCATTACGCCGTTGAGGCGCGCGCCGCGGTGGCGCGGGCTCGCGCACACGGACTGACGTTGCCCGTCGTATGGAACACGTCCGGGTACGAGACGGTGGAAGCCGTGCGGGCGAACGCGGGCACGGTGGACGCGTACCTCACCGATTTCAAGTACGCCGACGGCGCGCTGGCGCGCCGCTATTCCCATGCGCCCGACTATCCCGCGGTTGCCCTGCGCGCGCTCGAGGCCATGGTGGAGGAGGCGGGGGAGCCGACGTTCGACGAGGTCGACGGTGCGCCGCGCCTCACGGGCGGCGTGGTGGTGCGCCATCTCATGCTGCCCGACGCGCTTGAGGACTCGCAGCGCGTGGTGCGCCTCGTGCACGAGCGCTTCGGCTCGAGCGTGCTGCTGTCGCTCATGAACCAGTACACGCCCGTGCTTGCCGACGCGGCCGCCGCAGGCGACGAGCACGCGGCGGCGACCCTGCGCCGCTGTCCCGAGCTGGCCCGCCGCGTGCCCGACACCGACTACGAGCGCCTGCTCGACTACGCCGACAGCCTGGGCATCGAGGACTACTTCTGGCAGGAGGGCGGAGCGGCCGAGGAGAGCTTCATCCCCCCGTTCGATCTGACCGGAGTGTGAAGAGGGGCGGGACGGGGCCCGGTCTTCGTTGTGGTACGATAGGTGCCGAAGACGGCCAGGGGAGGTCTTCTCGGATAGGGGATGCTCATGGGAGGCAGTGGGGGGCCGCAGGGCGGCGTCAAGTTGTTCGGCTTGGTGGGGCTTGGGTTTTGGCAGGCGTGGTGGATGGTTGCCATGTGCACGGACGTGCTGCTTCCCGATCCGGCCCGCTCTCCGTTTCCCGTGAGTCTATCGGTGTTGCTGCTCTCGTTCAGCTGTCTGGGGTATCTCATCGTAGTGCTCGTCTGGAAGGTACCCGGGCGTAACGAGAGCGCCGGTCGACGGGTTCCGCGTTTTGCGCTCGTGGCGGCGGCTGCGTGCTCCGTGGCAGGGTCGCTTGGCATGGGAGCTGTTGCGCACAGCGCGTTGCTCGGCATGTTCGGGGGCTCGTTGTTCGTACTTGCCACAGCGGCGTTTTCGCTCGGCAATGCGATGCTGCTCGTGACGTGGGGCGTTTTGTGGAGCACGTTGGCAACCGGATACGTGGGAAGGTTGCTGTGCGTATCCTATACGGCCGCCTTTGTTCTTTTCTTCCTCGTGCGGACGCTGCCGCTCGGTTTGGCCATCGCGGCGTGCGCGGCGCTTCCGCTCGCATCGCTGGCGGGTCTGGTGTACGCTTCCCGGGCACCGCGACGGACGGCTTCGGCGCGGCGCGAGGTCGCTCTCGACGCTTCGCTGTATCGTCGGGCGCTGTTGGCTATCGTGGTGGCGAACATCGTGTGGGGCGTGACGCAGAAGTACCTGTACGTGGCCGACGGTGAGGTGGCGAACCTCGCGTTCGCCTTCGGCGGCGCATGTTTGCTTGCGTTCACGGCATACCTGTTCATCGCGGCTCCCACCGATGGGCCGCGCGTGCTGTATCGCCCTATCGTGCCTGGGCTTGTGTGCGGCATCGCCTTGATCGTGGCGCTTCCCGCGGCCGACGCCTTCCTCGGGGAAGGCGTCATGATATACGGCGGCTACTGTCTTGACATGCTGATCATGCTTGTTGCGTCCGACATCGCCTTTCGTACGGGACGTCCCGTGGTGCTGCTGTTCGGGGTCGCTCTGTTCGTTGCGCGTTTGGGATCGCTGGTGGGAACGGTGGTTGGTGAATGGTGTGCGCAGGCGAGTGCGTCGCCCGTGCTGGTGGCCATGCTCTGCATCGTGGCGTTGACGCTGGTGGGCTCGGTGCTGTTCTCGCAGGCCGATCTCGACCGGGTCTATCAGGTGCAGGTCGAACCGCGCGGGGACGTTTCGTACGAGAGAGTATGCGCACGCCTTGTCGAGGAGTGCGGGTTGACGGCGCGCGAGGGAGAGGTGCTCGTTCTGCTTGCGCGCGGGCGCAGCGCTCCTTATATCGGGCAGGATCTGGGCATCGCCGTCGGGACGGTGAAGAACCACGTGTCGAGCATCTATCGCAAGCTCGGAGTGTGCGATCGACAGAGCCTTCATAACGTCATCGAGCGCGGCAGCGCGGAATAACGGTGGGCCGATAGGCGAGAGGTGGTTTCGTTTTACCTGTTCAGATGATGCATGACCTTTCGGCCTAGGGACGGTTTCCTCAAAACGTGACGAAACGGTGCATGCGCTGACGCACGCTTCCGTGTTATTCCTGGGTTCGGCGGAGCGCGAGGGGCGCTACCGCGCGAAGAAACCAAGGAGGAATCATGGATAACCGGGAAACGAAGGGCATGTCGCGCAGGAGCTTTCTGAGCGGGGCTGCGGCAACGGGTGCGTTGGCCGCGGCTGCGGGGCTGATGGGTTGTGCGCCCCAGGGTGCGACAGGGGCTTCCGAGCAGAAGACGTCGTCGAGTGCGGCTGAGACTTCGACGGGGACGTCTGCGACGGAGTGGTCGTGGGAGACGAAGCCCGAGCCCATCGCCGAAAGCGACATCGCCGAAACCGTTGAAACCGATGTGCTCGTGATCGGTGCGGGCAATGCGGGCGTTTCGGCTGCATGCTCCGCGGTGGAGCATGGCCTTGCCGTGACGGTCATCGAGAAGACGACGACGGTGAACGGCCGCGGGGGCGGCGTGGGAGCGTGCAACTCGCGATTGAACAAGGAGCTTGGATTCGAAATCGAGCCTGTGGCCGCGCAGTACCGTTGGAACCGCACGTGCGGAAACCGCAACAACGAACAGCTGGTCACGCAGTGGTTCAAGAACTCGGGTCCTGCGTTGGACTGGCTGCTTGACAAGGCCGACCAGTACGGTGCCGCCTACACGCTGTATGCCGGCTACTCGCGCAGCGCCATTCTGCCCGAAGAACCCGACTTCCATACGTTCCAGGCGGGCACGTTCGCCATTCCCGAAGAGGCGGGCTACTTCGTGCCGACGGCGCTGCTGTACCAATCGTGTCTCGATCAAGGCGTTGAGTTCCTGTTCGAGCATACGGCCGAGCAGCTTGTGCAGGATGAATCGGGCGCGGTGAGCGGCGTTGTCGTGAAGGATGCCGACGGTGTCAATAAGCGGTTCAACGCTACGAAGGGCGTGGTGCTTGCGACGGGCGATATTGCGGGCGATCAGGAGATGCGCGACGCATATTTGGAGCCGCTGTTCCGCGACATGCGCAGCGACTATATGCCGCAGGGAGCTAACACGGGCGACGGCCACAAGATGGGCATGTGGGCTGGCGGTGTGATGCAGGATGGGCCGCTGCCGAACGCGCTGCATCCGCAGGGCGGCACCATGTTCCATGGTTCGTTCATGTTCGTGAACAAGAACGGCAAGCGCTACTTCAACGAAGCGAACTGGGTGCAGGCGAAGTCCATCCAGACCATGAAGCAGCCCGGTCAGGTGGGCTATTCCATCTTCGACAAGAACTTCGGCACCGACAACAAGGAGAGCCTCAACTACGGCGGCGGCATGTTCTGGGACACCATGAGCCGCAGCGTCACGCAGGAATTCGACCCCGCCGAGATCGAGGCGACGGTGGAGGCCGAGGTGGAGAAGGGCGCAACCGCCTGGAAAGCCGATACGCTTGAGGAGTTGGCCGACAAGATCGGCGTGGACAAGGAGGCGTTTCTCGCCGAGGTTGAGGCATACAACGCGATGTGCGAAGCGGGGGAGGACACGCAGTTCGAAAAGGAACCGGTGTTCCTATTTCCCATCAAAGAGGCGCCGTTCTATGCAACGAAGGTGGAAGCGGTCATCCTCGTGTGCGTCGGCGGCCTGAAAGTGGATACCGATTTGCGCGTGCTCAAAGAGGACGGCACGCCCATCAAGGGGCTGTATGCTACTGGCAATACATCAGGCGATCTGTACGCGGTCGATTATCCCATCAATATGCCCGGCAACTCGAACGGTCGTTGCTTGACGTGGGGATACATGCTGGGGTCCATCTTGGCCGGCAAGTAGGATTCGGGCAAAAGAGAGATTTGCCGCGGAGCGGGGCGTCGCAGCGAGTGGCTGTGGCGCCCCTCTTGCGTTTGGAGGAGAGGCGTATGCTCCGGTCTACCGCGGGGAGATTTCGGTGCCGGGGAGGTCTTCTTGCATCTCGGTGAGGTTCTTCCAGAAGCGCTTGGGCATGAACTGGCGGCGGAGCTCGGGGTTGTACCGGGCTTCGACGGCCACCGTGTCGTAGAAGCGCTTCCAGGCCTGTTGCATGAGGCGCTCTTCGGCGGCGCGCTCGGGCAGGTCGACGGTCTTCGACTCGACGAGGTACCAGTCACGGCCCTCGTACACGCCGGCCATGCCGTGCGCCTCGTCGAAGATGATGAACGGCTGCGTGTTGAAGCGGCCGGTGAACCAGTCCATGATCAGGGGGATCACGGCGGCGCTCGGGTTGCAGCGGGCGAACCACACGCCGTTTTCCAGGTGCTCGAAACGGAGGAACTGCAACATGCGGTGGCGCTCGTTCATGACGGAGCGGTCGAGCTTGAGCAGCGGCCCGACGGCGGGGTGGGCGAGGTCGTTGAGCACGCTGTCGCCCCGCCGCCCGCGGGCGGTGCACGCCGAGGGGCCGGCGCATCCGCGGCGCTTCGGGCAGCGCGCGCAGCTGTGCGGACGGTTCTGAGCCATGGCGTAGCGGATGAACCGGTAGGCGATGGTGCCCGCATGGGGGTCGTCGGAAAGCGAAGCGTGCATGACCGTTTCGAACGACCCTTGCCCGCAGGCGCGGCGGATGCCCTTCTGCACGCGCACGGCGTGTTCGACGTTCGTCTCGATGGTGCGCACCGTCTGCCCGAGGCGCGGTTGCAGCACGTGGGCCGATGCCACGTCCTGCGGGTCCTCGCGGCGCGCGTACGCTTCGAACACCGCCGACAGCAGCCCTTCGAGCGTGCCGTCGTGGCAGTACGCCACGTTGAGGAGCGGCTCTTCGGGAAGCGCTGCGGCCCGCTCGATTCCCTCGCCGTTCTCTAGGCGCATACTGCGTGCGCGGTGTCGAGGGCGCGCTGCCATCCGAACAGGCCGTCGGCCACGTTTGCGTGCGTCGCACCCGCGCTGCCCGTGTCGAGCGCTTTCGTCGCGCCGGTGCCGCCGGCGATGCGGGCCTTCTCGGGCGTCTCGACGCTTTCGAACAGGCTCATCTGCCCCGGCGTGGTCTTGTTCGCGCGGCGGCCGTGATTGCCGCCCTTGATGGGCGCGGCCAACTGCGCGCGCAGCCCCTCGCGCGAGAAGTCGACGCCCTGGCCCGCGTAGCCGCCCGAGCACGTGATGAAGAAGCGGGCGCGCTTGTAGGCGATGCCCAGTTTGCGCAGCTCGGGCTCGCGCAGGCATGCGGTGCGACGGGCGCGCATGATGAGCTGCGCCCCGCGCACGCCGATGCCCGGCACGCGCAGCAGCGCTTCGAGCGGCGCCGTGTTCACTTCCACGGGAAAGAAGTCCAGGTGGTTGATGGCCCAGTTCGCCTTCGGGTCGAGGTCGGGGTCGAGGAAAGGATTGTCCTCGTCGATGATCTCGCTGACGTCGAAGCGGTAGAAGCGCAGCAGCCAATCGGCCTGGTACAGCCGATGCTCGCGGTTGAGCTGGATGGCGTCGGTGCCGGGAAGGCGCTTGTCGTCGTTCACGGGCGTGTAGGCGCTGAAGAACACGCGCTTGAGCGACAACGTGCGATAGAGGGCCGCCGACAGGTTGAGGATCTGGAAGTCGCTCTCGGGCGTGGCGCCGACGATCATCTGCGTGGACTGGCCGGCCGGCACGAAGGCGCGCTCCTTCTTCTTGGGGCGGATCTGCTTCATGTACGTGGTCTGCTTGCGCACGAGGGCGCGCGTGTCCTTATCGACGGCGATGTTGTCGCGTATCTGGCGCATGGGCGCGATGATGTGCTGCTTGTTCTTCTCGGGAGCGAGCAGCTGCAGGCTCTTCTGCGAGGGCAGCTCCATGTTCACGCTCATGCGATCGGCGAGGTGCCCCAGCTGATCGACGAGTTCGGGGGAGGTGCCGGGCACCGCTTTCGCGTGGATGTAGCCGCGGAAGCCGTGCTCCTCGCGCAGGATCTGCAGCGTTTGGATCATGAGCTCGGTGGTGTAGTCGGGGTTGCGGATGACGCCCGAGCTGAGGAACAGGCCCTCGATGTAGTTGCGCCGGTAGAACGCGATGGTGAGGTCGGCCAGCTCGCGCGGCTTGAACGCCGCTCGCGGCATCTCGTTCGACACGCGGTTCACGCAGTAGGCGCAATCGTACACGCAGACGTTCGTCATGAGCACCTTGAGCAGCGTGATGCAGCGGCCGTCCGCCGCGAAGCTGTGGCAGCATCCGGCGGCCAGGGTGTTGCCCAGCTTGCCCTTCTGCGCGTCGCGATCGATGCCCGACGAGGTGCAGGCCACGTCGTACTTCGCGGCATCGGCGAGGATTTCCAGCTTCGCAACGAGGTCCATACACACGTCCGTTCGTCAGATCAAATGTTCGCGGGAATGTTTGTTCGTATATAGTACGCAAACGGGTGTTCGGAGTCAAGGCCTGTTGCGCGCAATGCAACCCCTCTGCCCAAACCTCCTCAAACTTTTATTGAACCGCAGGTCAGGGGCGGGTGGGGG
>NZ_PPTT01000036.1 GCF_003339815.1 Eggerthella sinensis
GCCCCCCTCACCCCCCTTCTCACCCAAGAACCCTAAAGCTAGGGGCGCCACGTGCGCCCCGTGCCTGATCGTTCGAGTTAGTTCGCTATAAGGTGCTTGCCCAGTTCGCGACCGAGCGTGATGGCGATGCCGAGACTCGCTCCGGCCATCTGCGTGAAATAGCCGTTGCCGAATCGTCGCCCGCAGCAGTTCCCCGTTGCGTACAGTCCTTCGATGGGTGCAAGCTCGTCATCGAGCACGTTTTGGTGCTTGTCGGTCATGAGGCCTCCAAGCGAAACCATGATGCCGCCGATGGCGCTCGGCGTGCAGCGGAACGCGTAGTAGGGAGGCGTGGCAATGGGGAACATGACCTCAGGGTCCTTGCCGAATTCTTCGTCTCGCCCGTTTTCGCACATAGCGTTCCAGCGGTCTACCTGTGCGAGCATCGCGGTCTTCTGCTTGCTGTCGTATCCCATGTAATCGGCCAGCTCGTCGAGGGTTTCGGCGCAGTAAAGGGGAGCGGGGCCATCGGTTTTTTCGCCAATCGTGTTCCCTTGAGGGCCGCTCGAGTAGTAGAAGCCTTCAGCTCCGGTGCCCATGGCTTGCGTCAGCACCTCAGTGATGAACGCCATGTTGGCTTCGGATGGTTCAAACGCGTCGTGGGCGGGAATGCAGTAGCTGAGGTGATCGAGTATGGTGGCGTCCGAGACGGCGAACGTGTCGACGTGCGCCAAACGCGCCTGCGGCTTGCCGGACATGGTGCAGTCGGAGAAGAATTCGTTGCAGTAGCGCTCACCGTTCGTATCGAGCCAGATAGTCTGAGGGTACGATCCTTTTCCGAACTCCCCGTTCATGGTTGCGAGCGGGCGGGGCTCAATGCGTCCTCCGGCCCAATAGCCCATCTGAATGCCGCTGCCGTCCTGCCCCATAATCGCCTCGGACCAAGCACTGCGGCCCTCTTGGAAGCAATCGGTGATATGCGTGAGCAGGTCGTTTCGCATAGACTCGTTCGAGGCGAAGTCTCCTGCGGCCAAGACGACTCCCTTGGTTGCCTCGTATTTGACGTAAGCGCCCTCTGCGTTCTGAGCGATAACGGCCACCACGCGGTCGCCCTCTTTCACGAGTTGGCATGCGGTGGTGGCGAAGTCGAGACTGGCGTTATCGTGGGCGAGGATTTCCTCGAAGATCTCCTTTTGCACGTCGCCGAGCGACACCGTCGAAGTGGCGTCTACCTGTGCCCGGAGCGTGCCGGTGAGGAACTTGAAGCCGGCAACGTTTGACAGCGAGTGTTCAGGTGCGGGGCTGAATGCGACGGAAAGCGCGCTTACGGTTTCGTCGGCGAGCGCGGAGAGCCACCAGTCGATATTCGATCCACAGTTCTGGCAATACTGCATGATGAGGGCTGGGTTAGCCGCATTGAGTGTGCGGCGCATCCAGTCATTGTACATTTCCACCGGGTCCACATCTGCAACGCTGTGGTCGCGCAAGAACTGCGAATTGAAATGGCCCACGTCGTTTCCCATGGTGAAGTAGTTCTCGAGCACTTGCTTATCGATGCCGATAACGGTGTTCGATTCCTCATCGGCAATCGACCTGATAACGGCTGCTCCTGCAAAACCGCAACCCACGACGACGTAATCTGCCTGCTTCGTTTCCGCGATATCTTTTTCGGCTATCGAACTGGGCGGTGTGCGCCAGACGGCCTCGTTGCTTTCGCCCCCGTCTGCGGCTCCGTTTGTCTCTGCGGCCTGTGCGGCGTTTGCGTCCGAGCGCTCGGCGCTCGGCGCACAGGCTCCGAGCGCTCCCACGGACGCTATGCCGAAAGCTCCTAATGCGGCACCCTTAAGAAAGTCGCGTCGCTCCAATTCCATCGTTGTCTCCTTCTCTCGAACGTGTCGTTATGCGCTCGTGAAGCGCGTTTGCCTCTGCACCTTACGGATAAGCGCAGGTCGGGCGCATCCGTCGAAACGGGGTATTCGTTCGGAGGAGCATCGCTCGAAAGGAGGTTTTTGACGGCCGCTTCGTTGCGTGTACAATGAAACTGACACGCGAAGCAGGTTTGGAGGGGTGCGGCATGAGGGTCGAAGCTGCGCACATGCCGTTGGGGAAGCATGGCGCCAAACAATCGTTTCGTTGCGGAGACCTGCTGTTTCTCGGAGGATTTTCTTCCTATTGGTGCGCGACGTTTCTGATTAAGCCCCAAGTGGATACTGCCTCAAGTGGATATGCGTTGCTGCAGCTTGGGGTCCAGACAGCGGTTGCCGTGCTGGTCCTCGTGCTGTCGCTTCGCTCAGCTTGGCCCTTGCGGCAAGGAGCGCTTCAGGTGGGGGCGGTTGCGGCCGTGCTTGTGGGTGGGTTCTTGTCCCTCATCGTTCCGTATTCAGGGTCGTCATATTCACCGTTGGCGGTTACGACCGCGTTCGGTGTCGGGTTCGCGCTGCTTTTCATACGGTGGCTCGCGTTTGCGTTTCGGGATGATGGCGGACCCGTACGCGTTTTGTTGCCGCTTGCCTTTGCCCTCGGTAACGGATTGATTCTTGGCGCGGTCTCTTTTGTTCCGTCAAGCTGGCTGTACTTGTGCGGGTTGGTGCTGCTCGGCCTGTCGGTGGTCGCGTTGCTGTGCGCGAGCATGCTTCAGGAAAGTTGCGATTCCGTTGCTGTCGGATTATCGTCGAGCGCGGTCGAAACACGCCCGCGTCGTGTGGTTCGTTCTCCATTTCTGGGGCTCGCACTGTTCTCGTTGGTGTATGGCGTGCTGAACGAGCTTCTCGTGCATCTGGGAAACGGTGCGCATGTGTTGGGCGTCGGTTCGCTCATCGTCAGCGCTGTCGTGTTCGTTCTGCTTGCAGTGAGCGCTCGGGGCCCTCTGGCGCGCGTGCGAATTGGTGACGCCTTCTTCGTCTTGCTCCTGATCGTGGCCGCAGTCATGCTGCTTGTTCCCTTTGCGTGGGATCGGGCGTCATGGTTGGTCGATGCGGTGGTGAAAGTCTGCTATCTGGTGTACCAGTGCCTTTTCTTCGTGCATCTCGCCGAGAGTCGCGCGCAAGCCGGCTCGCGTACGTTCGCAATGCTGGTGGGCGCAGCTTTGTGCCTGTGGGCGTGCTCGCTCGCGGGTATGGGGGTGGGCACGCTCGTGCTGGCGCTTGGCGACGGCTCGGTGCTGCTGATCAGCGGCGTGTCGATGGCGGTGGTATGGTTGTGTCTGCTTGCGGGCATGCTCTTTTTCAGATTCGAGAAAACTCGCGATGCGGTGCTTCAGGACGGGCTCTCTGAAAGCGAGGCCGATCGGGATGCCGATGCCGTGCGGGTCGATCGAATTGAGGCTTTGGCCGGGGAAAAGGGCCTTTCTCCTCGCGAGACCGAGGTTCTTTCGCAACTCGTCAAAGGAAGGAGCGTACCCTTCGTCGCCCAGGAGTTCTCGCTTTCCGAGCACACGGTGAAAACCCATGTGAAGCATATCTACGAGAAGATCGGCGTGCATACGAGGCAGGAGCTGCTCACCTTGTTCGAAAAATCGGCAGGATAGGACGTCCGACCTTGCACCGATTCGCCTGTGTGGGTTTGTCGCAGAGGGGACGGGGAATGCTATCATACGCATCACACGATTATTCGGGAGATTAGGCGGGACAGACATGCTCTTGTGCGCACAGTACATTCTTCCCATCACATCCGAGCCGTTCCAGAACGGCGCGGTGCTGGTTCGCGACGGAGTCATCCGCGATATCGGCACGGCCGAGATGCTCAAGCTGCGCTATCCCGACGAAGAGGCGATCGACTACGGCCAGGCGGCAATCATGCCGGGCCTTATCGATTTGCACACACACCTCGAGAACTCCGTCATGCGCGGCATCGTGCACGACGTGCCCTACACCACGTGGATCACCTCCATGCTGGAGAAGAGCGCCAAGATGGACGTGGGCGACTGGTACGACTCCGCCATCCTGGGCGGCCTCGAGGCGCTATCGAGCGGCATCACATGCGTCGCCGACATCACCACCACCGGCGCGGCCTGCACGGCAACGCAGAAGCTGGGCATGCGCAGCGTCATCTACCGCGAGGTGGGCGCTATGGACAAGCGCCGTGTCGATTACGCCATGCGCATCGCCGAAAACGACATCATGCACTGGCGCGAAGAGGTTGACGGCGACCGCATCACCATCGGCGTCGCTCCTGCCGCCATGTACGTGTGCCACCCGTCGGTGTTCGGCAAAGTATCCGAGTTCGCACGCCGCGAGAACGTGCCCGTCGCCATGCACATGGCGGGCAATCGCGAAGAGTACAACTTCATCAAGTACGGCTCGTCGCCGTTCTCGGTGCACACGATGGACCAAAAGCGCGGCTACGTGGAAATTCCGCCGTGGCTGCCCACCGGCACGACGCCGGTGCGCTACGCGCTGAACTGGGGCGCATTCGAGTCCGACAACGTGCTGGCTATCCACTGCGTGCACGTGGACGACAAGGACGTGCAGAAGCTCAAGGAATACGACGTGGCCGTGGCCGTCTGCCCGCGCTGCAATGCGCAGCTGGGCATGGGCGTCGCGCCGCTCAACGAGTTCATGCGCGCCGGTTTGCGCCTGGGCATGGGTACCGATTCGCCCGCTGCAACCGATTCCACCGACATGCTCACCGAGATGCGCATCGGCATGCTCGTGCAGCGCGCCGTGAACGTGGGCGAGTTCCTGGACTCGGCCACCATGCTGGAGATGGCCACCATCGGCGGCGCTCGCGCGCTCAAGCTCGACGACAAGATTGGCTCGCTCGACGTGGGCAAGCTGGCCGACATCATCGCCATCGACCTGTCCGGCTCGCACCAGACGCCCACCACCGACCCGGTGTCGGCCGTGGTGAACACCTGCAGCGGCGCCGACATTCTCATGACGATGGTGGGCGGCACCACCCTGTACGAGAAGAATAAGTGGAACGTGGGCGTGGAAGTGGCGAAGAACATCGCCCGCGTCATCGAAATCCGTGGCAAGTTGAGGTTGTAATCTATGGCAACGAATCAGAAACTGACGGCAAAACAGAAGAGCGAACGCGTCCGTGAAGCTCAGGAGCGCGAGCGCCTGGAGAAGGAGCGCCGCGAAGCCGCCGAGCGCACCAAGAAAATCTTCACCGTGGTCGTGTGCGTCATCCTCGTGTTGGCCCTCGGCATCCCTACGGTGGCGCTCGCGTTCCTCGGAAACGGCTCCTAACGATACCGTCTTTCCCGCGTGCCTCGCGCCCGTTGCGTCATGCTTTTTCTGTAGAGCTATCTCGTTCGGGCCGACACGGCGGGTTTGTGATACTATAAATCGTTGCCGCGCACGGGGCGCGGTGACGAGAGAAGAGTAACCGCACAAAGGGGTTTGCTTTGTTTGGTATAGGTGGATTCGAGCTATTCCTCATTCTGCTGTTCGGGTTCCTCATTTTTGGGCCCGACAAGCTGCCTGCTATGGCGAAAACGCTGGGGAAGGCCATCAATAAGTTCCGAAGCGCTCAGGAAGAAATGAACAAGGTTCTCAAGACGGAGGTCTACGACCCCACGTCCGATGAGCCGTTCAAGAACCCGCTTGAAGCGCTGTCGAAGGTCGGCGAGATCGGCAAGGACGACAAGGAGGAGAAGACCGAGAGCTTCTCCGAGCGCAAGGCGAAGTACGACAAGGAGCGCGCCGCCAAGAAGGCTGCCGAGGCCGCGAAGGCCGAAAAGGCTGAAGGCGGAGAGGCGGCTGCAACCGCTACGGCTGCTGCTGCCACGACGGCGGCGACCGCGAAGCCGGTTGCCAAGCCCGACGGCTCGTTCGCGAAGCCGGCTGAGGAAAAGCCGGCCGCACCGGCTCCCGCGGCCACCGCGAAGTCGAAGCCGTCGCCCGACGAGCTCTACGGCACCAAGCCCGCTGCGAAGAAGCCCGCGACCGCCGCGAAGCCCGCGACGACCACCGCGGCTGCGAAGAAGCCCGCGTCCGTGAACGCTCCTGCTGCGGCCGCCAAGGCGAAACCGGCACCTGCGAAGCCCGCCGCGGCCTCGAAGAGCGCCGCGAAGCCGGCGACGAGCACTGCAAAGCGCGCCGCGAAACCCGCTGCCAAGCCTGCTGCGAAACCTGCCGCTAAGACCGATGCCGAGAAGGCTGCGGCTCGTTCGGCGGCTGCGAAGAAGGCGGCCGCGACGCGTGCTGCCAACAAGAAGGCTGCCGAGGCTACCGCCAAGGCTGCTCCTGCGAAGAACGAGAAGGGGGAATAAGCCATGCCAGTCGGACCGGCGCGAATGCCCCTCTTCGATCACCTGGGCGAACTCCGCATGCGCCTCGTGCGCATCATCGCCTGCCTTGCTATTGCGGTTGTGGTGTTCTACATGGCCACGCCGATGATGGGCCAGTTCCTGCTGCAACCCATCGTGCACTATATTCCTCAGGATGCGTCTGGTTTTGCGGCGACGGTTGCTCTTGACCCGTTCGAAGGCTTCGCCACGCGTTTCAAGATATCCATATGGGCGTCAGTGGTGGCTTGTTCGCCCGTTATCTTGTGGCAGATCCTTGCGTTTTTCCTTCCGGCTCTCAAGCCGAACGAGCGTAAGTGGTTCATCCCGACGTTTGCTGCTGCCGTTGCCCTGTTCGTGTTCGGCACGGTGTTCTGCTATCTCGTAATCCTTGATCCTGCATTCCAGTGGCTGACGGAACAAGCGGATGGGCTCGGCAGCGTCATGCCCCGCATGTCGTCCTACATCGACATGATCATCAAGTTCGAACTCGGCTTCGGCGTGGCGTTCGAGCTGCCGCTCATCGTGTTCTACCTCGTCATCTTCGACGTCATTCCGTACAAGAAGCTTCGCAATAGCTGGCGTACGGTGTACGTCGTGCTCATGGTCGTTTCGGCCATGGCCACGCCGGACGCGTCGCCGGTCACCATGCTGCTCATGTTCGCCGCGCTGGTGGTGCTGTACGAGGGCAGCTTGCTCATAGCTCGCCTGGTGCTGAGCAAACGCATCAAGAAGCAGAACGAGGAGCTTGACGCCGAGGAGGCCGAAGAGGCCGCTCAGGAGCTTGCCACGAAAAAGGACAAAGCCAAGAAGGCCAAGTAGCGCTTCTGCATGAAAGCTTATGGCGGCCCGTCGCATTGCGGCGGGCCGCTGTGCGTTTTCTGGGCGGCATTCGCGTCCGTTGACGCAACGATGCCTGCGCAAACGGGACGGTTCGGCTACTATAGGCACGAACGATACGAGGCGGATACAGCACGAAGGAGCGCCATGCACGAATTGGGAATCATGACGGGCGTGATGGACGCGGTGACCACGTCGGCGCAGCAGGCCGGGGCCACGCGCGTGCTCAAGGTGAGCCTGTCGGTGGGCGAGATGACCGAGGCCATCGAGGACGCGCTCATGTTCGCGTTCGAAGCGCTGTCCGAAGGTACGTTCTGCGAAGGCGCCGAGCTCGAGATCACCATGGTCAAACCGAAGAGCCGCTGTCTGGAATGCGGCGCCGAATACGAGCACGATCGTTTCCACATGCTGTGCCCCACCTGCAACAGCTTCGCCACCGAGCTCATTGCCGGCCGCGAGCTGCAAATCGACTCGATTGAGGTCGACCTGCCCGATGACGACGAGGAAACTGAGGAGTAACCCATGCAAATCGACATGAAGCAACCCATCCTCCAGAAGAACGAAGCGATTGCCTCCGAGCTGCGTCAGCGCTTCGCCGACAACCACGTGTTCGTGCTCGACCTCCTGGCCAGCCCGGGTTCGGGTAAAACGTCCACCATCCTCGCCACCATCGATGCGCTGCGCGACGAGTTCAACATCGCCGTCATCGAGGGCGACATCGCCAGCAGCGTGGATGCTGAGAAGATCAAGGCGCAAGGCATTGCCGCGGTGCAAATCAACACGGGCGGCGCGTGCCACCTCGAGAGCGCGATGATCAAGCGCGCCGTGGACGTGCTCGACCTCGAGCGTCTCGACCTCATCATCGTGGAGAACGTGGGCAACCTCGTGTGCCCGACCGACTTCGATTTGGGCGAGAACGCGAAGGTTATGATCCTGTCCGTGCCTGAGGGCGACGACAAGCCGCTCAAGTATCCCGGCGTGTTCCAGGTGGCCGAAGCCGTCGTGCTCAACAAGGTGGACACCATGCCCGTGTTCAACTTCAATCGCGAAGCGTTCGAGAAGGCCGTCACGCAGCTCAACCCGCAGGCCCCCATCTTCCCCATCGCCGCTACCACGGGCGACGGCGTGGACGCCTGGGCCGAATGGCTGGCAAACCGCATTCGCGCCATCCAGTAACATGGAAGCCGGCGAGCGCTACCGCCTCTGCGTTGAGGCGCTGAAAACGTTTGTGGACGAGGTGGGGTTCACCGACATCGTCATCGGGCTGTCGGGCGGTATGGACTCGAGCCTCGTGGCCGTCATGTGCGTGGACGCGCTCGGCGCGGACCGCGTGCACGGCGTGCTCATGCCGGGGCCGTACTCCACCGATCATTCCGTGGACGACGCGCTCGACCTGGCCCGCAACTTGGGGCTGGAGACGCGCACGGTGTCCATCGCCGCGCCGTACCGCGCCTTTGAAACCGCGCTCGCCGACGCGTGCGGCGGCTCGCTCGAAGGCTTGGCGGCAGAGAACACCCAGGCGCGCTGTCGCATGGTATGCCTCATGGCGCTGTCGAACACCTATGGATGGATGCTGGTGAATACCGGCAACAAGAGCGAAGCCATGATGGGTTACTCCACCTTGTACGGCGATACCGCGGGCGCGTTCGCGCCCATCGGCGGGCTGTACAAAACCGACGTGTTCGCCGTGGCGCGCTGGCGCAACGACCAAGCGCAGGCTGCGGGTGCGGTGCCGCCCATCCCCGAGCACGTGTTCACGAAGCCTCCCAGCGCCGAGCTTTCGCCCGATCAGGAGGACGAGAAGAGCATGGGCATCGACTATCCGACGCTCGACCGCCTGCTGACGGCCCACCTCGAGCGAGGGCTTGATGCCGATGCGCTCGTGGCTGAAGGTTTCGACGAAGCCGACGTGCGGCGCGTCCTGCGCACGGTGCGCGCAACCGCCTTCAAACGTGCGCTCGAGCCCCCGTATCCTTCCGCGAACTTCTACGCGTAAACGCGGGTTGTCATCCCGAGCGGAGCGCGTAGCGCGCAGTCGAGGGGACCCTGCGTGGGCGTTTGACGGTCCCGCCGACCGCCTTTGCGAAGATTGCATGACGGCGCGGCGGGACCTCACGACAAACGGTGCGCGCCTCACTATACTTTGTGGCCGCATTCGTTCAGTCACTCTTCCCTTCAAGGAGGTCAACCGCCATGGAGCGCCGTGCGTTTTTCAAGCTTGCGGGTCTATCCGCCGCCGTGCTCGCCGTGAGCGGGACCCTCGGCGCCTGTGAGGCGGGGAAGCTGCCGGATAATCCGTTGACCGCCAACAACGAAGCGAACGAGACCGCCGGCCAGTCGTCGGTGATGGGCCAGCCGGCCATCTCCTTCGGTGCCGACGTCGACGTGCTCATCGTGGGCAGCGGCGTGTCGGGCCTGTCGGCCGCCATCGACCCGCTCGAGGCGAAGCGCTCCGTGATGATTGTGGATAAGTTGGACCTGTTGGGCGGCGAGAGCTTCGATTCCAACGGCGTCATGCGCATCGCCGGTACGGACGCGCAGCAGCAGGCGGGCGTGAAAACCACGGTGGACGAGGCGTGGGACGTGCGCAAGAAGGAGCTGAGCAGCGGGGGCGACGAGAACCTCGATTTCGCGAAGCTGTTGTTCTCCACCGCGACGGATTGGGCCAACCGCCTTGCCTCCGATTACGGCGCGCAGTTCGCCGACCCGAAAACGTACACGCAAAACGGCGTGAACGCGTCGGTCATGCTGCCGAAGAACGGCCTGGGCGACATGCAGAGCATTATGATGCCCCTGCGCGACGGCCTCACGAACAAGGGCGCTACGTTCTCGACGGGACACCGCGCCGTCGCCTTCATCCTCAACGAAAGCGGCGCGCCGTGCGGCATGCGCTTCTGCGCGGAAGCCAGCACCTCGGTGCTCGACGTGCGCGCCCGCCGCATCGTCATCGCCACGGGCGGGTTCGCCAGCAGCCAGCCGCTCGTGCATGCGAACACGCCCGATCGCGAGCGCGTGGGCTGCTACACCGTCTCCTCCATGGGCGAGGGTCAGCAGCTGTGCTCCCTGCTGGGCGGTCAGCTGGTGGACATGGACAAGATCGCGCCCCTCACCAGCAACCTTCCGCAGGCCACCGCGTGGGGGCTGTTCGGCCCCACGGTTATCGTGGATGCGCTCGGCCATCGTTTCGCGCGCGAGGACGACGTGAACGCCGCGGCAAACGCTTGCTACACCGAGGAGCGCGGCTACTGGTGGACCGTGTTCGGCAAGCAGCTGACCGAAAGCAGCCAATCGCGCAGCATCGCAGAAGTGACCAGCAAAAACGCCAAGCGCCTCATCGGCCCCTTCGACACCCTGGACGAGCTTGCCGCAGGCATGGGCATCTCGGCCGACGTGCTGAACGACACGTTCGATCGTTACGACGGGTTCACCAAAGCCGGCAAGGACGACGACTTCGGCCGCACGATGTTCCTCGAGGAGCTCGAAGGCCCGTACTACGCACTCAAGCAGGTGCCGCAGCGCTATAAGACGCGCGGCGGCGTGAAAACCGACCAGACGGGCCGGGTGCTGAGCGTGGTGGGTGCTGCGCTGCCCAACGTGTACTGCTGCGGCTCGGTGGCGGCGTTCAGCGTAGGCGGCCTCGCGTCGAACGGCGCGTTCGGCATGCTGGTGGGGCAGGCCGTGGCGGCCTCGCTCGACGACGAGGACAAGGCCGCATCCGACGCTGAAAGCGAGAACGCCGCTTCCTGACGTGCGGTTCTCTGTTGCTGACGGGTTGCCAAGGTGCTAAAAGGCGGCAACCGTGCCTCGACAGGCCCATGACACAATGTCTCCATACCTACTCGCTGAAGCTGCGTTCGAGGCGTGCATCCGTGCCGTCTGCGTAGCAACGGATACGGAAGTGGAGGTCTCTCTATGTTCGGACATGAACCGCAGCAGCATCATGAAGGGCGGGGCGTCACGCGCCGCGCGTTCCTCACGGGGGCGTGCGCGACGGGCGCCGTGGCTATGGTGGGCGGCCTGACCGCCTGCGCAACGCCACCGCAGGACACCGGCCAGGGCGATGCGGGCGGAACGGGCTCCGGCACGAACGGCGATGCCGTGCCCGGCAACGCGGCTCCCGGCAAAATCGACAAGACGTACGACACCGACCTGCTCATCGTGGGCGCGGGCGGCAGCGGTTTGGCGTGCGCGGTGCAGGCGGCGCTCAACGGCACGAACTTCATCCTCGTGGACAAGAACAACCAGGTGGGCGGCAACGCGAGCTTCGTCGAGGGCATGTTCGCCGTCAACTCGTCGCTGCAGCGCGAGCAGGGCATCGAAATCCAGCCCGCCGACATCGTGGAAGCCGAGCTCACGCGCGGGCAACACCGTCAGAACGGCGACTTGTGGCTCGACCTCGTGAACAAGTCGGCCGACAACATCTCGTGGTGCATCGAGCAAGGCGTCACGTACTCGGGCACGGTGGACGACTACTACGGCGGCCTGTTCCCCACGTTTCACTGGTTCAAGGACAACAAGGCAGCCGTCGGCTACGTCGAGCCGATGAAGAATCGCCTCGATGAGCTGGGTGTGCAGCTGCACCTCAAGACCACGGTGAACGGCCTCATGATGAAGGACGGCAAGGTTGCCGGCGCCTACGCAAGCGGCGACGAGGGCACGTTGCAGTACAACGCCAAGGCGGTCGTGTTCGCCACGGGCGGCTTCGGCGGCAACGAAGAAGTGATTGCCGAGCAGGGGTGGAACACCGACGGCATGCATATCGTGGGCTCGCCGAACGCGGCGGGCGACGGCTATCGCCTGGCCATGGACAACGGCGCGCGCAACTTCATGGCCGACTCGGCCCAGTCCATCCTGTACGCCATCGAGGCGTTCCCGCCCATCGACTTCCACGACGCGGCCGAGAACCCCATCAACGGCTACTTCGGCATCGCGGCTGGCGGCCCGGTGCTGTGGGTGAACGAGGCGTGCCAGCGTTACAGCCGCGAGAACCTCACGGCCGACAACCTCGTGCTGCAGTGCATCCCCGGCAAGGGCAACAAAGAGAACTACGTGATATTCGACCAGGCTATCTTCGACCAGTTCTTCGGTAAGGACGACGACGCGAAGAAGATGTTCGACGACGCGCTCAATTCGAACGGCGGCGGCAGCATCTACCAGGGCGACTCGCTCGAAACCATCGCTGGCAACTTCAATCTCGATGCCGATATGCTCAAAACCACGGTCGACCACTACAACGAGCTGTGCAAGAGCGGTACCGACAGCGACTTCGGCAAGGCGTCCGACCTCATGGTGCCCATCGAGACGTCCCCGTTCTATCTGGCGAAGCTGTCGTACAGCTACTTCTTCTCGGTTGGCGGCATCACCACCGACAAGCAGCGCCGCGTGCTCGACGGCGACCGCAACCCCATCGACGGCCTGTACGCCATCGGCAACGACGGCAACATGCTGTACCGCAACGTGTACACCATCAACATGCCGGGCACCGCGTTCGGCAACCAGGTGAACTCGGGTCGCGAATCCGCGAACGCCGTCATGGAGTATTTGAAGCAGTAGGGCGCTGCGTTGCGCGCACGAGGCCCCCGAAGCATCGGCTTCGGGGGCCTCGGCATGAGGGGAGGGGTGTGCGAAGCGGTTACGCCTTGAGCGCTTCCACCACGGCCTTGCCGGCGATGAGGCCGCTGCCGGCGTTGGGGCTGAGGTCGCTGCCGCTATCGGCAACGGTGGAGCCTGCGCAGTACACGTTGGGGATGGGGGTGCCGTCCTTGTCCGTGAGCTGCCCGTCGGTGGTGATCTTCATGCCGCCGTGCGTCTTGTAGCGGTACGGGAAATGCTTCATGGCGTAGTAGGGGGCGGCAAGCGACTGGAGGAACAGCTTCTTGCCGAACTCCGCGTCCTCGCCGGCGGCCACCTGCGCGTCGTAGCTCTCGAACGTGGCCTTCAGCGTGTCGGCCGGCACGTTCATGGCGGCGGCCAGCTCGTCGAGGGTGTCGAACGGGCCCACGAGGCGATCGGCGTTGTTCTTCATGTTCAGCTCGACGTTCCACTTCTGGCTGCCGTTGATCAGCTGGTTGTCGAAGATGGTCCACCAGTAGCCGAAGCCGCCTTCGTAGCAGGCCGTGGGCGAGTCGTGGCTCTGATCTTCCTTGATGAAGCGGGTGCCCTGGGGCGTCACCTGCACGTTCGGCCCGAAGTAGCCCCACACCGTTACCTGCGCGAGGTCGCTCATGAGGTTCGCTTCCATGTCCATGTGCGTGTAGGAGCCACCGAGCGCCTTGCACAGCTGGTGGCCTTCGCCCATGGAGTTGACGGTGAGCGGCCCGAGGCGCTGCTGGCTGGGCACGTAGGTGGACACCATTTCCTGGTTGCACGAGAAGCCGCCCGTGGCCACGATGATCTTGCTCGCCTTGATGTCCACGGTGCCGTCGTTCTTCTCGTCGTGGAAGCGCACGCCGATGGGGGTGCCTTCGGCATCGACGATGAAGTTCGTGGCGCGCAGGTTCAGCTTGTACGTGGCGCCCTTTTCCTCGAGGCCCTTCTGCAGCGGGGTGAGCACCGTGGTCATGTCGCCGATGCCGTGCTCGGGCAGCAGCATGGACGTGGGGGCGCCGGTGTCCTTGTAGTCGGCCAGGGGCTGGAACTTCCCGCCGTAGTCGGCTGCTACGCGATCGGCCCATTCGGTTTGGTATACGTACACGTGATGCTTGTACTCCATGTCGTCGGTCTGCCCCTGCTTTTCCAGCACAGGCGCGTAGGCCTTCCACTTCTCCTCGGGATCGCCTTCGATGCCGGCGTCCTTCTGCATCTTCGAACCCGACACGTTCATCACGCCGCAGGCGATGAAGCTCTCGCCGCCCACGCGCTCCAGCTTGTCCACGAGCATGACCTTGTGACCGGCTTCGACGGGGTCCATCGCCGCCGACATGCCCGCGATGCCCGTGCCCAGAATGAGCACGTCGGTTTCCTCGGCGAACGACACGGGTGCGGTGCCCACCACGCGCTCGGCGTCGCCCGCCGCGGCCGCGCTCGTGCCGCCGCCGTTCGCGGCGCATCCGGCCAGCGCGCCGCCCGCCACCAGCACGGTGCCCGACGCCACGGCGGCCTTCAAAAAGGTGCGACGATTCATACCCTGTTCCCTGCGTTCCATCGTGTTCCTCCCTCTCTCGGATAGCGTTCGCGTCTCCCGTGCGAACACTCCGTACCCTACGGCTGAGCGCCGTTTTCGTCACCGTCCGTTTCGGACTATATTGCCGTGCGAGCCTCGTTTACATGCGCGAACCGGTGAGGTTTCGGCTATCATGAGCGCATGGGGGAGCCGAAGAACACGCAACATACCTCGCTTGGAGAACCCGATCGTCGTTTGCCGATGATGTTCTCGCTTGCGGTCGTGTTGGGGTACGGGCTGTTTCGCGGTGTGAACGCGAACGCGTACCTGTCGGCGTTCGCCTCGGTCGAGGCGCCGTTCCTGTTCGTGCCCGACCTGTTCTTCAACGTCGTGGTGGCCTGCGCGGTGGTGGCGTGCTCGGTCACCGTCATCGCGCTTGCGGTGCGCGGCCGCTTGAGGCCCCTGTCCATGCCCTTCCTGCTGCCGACGGGGCTGCTCATCGTGGGCAACGTGTGCGCGCTCGTCGGCGCGTTCTCCGTGCTGCCCTCCGATATGGCGCTGCTCGTGCCGGGCGTGCTGTTCGGCGTGGCGTCCACCATGCTCTCCCTCGTGTGGATCGAGGTGCTGGCCTGCCAGGAGCCGAAGGCCATCGTCACGTACATCGCTCTCGGCATGCTGGTGAACATGGTGACGTCGTCGGGGTTGTCGGGGCTCACCGGCGCCGGTCAGATGGCGGCGAGCATCGTGCTGCTGGGCATCATGGCGTGCTGCGCGGCGTACGTGCGCCGCACGCTGCGTGCGACGGGGGCGACGAAGCGGTGGCTGCCGGTTGACGCGGGGAGCCGCAGCGCGCAGGGGAGCACCGAGCGCGCGTCCTACCGCGACGCGTTCCTCGAGCTGGGCGACGCCCTGGTGGCGTTCTGCGTGCTCGAGGCCGTCATCGGCCTGCTCAACAGCTTCATGCTGGGCAGCTCCGTGCAGTTCGCCGGCTCGGGCACCGTGTCGGCGGCGGGCACGCTCATCGGCATCTTCGCCTTCTGCGTGGTCGTGTTCGTGGTGCAGCGCATTCCGCGGGTGTCCACCGTGTTCCGCGTGCTCATGCCCGCCATCGCGTCGCTGCTGGTGTTTCTGCCGTTTCTGGGCGAAACGTACAACCTGTTCTTCAGCACCGTGCTGCTGGGCGGCTACTACTTTATTGCGCTGCTGCTCACCTACGTGGTTGCCGAGGTTGCCCGCGAGCGTCGGATATCGCCGTACGTGCTGATGGCGGCCGCGTCGGGTGCGGCGCGCGTGTGCCTGGCCGTGGCGCTGCTGGGCGGGCAGGCGGCGGGCTCGCTGCCGGGCGGGCTGTTCGGCGAGAGCGAGCACACCATGCGCTTCCTCGTCATCATCATGGCGGTGATCTACGTGCTGTCGCTGGCGGTGGTGCTCATATCGCGCGATCGGCGTCGCCGACGCGATGCGGAGGACGCGCAGGCGGTGGGGCCCGCGCCGCGCGAAGCGCTTCCGGCGGACGCTTCCGGCGGCGAAGCTCTGCTCGAGCGCCGGTGCGCGCTTTTGGCCGCGCGCGGCGACCTCACCGAGCGCGAGGCCGAAATCCTCGGTTACCTGGCGCGCGGGCGCACGAAGGCGCACATCGCCGGCGTGCTGTTCGTGAGCGAGAACACCGTGCGCAGCCACGTGCGCAACATCTATTCCAAACTGGGCGTGCACACGCGTCAGCAGCTCATCGACGCGTTGGAAGCGGAAGAATAGCGCGCGGCGGCTTCACCGCTCCTTCACGCTAATACACCAGCGAGGGTATGGCGCGCGTTGCGGGGGTCGCGTAGTATGGGGGCATGGATACCTTTCTCGTGAACAATCGCCCTATGAGCCCCAAAGACTGGGGCATCGATACCGCCGTGACGGCGCTCGCATTCCTGTTCGGCTGCGTGCAGCTCATGCTGACGGCCTCGTCCATCGTGATTCCCGACCTCGCGCTGCGCCAGTACCTCGGCAGCGTCAACGTCGTGCCGAACGTGCAGGTGTTCGTAGCCCTTGCGGTCACCACGCTGCCGCTCGTCGTGCGCCGCCGTTTCCCGTGGCCCGTGTTCCTGTTCTGCCTCGTCTCGTTCTTGGGGCTGCAAAACGCGTTCAGCGGATTCTCGCTCACCATCGTGGGCCCGGTGGTGGCCCTCTATACCATCGCGAGCGAGCGCGGCCGCGGCGAGGCCATCGCAGGCGTGGTGATAGCGGTGGCGGGACTGCTGTTCTACGATTCGCATGCGGGCACGGCAAGCCTCGTGCTGTTCACCCGCTTCCAGAACATCGCGATGGTGGTGGCCGCCGCGCTGGCCGGCTACGCCTACCGCACGCATCGAGCGTACGTGAAGGCCACTGAAGAGCGCGCGGTGGAAGCCGAGCGCACCCGCGAGGAGGAAGCGGCCCGACGCGTGGAAGAGGAGCGCGTGCGCATCGCGCGCGAGGTGCACGACATCACGGCGCACTCGCTGTCCGCCGTGAGCATCCAGGCGGCCGCGGCCGAGCGCCTCATCGACCGCGACCCCGCGGCGGCGAAGGAGGCCATCGTCACCGTGCGCGCCACGGCGAAGAGCGCGCTCGACGACATCCGTAGCATGATCGGCGTGCTGCGCTGCGGCGACGATGCGGCTGAGACGTCGCCCACCTCGGGCACCGAACGCCTCGACGACCTTGTGGCGTACCTGCGCGATGCGGGCCTCGAGGCCACGCTCGATGCGGAGGGCTACCGCCGCGCCGACGTGCCCGCGCACGTGGACATGGCGCTGTTCGGCATCGCGCGCGAAGCGGCCACCAACATCGTGCGCCATGCGAACGCGCACACGGCGTCCATACGTCTGGCAGTTGAGGACGGCCGCGCGCGCCTCACCGTCGAGGACGACGGCAAGGGCTGCGGCATGGCCGCGTCCGGCCAGCCGAACGGCGCGCTGCCGCAGGCGGCCGACGGCGGAGGCCATGGCATTGCCGGCATGGCCGAGCGCGTGCACCTTCTGGGCGGCACGTTCTCGGCGGGAGATCGAGCGGGCGGCGGCTTCCGCGTGGTGGCGTGCCTGCCCATGAAGGGAACGGAGGCGTAACCGTGGAAACCGCAGAGCATCCCGTGCGCGTGCTGGTGGCCGACGATCAGGACCTCGTCCGCAGCGGCTTCAAGCTTATTCTCATGTCCTACGACGGCATCGACGTGGTGGGAGAGGCCCGCGACGGCCACGAGGCGGTGGAGCTTGCCGCGCGCCTGCGCCCCGATGTCGTGCTCATGGACATTCGCATGCCGCGCATGAACGGCATCGAAGCCACGCGCGCCATCCACAACGACCCGGCGCTCGAGGATGTGCACGTGCTCATTCTCACCACGTTCGACCTCGACGAATACGTGTACGACGCCCTTGCCGCCGGCGCGAGCGGCTTCCTGCTCAAAGATGCCGAACCCGACGAGATCGCCTCGGCCGTGCGCGTCGTAGCCGAGGGCGACGCGCTCATCGAGCCGTCCATCACCCGCCGTCTCATCGAGACGTTCGTGGCCACGCGCCCCGCCGGGCTCGGCGGAAGCGCCGCGGTGGCCGCGGGCCTGCGCACCCTCACCGACCGCGAGCGCGAGATCCTCGCGCTCGTCGCGCGCGGTTTCACGAACGACGACATAGGCTCTGAGCTGTTCATCTCGCCCGCCACGGTGAAAACCCACCTCGCCCGCATCATGGCGAAGCTCGACGCGCACGACCGCGCGCAGCTCGTCGTGCGCGCTTACGAAGGCGGCCTCGTGAAGCCGGGCATCCGCTAAACAGCGCTCGATGCGAACGAATGTTTCACGTGAAACATTCGGCGTCGTTGCCGTCCGCGAATTGTGATGATCGTTTGACGATTGCGCAAAATCTCAGTCACGACCGCTCAGATTTCCTCAAAGAGGGTTGCATTCAGTGATGAGGATGCTATGATAACGCAATGTTTAGCACTCGTTACCGCGGAGTGCTAGCAGTCACCACGATCGAGTGGTTAAATAGCGAACGTGCGGCAAATCAGGTTCGTGTATAGGTCGGACGAAAGGAAGGCAACGTTATGAATTTGAAACCTCTGGGTGATCGCGTTATCGTCAAGCAGGACGAGGCCGAGGAAACGACGGCTTCCGGTCTGTTCCTCGCAACCGAGGCGAAGGAAAAGCCCCAGAGCGGCACCGTTCTGGCAGTGGGCGACGGCAAGCTCGACAAGGACGGCAACCTCGTGCCCGTTCCCGTGAAGGTGGGCGACAAGGTCGTGTACGGCAAGTTCGGCGGCACCGAGATCAACGTCGAAGGCGAGGACGTGCTCATCCTCCGCGGCGACGATCTCTACGCAGTGTTCGCATAAGCATACAACCCGACGGCTTCCCATGGCGGCCGCCTAGCCTTTCAGAACCCGGACGCTTTCGCACACGGCCCATCAGGCCGCTTAGCTCAAGCATCCGGAACCTTCAAGGCTATGCGACTCACCATGGAAAGCCTGCGATTACCTTTATTGAAACAGCAGTTGAAAGGATAGAAGCATCATGGCGAAAGAGATTAAGTTCGAAGCCGACGCCCGTAGCGCTCTTGCCTCTGGCGTTCGTAAGCTGTCCGACGCCGTCAAGGTGACGCTTGGCCCCAAGGGCCGTTACGTGGCGCTTGAGAAGTCCTACGGCGCTCCCCTCATCACCAACGACGGTGTGACGGTTGCCAAGGAAGTCGAGCTCGAGGACCCCATCGAGAACATGGGCGCCCAGCTCGTCCGCGAAGTCGCCGTCAAGACGAACGACGTGGCCGGCGACGGCACGACGACCGCGACGCTGCTCGCCGACGTCATCGTGTCCGAGGGCCTGCGCAACGTGACCGCCGGTGCTGACGCCCTGGGCATCCGCCGCGGCATCCAGAAGGCCACCGACGTCGTGGTCGAGGCCATCAAGGCCGACGCCACCCCCGTGTCCACCAAGGAGCAGATTGCGAACGTCGGCACCATTTCCGCCGGCGACGCCGAAATCGGCAACGCCATCGCCGAAGCGATGAGCGCAGTGGGCAACGACGGCGCGATCTCCGTCGAAGAGAGCCAGACCTTCGGCCTCGAGATGGACATCGTTGAGGGCATGCAGTACGAGCGCGGCTACATCTCGCCGTACATGGCCACCGACATGGAGAAGATGGAGGCCGTGCTGAGCGACCCCTACATCCTGCTCACCGACCAGAAGGTGACCAACATCCAGGACATGGTGCCCCTGCTGGAAGAGGTCATGAAGTCCGGTCGCCCGCTGTTCATCGTCGCTGAGGACGTTGAGGGCGAGGCCCTGGCCACCATCCTGCTCAACAAGCTGCGCGGCACGTTCAACTGCGTCGCCATCAAGGCTCCCGGCTTCGGCGACCGCCGCAAGCGCATCCTCGAGGACATCGCCGCCGTCACCGGCGCGCAGGTCATCGACAAGGACTTCGGCATGACCATGGCCGACGCTCGCATCGACATGCTGGGCCATGCCAAGACGGTCAAGGTCACCAAGGACACCGCCCTCATCGTGGACGGCGCCGGCGACAAGAAGGCCATCGACGACCGCATCAGCCAGATCAAGGCCGAGCTCGAGCGCGTCGACTCCGACTTCGACCGCGAGAAGCTGCAGGAGCGCCTGGCGAAGCTGTCCGGCGGCGTGGCCGTGCTCAAGGTGGGCGCTGCAACCGAGTCCGAGCTCAAGGAGAAGAAGTCCCGCATCGAGGACGCCCTGCAGGCGACCCGCGCGGCTGTCGAAGAGGGCATCGTCGCTGGCGGCGGCGTGGCGCTCGTGGACGCGCTGCCCGCGCTCGACAAGGTCGAGACCGGCGACAAGGACGAGGAAGTCGGCGTCGCCATCATCCGCAAGGCGCTTGAGGCCCCGATGCGCGCCATCGCGCAGAACGCTGGCTTCGAGGGCAGCGTCGTGGTCGAGCACGTCAAGGGCATGGGCGACGGCGAAGGCCTGAACTGCGCCAACGGCGAGTACGGCAACATGATCGAGATGGGCGTCAACGACCCGGTCAAGGTGACCCGTACGGCTCTGCAGTCCGCTGCTTCCGTTGCGGCCCTCATCCTCATCACCGAGGCCACCATCAACGAGATCCCGAAGGACCCGGACCCGGCGGCCATGGCTGCCATGGCCGGCGGCGGCATGGGCGGTATGATGTAAGCCTGCGGGCCCGCATCAAACGCACGATCTAACTCGGAACAAAAAGAGGGCGGCCATTTGGCCGCCCTCTTTCGCGCTTTGCCGCTTACGCGTCTTTCTTCGATACGAGCAGCAGGATGCCGCCGATGATGGTGACGAAGATGAGCGTGCACACGCCGAAGGTGGCGGTGTTCGGCTTCGTGCCCTGGTACACGCCCCAGCAGTGGACGGTCATGGGGACCATCCAGAGCAGCGGTATGATGAGCCAGCATACCGAGAGGGTCGAGACGATGCAGAGGATGAACGCGATCAACCTGAGCATTTGATCGGTGTCGCTGCTGAACGTCTGCGGTTGCGGGTAGTAAGCCGGCTGCGCGTCCGCGTAGTCCTCGGTCCATTGCGCGCCGTTCCAATACCGCAGCTTCGCGGTGTTTCCCGACGGATCGGGATACCATCCTGCTTGGGGATTCTCCATGATGCCTC
Source organism: Eggerthella sinensis (assembly GCF_003339815.1). Taxonomy (GTDB): domain Bacteria; phylum Actinomycetota; class Coriobacteriia; order Coriobacteriales; family Eggerthellaceae; genus Eggerthella; species Eggerthella sinensis. Next base: position 20,782 of record NZ_PPTT01000036.1, read on the forward strand.
CGTGTTCGCTGATAGTCATGCGTTATGGGGTCATTATAGGCGACGCCCCGCCGTGTGCACGTGCGCAACCGCGTTCTGCAAAACTTCCGTGACCGTTTCGCGACGATGGGGGCACGCGTCGAGGAAATGCTGATGGTTGGACTACAATAACCAGCCATGGATACCTTCATCGACATAGCGTGGCCGGTGCTCGAAGATTCGCTCCTCGACACCCTCTACATCATCCCGTTCCTGTTCATCACGTACCTCGCCATGGAGTGGCTCGAGCACAAAACCGGCGGGAAGGCCGAAGCGGCCATTCAGCGCGCCGGAGCAGCAGGGCCGTTCATCGGCGCCGTCGTGGGCGTGGTGCCGCAGTGCGGCTTCTCCGCGGCGGCGGCAACGCTGTGGGCGGGCCGCGTTATCACGCTCGGCACGCTGTTCGCGGTGTTTCTGTCCACCTCGGACGAGATGCTGCCCATCTTCATCGCGGAGCAGGTGCCACTCGAAGTCATCCTGAAAATCATCGGCGCGAAAATCATCATCGGCATGATCATGGGCTTCCTTGTGGACGCGGGCCTGCGCATCGCGCGCCGCATCGACATGCCGCTGCACATCCACGACCTGTGCGAGCAGGAGCATTGCCATTGTCACGACGGCGAGGGCGGCATCCTGAAAAGCGCCGTCAAGCACACGCTGCAGGTCACGCTGTTCATCTTCATCATCACCATCGTGCTGAACGGCATGCTGGCCATCGTGGGCGAGGACGTGCTGGCCGACTTCCTCAGCGCGAACCCCGCGCTGTCGGTGTTCGGCTCGGCGTTGGTGGGCCTCGTGCCGAACTGCGCCGCGAGCATCGTCATCGCGCAGCTGTACGTGCAGGGCGTGCTGGGGTCGGGCGCCATGCTGGCCGGCCTGCTGGTGTCGGCAGGCGTGGGTTTGCTCGTGCTCGTGCGCACGAACCGCCACCCGAAGGAGAACATCGCCATCATCGTGGGGCTGTACGCTATGGGCGTGATCTGGGGTTTGATTGCGAACGCGCTCGGCATCGTGTTCTGATGCGGCGGGACGGCCGCAACGCGTGAAATTGCCGTACTGACTTCGTCGAACCTATAGGGTAGGATAGCCGTACGCACTGAATCGAATACGAGAAGGAGAGCATCATGGCGACACTCGAGGCCGGCCTGACGCGCGACGAGGCGTTCGCGCTGCTGCAGGAGCACAACAAGGACGCGTTCCATATCGAGCACGGCGAAACGGTCGAGCAGACCATGCGCTACTTCGCGCGCGAGTTCGATCCGGAGAACGAGGAATTCTGGGGCATCGTGGGTTTGCTGCACGACCTCGATTGGGAAGAGCACGACGACGAGCCCGAGCTGCACACCATCTACGCGGCGAAGGACATCGAAGCCGCCGGCGGCTCGCCCGAGCTTATCCGCGCCATTCAGAGCCACACGTCGGACTTCAACACCGACCTGCCGAAGCCCGAGCTGCAGATGGAGAAAATCCTGTTCGCCACCGAAGAGCTCACCGGTCTCATCGGCGCGGCCATCGCCATGCGTCCGAGCAAGAGCGTCATGGACTTCGAGGTGAAGTCGCTCAAGAAGAAGTTCAAGGACAAGCGCTTCGCCGCCGGCGTCAGCCGCGACGTCATCCGCTCCGGCGCCGAGATGCTGGGATGGGAGCTCGACGACCTGTTCGCCCGCACCATTGAGGCCATGCAGTCCTTCGCCCCCGACAAGGACACCTTCGTCCCCGCCGAGTAGCCCGCCATCTGCCATCCGCCATCCGCTGCCCGCGGCCGGCAACTCGCCGCATCGCACCGCTACGAACGCCGTCTCACTCAGTGAGGCGGCGTTTTTCGCTCCCGTTGCTTTTGCAACCGCAATTATCTTTAGACAAGTCTAATATATGCGAACCAGAATAATTCGCACGAGCGTATGCGCCGTGCGCACGCACGATGCGTGGCAACGGAGGGGGCTTCGGTGGCAACAGGGGAGAAGCGAACGCGTCGCGTCGGCTTTTCAATCAAGATGCTCGTTATGGTGGCGGCGCTCGTCGTCGTGTACCTGTACTCGTTCATCATAGGCAGCGTGGACATATCGGTGGGAACCGTCATCGACATCCTGCGTGCGCAGATCATGCCCGTTGAGCAGTACTGGAACGACGTGCTCGAGCCCATCATGCTCAATGTGCGCTTCCCGCAGATCACGCTCTCGGTGCTCATCGGCGGCGCGTTGTCGGTGTCGGGCGCTTCGTACCAAACCGTGTTCAAGAATCCCATGGTGTCCTCCGACATCCTCGGCGTTTCGGCCGGCGCCGGGTTCGGCGCGGCGTTCGCCATGCTCAACGGGGCGAACTGGTGGGAGATTCAAATAGCTGCATTCGTCTGCGGCATCGCGGCGGTCACCATCGCCTACGCCATCGGTGCCGTGTTCGGCAAGCAGAATCTCACCATCCTCGTGCTGGCGGGCGTCGTGGTGTCGAGCTTCTTCCAGGCGCTCATCTCCATCATCAAAACGGTGGCCGACACCGATAGCGTGCTTCCTTCCATCACGTTTTGGCTCATGGGAAGTTTGAACAAGGGCGACAACGCCGATTTGCTGGTCATGCTTCCCTCGGTGGTGCTCTCGCTTGCGTTGCTGTTCGTATTCCGTCACAAGATCGACGTGCTGGCTGCGGGCGAAGACGAAGCCACGGCCATGGGCGTGAACGTCAACCTGGTGAAGGTGGTGGTTATCGTGGCGTCGACGCTTATGACGGCGTGCGCCGTGTCGGTTGCCGGCATCATCGGCTGGATTGGCATGGTGGTGCCTCATATCGCGCGCACGATCACGGGTGCCTCGTACTCGAAACTGATCGCGGGCTCGTTCGTCATCGGCGGCATCTTCCTCGTGCTCATCGACGATCTCGTGCGCGCCTCGTTCGCCGACCTCCCGCTTGGCGTGCTCACGGCGCTCATCGGTACCCCCGTGTTCGTGTTCCTGCTCGTGCGGACGAAGAGGGAGTGGCTGTAATGCTGGACGTCTCCGATCTCCATTTCTCCTACCACGCGCATCGCGAGGTGCTCAAGGGCGTGTCGTTCAGCGTGAACGCGGGCGAAATCGTGTGCCTGCTCGGATCGAACGGCACGGGGAAAACCACGCTGCTCAGGTGCCTCCTGGGATTCTCCAAGCCGCAGAGCGGCACGGTGCTCGCAGATGGAAAGCCGGTTGCGACGATGTCGGCGAAGCAGCGCGCCCACCATATGGCCTATGTGCCGCAATCGTCCTCCATTGCGTTTCCCTATCTGGCGCGGGAAGTCGTGCTCATGGGCCGCGTGTCGCACCTCGCGCCCGGCGCGCGTCATGCGGTGCGCGACAAGGAGGCAACGCTTCAAGCGCTGCGTCACCTGCAAATCGAGCATTTGGCCGATCGCCGCTATCAGGAGCTGTCGGGCGGCGAGAAGCAGATGGTGCTCGTGGCGCGCGCGTTGGCGCAGGAGGCGAAGCTGCTCGTCATGGACGAGCCGACGGCAAACCTCGACTACCACAATCAGGTGAAAATCCTCACGGCCATCAAGCACCTTGCCGCGCAGGGCTTCGGCATCCTCATGACCTCGCACTATCCCGATCATGCTTTTCTCGCCTGCTCGAAGGTGGCGCTCATGGCGGGTGGCCACATCGTCGCATTCGGCGCGCCCGACGACGTGGTGACAAGCGAGAGCCTCACATCCCTCTACGAGACGCCGGTCCATGTGGTGCGTGCAGACATGGGCGGCATCTCCATCAAAACCTGTATCCCATTGCTCGACGAGGCGTACTTTCAGCGCGCCTCGGAGCAGGAGATAGCTCCCAACACGAAGGAAGGAACACTATGAGAACCACAAGCAAGAAACGTTGGCTTGCCTCAGCGATGAGCGTGCTGCTTGTCGCCGCGCTCGCCTGTCTGGGGTTGGCAGGGTGCGCGTCGAACAACGAGGGCGCGTCCTCGCCCGAGCCGGCGAAGGAGCCGGCCGCAAGTCAGCAAGAGCCGGAAACGCGCACGGTCACCGACATGGCGGGGCGCACCGTCGAGCTTCCCGCAAACATCGAGAGCGTGGCAACCTTCGGTTCGGTAGGCGTGCTCAACGCGTTCGTCGAATGCATGGGCAAGGGCGATCTCATCGCCAACGACATGCCCGCCAACTTCACGAAGAACGACAAGTGGGCCATGCAGTACCAGTTTGCGCCGCAGATGAAGGGCGAGCCCGTGCTGGAGACGGCCGACGGCATCGACATGGAAGCCACGATGGCGCTCGCACCCGACCTGTGCATCACCATGATGGAGGACATGGCGCAGCAGCTTGAGGAAGCGGGCATTAACGTCATCGTGCTCACCTGGAACGACACCGAAGACGTGAAGAAGGCCGTCGAGCTTATGGGCCAGGTATTCAACGTGGAAGACCGCGCCGACGATTACAACGCCTACTTCGACAAGATGGTGCAGAAGGCCGCTGATCGCACGGCTGCTCTTTCGGACGCCGATCGTCTCAAGGTGATCTACGGCGACGTCGAGTCGCTTACGAACCCGCACGTCATTTCCGAGTGGTGGCTGACCGCCGCCGGCGGCGAGAGCGTGACCAAGGAGACGCACCAGAAGAATTCGCTCGAGTACACCATGGAAGAGCTGCTTGCGTGGCAGCCGCAGGTCATCTTCTCGAGCAACACTGATACCGCCGCCCTGTACGGTGACGCGAACATCGCCGATTTGCCCGCCATCAAAGACCAGCGCGTGTACGTGGTGCCTACGGTGGCGCACGTGTGGGGCAACCGCACGGTTGAACAGCCGCTCACCGTGCTGTGGGCCATGAACAAGATGTATCCCGAGCTGTACGCCGAAGACGAGCTGGCCGAGGACATCACCTACTTCTACGAGCACTTCTTCAACTACAAGATGAGCGACGCCGAGGTGGACGCCATCATCAACTACCAGTAACACCCTCCCTGGTGTCCCGTTCGCCGACTGTCCCGTCGGCGAACGGGGGTTTCTTTGACGGATGCACGCGAGCGGCGGGGGATGAAAGCCGCAGCGCGCACGACGAGCGAACGGACCTCCATGTACAGATTGGCTCTTTACGGCAAGGGCGGCATCGGGAAATCGACGACGGCCTGCAATTTGGCGGCGGCGCTTGCGCAGGCGGGCTCAACCGTCATGCAGGTGGGATGCGATCCGAAAGCCGATTCCACGCGCCTGCTGATGGGCGGGCGAACGGTGCCGACGGTGCTCGACCGCATGCGCGACGGCGGCGCCATCGCGCTCGAAGACATCGTGTACCGGGCAAGCAACGGGGTGCTGTGCGTTGAAGCGGGCGGCCCCGTGCCCGGTGTCGGCTGCGCGGGGCGCGGCATCATCGCTGCGTTCGACCTGCTTGAACAGCTTGACGCGTTCGGCACGTACGAGCCCGACTACGTGCTGTACGACGTGTTGGGCGACGTGGTGTGCGGGGGGTTCGCCATGCCGCTGCGCGGCGAGTACTCCGATGGCGTGATGGTGGTCACCTCGGGCGAGATGATGTCGCTGTACGCGGCGGGCAACATCATGCACGCAATCGAGAATTTCCAGAAGCGCGGCTACGCGCGGTTTCGCGGATTGGTGGCCAACCTGCGCGCTATCGAAGACGAAGAGGCGAAGATCGCGCAGTTTTGCGCCGAAGAGGGCGCGTTCGTGGCGGCTACCATCCCGCGCTCGCCCTTGGTGCAGCGTGCCGAAGACGAACGCGCGGTTGCCGTCGAGGCGTTCCCCTCGTCTGACGTTGCCGTCGCCTATCGCGCCCTCGCGCAGACGGTGGAAGCGGCCGCGCGCGAAGCCGCGACGGGGGCGATGCGCTGATGGCCAGCCTGTCGTACCAGATTCCCGATGCGGATCGCCCCAAGCGCGTCATGCGCATTCCCGAAAGTCACGCGTTGTACCTGTGTCCCAATGCGTGCGGGCGCCGGCAGGGTATTCGGGCACTGCGCAACGGCATTGCCGACCATGTGTCGTTTTTGAGGCTTACGCAGGCGGACGTGATTTCCGGCGAGCACGAACGGCAGGTGGGAAACGCCGTGGAAGAGCTGCTCGCCACGTTGCGGCCGCGGCCGCGGGTGGTGTCGCTGTACGTGAACTGCATCGACGACTTCCTTGGCACCGACGAGCAACAGCTCCTCGATGAACTGCGGGAACGGTTTCCCGACACGCGCTTTCTCCTCTCGCATATCAATCCTATCGCGGCCGACGTGAAGCGCTCGACGGCGCGCTCCATCCACACGCGCCTATACGAAGCGCTCGAAGCGCCCGCCGCTCACGACAGCGCGGTCACGTTGGTGGGCCACTTCGAGCCGCTCGATGCGCACGGCGAGTTTTTCGAGGCGCTGCAGGCTTCCGGAACCGCCGAAGTGCGCGAAATCGTCTCCTGCGACACGTTCGACGCGTATCTGCAGCTTGCGTGCAGTCGCTTCACAGTGAGTCTCTCGCATATGGGGGACGGCGCGGCCGATGCGCTTGAGCAGCGCTTCGGCATTCCTTTTCAACGGTGGCATGCGTGCTACGACCTCGCCGAGATAACGGCCCGCTACGCGAAGCTCATGCAGGCTTTGGGCGGTGCATGGGATGGGGCCGCATGGCGCCACCGCGCCGAGCGTGCGGTGATCGAGACGCGGGCGGCGGTGGGATCGTTGCCGGTGGCGGTTGATTCGGCGGCCTCGCTCATGCCGTTTTCGCTTGCGCGCACCCTCCTCGCTTACGGGTTCAACGTGGTTGCAGTGTTCGGCCTCCACCTCAAGGGTTGCGATGACGAAGCCGAGCGGCTGCTCGCCGACGAACATCCGGAGGTCGCCATCGTGCGAAGCGAAAGCTACGAGGCGCTGTCCGGGTTCGCGCTGCCTTCGCGCTGTTTGGCGCTCGGCAGGGACGCGGGCTTCCTGTTGCGCGCGCATCACCTGGTGGATATCTACCACGACGAAGGGTACTTCGGCTACCACGGCGTGATTCGGCTGATGGACGCGATGGCGCACGAGGTTGGTCGCGTGCGGGATTGGGGTGCGTGATGGCGCGGCTGTCGGTGTACCTCCCGCCGTTCGCGGGCGATTATGCGGGGGCGTGCTCGGTGCTGTTCGGCCTCGACTGCCTGGTCATCGTCATCGATGCGGGTTGCTGCACGCGTAATTACGTGGAGTACGACGAGATTCGTTGGGCTCGCCGTCGCAAGAGCACGTTCTCGGCGCAGCTCCGCACCATGGATGCCGTGTTGGGCGACGACGCGCGCATCATCGAGCAGACGCTTGAAGCGGCGGACGCGTTGCGGCCATCGTGCATCGCGCTCGTGGGCACGCCGGTACCTGCCATCGTGGGCATGGATCTAGCAGGTATGGCGCGCGAAATCGAAGCGACGTGCGGCGTGCCCGCCATGGGGCTGCCCACGACCGGGTTTGAAAGTTACGAGCAGGGAGCGTCGCTCGCGCTCGCAACGCTGTGCCGGCGTTTTGCGGCCGCGGGGGAGGGCGCGCCCGCGCGCAGCGTTGGAGCGCGCGTGCGGGTGAACCTGCTCGGTGCGCTTCCGCAAGATTTCATCGCCGACGATGCGCTTGCCCAGCTTGAAAGCGCGTTGGTCGAGAGCGGCGTCGAACTCGTGCTGAGCACGGCGGGCGACTACGCGCTCGAAGATGTCAGGGCCGCTGCGACGGCTGACGCGAGCCTTGCCGTGTCGTGGTCGGGCCTTGCCGCCGGTCGCCTGTTGGAGCGGCGGTTCGGCGTTCCGCTGCTCGCAACCTGTCCGATGGGTGCCGGAGGCGCCGACGACGTGGCCCGGGCATTGCGCGCGCTGCGGGAGGGCGGCGTGAGCGACGTGGAGGCAACCGCAGCCTCCGAAACGTCGGGCGATCAGGTTCTCCTCGTGGGCGATCAGGTGGCCATGAACTCCCTGCGTTTCGCGCTGCGTCGGCGGCTCGCGCGCCGCGGCGTGCAGCGTTTTATGCGCGTGGCCTCGTTTTTCGCGCTTGATCCTGCGCTGAGCGAGCCGGGCGACCTCGCGCTCGACGGCGAAGCTGCCCTCGTGCGGTTTGCGGAAGAGCATCCTAGGCTTGCCTGCGCGGTCGATCCGCTCATGTGCCGCGTGCCGGGCATTGGCGAAGGCCCGCTGCTCGAGGTGGTGCATGGCGCGGTGTCGAGCACGCTGTTCGCCGATCGGGCCCTCGGGTACACGCAGGAGGCGTTTGAGGAGGCGCTTGAAACGTTCGTCGATCGTATGTGTTCATAACGAAAACGCGGCGCGCCGCATGCGCCCGCTCGGGTTTGGGGAAAGGTGACATGATGAAATTCGTCTACGAGCAGAGCGTGACCCGCGCTGACGCGTTGCGGGAGATGCGCGAGCGATGGGAGCCTGCGCCGCGTTCGCGGGTGGTGGGCTTGTCCGATGCGTGCGGTCGCGTAACGTCCGAGGAGGTGCGGGCGCTGCACTCGCTGCCGGTGAAGCGTTCGTCGAAGCGGGACGGCATCGCGGTGCGCTCGGCCGATTTTGCCGCAGGCGCGCCCGACACGAGTAGCTGGACGCGCGACGTCGATTTCGCGCAGGCCGATACCGGCGACGATTTCCCCGATGCGTTCGACGCGGTGATCGCAGTGGAGCACATCGCGTACGACGAGCACGGCGGGCTGCATATCGTAGAGGAGCCGCCCGACCTGCAATCGGGCAGCGGCGTGAACCCGTGCGGTTCCATCGTGCGCGCGGGCGACGTGCTGGTTGCCGCGCATACGCGGCTCACGCCCGAGCTTGTCGCAAGCCTCGCCGTGGGCGGCCATGCGCAGGTGCGTGTGCTCGAGCGGCCTCGCGTGGCGTTCATTCCCACCGGGAGCGAGCTCGTGCCGTTCGGCGCGTACCCTCAGCGCGGGCAAAATATTGAAGCGAACAGCCTGCTCGTGTCGGGCATGGTGCGCGCATGGGGTGCCGAAGTCACGTGCTATCCGGTGGTGCGCGACGACGAGGAAGCGCTTGAGGCGGCGCTCGACCGCGCGCTCGAAGCGGCCGATATCGTGCTCATCAACGGGGGATCGTCGCGCGGCGAGGAGGATTTCAACGCGCGGCTCCTCGAGCGTCGCGGCTCGTACTTCCGTCACGGCGTGCGCGCGGTGCCCGGTCGTCCTGTGGGCATGGCGCTGATCGAAGGGCGCCCCGTCATCAACGTGCCCGGTCCGGTGTTGGCGGCCTTCCTCTCCCTCGATTGGCTTGTCCGCGGGCTCGTCGCGCAATTTTTGGGCGTTCCCGTGCCGCGCCGGCGCACCGTTCGCGCGCGGCTCAGCGAGCCGGTCGCAAAGCCCGAGGCGTTCGAGCGGCTCGTGCGCGTGTCGATTTCCGGCGACGCAACGGGGGAATACGTGTGCACGCCGCTGCCGCAGCCGATGACTCTCAGCCAAACGCTGCGGTCGAGCGACGGCATGCTCACCTTGCCCATCGGCAGCACCGGTGCGCAGGCGGGGGAGGAGTTCTCGGTTGAACTGTTGCGACCGCTCGAGCTCATCGAAGCTTCATGGGAAGAAGGGGAGGGGCTGCGATGACGGCTGCCAAGGAGGTTTCGGCCTTTGCGGATGCGCTCGAAGCGGCACGGGTGCGCCGACCCACGCGCGAGGAAGCGCACGTGCTGTTCGAGGGCGCGCTTGCCGACGAGGCGTCGCTCGATGCGCTCTGCCGCGTTGCGGTCGACGTGCGCGCCGCCGAGCTGGGGGATCGATGCGAGCGCGAAGCCGCATTCAACTCGGTGGTGCCGTGCTACCTGCGCCCCCTGTGCCTCTACTGCCCCTATTGGCGTAATCCCGACCAGGAGCTCATGACGGTTGAGGATGTCGTCGGGTATGTGCGAATCCTGCACGACGAGACCGACATTCGCCAGTTTCATCTGAGCGGAGGCTCGATGCGGGGCGGGGGCGACTGCGGTATCATCGCCATCGTCGAGGCCATTCGCGCTGCCGGATTCGACGACATGCGCATCGTCGTGAACTGCGGTGCCTCGTTCTCGGATGCCGATCTGCGACGCCTGAAAGAGCTCAACGTCATGCGCATCTTCTCCGTGTTCGAGACGACGAACCCTCAGTTGTTCGCGCGCGTGAAGCCCGGCGACGACCTTGCCGAGAAGATCGATTTCGCGCGGCGCATCGCGGCGGCGGGCATGGAGGTGGGCTCGGGCATCATGGCGGGCATCGGCAATCGCGAGCATGCGGTGGACGATTACGTGAACGAGCTGTTCGATCTCGCGTCGCTCGAAGGCCTTGCGTGCGTGTACGTATCGAAGTTTCGCCATGCGGCCGGCATTCCGCTGAACGACCATCCCGCCTGTCCTTTGCCCGAAGCGCTCGCGCTCGTGGCAATGGCGCGCCTCGTTCTGCGCGACGTGCACATCAGGGCGGCGGCGGGATGGGGTGCCGAGGATCAAGCTCGCGCTGTCGGCGCAGGGGCCGGATCGGTGTCCGTCGAGCGCAGCTTCTCGAAGGGCTCAGGTCACTGGGCCACGCCGGGGGCGTAGCTCGGGGCGATGACGAAGCGGTTTCGCTCGAAGGAGATGATGCCCTCGTCGCGCATTCTGCCCAGTTCGCGCGACAGGGCGCTCCGCTCGATGTAGAGGAAATCGGCCAGCTCCTGCCGATTGTAGGGAATGTCGAAGGTGCAGGACCCCGCCTCCTGCGCCTGCTCTTGAAGGTACGATAGCACTTTCTCGCGGGTCGAGCGGTTCGCCAACACGTCGAGCCGCTTGACGAGGCGCATGTTCGTTTCCGTCAGCGAGGCCACGAGATTGCTCTTGATGCGGTTGATGTGCTTGATGCAGCACGCGCACCCTTCGATCTCCTGCGAGATGTTGAAATCGATCGTGACGCACGGTCCGTTCGCCACGATATCAAGCGCGTTGTTCTCGCAGAAGCCCGGTGCAATTTCGCTCGCGATGACGGAGTCCTCTTGGTAGGTGCCCAGAATAGAGCGATTGCCGGACGCGCCGTAGCGCACGATGAGGGCTTCCCCTTCGATGAGGTAGCGGGTGTGGGCGAAGGCGCGCGACCTGCCGGCCAGCACATCGCCATCGTCGAACCGCGCGATGCGCGCGTTGAGGCAGCGAAGAACCGACTGCCGCTTCTCGAGCGGTATGCCTTCGAGCAGCGTCAGCCCCTCGATGGGCGCATCGATGCAGTACGGTTCGGTCTGGCGCATGGGCACTCCGCTCGCTGGATAATATCCTGCTACCAGTATAATACAGAATCCACCCAAGATGCCAAGGCCCCGAACCCGGGGCCTTGCGCGTTACAGAGGGTGCCTACCCCAGGTCGCCGGCGAGGTGGCGCACGGCGTGGCGGGCGAAGGTGATGGTGCGTCCGCAGGCGCAACCCACGATGTACTCAGGGTAGTTGTTGCCGAAGACGCTGCCCGAGCAATCGCCGGCGGCGTACAGGCCCTCGATGGGGTGGCTGTCGGCGCCGAGCACCTGCATGTCTTCGTTGATGCGCAGACCGTCGACCGTGGTCAGCAGCGAACCGCCGTACCACACGCCGTAGAAGGGCGCCGTGCGCAGCTCGGACAGGCGGTACGCCTCTTTGCCGAAGTCGGCATCTTCCTGCGCGTCGTAGAAGCCGTTGTACTTCTCAACCTCAGCCAAAAACGCCTCTTTGGCCTCGCCCGCGAACCCGAGCTTGTCGGCCAGCTCCTCGATGGTATCGGCCTTGACCATGGTGCCCTTTTCCAACTGATCGGCGTAGATCTCGTCGAGCGGGGTGTCCGCTTCCTTTGCGAGCAGCTGCTGCGTCTGGCGCGAGCACCCGATGGTGGAGAAGCGCTTCACGTCCTCCTTGAGGTTCGCGTCGAACACCTGGCAGAATACGCCGCCCTCGTGCTCGGCGGCGGCGAAGCAGCAGAAGTCGTAGGGGGTGGATTCGTTCACGAAGCGCTTGCCGTCGCGCGTGACCTTCATGAGCGGCTGCGAACCGAGGTTGAACTGCTTGTCCGTTCCCGCGAACGTGGCAATCTCGCCGGGGCCGCTGATGATGCCCGCGTTCTCGCCCGGTTTGACGGCGCCGCGGTCGAAGATCATCGGCGCGCCGATGCTGTCCTTCTGCGCACCTGCCCACATGCCGGCCTTGATGCCTTCGCCCACGTTGTTCGGGGACCCGTACTGCAGCGTGACGCAGCGGTCCACCATCGGGTTGCACGCGCGCAGCATCTCGGCGTTGCTCGTGTAGCCGCCCGTGGTAAGCAGCACGCCCTTTGCTGCGTTCACCTGCACGTATCCGCCGTCGGCTTCGAACACCGCGCCTGTCACCTTACCGCTGTCGTCCTGCACGAGCTTGGCCAGCTTGTGGTTGTAGGTGACGTCGTACCCGCGCTCGTTGATGTAGGACAACAGCACCTTGTTGCGCTCGAGCGCCTCGCCGGCGGCGTCCTTGCCCGAGTAGTAGTGCTCCATCGGGAACAGGGCGAAGCTCGTGCCGCCCGTCTCGTGGTCGATGTCGTTGTCGAACGCGCAGGTCATTCCTGCGTCGGTGAGAATGGGGTCAATCCAGTCCACCACGCTCGCGCTCTCGCGTATCCACACGCGAATCACGCGCTGATCGCACTGACCCGAGGCGTAGCGCGAGAACTCGTTGAGCAGGCGGCCTTCGTCCACGTGCGCGCCGGCGGCTTCGGTGTACTTCGTGTTGATGGCGCCGAACCAATGGCGGCTGCGCTGGATGGAGCCCGTTTTCTCACACAGCATGAAATCGAGTCCGAGGTCGGCGGCCGTTGCGGCGGCGGCCATGCCGCCGTTGCCCGCGCCGATGATCAGCAGGTCGGTCTGTTTCGTCTCCTTGATGTCGCTCGCGGCGATGTCGGGCGCGCTTCCCAGCCAATCGGCGGACGATGCGGCGTCGACTTCCGCAGCGTTTGCCGTGGCGGCGCCTCCTGCGTCCTTGCTTGATGCGCTCTGCGGCGAGCAGCCGGCCAGACCGAAGGCGGCGAGCGCTCCCGTGGCGGCGGCCCCCGTCAGAAAGCTGCGGCGCGACAGACCCTGTTCCGTTAGGTGCTTCATGGTATGTTCCCTCCTGAAACGCGGTTTTCATTCCCTGACGCCATCATGCCCGCCGCTCGGGGGCTTGTCCTCACCGTCGCGGTACCAACTTGCGGCGGCATACGGCGCGTTTCATCTCACCCCCGTGGTACCAGAACGATCGTTTTCCCTTGTCGGAGAGGGGTGAAGTGAGGTAGGCTTGCGCGAGGGCCGCGAAAGCAACGGAAGGGGAACCGCGTGGACGACGCCCGACATACCATCGATGCAACCTGGGTGCGCTGCCTCGTCGCGCTTGCGGCCGAGCTGTTCGGCACCTGGCTCACGAATGCGGTGCTGTATCCGCAGTACGTGGGTATTCTGTCCGAGGCGCGCGATGCCTCATCCTTCGTCGGCGTGGTGACGCTCGTGGCGCTGGCCGTGTGGGCGCTCAAGCGTCCTTCGTCCATTAACGAGCAGACGCTCACGGCTGCATCGTTCGTCCTGTTCTCGGCCGGATTCGCGCTCATCGTGCTGGGGATTTCCCAGCAATCCGCCACGCTGCTGCTCGTGGGGTCGTGCGTGCGCTCCGTCGGCTCGCGTTGGGTGGTGGTGCTCATGGGCATCTCGCTGTGCAAGCTCGGCAAGCGCTCGTGCATGCTGTGCATCGCGTCGGCCCTGGTGGCAAGCTATGTGCTGCGCATCCCGTTCATGAACGCCGACATGACGGTGGGGCTGACCACCCTGTTTCTGCTGCCGTTCCTCATGTACGTGGCCTGCCGCCCGCTCGCGCTCGACATGCTGGCCTCGATGAAGCAGGGCGTGCCGCCGGTGGAGGCGTCCATCACGCAGCCCGCATCGTATCTTCCGTTTGCGCACGGGTTGTTCATCGCCATCTTCATCTTCCGCATCGCGTACGGGTTCGCCCTGACCTTCGGCTCGAGCGACGGCAATCCTCAGCAGACGTTCTTCGGCCTCATTCCCGTTGCCATCCTGCTGGTCATGGCGCTTGTGCCGCGCGTGCCGAAGGCCGACGTGCTGTATCAAGCGGCGGCGCTGTTCGTCGTGGGCGGCTTCCTCGCCGTGGTGGTGTTCGCCGGGCGTACCGCGGGTGACATGACGTTTGCGAACGGGTTGCTCTATGCCGGCAGCGAATGCTTCGATGCGCTCATGTGGTTCGCACTCGCTTCTATCGGGGCGCGCAACAAGGTGAACGCCCTGGCCGTGTTCGCGTGGGGGCGAGCGGCTTCCTCGGCGGGTCTGCTGTGCGGGGCGACGGTGGGGCACGCGGTGAACGCCACGCCCGACCCGCTCGCGGTGTCGGTGGGCATCGCCGTGGTGCTGTTCCTGTTCGTGGCGATGAACTTCACGGTGCTCAAGCCGTTCGGGTTTCAGGCTACCATCGACGGCGTGCAGTCGGTCGAGCCGGTTGCCGCGCCGCCGACGTCGGTCGGGTTGCACGATAAAAGCGCCGCCGTGGCCGCGCAGTACCGGCTCACGCCGCGTGAAACGGAGCTGCTCGAGCTGTTGGCGCACGGGCGCAACGGCCCGTTCATCCAGGAGAAGCTCGTGTTGTCGCGCAACACCGTGAAGACGCACGTGTCCAACATATACGGCAAGCTGGGCGTTCACTCGCAGCAGGAGCTCATCGACCTCGTCGAGCAAGCCGAAACGGCACGCTAGCTATTGCTTTTCGGCCGCTTCCAGTTCGCGACGCATCTTCCCGCGCTTGCGACTGACAAACAGGTAAGCCGCCAGCGCCACGATGGCCACGAATGACATGGCCTCGAACAGGCCGCGGTAGCCCCACAGGGGCTGCACGATGCCGAGGGCGAGCGGCCCCACGCCCACGCCGATGTCCAGCAAGATGTAGAACGTCGAGTTTGCCAAGCTCAGACGGTCGTCGGGCGCGATGCGTACGGCCAGGGCGAGGCCGCTTGCCTGCACGGTGCCCACGCCGAAGCCCAAAAGCGCCGCCGCGATAAGCATGGCCGCCGGCCGGTACACGGTTGCCAGCAGCCCCATGCCCACGATGAACGCGATGAACGCGGGAATCATCACCACGCGGTCGCCCTTGCGGTCGAACAGCTTGCCGGTGAACGGGCGCGTGACGAACGTGGCAATGGCATACACGACGAAGAAGAAGCTTGCGGTGGTTTCGAGCCCGCTCTCCGCGGCGAACGGCGTGAGGAACGCGAGCAGGCTCGAGTAGCAGAAGAACAGCAGCGCGCACACCGCGCTGATGGGCACGACGCTTGTTTCCAGGTAGTTTGCGACGCGCGGCCGCGGCACGCGGAAACCGCCCGCCTGTTCGGTGCGCTCGGCTTCCGCAATCTCGTTGGCTTTTTCATCCACCTCGGCACGCGGTACGGGCACTTCGGGCACGCGCAGCTGAGCCGCGGCCAGCAAGCAAAGGCCCGCAACCACGGCGGTCACGATGAACAGCACGTGAAAGCCGGCATTCTGCGTGAGGAACATGCCCAGGAACGGGCCGATGGCCGCACCGAGCGTCACCGACAGCATATAGTAGCCCACGCCCTCGCCCTTACGGCTGTCGGGCACGAGCGCCGTCACGATGGTGCCGATGGTGGTGGAGCACATGCCGTAGGCAATGCCGTGCAGCAAACGCAGCGCGAACAGCAGCCAGAACCCCACACCCACCAGGTACAGTGCCGAAAACACCACTTCGAACAGCGCGCCGATCACCAGCAGGCGCTTGCGCCCGACGCGATCCATGATGCGGCCGCTCACGAGGCGCGCGATGAGCGCGCCGATAATGAAGATGCTGGCCGCAAGGCCAGCCGTTGCCGCAGGTGCGTCGTACGTCTTCATGGCGTAGTCGGCCACCACCACCATGAGCCCGTAGTAGTTCACCATGAGCAGGAAGTTCACGGCCGTACCGAAGGTGAAGTCCTTCGTCCAGAGCTTTTCTCGCGCAGCGGATGCCATATTAGTGTGTCGCCCCGGCTCCCGTTGCCGCAGGCGGTACGTCCTTCGCAATGAGCACGGCGATGGGGGAGCCCTGCACCACGGCGTAGCTCACGCTGCCGAGGAAACCCTTGACGCCGCCCTGTCCGCGGCTGCCCATGACGATGAGGTCGCAACCCTCGTCGTGCGCGCACTTCAGCAGCAGGTCGGCCGGCGAGCTCCCCTTCAGAAGGTGGGTATGCGCCTTGTTCGGCACCTCGTCGGCGATGTGCTCCATTTCGGTCAGCACCTTCTGCGCCTCGTTCAGCAGCACGGTTTCGGCGCCGGTGCCCAGACCGTATAGCTTCACCACATGCACGAACACCAGCTCGATGCTCTCGTCCTGCGCGCCGATGGAGCGCGCGAGGTCGAGTGCCTTCGCGGACGGAGTGGAGCCGTCGTACGCGACGAGTACCTTGGAGCACCACATGAGGCATCACGGCCTTTCGGTTAGGAAACGAATCTGATCCATCATCGATTGTAGTACGGATTGTTTCAATTTGAATAACGGCAGCATGGCAAAGGGTAGACGGTCTCGCAAGCAATCTGGCATGGGAATGGATCTGAGCAACATAATCATTGACCCGCTCTTCCTGCCCGGCTAAAATGGGTACTCGCGCATTGCAGCGAACGTGGGCCGTTAGCTCAGCTGGTAGAGCAGGGGACTTTTAATCCCAAGGTCGCGGGTTCGACTCCCTCACGGCCCACCATTTACTTCGCTTCGCGCGCGCAGCCTTCGGGCGACCTCACACTGGGCCATCGTCCAACGGCAGGACTCTGGTTTTTGGTACCAGCTATCCAGGTTCGAATCCTGGTGGCCCAGCCACTTTTCGACGTCGCGTATGGCGTGCACCCCCCCACTGTTCAGGTAATATGCTCTCAAGCAGAGCGTCTCATCCTTGTGCATGCGAAAAAAGTTCCCAATTTTTCAAATTGCCCCCTTGCGCGCTCCGGCCGGGGCGGGTAATATACTCGGGCTGCGTTTTCCGGGAGAGGGGCGCGGCGCCGGTTCCGCCGGCTTCCCGGGAGAGGGCGCGCGAGCGCCGGCCCGGAAAACTTTTTCGAGAAACTGGAAAAAAGT
>NZ_PPTT01000037.1 GCF_003339815.1 Eggerthella sinensis
CCCTGAGCCTGCCCCCGAACCCGAGCCCGCCCCGGAGCCGCAATCGGCCGCCGAGCCCGAGCCCGCACCCGTTCCGCGCCCGGCGAAGAAGCGCCGCTTCGCGCGCTTCCGCAACCTGTACGAGAGCCGCGACGGCGGCCTGTGCGTTTTCGAGGACGAGCACGGCCATCTCGTCGCCGTCGATTCGTCGAAGCTCGCCTAAACGCTCCATCTGGCAAGTTTTTTCGCGATTGCGGCCTGACGCGTCCTCGGTGCAAACGCCGACCTGGGGTAACGCCTTCGACAACGGCGAAATGCGGCCGATTTCGGACGAAAAAGGGCGATTTCGCCCGCAATCGCGTCAAAATTTGCCACATGAAGCGCGCGCAAGCGACCTGGTACGCGAAGGGCCCCGATCGGGGCCCTTCTTGCGTCTACGCTGCCGGCTTCTCCGGCACGGTCTTGTCCACGAAGTAGATCTTGTACCACATGAGGAACATGTACACGATCCAGATCTTGCGGGATCGATCCGCTCCCCCGCGGTGCTCGTCGAGCAGCTTCACCAGCTCGTCGGTGTTGAAGAACCGCTCCGCGATATCGCCGGTGAACCATTCCTTGATCTCGTCGTAGTAGCGGTCCTGCCGCAGCCAGTTCACCACGGGCACGGGGAAGCCCAGCTTCTCCTTCTGCGCCCAATCCTTCGGGATGGCGCGCTCGGCGGCCTCGCGCAGCGTGATCTTCGTCTGCTCGTCGTTCGCCTTGAGCGGGGTGGGGATGGTGCGCGAGACGTTGAACACCTCTTTGTCCAAGAACGGCACGCGTGATTCCAGCGAGTGCGCCATCGACATCTTGTCGGTTTTCAGCAGGATGTCGCCCACGAGCCAGAAGTACAAATCGACGTACTGCATGCGCGTCGTCTCGTCGAGGCCCGCCACCTCCGCGTACGCCGGCGCGATGAGCTCCTGGGGGGACGCCACGCGCGCCGCGCCGTCCGGGCGCTTGCCGGCGCGCAGCCGTTCGCGCTCGTCGGGCGAGAACGCCACGCCGTTCGCGTTCGTGTAGTACCAGTCCTCGGGCGTCTCGGAGGCGCGCTCGAGGTAGTTCGCGCCGCGCACGCCCAGGGCACGGGCCGCTTTCGACGCGCCGCGCAGCAGGCCCTTCGGCGCCCATGCCAGCTTCTGGTTGGCGAACGGCGTCTGGTAAATGCGGTAGCCGCCGAAGAACTCGTCGGCACCCTCGCCCGACAGCACGGCCTTCACCTTCTTCGCCGCTTCCTGGTCGACGAAGTACAGCGCCACGGCGCTCGGGTCGGCGGAGGGCTCGTCCATGTGCCACTGCACGCGGGGCAGGCTGGCCCAGTACTCCTCTTCGGAGATGTGCTTCGAGTTATTCTCGATGTGCAGCTCGTCGGCCAGCTCGCGGGCCCAGGTGATCTCGTCGCGCTCGCCCTCGTATTCGGCGAAGCCCACGGTGAACGTTTTGATGTCGGGGTTCTCGCTGGCCAGGCACGCCGCCATGTAGCTCGAGTCGATGCCGCTCGACAGGAACGATCCCACCTCCACGTCGGCCACGTTGTGGTAGCGCACCGACTCGCGCATGGCGGCGTCGATGGCCTCCACGGTGTCCTCGCGGCTGCGGCTCTCGTCGAAGTCGTAGGTGGGGCGCCAGTAGCGCTGCGTCTCGGTGGTGCCGTCGGCGCGCACGGTCATGCAGTGGGCGGGCTCGAGCTTCATGATGCCCTTGAAGAACGTCTCGGGCAGCGCCGAGAACTGGAAGCACAGGTACTGCTCGAGCGCTTCCTCGTTGAGCGCGCGCTCGTAGGCGGGGTGCTCGAGGATGCACTTGATCTCGGATGCGAAGATGAACTGCGGGCCGTGTTCCCCGTCCTGCAGGGTGTAGTAGAAGGGCTTGATGCCGAAGAAGTCGCGCGCGCAGAACAGCTCCTGCTTCTGCTTGTCCCAGATGGCGAACGCGAACATGCCGCGCACCTTGTCGAGCAGCAGCGAGCCCCACGCCAGGTACGACACGAGCAGCGTCTCGGTGTCGGACTCGGTTTTGAACGTCCAGCCCTCGGCTTCCAGTTCGCAGCGCAGGTCGCGGTAGTTGTAGATCTCGCCGTTGAACACGATGGCGTAGTCGCCGATGGTGAACGATCCGGGCGCGGACCCTTCGACGGCGGGGGAGGTCACGGCCGAGTCGTGCGCGCCCGTGGCACGCACCATGGGCTGGTTGCCGTTCGCGAGGTCGATGAGCGAGAGGCGCCGGTGCCCGAGGGCCACGCCGTCGGCAAGGTACTGGCCCTCGCCGTCGGGGCCGCGGTGCGCCATGACGTCGCACATGGCCTTCAACGTGGGCAGATCGGCTTGCGTGGCGCCGGTGAATCCGCAGATACCGCACATGGATGGTTCTCCTTCTCGTTTGGTCTGCGACACATGATAGCCGAATCGGCGTCCTACCCCCAAGCGTCGCGCCCGTCCCCTCGCCAAAACCGCAGATTTGCACATTCGAGCTGGGGGGGGGGTATCATGTTCTATGCCGCCTCCTCTTGAAAGGTGCCCGCCATGAATGCGAAGCGAACCGCGTTCCTCGCCCTGACCGCCGCCGCGCTCTGTTGCGCCCTTGCGGGGTGCACGAGCCCCTTCGATGCGGCGCGCTCCGCGTGGCTCTACGACGATGACGAGGCCATCGCGCAGCAGGACGACGCGTATTCGGTGGTGCTGTACAACGGGCCGCAGCTCGACGGCGCGTCCACGTTGGAGGGCATCCACATCGGCGGCCTGTCGGGCTCGATGACGCTGCTCGCCTTCGACGTGCCCGCCGACGGCGGCGACCTGGCGATCTCGTGCGATTTGGAAGCGGTCCACGGCGACATCAAGCTCGCGTTCGTGGCCTTCGACGATGAGCAGGTTGAAACCCTGTGCGAAGGGGAGGCGTCCGGCGGCCTTGCGCGCACGCTTGCGCCCGGCCGCTACGCCCTCAAGGTCGTGGCCGCCTGTCGCGGCGGGGCCGACGTCACCGTCCAGGCGAACGCCTCGGACGGGGTCGAGGCGTTCATCCCGGGCGACGCCCTCGACGACAGCCCGATTCCCGTCACCCTCGACCCCCTCGAAGCCTAGTCCTTACTGCTCGGCGAGGGCGGCGTCGTAGACGCGGGTGCCCTTGAGGTAGGTTTGGAGGACCTTCGTGTTCTTGATGTCGAGGGGTTTCGCTTCCAGGATGTTCTGGTCCACCACGATGAAGTCGGCCGCCTTGCCCGCTTCGAGGCTGCCCGTCTCGCCGTCGAGCGACAGCGCCCACGCGGCGTCGATGGTGAAGCTGCGGATCATCTGCGTCACGCTCGCGCGCTGCTCAGGCCACAGCAGGTAGGCGGGGTCATCGGGGTCGGTGATGTCGGGCACCTCGTACTCGGCGCCGTCCACGAGGTTGCGCGTCACGCCCGTCTCGATGGCCACGAAGGGGTTGGGATTCGCGGTCACGGGGTAGTCGGAAGCCGACACGAGCACGGCGCCCGCGTCGGCGAACGCCTGCAGCGGGTACATGCGGTCGGCGCGGTCGCCCAGCGCGGGCTTCTCCTTCGCCTCCCAGTAGCGCGGCGCCTTGTAGTGCCAGTACGGGTTCGCCACGGCCACCACGTCGAGCTTGGCGAAGCGCTCGACATCGCCGTCCTGCACGAGCTGCAGGTGCGTGATGGCGTTGCGCTGCTTGTCGTCGGGCACGTGCTGTTCGGCGTACTCGATGGCGTCGAGGCCCATCGTGACCGCGGCGTCGCCGATGGCGTGGATGTGCGCGAGCAGCCCCGCGCGGTTGAGCGCCTCGACGGCCTTGTTGAGCGGCTCCTGCTCCCAGCCGGTTTCGCCGTACGACCCGGGGTTGTCGGCGTAGGGCGCGGACAGCAGCGCCGACTCGTTGTCCATGACGCCGTCGGCGAACACCTTGCCGGCGATCACCTTGAGCAGCCCGCCGTCGTACGTCTTCTTCAGCTCGTCGAGCGTGCGCAGGTCCTCGTCGGTCTGCCAGCTCGTGATGATGCCGGCGCCGCGCACGCGCATGGTGAGCTCGCCGTTGTCCTCGAGCGTGCGGTACGCCTCGTAGGGGATGGGGAAGAAGCCGTTGCCGGGCGGCGTGAAGATGGACGTGTAACCCAGCGCGTTGAGCTGCTGCACGAACGAGGCCACGGCTTCGGGCAGGTTGTCCTGGTCGAAGGGGTAGCGGCCGGCCAGCGACATGGCCGAGTCGGCGAGCGTGCCCCACAGGTTGCCGTCGGCGTCCTTGACGATCTGACCGCCGGGGGTGGAGGCGGTGTCCTTCGTGATGCCGAGGTACTCGAACGCCTTCGAGTTGAGCCACGCGCCGTGCCCGTCGAACGAGTACACGAGCAGGGGCTTGTCGGGGCTGATCTCGTCGAGGCGCTCCTTCTTCGGCCCCTTCTCCAGCTCTTCGCCGGGAAAGAGGCTGGCCGCGTAGCCGTAGCCGAGGTACGTGTCCTTCTCGGGGTGCGCGTCCACGTACTCCTTGATGGTTTTGAGCTGATCGTCGGCAGACGTCTGCCCGATGAGGCTGAAGTCGAAGAAGTCGGGCGAGCCGGTGTGGATGTGGCCGTCGATCATGCCGGGCAGCACGAACGAACCCTGCAGGTCCACCACCTGGCCGGCCGCATCCTTGTAGGCTTGACCGTCGGCCGCCGAGCCCACGAAGGCGATCTTGCCGTCGCGCACGGCGAGGGCTTCCGCGGTCGTGTTGCCCTCGTCTGCGGTGTAGATGGCCGCGTTCTCGTAGTAGGCGTCCACGGCGTGGTTGGCGTTCGTGCCGCTGCCGGCGTCGCTGTCGCTCGCGTGGTCGGCGGGACCGGCGGACGAACAGCCGAACAGGCCGAGGCCGGCCGTGGCGGCGCACAGGGCGCTTCCTGCGAGAAACGTGCGGCGGGTGAGAGAGGCGGATGGGTTCATCGGCGCGTCCTTTCGAGTCGGGGTCGACGGCGGGGAAGCCCGATGATGCCGCGCGCGCCGCCGCGTGCAGCGCGCGGATCGCGTCTGCCACCGAACGGTGGAGGCCGCGCATACCGCCTGTGAGGAAACGCTTTCGTGAAGGGCGCTTTGCGGTTCGGCGGTGCGCGGCGTTGCGGGCGGGGCGCGCCGCCGCGCCGTGCTACCGTGGGGCGAACCATACGAACAGCGTGCAGCCTGCCGGCGCCTCGCCGCGCCGACGACATCCTGCGCGCGCATCAGGAAGGCGTCTTCATGGAAGCGAAGGAATACGACTACATCGTGGTGGGATCGGGCCCGGCGGGCTGCGTCATGGCCGAGAAGCTCAGCGAGAGCGGGGCGTCGGTGCTGCTGCTGGAAGCGGGCGAGAACCGCGACGAGGACGAGCTGATCGTGAGCCCTTCGGCCAACCTCTACCGGCACTTCCCGGAGTACTTCTGGTGGGGCGCGTCCGTCCCGCAGGACGGCGTGGGCGGCAAGGACTTCCCCCTGACGGGCGGCCGGGTGCTGGGCGGCGGCTCGTCGGTGAACGGAGAGATGTACGTGCGTCCCACGCCGTACGTGCTGGAGCAGTGGGCGCGTGTGGGCGGGCCGCAGTGGTCTCCCGGCCAGGCGACGCAGGTGTTTCAGCAGCTCGAGGACTACGAGGCCCCGAACGTCGACCCCGCCGTGCGCGGCGAGCGCGGGCGGCTGCGCATCCGGGAGAGCTATCCCGAGACCCCGGCGCTCGTGGACAAGCTGGTCACGGCGTTCGAGCGTGCCGTGGGCTTCGGCCCCGTCGCGGACTACAACGACCCCGCCACGCCGCTCGGGCCCTTCGGCGGCTGGCAGCTGTACCAGTTCCCTAACGGCAATCGGGCCAGCGCGTCGGCCTGCTTCCTGTCGGCCGACGTCATGACGCCCGAGGGCGGCGGCGTGGACGGCCGGCGCCTCACGGTGCGCTTCCAGGCGACGGCCACGAAGGTGCTGTTCGACGACGCAAAGCGCGCGTACGGCGTGCGCTACCTCGAGGACGGCGAAACGCGCGAGGCGCATGCGGCGAAGAAGGTGGTGGTGTGCGCCGGGCTGCGCAGCGCGCAGCTGCTCATGCTGTCGGGCATCGGCCCGGCCGAGGTGCTCGAGCGTGCGGGCGTGCCGGCGGTCTGCGTCAACGAGCACGTGGGGCGCCACCTCATGGACGACGCGTACACGGGCGCCGTGTTCAGCGTGAACGGCCACGACGTCGCGCAGCTCGCCTCGAGCGATCCCCACGCCAAGCAGCACGGCGGCGCGTTCTTCCCGTCGCCCGACGGCACGGGCGCGGCCGGCGAGCGCTCCATCCAGGTGATTGCCACGGGCGTCACGCCCGAGGTGCTGTACCTCGGCGTGCTGTGCGTCAACCCGAAGAGCCGCGGCACCCTTGAAATCCAAAGCGACGACCCGCTCAAGATCATGCGCGGCGACTTCGGCTTCCTGAGCAACGACGCCGACGTCGCCGTGCTCATGGAGGCGCTGCGCACCTATATCGCCCCCATGGCGGAGGAGCTTGCCGCCATCGACGCGTCCTACCAGCTGCTCAGCCCCGCCTCCGACGTGCTGGCCGACGATGGGAAGCTGGAAGCCTACGTGCGCTCCTCGTTCATCCACACCTACCACGACCAGGGCGCGCTGCGCATGGGCGCCGAGGGCGACGCCGTCGTGGACGGATGGGGCGCGGTGCACGGCGTGCGCGACCTCGTGGTGGCCGACGCGTCCATCGTGCCGTACCACGTGGACGGCAACACCTCGGCGGCCGTCTACCTTATCGGCGCCACGGTGGCGCAGCACCTCTTGGAAGAAGCGGGGGCGTAGGGGCTGCGCTGCCTTGCGCTCCCATGAGCGCCCTTCTGCGAAAACGTGGTCCGTCCCCAGCGGTTTCCCGGTATAATGATGCACTTGGATCGTGGCGCAGGTGCACAACGTGGATGGGCGCCCGTATCCGACCCCTGCGGATTCCCTCCGCAGGCGGTTGTTCCGGGGAATATCGATATAGTTCGCAATGGAGGAAACGAATGGCTTCTACGCACACGCATACGCGCTCGGCGTGGTCGGGCAAGTGGGCGTTCATTCTGGCCGCGGCGGCATCCGCCGTGGGCTTGGGGAACATGTGGCGCTTCCCCTATCTGGCCGCCAAGTACGGCGGCGGCACGTTCTTGATCACGTACCTCGTGCTCGTGTTCACGTTCGGCGTATCGCTGCTGCTGTTGGAGACGGCGCTCGGTCGCAAGACGGGGCAGTCGGCCATCGGCGCGTTCAAGCAGTTCGGCAAGAAGTACGCCTTCATCGGCGTGCTCGCGTCAACCGTGCCGTTCATCATCACGCCGTACTACTGCATCATCGGCGGTTGGGTGACGAAGTACACGGCGGCGTACCTGATCAACGGCCCTGAGGCGCTGGCCGACGGCGGCGACTTCTTCACGGGCTTCATCACGAGCAACACCGAGAGCTTCCTTTGGATGCTCCTGTTCATGGCCATCGTGTTCATCGTGGTATCGCTGGGCGTGAAGGGCGGCATCGAGAAGGCGAACCTCGTCATGATGCCGGCGCTCATCGTCATGGCCGTGGGCATCGCGCTGTACACGCTCACCATGCCGGGCGCCATCGACGGCGCGCTGTACTACCTCATGCCCGATTTCAGCAAGTTCTCGCCGGAGCTTGTCATCGGCGCGCTCGGGCAGATGTTCTACAGCTTGTCGCTGGCTATGGGCATCATGATCACGTACGGTTCCTACCTGGACAAGAAGTCCAGCCTCACGCAGAGCGTGGCGCGCATCGGCGGCTTCGACATCGGCGTGTCGTTCCTGGCCGGCCTCATGATCGTGCCGGCCGCGTTCGTGGCCATGGGCTCGGGCGAGGCCGTGGCGGCCAACTCCGGCCCGTCGCTCATGTTCGTCATCCTGCCCGGCGTGTTCGCCGACATGGGCGGGGCGGCCACCGTCGTGGGCTTCCTGTTCTTCCTGCTCGTGCTGTTCGCGGCGCTCACGAGCGCCATCTCGCTCACCGAAACGTGCACGTCCATCATCCAGGACGGCGCGGGCTGGTCGCGCAAGAAGGCGCTCGGCACGGTGATCGCCGTGGTCGTGGTGGCCGGCATTATCGTGAACATGGGCTACAACGGCCTGTCGTTCATCGAGCCGCTGGGTGCAGGCACGACGCTGCTCGACTTCTTCGACTTCATCTCGAACTCGGTCATCATGCCCATCGTGGCGCTTTTGACCTGCGTGTTCGTCGGGTGGATCATCAAGCCGAAGGCCATCGTGGACGAGGTGAAGATCTCCAGCAGCTTCCGCGCCGAGAAGGCGTGGACGGTGGTCATCAAGTACATCGCGCCCGTGCTCGTGGTGGTCATCCTCGTGGCATTCGTCGCGCAGACGTTCGGCATCATCAGCTTCTAGCGCATCGCAGGACAGGCGAGCGTGCAAGCGGGGCGTCCTTCGGGGTGCCCCGCTTTGTGTTGGGGCGGGGCTCGCTCGCATCCCGTTCGCCCCCCCCCGCTCGCATCCCGACGCCCCGCATCCGTTCGTTCGTCCTCCCTTCTGCATCCCTCCTTTCTGCACTCCTCCCTTCCGCATCCCTCCCTTCGGCACCCTTTATATTTCGATAATAGTTTCATAAGGAAAAATGCAGATGACTGGCATGGAGGTTCTGTGGCGGCCTCAGTAGACTGATAGGCAGGTTTGAAAGCCGAATCGAGGAGAGAGGCTCCCGACGTGGAGCTTCGAGAGGGGGAGAGTATGGCTCAGGAAACCAGCAGCGCGACCCATCGTGCGCCCGGTATCAGCCGCCGTTCGTTTCTCGCATGGTCGGGCCTGGTGGGCGCCGGCGTTGCGCTGACGGGCTGCTCGCCGCACGGCGAGGAGAAGGCCAAGGACGAGGGCGCCGCCGACGCGACGCCGGCCGCATTCGAATACGACAGCACCCATTGGTCGGGCTGCCACGTGAACTGCGGCAGCCGCTGTCCGCTCAAGCTGTACGTGAAGGACGGCACCGTGGTGCGCGTGGGCAACGACAACGAGGGCACCGACGATTTCGAGCCCGGCGGCATCTACCAGATGCGCTCCTGCGTGCGCGGCCGCACGAACCGTCAGCGCATCTACAACGAGACGCGCGTGCAGAAGCCGCTGCGTCGCGTGGAGGGCACGAAGCGCGGCGAGGGCCAGTACGAGGAGATTTCCTGGGACGAGGCCATCGATCAGATTGCCACCACCATGAAGGAGATCAAGGACGAGTACGGCAACGACGCCTTCTACATCCAGTACGGCACGGGCCAGCTGGGCGGCACGGTGGCGAAGTCGTGGCACCCGGACAAGACGGCGTTCGCGCGCCTCATGAACCTCTACGGCGGCTACCTGCGCCACTACTGCGACTACTCCACGGGCCAGATCAACTGGGAGCTTCCGCTGTTCAACGGCGACGCCTACTCCAACAACGAGGTGACCGACCTCGTGAACTCGAAGAACATCGTGCTGTTCGGCAACAATCCCGCCAACACGCGCATGAGCGGCTCGGCCATGCAGTACCTCATCACCCAGGTGCGCCTGCAGAACCCCGAAGCGCATATCGTGGTGGTGGACCCGCACCTGTCCGACACCGCCATCGGCGTGGCGAACCAGTGGGTTCCCATCCGCCCCTGCACCGACATGGCGCTCGTGGCCGGCATGATCCACCACCTCTTCACCGAGGGCAAGCTCGACGAGGAGCTCATCCGCTCCAAGTTCATCGGCTTCTTCAGCGACACGTTCGTGGAGGACGTGAAGCAGGGCGAGCCGAAGGACACCTCGTTCATGGGCTTCGACAAGGCCGGCGCGCTCGTCATCGACGAGGATATGTCCTACGAGGCCTACCTCAAGGGCACCGGCGCCTACGAGGGCACGGGCGAGAAGACTCCTGAGTGGGCGGCCGCCATCACGGGCGTGCCCGCGGACACCATCCGCGCGCTGGCCGACCTGTTCGTCGACGGCCCCACGGCCACCATCCAGGGATGGGGCCCGCAGCGCCACAGCGCCGGCGGCAACAACGCCCGCGCCATCGCGCTCATCGCGGCCATCACGGGCAACGTGGGCATCTCGGGCGGCGGCACCGGCGCGCGCGAAGCCGTCGGCGGCGTGCCGTACAAGGTGGCCACGGCCATCCCCACCTTCCCCGAGAAGAACACGGTGGACGTGTGCGTGTCGTTCTTCGACTGGTACCAAGCCATCGAGGACTACCAGTCCATGGACGACGCCACATGGGGCGTGCGCCACATCAACGAGAAGGGCGCCACCATCTACGCCGAAGAGCCCGGCACCATCAAGCTCAAGGCTCCCATCAAGTTCATCTGGAACTACGCGAGCAACGTCATGGCCGGCCAGCATGCCGACATCAACGACTCCCTGCGCATCTACAACCTGCCCGACGAGAAGGACAGCGGCGTGCGCATGATCGTGACGGTGGACTGCTACCTCACGCCGACGGCGCTCGTCTCCGACATCATCCTGCCGGGCACGACGGCGTTCGAGGAGGACGACATCGTGACGGGCGGCACGGCCTGGACGGGCTTCGTGTGCTGCGAGAGCGCCGCTATCGATCCGCTGTTCGAGGCGAAACCGGTGTACGAGATATGCACGCTCATCGCCGACAAGCTGGGCCTCAAGGACCAGTTCACCGAGGGCAAGAGCCAGCTCGATTGGGTGAAGTGGAGCTACGAGCAGGGCGTTGAGGCCGGCGAGGACTTCCCGGCAACGTTCGAGGAGTTCCGCGAGCAGGGCCTGTTCAAGAAGACGGACCAGCACGAGCCCGCCATCGCCACCGACGAGAAGATCGCCACGCCTTCGGGCAAGTACGAGGTGTTCTCGAAGCAGGCGTACAACCTGTCGAAGCAGTGGGACCTCACGTGCGGCGGCTACGTGCCCGACGACGGGCGCGACCAGATCACGGGCCTGCCCATCTACTACAACAACGTGGAGGGCTTCGGCGACGAGGCCACGAAGGCGGACTATCCCTTCCAGCTGATCGGCCACCACACCAAGACGCGCACGCACTCGTCCTACGGCAACGTGGAGTGGATGAAGTCCGTGGCGCCTCAGCAGTGCTGGATCAACGAGCAGGACGCCGCCGCGCTCGGCGTGGAGAACGGCGACGACGTGATCGTGTCCACCGAGCGCGGGCGCTCGCAGCTGTCGGCGAAGGTCACGCCGCGCATCATGCCCGGCGTCGTGTCCATCCCGCAGGGTGCGTGGTACGATCCCGAGACGCGCGACGCCGCCACCATCGGCAGCAAGGACGTGCTGGACAAGGGCGGCTGCATCTCGGTGCTGACGTCGGCGCGCCCCACGCCCATCTCCAAGGGCAACGGCGTGCATTCCAACCTGTGCAAGATCGAGAAGGCGTAAGGGGGCTTTCATGGAACAGTACGGATTTTTCGTCAACACCGACATCTGCACGGGCTGCAAAGCGTGCATGACGTCGTGCTTCGACCGCAACAACCTCGAGGTGCCGCAGAAGTTCCGCAAGGTGTACGAGTTCGGCGGCGGTGCGTGGGAGGCGGCCGAGGACGGTTCGTTCACCTCGACGGCCTTCACCTACTACACGTCCATGACGTGCAACCACTGCGACAACCCGGCCTGCGTTGAGAACTGCCCCACGGGCGCTATGAAGAAGGACCCCGAGACGGGCATCGTCAACAACGACAAGAGCGTGTGCATCGGCTGCATGACCTGCGAGAAGTCGTGTCCTTACGGTCATCCGGTGCAGCTTGCCGACGGCCTGTCGCACAAGTGCGTGCTGTGCAGCGACGAGAACGAAGAGGGCACGCCCGACCCGGCCTGCGCGAAGGCCTGTCCGGTGCGCGCGCTCGAGTTCGGCAGCATCGAGGACCTGCGGGCCGCGCACGGCGACAACGCCGTCATCGGCGAGCTGGGAGACACGACGGCCCCGAACGTGGTCATCGGCCTGCATCGCGACGCGGACAAGGGCGGCACGCTGCTCAACCCGCTGGAAATCACCCACTAACCATCCGGTGCCTGCGGGGAGCGCTCCCCGCAGGCACCCGCACGGCACCGCATCGCGCCGGTTCCCTCCCCGGCGCGGTGCGGTGCCTCGGCATGTGAAAGGACCATCCATGGCCACGACCGACAACCTGTCGCTCGAGACGGTGCAGGCGTACCGCGTGCTGTGCGAGTTCTGCTCGCTCGTGCTGTGCGAAAGCCCCTCCGACGAGGTGCTCGACCGCCTGATCGAGCAGCGCGCCCTGATGCTCGAGCAACCGTTCTCCGCCGTCGCGCCCGCGGCGGCCTCGCAGCTGCACGACGTGCTTGCCCGCGCGGCGTCCGAGGAGGGCGCCGCCGTGAAGACGGCGCTGCGCCGCGACTACGCGTACCTGTTCTACATGGTAGGGTCGAGCGGCACCTCGCCCTTCGAGTCGGTGTACCGCACCGACGACCGCACCATGTTCGGGCCGACCACGCTCGAAGTGCGGGAGGCGTACCGCGCCTGGGGCGTGCAGGTGCCGGGGCAGGGCAGCGTGCCCGACGACCATCTGGGCTTCGAGCTGCTGTTCTTGGCGCACGTGCTGGGGGAAGCGGAACGCGCGATGGCGGGCGAGGACGAGGATGCCGACGCGTCCGCGGCCGCGTCGGCCGAGGCGCAGCGGGCGCTCGACGCCGCGCGGGCGCTGCTGGCCGACCACGTGCTCGTGTTCGCGCCCGTGTTCCTGGCCAACGTGAAGACACGCGCGAAGGAGCCGGAGTACCGCGCGGTTGCCGAGCTCGCGGCGGCTTCCATCGCATCCTTGGCCGCGAGTTTGGGGGCTCGCGCGTCCGAAACCATCGACGAAGCGGCGTATCTGCTGGGCGAACCCCTATAATGACGGGAATTTCTCGAGCGCACGGCGCATGATGGGCAACGGGGGCGAACGGCATGGCGGCGGAAAAAGCCAACTTCGGACTGAAGACGAAAATCATCGGCCTGCTGTCGTTCGTCCTGCTCATGCTGCTGATCGTGGACATCGCCTGGACGTACGAGTCGCAGAAGCGCGCCACCGAGGCCATGCTGCTCGAGGAGTCGCGGGTGCTCGTCACCGAGATGGACGCCGTGTGGGACTTCATCTCCATCAATCAGGACACCATCAACTACACGCTTGAGGGCGCCTACGAGTACAAGGGCCTCCACTGCGCCATCGCGGGCAAGTCGGTGGCGGCGTTCTTCTCGCAGAATTCCGACTACACTATCCGCTTCACGAACATCACCCCGCGCAACATCCACAACACGCCCGATGCCTACGAGTCCGAGGCGCTTGCGCAGTTCGCCGAGCACCCGGGCGACCCCGACCGCGAGATGTACTACGGCTTCGCGGAGTACCAGGGCGAATCGGTGTTCCGCTACGTGTCGGCCATGAAGGTGACCGAGCACTGCATCGAGTGCCACGGCGCGCCGCAGGGCGAGCTCGACCCCACCGGCTACGAGAAGGAAGGCTGGCAGACGGGGGACTTGGCGGGTGCCGTCAGCGTCATCGTGCCCACGCAGATGTACTACGAGAACATGGCCGGCGCCGTGGTGAGCAACGTGCTGTTCTTCCTGGCCATCATGCTGTGCATGGCCACCATCATCTACGTGGTGCTCACGCGCCTCATCACGCGCCCGCTCGAAGAGCTGCGCCATTCCCTGGCCGACCTGTCCGACGGCTCGCCGAGCGGTCCGTCGGCGCTACCCGACAAGGTGGCGCCCGTGTACGCCTCGCGCGAGATCGACGAGCTGTTCGCCCAGTTCGACGCTATGGCGTCCAGCTTGTCGTCGCTGTACGGCAACCTCGAGTCGGAGGTGGACGAGCGCACGATGCAGCTGTCCGCCGCCAACGAGGAGCTCGAGCGTCAGCGCCGGCACGTCGAGGAGGTGAACGACAAGCTCAAGCGCGAGAACCAGTACAAGTCGGACTTCCTGGCCATCGTGAGCCACGAGCTGCGCACGCCGCTCACGTCCATCCTCGCGTTCACCGACCTCATGGCCGACAGCGTGCCGCGTGCCGACGAGCTGGTGCGCAAACAGCTGGAAGAGATCGACAAGAACGGGCGCATCCTGCTGGAAATGGTGGACAACGTGCTGGAAACCGCGCGGATTCAAGCAGGATCGGAGCGGCTCAACCTCGAACTCGTGGACATGAGCGACGTCGTGGGCATGGTGGAGGCGTCCAGCCTGTCGCTTGCGGCGAAGAAGCGCATCGCTCTCGCCACGCGCGTGGCCGGCGACGTGCCCCTCATCCTGTCCGATTGGGAGAAGGTGCGGCGCATCCTCGTCAACCTCGTGAGCAATGCGATAAAATTCACCCCGGAGGAAGGTTCGGTTTCGGTGGACGTGCGCTTCGACGAGGGAGCGCGGCTCGTGGTTATCGAGGTGACCGACGACGGCATCGGCATTCCGGCCGACAAGCAGGAGCTGATATTCGAGCGGTTCGCTCAGGAGAACATGTCGACAGTGCGCCGCTACGGCGGCAGCGGCCTGGGGCTTTCGCTCGTGAAGGATCTCGCGGCCATGCTGGGCGGCGCGGTGTCGCTTGAGAGCAGGGTGGGCGAGGGGAGCGTGTTTCGCGTGGTGCTGCCCGCCGACGGGGGTACAGAGGGGGAAGACGAGTGACGAAGATCATGCTGATCGACGACGATGAGAGCCTGCAGGTGCTCATCGGCCAGATAGCCGAGCGCGATGGGTACGCGTATTGCTGCGCCGGGGGCGGTGAGGAAGGGCTTGCCATGCTGCGTGCCGAGCGCCCGGACTTCCTCATTCTCGACGTCATGCTGCCCGACACGAACGGGTTCGAGATTTGCGGGACGATCCGCGATGAGGGGCGCAAGGTGCCCATCATGTTCTTGTCGGCCAAGGGCGACATCGTGGACAAGAGCATCGGGTTCAAGGCCGGCGCGGACGACTACCTGGTCAAACCGTTCCAGCCCGAGGAGCTCTCGCTGCGCATCAAGGCGCATCTGCGCCGCCGCAGCAAGGCCGAGGAGGACGAGCTGTCGACCGCGCCCAAGAAGCGCCGAACGTACCAGGTGGGCGAGCTCGAGCTGCTGTTCGGCAAGTACGAGGTGCGCCTGGCGGGCAAGCCGGTGTCGCTGTCGTCGCGGGAGTTCGAGCTGCTCGAGCTTTTGGCCACCGATCCCGGCAGCGTGTTCACGCGCGACCAGATCATGGAGCACGTGTGGGGCGCGAAGGACGCCACCGACCCGAACAGCGTGACGGTGTTCGTGCGCAAGATCAGGGAGAAGATCGAGGACGATCCCTCGAAGCCCCGCTACCTGATGACCGTATGGCGCGTGGGCTACAAGCTGGCCGACCGCGCGTTGTTCGAGAGTCAGCGCGCGTAGGCGGGTATCGGGCGCTTTACGGCACGGGCACGCTCCAGCAAGGGGGACGCGGGGCCCCGTGCGGCGTGAGGCGCGGACGCTATGATCTCCTGGCGCCATGCGGCGCAGGCCCGGTTGGGCCGCATGCGAAGCACTGCGACGAAGGAGGATCTCATGGCAGAAGAAAGCAAGCGCGAACGGTACGGCTCCGGCGAGCGCTACGGTGCGGGCGAGACGTACGGCGCAGGCGAGCGGTACGGGTCCGGCGAATCGTACGGCTCCGGTGAGCGCTATGGCGCCGGCGCGGGCGCGCCGCACGGCACCGCGCAGACGCCGGCCTCGAACGGCCGCACGGGCCGCGAGGCCCCGGTGAACGCGCGTCACGGCGGCGGCTCCTCGGTGGGCGGACGCTAGCCACCCGCCATGCAATCGATACCCGCGTGCAGCGTGGCCGATGTGGCGGCTGCGGCCCGTCCGCGTGGCTTTTCGCTCTCCCAGCTGGTGGAGCGCGCCATGCAGGAGGCGGGCCGCAGCTCCGTTGAGCGGCTCTACGTCGGCTCCACCTTCTGCAGCCAATACTTCCTGCGCCAGCCGCGACGCGTGTGGCGCGAGGCGTTCGCACTGTGCCGCCGCTTGGGCGTGCCGGCCACGCTCGTCGTGCCCGTGTTCTCGCAGAAGGACCTCGCGGCCGGTTGCGAGCGCATCGACCGGCTGGTGTACGGGTTCGGCGACGTCGTCGACGAGATCACGGTGAACGACGTGGGCATGCTGGCCTTCTGCGTCGAACGCTACGGCTGCTCCGTCAACGCGGGGCGGCTGTTCTCGAAGGAGCCGCGCGACCCGCGGTACGTCCGCCTGTTCGAGGAGCGCCATACGGTGGCCATTCCCGCCCTGCTCACCGAGGTGTTCCGGCGCGGCGAAGTGCGCGGCATCGAGATCGACCCGACGCACGCGGCTCTCGACCTGGCCCCGCTGAGCGGGCTCATGCCCCATATCCAGGTGGGCGTGCACGTGCCGTACTGCTACCTCACCACGGGAGCGCTCTGCGAGCTGGCAAGCGTGCACCGCCCGGTGCGTCAGAAGTTCCGCCCGAACGCGCCGTGCTCGCTCGAGTGCGCGCGCTGCGCCGTCGGCTACGAGCTGCCATCGGGCGTGCGGATGCTGCGCTGGGGCCGCACGGTGCTCTTCCCGAACCACGACTGCCTCATCAGCGAGGGTGAGGAATTCCGCATGATCGTGACGCCGTTCGACGCGCTGGTGCGCTCATGAAGCCCCTCGTGCCCGTGAACGACCGCGCCTACCTGCAACGTTACGCGCAAGCCGGCGGCGAGGAGTTCTACCTGGGCTTCCACGACGACGCGTGGCGCGATCGCTTCGGCGAGGCCGCCGACCTCAACCGCATGACGGGCTTCGGCCGCACGGCGAACCCCTACACGTTCGACGAGGCGCTCGCCATCGTCGAGGAGGTGCGCGCGCTGGGCAAGCGGGCCTACGTCACGTTCAATGCGAACGCGTATGCGCAGGAGCAGCTCGACTTCCTGTTCGGCTACTTCGAGCGGCTGCACGAGGCCGGGGCCGCCGGCGTCATCGTGTCGGTGCCCGAGGCGGTTCAGCCCGCCGCCGACTGTGGGCTTGCCGTGGTGGCCTCCACGATGTGCGGCGTGTACAACGCCGACATCGCCCGCTTCTACCGGCGGCTCGGCTGCACGCGCGTCATCATCCCGCGCGACGTGAGCCTCGACGAGATCGAGGCCATCGTGCAGGCGGCGCCCGGCGTGGAGTACGAGGCGTTCGTCATGCGCAACGGGTGCGTCTTCGCCGACGGGCTGTGCCTCGGCCGCCATATCGAGGGCAGGAACGCCCTGTGCTGGGACGTGCGGCACGCGCGTCGCGAGCACTACGTGGCAGGGCCCGGCGCGGCGGAGCTCGACCGCGCGCTGCGCGAGAACGCGCAGGCCTACGAGCGCTTCCATCATACGGCCTGCGGCCTGTGCGCGCTCTATCGGCTCATGCGGGCCGGCGTGACCACGGCGAAGATCGTCGGCCGCTCCGACGATTCGACGTACATCCTGCGCGACATCGAGGCTGTCGTGCGCAACGCGGCCATCGCCCGGACGTGCGCAAGCGAGCAGGAGTACCTCGAGCGCATGCGCGTCCCGCCCGAGCGCGCCCGCGACTGCGCCGACGCCCTCGCCTGCTACTACCCCGAAGTGCGGTTTCCGGCTGTCCGCTGAGTGCGCGTCCGCAATCGAAGCGTCGAAAGCGGAGAATATGCGCGGAGCGGAGGCGGGGCTCCGTGCGTTTTGCTATCATGGGGCGATACGCAATGCATACGCTTGAGAAAGAAGTCCCATGTCGCTATCCATCGGTATCGTCGGTTTGCCGAACGTCGGCAAGTCCACGCTGTTCACGGCCCTCACGAACAAGGGCGGCCTCGCGGCCAACTACCCGTTCGCCACCATCGAACCCAACGTGGGCGTCGTGCCCGTGCCCGATGCGCGCCTCGACCGGCTCGCCGAGATCGACCATCCGGCCCGCATCGTGCCGGCCACCGTCGAGTTCGTGGACATCGCCGGTCTCGTGGCCGGCGCGTCGCAGGGAGAGGGCCTGGGCAACCAGTTCCTCGCGAACATCCGCGAGACCGACGCCATCTGCGAGGTCGTGCGCTTCTTCGGCGACCCCGACGTCGTGCACGTGTCCGGCAAGGTGGATCCGCAGAGCGACGTGGAAACCATCAAGACCGAGCTCATCCTGGCCGACATGGGCACGCTGGAGAAAGCGCTGCCGCGCCTCGAGAAGGAAGCCAAGCGCGACAAGGCGGGCGCTGCGAAGGTGGCTGCGGCCAAGAAGGTGTACGAGGGCCTGAACGAGGGCCATCGCGCCCGCACGCTCGATCTCACCGACGACGAGCGCGCCGCTCTGTACGACCTGCACCTGCTCACGATGAAGCCCATGCTGTACCTGGCCAACGTCGACGAAGACCAGCTCACGGCCGACCTGCCCGAGATCGACGGCTGCGCGCCGGTGCCCATCTGCGCGAAGGTGGAGGCCGACGTGGCCGAGCTCGCCGAGATCGACCCGGCCGAGGCGAAGGAGTACCTCGAGGCCATGGGCCTGAAGGAGAGCGGTCTGGCCCGCCTCGTCCGCGAGGCGTACCACCTGCTGGGGCTGCAGTCCTACTTCACGAGCGGCGAGACCGAGACGCGCGCCTGGACCGTGCCCATCGGCGCGAAGGCCCCGCAGGCCGCCGGCGTCATCCACTCGGACTTCGAGCGCGGCTTCATCAAGGCCGAGACCGCCGCGTTCGCCGACTATTCCGAGCTGAACGGCGAGAAGGGCTGCCGCGACGCCGGCAAGCTCCGCCAAGAAGGCAAGGAGTACGTCGTGCAGGACGGCGACGTCATGCACTTCAAGTTTAACGTGTAGCGCGCCCCACGGCACCGTGATAAGCCGCATACCCCCATCGATCAGGGGGTATGCGGCCTTTTGGCGCTTAGTGCATGCCGGGGTACACCGCTCCGGTGGCGGGCGCGGGCGCGTCGGCGTCGTCGGACGGAATCACGCCGAACGCGGCCAGCAGCCCGTAGAGGTCGGTGCCCTTGAGCTTCTCGATCCCTTCGTGCAGGGCGAGCTTCTCGAGGGGGTTCATGTCCATGTCGGTGATGGGCTTGCCGTCCCTGATGAGCGTGGTGGCGTTCAGCAGGTCGCGGATGTCGAACGCGCTGCCCCACACTTCGGGCACGCCGCGGTCGATGTTGCACAGCGTGTAGACGGCCTCCATGCCGGTGCGCATGGAGTACTCGGTGGTGAAGATGGTGTCGCGCGGCGTTTCGGCGAATTGCCCGATGAACGCGAAGTTCACCGCGCCCTCGGGCACGACGTCGGGCCGGTCGCCGGCAGCACGCGGCATGAAGAACGCCGTGATGTAGGGCATCATGCACGGAACCGTGTTGGCGCTCTTCTCGGCGAGTTCTTCGATCTGCGATTCGGGAACGCCCAGGTGGTACAGCCATTCCATGCATACTTCCTTGCCGGTGCATTCGCGCAGGGTCTTCTTCACGTAATTGCCGGGCACGTCGGTGAACAGGCCGTACAGCCAGCCGCACAACTCGTTGTCGGGCTGGGCGCGGAATTGGGGCTGCCTATTGAACGTCCAGCTCAGAAGCCAGTTTGAATCTTTCGCGGTGACGATGCCGCCGGTTACGACGCCGCCTGAGAACGGATCGCGACGGCATATCTTCTCGATGTAGGGGACGATCTTCTCGTCGAGCGTCGTGACGGTGGCGCTCATCCAATTGGACTTCTCCGGATCGCCGATGAACTTTTCGGGGTGTCCGAACGACGGGTCCTGTCGGGCGATGCGCCGCCACAGGTCGAATCCGGTTCCCTTTTCCAGCACGGTGTTGAACTGCGCCGGCTTGTCTTGCGACCCGAAGGACGAGTTGGCGACGCAGCTGCCGTTGGTGATGAACAGGAGGTCGTCGTCGGTGAGGTGGAAGGCCTTGGGCGCTCCCTCGCATATCGTTTGCACCTCGGTGGCCACCTTGCGCTCCTCGGTGTTGGAGAACGTGACGTCGACGACTTCGGTGTTCAGATGGAACTGCACGCCGTGGTCTTTCAGGTAGTTCACCGTGGGCAGGATGAGGGATTCGAACTGGTTGTACTGGGTGAAGCGCAGCGCGCTGAAGTCGGGCAGCCCGCCGACATGGTGCACGAAACGCTGGATGTAGCGCTTCATCTCGAGCGCGCTGTGCCAGTTCTCGAAGCCGAACATGGTGCGCCAGTACAGCCAGAAGTTGGAATCGAGCACTTCGTCGGAGAAGTAGTTGGTGATGGCCTTGTCGTCGAGCTCGTCTTCGGGAGTGAAGAACAGGTTCATGATCTCCATGCACGCCTTGTCGGACAGGCCGAACGTGTTGTCGAGGCCGGCGTCTTCGCCCCGGTTGACCGTCGCGCGGCACAGGGAATAATTGGGGTCGCGTTTGTTCAGCTGGTAGTAGTAATCGAGGATGCTCATGTGCTCGTCCTCGATGGAGGGGATGGAGCGGAACAGGTCCCACATCACTTCGAAGTGGTTGTCCATCTCGCGTCCGCCGCGCATGGTAAAGCCGATCTGGGGATATTCCCATCCGTCGCAGGCGCCGCCCGGCTCGGCGTCGCGCTCGAACAGGTGCACGCGCGAGCCGTCCATCTGGGCGTCCCGTATCAGGTAGCATGCGGCCGTCAAGCCCGCCAGCCCGGTGCCGATGATGTAGGCCGATTTGCCCTCGATGCCCTCCGGCTTTGCCGGGCGGGCGAATGCTTCGTAGTTTCCGCTGGAATAGTACACGGGGTCTCCAATCTCTCGACGTGATGGTACGGCCCCCATTGTGATGCGGGGTGCCCACGGGCGAGGCAGGCGTACCGAGCTGATGACGTGTCGTATGGAGTAGGTCATGTGGGGAGCGAGCCGGTTGCCGCCTCGAACGAGCGGTGCCCGTCCCGGCGTCCTTGTGTATACTTGTTTTGCGAGAGCGCGCGCAATTGCGCCTGATATCAGAGAGCGGGGAACCACGATGAGCGAGATTGGGAAGCTGGGGTTCGGATTCATGCGCCTGCCCACCGTTGAGGTGGACGGCGAGAAGGTCATCGACATCGAGCAGGTCAAGGAGATGGCCGACCTGTTCATGGACGCGGGCTTCACATACTTCGACACGGCGCGCGGCTACCACGGCGGCAAATCGGAGGCCGCGTTGCGCCAGGCCGTCGTCGAGCGCTACCCGCGCGCGTCGTTTCAGGTGGCAACGAAACTGCCGGCGTGGCTCGCGAAGGACGCCGACCATGCGCGCGCCATGTTCGACAAGTCGCTGCGCGAGACGGGCGCGGGCTACTTCGACAACTTCTTGCTGCACAACCTGGGCGAGGATCGTACGAAGCTGTTCGACGACTTCGATCTGTGGAACTTCCTGCGCGAGAAGAAGGAAGCGGGTCTCATCCGCAACCTGGGCTTTTCCATCCACGACAAGGCCGCCGTGCTCGAGGACGTGCTGGCGGCGCATCCCGAGGTTGATTTCGTGCAGCTGCAGATCAACTACGCCGACTGGGAGAGCGAGACCATCGAGTCGCGCGCATGCTACGAGGTGGCGCGCGCTCACGGGCTGCCCGTCGTGGTGATGGAGCCCATCAAGGGCGGTTCGCTCGTGCGCCTGCCCGACGAGGCCGTTGACGTGCTGCGCGCCGTCAACCCGGACGAGCCGCTGCCGTCGTGGGCGCTGCGCTTCGCCGCGTCGCTGCCGGGCGTGCTCTCCGTGCTGTCGGGCATGTCGACGCCCGAGCAGGTGCGTCAGAACGTGGCGCTCATGAGGGGTTTCGCGCCCCTCACCGACGAGGAGCACGAGGCGCTCGCGAAGGTGCGCGCCATCCTCGACGGCATCGACACCGTGCCGTGCACCGATTGCCGCTACTGCCTGAAGAACTGCCCGCAAGGCGTGCGCATCCCCGCTGCGCTCGCGTCGCTCAACATCCTCGCCCTGTACCGTGACGGGTATCGCGCGCAGGAGAACTACGATTGGAACGCGTCGGACGGCCCGGCGTCGTCGTGCATCGGCTGCGGCGCGTGCGAGAGCGTGTGCCCGCAGCATATCGCCATCGTGAAGGAACTCGGCCGAGCAGCGGAGCTGTTTGAGAAGTAGGGAAGCGCGGCGGCCGCGGGCCCGGTAGGGCAAATCTATCAGCCTGCGTCCCCTCGCCTTGCGCGGCGGATTGCGTTTTCCTGTTCGGAGATTTCATCGCCGCGCAAAACGGGGGGGCCGGTTTTGGCCACATGTGCTCCGGTCGCCTTGACTTGGAGTTAGCTCGAACAAGTATGCTGGAGTCCGGCTGAGAGAAGGAGGGAGCGTCACCATGACGATAACGGGTCCCGGGCAGGATGTGGGCGTCGAGGCGCTCGAGGCGTTTTTCGCGCGCACGCCGCGGCTGGCGGTGGCGTTTTCGGGCGGGTGCGACTCGTCGTACCTGTTGGCGGCCGCGTTGCGCGCCGGCTGCACGGCGAAGGCGTACGGTGTGCGCACGGCGTTCCAGCCGGCGTTCGAGATCGACGACGCGCGCCGCCTGGCGGCCGAGCTGGGCGCGGAGTTCGAGCTGATCGACGCCGACGTGCTCGCGCACGACGAGGTGTGCGCGAACGGCCCCGACCGGTGCTACCGCTGCAAGACGTTCATCTTCTCCACCATCCTCGAGCACATGGCGCGCGACGGTTACGACGTGCTGGCCGACGGTACGAACGTCACCGACGATCCGGCGAACCGGCCCGGCTTCCAGGCGCTCGCGGAGCTCGGCGTGGTGTCGCCGCTGCGTCGCGCGGGCATGACGAAGGACGACGTGCGGGCGGCTTCGCGCGCGCTCGGCCTGTTCACGGCCGACAAGCCCAGCTTCTCGTGCATTGCGGTGCACGTGGGAGCGGGCCGCCCCATCACCGAGGACGCCCTCGCCGCGACGGCCGCGCGCCTCGGCATCGCCGACGGGAGCCGGTCGTGAGCGAGCCCGCGCGCCGCGGTCGCTTCATCCTCGAGACCGATCGCCTGATCCTGCGCGAGTTCACGCCGGACGACTTCGCCGCGCTCTGCCTCATGCTGCAGGACGACGAGGTCATGTACGCCTACGAGGGCGCGCTGTCCGACGAAGAGGCGCATGCGTGGCTCGACAACCAGCTGCGACGGTATCGCGAGGACGGCTTCGGCCTGTGGGCGGTCGTGCTCAAGGAAACCGGCGAGGTTGTCGGCCAGTGCGGCCTCACGTACCAGGACGGCGACGGCCGGGGGACGCGCGTCGTGGAGGTGGGCTATCTGTTCCAGCGCGCGCATTGGCATCGCGGATTGGCCACCGAGGCGGCGCGGGCCTGTCGCGATTACGCGTTCGACCAGGTGGGCGTGGAGAAGGTGTACTCCATCATCCGCGACACGAACGTCGCGTCCCAACGCGTCGCGCGCCGCAACGGCATGGTGCCCGAAGGTTCGTTCGTCAAGCGCTATCGCGGCGTGGATATGCCGCATCTCGTGTTCTCGATACCACGTGCCGGGCGCGACGGCGTATACTGACGGACACGAAGCAATCGATCCCGCCGGCGCAACGCCGGGCGAACCGACCCATCGAAGGGGGAGCTATGTCCGCGTACGTGTTCACGCATGCCACCGTGCTCGACGGCACCGAGGCCATGGAGCCGCAGCCCAACATGACCGTCGTCGTGAACGAGGGCGTCATCGAAGCCGTCGGCCCGGCTGCCACCACCGTGCCTCCGATGGGCGCGCGCGAGATCGACCTGGCGGGCGCGTACCTCATGCCCGGTCTCGTGAACCTGCACGTGCACCTGTGCGGCTCGGGCAGGCCGACGAGCGCGGGCGCGGCGGGCGAGCTTATCGACAAGGTGGTGGGCAACCCGGTGGGCCGGTGGTACCTGCGCCGCACGCTGCGCGCGAGCGCGCAGCAGCAGCTGGCCAGCGGCGTGACCACGGTGCGCTCGGTGGGCGACCCCGGCTTCGCCGACGTCGAGGTGCGCGACGCCATCAACGCGGGGAAGTACCCCGGGCCGCGCCTCGTCACGTCGGGCGTGGGCGTCACGGTGCCGGGCGGTCACGGCGCGGGCCTGTTCGCGCATGTTGCCTCGACGCCCGAGGAGGCGCGCGAAATCGTGCGCACGTGCTTCGCGCGCAACTGCGACCTGGTCAAGCTGTTCATCACGGGCGGCGTGTTCGATGCCGAGGTGGAGGGCGAGCCCGGCGTGCTGCGCATGTCGCCCGACATTGCCCAGGCGGCCTGCGACGAGGCGCGCAAGCTGGGGCTGCGCACCGCCGCGCACATCGAGAGCGCCGAGGGCGTGCGCGTGGGCCTCGAGGCCGGTGTGGACACCATCGAGCACGGCGCGGCGCTCGACGACGAGCTGATCGCGCTGTTCAAGCGCAACGGCGCGGGGCGCGCCTCGTCGCTCACGTGCACGGTGTCGCCGGCGCTGCCGTTCGTGGAGCTCGACCCGGCGAAGACGCATTCCACCGAAGTGCAGAAGGTGAACGGCCGCATCGTGTTCGACGGCATCGTGCGCGTCGCGCAGCAGGCGCTCGCTGCCGGCGTGACGGTGGGCATCGGCACCGACTCGTCGTGCCCCTACATCACGCAGTACGACATGTGGCGCGAGGTGGTGTACTTCGAGCGTATCGTGGGCGCGTCGCGGCAGCTGGCGCTCCACACGGCCACGTTGGGCAACGCGCGCATCCTGGGACTCGGCGACGAGACGGGTTCCGTCGAGGCGGGCAAGGCGGCCGACCTCATCGTGCTCGACCGCAACCCGCTCGGCAATCTGGAAGCCCTGCGCGACGTGAAGATGGTCATGGCCCGCGGCGTGCTCGACGAACAGCCGCGGGTCAAGCATCTGGCCGAACTC
Organism: Eggerthella sinensis; assembly: GCF_003339815.1. Classification (GTDB taxonomy): domain Bacteria; phylum Actinomycetota; class Coriobacteriia; order Coriobacteriales; family Eggerthellaceae; genus Eggerthella; species Eggerthella sinensis. The sequence goes on from NZ_PPTT01000037.1 coordinate 24,705, forward strand.
GATGCGGAGCTCGACGGGTTCCTGCCGAAGGCGGCCTGTTAGCCTGGTAGGCGGTTAGGGTGCGATGTCGGCAATGCGCGGTGCACCCGGGGCTGCGCAAGCGCGTGCCGCGTCGCGTTCGACGAGAGTGGCCAGTAGGTCGTCGAAGCCGCGGCGCTGCTCGTTGAGCTCGATGGTGGACAAGAGCTCGCGCGCCTGCTCGAGGGGTGCGTCGCCGGCGAATCCCGCGTGGTTCAGCCTCATGCCGCACTCGATGACGGCGGCGGCGAACGTCCAGTCGTCGTTCGGCTGCTCGGCGAAGCTCGAGGCGTCGACGGTGCGCTGCTGCTCGCGGACGCCCGCATCGGGGTCGCCCGCGGGGCGATAGCGCATCGTGCAGGTGAGCCATGGCTCGGCCGTGTCGAAGGCGGCGTCGGTCAGTTGGAGCTCGTAGGCGACGGTGAACGCGTGGCCCGAGCCCACCTCGCCCGCGTCCGCGTCGTCGTCGCGGAACTCCTCGGCGGCGAGTGCTCGATTCTCGTAGCCGACGAGCCGGTAGCGCTTCACCTGCGTCGGATTGAACGCAACCTGCACCTTCACGTCGTTGGCAAGCGGCACGAGGTTCGCGCAGAGGTTCGTGCCGAACACGCGCTCGGCCTCCTCGGCGCAGTCGATGTAGTGGTAGGCGCCGTTGCCGTGGTCGGCGAGCGTCTCCATGACGGCGTCCCGATAGCTTGCCGCCCCGAAGCCGAGCGCCGACAGGTACACGCCGGTCTTGCGCTTCTGGTCCACGTATTCGTGCAGCGCGTCCTCGGACGAGATGCCCACGTTGAGGCCGCCGTCCGACGCCAGGATGATGCGGTTCGTCCCACCCTCGATGAAGTGCTCCTCGGCCACCCGATAGGCGCGGTCGAGCCCCGCTTCGCCGTTCGTGGCGCCCGACGCGGTCAGGCCGTCGACGACGCCCATGATGCGGTCCGCCTCGTTGCCCGGCGCGCCCTCGAGCACCACGTGCTCGTCGTTCGCGTACGTCACGATGGACACGCGATCCCGCTCGCTCAGCCCCGCGACGAGGGTGGCGAACGCATCCTTGAGCAGCGGCAGCTTGTCGGGTTCGTCCATCGAGCCCGACACGTCGATGAGGAACACGAGGTTGGAGCCGGCGGAGGCGGCGTACTCGTCCGGCTCGGTGGCGAACCCCATGACGAGCAGCGCCCGCTCGCGGTACCACGGGCAGGGGCCCATCTGCACCGACACGCCGAACAGCTCGTCGTCTTCGGGGGCGGGGTAGTCGTAGTCGAAGTAGTTGAGCAGCTCCTCGGTGCGCACGGCACCGTCGGGCAGGTCGAGGGGGCCGTAGCCGTCGGCCACGAGGCTGCGCAGGATGCAGTACGAAGCGGTGTCGACGTCGGCGGACAGCGTGGACGGCGACGATGACGAGCGCGGCGCGGACGCGGAAGGCGGGCAGGCGAGGGACGCGGTCGCATCTCCCAGGGCGTCGCCGACGGCGGACAGGTCGCTCTCCCCGCTTTTCAGCGGTTCGTCCGCGACGCAGCCGGCGAGCAGCGCGCTTGCGACGAGCAGGGCGAACGCAAGCGCGAGGGCGAGGAAGGCGGCTGTGCCGCGCGTGGGGGCGAAAGCGCGGGCGGGAGCGCAACGAGGGCGCGGGGCGGGCTGCAGCATGACGGGCATGGCATCCTCCGTTCGGTCAGGCTTCGACGCGATCGGCCAGGTAAAACGTGGTATCGTCGTCGTAGCGGATGGCGAAGGGATGGTCGGGGTCGCTTGTGGCGAAGACGGTGCACGGGACGGACGAAGCCTCGTCGGGGCCGGTTGCGACGGTGCGCTCGAGCTCGTCACCCACGTGAGCGGGGTCGGCCGTGAGCGGGGCCTCGTCGCTCAAGGCGACGCGCAGGTGCTCGCCGGAAGACAGCGTGACGAAGGGGAAGCGCAGGTCGAAGTCGCTTTCGAGGGCGTCCCCGATGGCGGAGAACTCGGAGGCGGACGACGGATCGGCTGCGGTACCGCTCGCTGCGCCGAGGGTTTCGTCGAGCGACGCCGAGAGCGCTCCGTTCAGCGCGAGCACGCCGACGCCGGCCAGCAGCACGAGGCAGGCCGCAAGGGGCATGACGAGGTGCAGCGCCTTGACGCGCCGCTTCGGCGCGCGCTGCTGGGCGGCCACGAGGGCGCTCAGCATGCGGCGCTCGGCGTCCGCGGACGGACCCATGCGATCGTAGGCGTCGGCCAGTTGCGATTCGAGCGAATCGGTGCGACGATCATCCACGGTGCTCACCTCCCAACAGGTCTTTCAGCAGCGAACGCGCCTCGCTCAGATGGCTGCGCACGGTCGAGGCGGGCACGCCGGTCATCGCGGCGATCTCGGCGGTGCGGTACCCCTCGTAGTAGAACAGGTACACGCAGGTCTTGTACTTCTCCGGCAGCGCGAGCACCGCTTCAAGCGTGTCGTCGCGTGCGGGCGCCCGTTCGTCCGCGAGGTTGTCGGGCAGGGCGGCCCGCCGCGTGCGCTGCGCGCTCTTCAGCTCGTCGCGGCATTGGTTTTGCGCGCACACGATGAGCCATGCCTTCTCGTGCTCCTCGTCGTTGAAGCGCCGCGGGCGGTCGACCAGCTTCATGAACACGCTCTGCGTCGCGTCCTCGGCATCGGCCGCGTTGCCGAGGAACGAGTAGCACAGCCGATACACCGTCTTGGCGTGGCGGCGAAACAGCGCGGTTATGTCGATGGCGTTCGTCAGCGGTATCCCTTTCTGCACCTAACACGACTGGGACGCTCGTTTTGTCGGGACGTTTTCGAAACGTATGGTAGCAGAGGGAAGAAGCGTTTCGCGCGCCGCGCGCGACCTTGCCGAAACCCAGCGGATTCGCCCCCGCTTTCCAGCGGGAATCCAGCGCCCAACACATGCGATTCCAGCGCAAATCAAGCGCGCGAAAATACCTTATGAACTGGGGAAACTTTTACTTCACAGATCGCGTCCGGCAGACTAGAATCATGCTGTCAACGGTGTCCGTTTCCGGCGGGTGGCGCCTTCGAAAGGAGGTGATTGCCCGATGGATAGTTTCAATCTGATCGCAGGACTGTGTTCCATCTTGTCATTTCTTCTGGCAGCCTACGACTGGTGGCAACGAAAGCGGAAAGCGAGGAACGAGGCGAAAAGGGCACAAAAAAGGCGGTAGAGCTGACACTCTGACCGCCTAGCCAAAATCCGCGTCACCCGCCCAGAGGTCTAACCCTGCGGGCACCGCTGATAACCCGCATTATACACGCTTCCCGTTGATGCGCAAGACGGGTTCTTGCGGCGATGCGGTATCATGGGACGCGTTCGGTTTTGCCGCGTTGCGGCGGGGAGGAAGCAGCAGTGACGGATCTTTCGCAGGCGCGTCAGGCGCTCAAACAGCACTTCGGCTACGAGTCGTTCCGACCGGGGCAGGAGGGCGTCGTCGAGGCCATCCTGTCGGGCCGCGACGCGTTGGCGGTCATGCCCACCGGCGCGGGCAAGTCGGTGTGCTACCAGGTTCCGGGCGTGGTGCTGAACGGGCTGGCCATCGTGGTGAGCCCGCTCGTGTCGCTCATGGGAGACCAGGTGCGCGCGCTGCTCGACGCGGGCATTCGCGGCGCCTACCTCAACTCCACGCTCACGCCGGGACAGCAGTCCACCGTGCTGCGCCGCGCCCTCGACGGCGCGTACCAGATCATGTACGTGGCGCCCGAGCGCTTGTCCGACCCGCGGTTCATCGAGTTCGCCCGTGAGGCGGCCATCCCGCTCGTCGCCGTCGACGAGGCGCACTGCGTGTCGCAATGGGGCCAGGACTTCCGCCCTTCCTACCTTACCATCGGCGACTTCATCGCGCTCTTGCCCACGCGCCCTATCGTGGCGGCGTTCACGGCCACGGCCACCGCGCGCGTGCGCGCCGACATCATGCGCCTGCTCGACCTGCGCAACCCCTACGAGGTGGTGACCGGGTTCGACCGCCCCAACCTGTACTTCGGCGTGGAGCGTCTCGATCCGAAGCGCAAGATCGCCCGCATCGCCGCCTACGCGCTCGAGCACGCGGGCGACAGCGGCATCGTGTACTGCTCCACCCGCAAGGACACCGACAAGGTGCATGCCGCGCTGCTCGAGGCCGGCATCCGCTCCGCGCGCTACCATGCGGGCATGCCGACGGCCGAGCGGCAGGAGAGCCAGCGCGCGTTCATCGCCGACGACGCGCCGGTGATGGTGGCCACCAACGCGTTCGGCATGGGCATCGACAAGTCGAACGTGCGCTACGTCATCCACCACAACATGCCCGGCTCCATCGAGGCATACTACCAGGAAGCCGGCCGCGCCGGGCGCGACGGCGAACCGTCCACCTGCCTGTTGTACTGGAGCGACGGCGACGTGTCCACCTGCCGGTTCTTCATCGAGCAGGAGTCGGGCAACGAGGAGCTCTCCACCGAAGAGGCCGAAGCCGTGCGCGCCTCGCGCCGCCGCCTGCTCGCGGCCATGACGGGCTACTGCCACACCACGGGCTGCCTGCGCCGCTACATCCTCGACTACTTTGGCGAGGAAGCGGGCACGGCGCCGCAGGCCGACGACGTCGGTGCCGAGGGCGCGCCCTCGGCGGGCTGCGCGAACTGCTCGAACTGCGCGGGGGAATTCGAGTCGATGGACGTCACCGACACGGCGCTCGCCGTCATGCGGTGCGTGCAGGAGTTGCACGGGCGGTTCGGCAAGGGCATGGTGGTGGATGTGCTGCGCGGGTCGCAGAACGCGAAGCTGCTCGACATGCACCTCGAGGAGGCGGCGAGCTACAACACGGTGAACGTGCCGGCTGCTCAGGTGAAGGAGGTCATCGAGCTCTTGGCCGCAAGCGGCTACCTGCTCATCACCGAGGGAACGTACCCGGTGGTGGGGCTGGGGCCGCGCGCTCGCGAGGCGGCCGACGAGGGGTTCAGCCTTTCGATGAAGCGGGTTCTACGCAAGCCCGAGCGACGGCGCGACGGCGTCGGGGGCGGGCACGTGTTCGGCTCGTCGGGAGCGCCGGCGGGCGATGCCGATCCCGCGCTGTTCGAGCGCCTGCGCACGTTGCGCAAGCAGCTTGCCGACGAGGCGGGAAAGCCTCCCTACATCGTGTTCTCCGATGCCGCCCTGCGCGACATGTGCGCGCGCAAACCCGCCACTGACGAGGAGTTTCTCGAAGTGTCGGGCGTGGGCGCCACGAAGCTTGCGCGCTACGGCGAGGCCTTCCTCGCCGAGATCGCCGCATACGAGCGGGAGGGAGCGGGGTCGTAGCCGTTCGCGCTCCCGCGGACGCGCGACAGCTCCTTACCGGTCCTTGAGCGCCTTCGCCAGGTCGTCGGCCGACGAGCCTAAACCGTCGCTCAGCGACGAGGGCACGGTGACCACGGTGCCGCCCGACTTCTTGATGCTCTCGTACAGCAGGTGCATCGTCCTGATCTTGAGCGCGGCGTCGTTGTTCTCGTAGACGCCGCTCGCGCTTGCGATCATCTCGGAGATGTCCTCCTCGGCGCTCGCCAGCACGAGGCGCGCGTTCTTCTCGCGCTCGGCCTGCGCTTCGAGCGACATGACCTCCTGCAGCTCGGCGGGAATGACGATGTCGCGCACTTTCACCGACAGGACGGCGATGCCCCACGGCTCCGTCTCCTCCTCGATGACCGTCTTCAGCTCCTTGTCCAGCTGCTCGCGCGACAGCGCCACCTCGGCCACGCTCATGCGGCCGATGGCGTCGCGCATGGCGGTTTGCGCGATGTACGACACGGCTTGCGGATAGTTCTCCACCTCGATGCAGGCCGCCTTCGCGTCCCACACCATCCAGAACAGCACGGCGTCGATGTCCACCGGCACGAGATCGCTCGTGAGCGTCTTCTCGGCGCCGAAGGGCGTCGAGATGGTGCGCATGTCCACGTGGCACGCCGCCTGCTCGATGATGGGGATGGTGAAGATGAGCCCCGGCCCGGCCACGCGGTTGAACGCGCCGAAGCGGCAGATCACCACGCGCTCCCACTCCATGGCGATGTGCATGGTGAGCGCGAGCGACACGGCCACGATGGCGGCGACGGCCAGCACCCCGAGGTTCATGAGTCCCAACCCGAAGTACGATACGCCCATGATGGCGGCGAACACCACCACGGCCAGCACGATGGAGAACAGCACGGCGCCGCTCTTCGTGGCCTTCGAGGGGACGAACGGCGCGGCTGCCGGCTCGATGAGGGCCGTGTCGCCGAGGGTGCGGGTGGAGCCGGTGCGATCGATGGTTCTTTTCATAGCGTCCTCCATGCAGGTTGGTAACGCGGGCGTCGGCTCCTAGGCGTCGGCCCGAAATCCGTCAAGCGCTTTGGCGAAGCGCTGCTCCACGTCGTCGACGGTCATGCCCAGCTCGAGGCACTGTCGAATGCTCTCGACGAGAATGACGTCGCCCGACGTGGCCTCGTCGTCCACGCCGTCGGTTTTGCTCACGAACGCGCCGCGGCCGCGCTTCGAGCTGATGTAGCCGTCGTGCTCGAGGCTCGTGTACACCTTGTTGACGGTGTGGTAGTTGACGTTGATGTCGGCGGCCAGCGCGCGCACCGTGGGAAGGCGGTCGCCGTTCTTGTAGTGGCCTGAGTCGATGAGGTACATGAGGCGATTGCGCACCTGCACCCAAATGGGGATGCCGCTCGTATCGTCCACCTCGATCAGGGCCACGTCTTCACCTCTTCCGTTCTCGCTCACGATTCGCCGACCGTCCTTGCCTGCAATGGTCTATACGAATTGTACGTTGACTATGCAGTATCGCAGGAAAAAACCGCCGACCAGCACAAAAGGCACGGCAACCGCCAAAAACGACGGCGTTCTCGTGACGGCGTACGCCGCGTCGAGCGCGAGCGGCCCCGCGAGCCCCGCGCCCACGAAGCCGATCCAGAACAGTTCGGCGTTCGACCCCGTCAGCAGCGTCTCCACGGCCCCGCCCTGTCCCAACGCTAGCGCTGCGAACGCGAGGTAGGCCGCGAGCGCCACGGCCTCGACGACGATGAGCACGCTGTCGGCGCGCGAGAGGGCCCGCATGAGGTGCGGCGTCTCGGCGGCCGACGGCCAGGCGCCCGCCAGGGCCACGGCGGCGCCCACCGACAGCGACGAGCACGTGAACAGCACGGGCAGCAGCGGGCTGCCCCACAGCGGCACGAACCCGATCTCGGACAGCAGCACGCCGGTGTAGGCCATCGTCGACACGCCGAACACCACGGCGCACGCTTCGAGCGCCCGGACGAGGACGACGGGCGTGCGCGCGGTGCCGAACAGCGCGATGCCGCCCAGGGCGACGGCGCACGCCACGGTGGCGCTCAGCACGTACGAGCCGAACGTGAGCACCGAGAAGGTGGGGTAGAGCAGCACGTACAGGAAGCGCTCGGGATGCGCGAGGTCGAGCAGCAGGCACAGCGCCCCCAGCACGAGCGCGCCGCCGGCAAGCAGGTAGCCGCGCATGAAGAAGCCTGAGGAAAGCTGACCGGCCCAGCGGGGGCGCAGGTGCTCGGGCCGCTTCGACCAGCGGCCGAACAGCAGGTCGCATAGCGCCAGCACCGTCACGGCGCCCGCCCCGCCTCCTCCGAGGAAGAGGTACCACGTGATGGAATCGCTGAACACCCGCGCCCGCCTATTCTTCCGGGGACGAGGCGCGCGCTGCGCGCCGGTCCCGATTCTTCTTGGCCGTCAGCCCCGCTCCCGCGGCGAGCGCCGCCGCGGCGATGCCCGCGCCCGCGACGACGGCGGGGTTGCCTTCGCCGCCCGCGGCACCCTCGCCCTGTTTGACGGCTTCGGTGGCGGGGCGGTAGAAGCGCTTCTTGATGGCTTGCCCCGCGTCGAGCGATCGGGACCCCACGGCGTAGAACAGGCCCGTGCCCGCGACGGGTTCGGCGCCCGTCTCCTCGATGAAGGCGCGCACGTCGCTTTGCGGGTCGTCCATGTCGCCGAAGACGCGCACGCCCACGGGGCAGGCGTCCACGCACGCGGGCCGACCGCCCTCGTCGACGCGCGCGGCGCACAGCGTGCACTTCTCGGCCACCCCGATGCGTCCCGCGCTATCCGTTTCGTAGGGCGCAGGCGCGGCGGCGTCGAAGAACCATCGATCGTCGGCGTTGATGGTGCGCGCCCCGTACGGGCAGGCCGTCAGGCATACGCCGCAGCCGATGCAGCGGTCGTATGCCACCTCCACGATGCCGTCGTCGCGCTTGGCGCTGGCCCCGGTGGGACACACTTTCACGCAGGAGGGTTCGTCGCAATGGAGGCAGGCGTGGGGGAGAAACGCGCGGTCGCCCTCGGGCCACCGCCCCCATTCGAGGGTGTCCACCGACAGCCAGGCCACGTCCGGCTTGAGGGCGTTGCTCATCTGGCAGGCCACCACGCAGGTTTGGCATCCCGCGCAGTGCGCCAGATCGATGGCCATCCCGAATCTCGTCACGTTCCCCTCCTCGTCTTCCCCTCGGAGGAATCATAGCAGGTGTTGCCCGCCGCTTCCACGCCCTCAGTTCCGCAGCTCCTCCACGAATGCGCGGTCGTCGCGCAGGAACGCGGCGAGCATGGCGGCCAGCCCGCGGTAGAAGTCCGTCTGCGCGGAGTCGGCCATGAGGTCGGCGAAGGCGGGCACCCAGTTCAGCAGGTGGCCGTCGAGGAACGCCGCCTGGGCGGCGAGCGTCTCGCGCCACTTCGTTCCGCCGTCGGCCTCGTCGCCGGGCGCGCATGCGAGGCTGCGGGCGGCAAGCGCCTGCATGAATTCCAGCTCGAGCGCGATATGGTCGTCGCCGAGCCGCGCCGCGTCGGCTGCTTTGAGTCCTTCGCGCAGGTAGAGCGCGCGCACCTCGTCGCGGGCGTCCCCCATGGTGATGCGCTCGTCGGAGGTGTGCACCGACTCGTTGGGGTAGCAGGCGACGCGCGTCGAGCGCTTACGAACGAGGAACAGCCGCGCGAAGTCGACGGCCAGCTCGGTGCGCGCGTCGTCGTGCGCGGCCGCCAGGTAGGCGCCCATGAGGCGGGCGCCCTCGTCGAGGTCGGGCCGCCCCGTGTCGGCGGGGAAGGGCAGCGCGCGCAATCCCTCGAGCAGCGCCTCGTCCACCTCGCGGTTGAACAGGCGGGCGAGCAGCCCGTACGTGGCCGCGCGATCTTCCAGCGCGGCGTGCAGGGCATCGTTCGTGACCATAGACGGTTCCTTCCTCGAGGGCCCCGCGCAGGGAGGGGTGCGCGGGGCCGGTGGAGCGCTAGATTTTCTCGATCTCGCAGAGGGCGTCCTTGAAGGTGGGGAAGCCCGAAATCGGATCGAACACGCGGTCGATGAGCAGGCAGGAGTTCGCCTGTTCCCATCCGTGCAGGATTTCCACGTTGCCCGGATGCATGAGGTTCGTGATGTTCACCTTGAACTGCACCTCGCCCAGCTGGTTGTAGATGCGCACCATGTCGTCCTGCTCGAGGCCGCGCGCCTCGGCGTCCTCGTGGCTGATGTTCACGATGGGCTCGGGCATGAACTGGTTGAGCCAGGGCGTGTGGCGGTACTTGCTGTGCACGTACCAGGGCACGCGGTTGCCCGTGGTGAGGATGAGCGGGTACTGCTTGAACAGGTCGGGTGTGGCCACGGGGCTGACGTGCGGTTCCTCGTACTTCGCAAGCCCTTCGAAGCCGCACTTCTCCAGGATGCCGCTCTTGAACTCCATCTTGCCCGACGGCGTGCCGAAGCCCTTCTGCTCGTACTGCTTGGGCGACCATTCGCCGGCCGACGGCAGCGGGTAGGGGCCGGGCAGCGCGGCCTGGACGTCGTCGACCGTCGCGCCCGACCCGCCGGCGTCGAGGTACGCCTGCATGCAGGCTTTGAGGTCGCCATGGAAGCATTCCTCCTCGAAGCCGAGCGCGCAGCCCAGGTCGAGCAGGATCTGCCAGTCCTCGCGCGCCTCGCCCGCGGGCTCCATGGCGGCTTGGCTGCCGATGAGGCCGGTCGGCTGCGTCTGGAAGGGGGCTACGCGCTCCCAGCACACGGCGGAGGGCAGCACCATGTCCATGTAGTCGTGCGTCCAGGGGTTGAGGTGGATGTCGATGGCCACGGCGAAGTCGAGCGTGGACACCGCTTCCTGGATAAGCGTCGTCTGCGCGAAGTTCATGAGGTTGGTGCCCAGGAACACGCCGGCGTGGATGAGGCCGTCGTTGATGTATTCCAGCAGGCCGTTGTTCTGGTAGTACGTCGAGGTGAGCGACCATACGGGCCACCGCTCGACGCCCGCACGCTGGTCGAGCAGCTCCTTCGCCACGTCCTTGAGCTGGAAGGAGGAGTCGTCAGTGCCGGTGATTCCGGGGGCCAGCTTGTTGCAGCCTTCGCGGTCCCAGTACCCCATGAGCCCGAGCAGCTGATGGATGGCGCGCGTGCTCTGCACGCCGTTGGAGTGGTGCGTGGTGGAGTGGGGGCTCACCCACATGGTGCCCTGGCCGCCTTCGGCCCACATGCGCGCCGCCTCGCGGATCTTGTCGGCGGGCACCCAGGTGATCTCCTCGGCCTTCTCGGGCGTGAACTCCTTCACGTATTCCTTGTACTCGTCGAAGCCCTCGGTCCAGTTCTCGACGAAGTCGTGGTCGTAGAGGTCTTCCTCGACGATGACGTTGCCCATGGCCAGCGCCAGCGCGCCGTCGGAGCCGGGGCGCGGCTGCAGGTAGATATCGGCCAGCTGCACGGCGGTGGGGGTGAGGCGCGTGTCGATGACGATGTACTTGCATCCGGCTTTCTTGGCGTCCAGCATGCCGCGGTACGCGGTGGGCTGCGGGTACATCGACCAGGCGATATTGGAGCCCCATTGCAGGTGCACCTTCGTGTCGGCGTTCGGCAGCGATCCCGTTCTCCCGCCGAAGTCGAGAATGCCCGCCAGCATCTCGGCGAAGGCGCACTGCGCGCCGCCCCACGACACGTTCGGCGTGCCGAACAGGGCCGCCACGCGGCAGAACATGGGCAGGTGCTCCTTCGGGTCACCCGAGTGGAACGTCACCGAGGACGCGCCGTAGGTTTCCTTCGCCTTGTTGAACTCGGTCGCGATGGTGGACAGCGCCTCGTCCCAGGTGATGCGCTCCCATTGCGGGTCCTCGCCGAGGCCCTTCTTCGGGTTCGTGCGCTTCATGGGGTACAGCAGGCGGTTCGGGTCGTAGACGTTCTGCAGGCTCGTGAGGCCCTTGAGGCACGGCGTGGGCTTCGAGTGCTGGTCGTTGCCCTCGACGCGCACGAGCTTGCCGTCTTTCACCGTGCCCTTCAGGCCGCAGAACACGGACTGGTTGCACATGGGGCAGGAGGTGTACACGTACGTTTCGCCTGCGGTTTCGGCGGCGAAGGCGTCTTCGGGCGCGGCGGCTTCCAGGCCGCCCGCGGCCAGCGCGGCCGCTCCGAGGGCTGCGGCGCCGATGAAGGCGCGGCGCGAGAGGTTGATCGTGCTGTTCGGCGTGGTCATATTACTCGCCTTCCTTTCCCTCGACAACATCGTGCGCGTGCTTCTTGCCGCGGCTGGCTCCCGCTGCGAACCCGGCGCCCGCCGCCACGGCGGCGACGGCGACGGCTCCCACGCCGATGACGGCGGCGTTCGGCCCTTGCGTCTCGCCGGCGGGGCCGGCGGGCGCCGCCTCGCTGCGCACGATGGCGGGCACGTTCGACTCGTTGGTCATGAGCGCCTCGCGCAGGCTGAAGTCGTGGTCGCCCTTCACATAATACAGCGACGTGCCGCGCAGGTTCTCGGCGTTGTTCGCTTCGATGTACGCGCTGATCTCGCTCGACGGGTCGCTCACGTCGCCGAAGAGGCGCGCCGCCATGGGGCAGGCCTCAACGCAGTGGGGCAGGGCGCCGTCGTCCACGCGCTCGGCGCAGAAGATGCACTTCTCGGCCACGTCCGTATGCGGCGTGCCGTAGCTCTCGTAGGGCGCGGGCTCGTCGGCGCCGAAGTACCAGGCGTCCTTGAAGCTGATGTGGCGCGCTTCGTACGGGCACACCATGACGCAGGCACCGCAGGCCAAACACGTGTCGTAGTCAACCGTCACGATGCCGTCGTCGCGCTGCGCGCTCGCGCCGGTGGGGCAGGCGTGCACGCACGGGGCGTCGTCGCAGTGCATGCAGGCGTGGGGAAGTTGGAACCGGTCGCCGTCGGGCCAGGTGCCCTCCTCGATCGTGTCCACTGCGCTCCAGCTCACTCCCGGCCTCTGATTGTTGTTCATCTGGCACGTCACCACGCAGGTTTGGCATCCCGTGCACCGTGTCAAGTCGATCGCCATGCCGTACTTCGTCATGGCTCCCCCTTTCTTCGTGGACCTCAGCTCTCGTCCGTCGTGTTGAACCGAGCGGCTCGTTCCGCTCGGCTGCCGAAACCCCGCTTCCTCCTTTCTCGCGCCCCCGCGTTCCCTGGGTCTCCTTGTTGTTCTATGGTTATATTATTCTAGAACACTAGAACAAGTCAAGAGGGATGAGGGAAGAGTTGGGGGGG
>NZ_PPTT01000038.1 GCF_003339815.1 Eggerthella sinensis
GCCTGAACCCGATGGCCTCGCACAGATGGGCGCGCTCGACGCGGGCGCGTTCCTCCATGTCGGCTATCGTGCGGGCGAGCGCGAGCGTGCGCATGATGGCGCGCCCGCTCAGACGGCTCGCCTGAGCCGCCCCTTCGAGGAACCCCTCGTCCTGCGTGGTGAGCGCGCACGCGCGCACGAGCGCCTCCGACGTGCGGCCGCCCGCTTCGTCCTCCCCCGCCCGGGCACGCCGCCACGACGAGAACTCCCGCGCGCGCAGCACATCGCGGCGCAGCTCCTCCGAACTCGTGCCCCGCCCCGTGGCCAGCACCTCGCCCGGAGGGATGCGGCGCACCGCGATATGCACGTCGATGCGGTCCATGATGGGGCCGCCGATGCGGTTGCGGTACAGCTGCATCTGCCGTTGCGTGCACGTGCACGGCTCCTCGTCGTCGCCGTAATAGCCGCACGGGCACGGGTTCGTCGCCGCCACCAGCATGAAGCGCGCGGGGAACTCCACGTTGCCGTCGGCGCGCGTGATGGTGACCCGGCCCGACTCGAGCGGTTGGCGGATGCCCTGCAGCACCGACGGGCTGAACTCCGCCAGCTCGTCGAGGAACAGCACGCCGTTGTTCGCCAGCGATATCTCGCCGGGGCGCAGCGGCGTGCCGCCGCCGATGAGCCCCGCAAGGCTCGCCGAGTGGTGCGGGCGGCGAAACGGTCGCACGCCGCCCAGCACGGGCTCAACCGCTTCGCCCGCCACCGAGTGCACCACCGCCGTCTCGATGGCCTCGGCCTCGGCGAGCGGCGGCAGGATGGACGGCATCCGCGAGGCGAGCATCGTCTTGCCCGAACCGGGCGGCCCCGTCATGAGCACGCCGTGCCCGCCCGCCGCGGCGATCTGCAACGCGCGCTTCGCCATGTCGTGGCCGGCGATGTCCCGAAAGTCGAGCGCGGGCGCCGTCTGCGGCGACGCGGCGGACGTCGTCACGGGAAACGGCCCCGTGCGAAACCCCGCAAGCGAGCGCGCGCCGCGCCGCACGAGCCCTTCGATGGCGACGAACCCCTGCTCCACCGGCGCGCATACGAGGTCGACCCCCAGCCTCCGCGCGCACAGCGCGTAGGCGAGCAGCCCCGGCACCGGCCGCACGGCGCCCTCGAGCGACAGCTCGCCCACGAGCAGCTGCCCCTCGACGAGACGCGGGTCGAGCTGCCCGGAAGCGCAGAGGATGCCCGCCGCGATGGGCAGGTCGAACCCCGACCCCGTCTTGCGCAGCGCGCTCGGCGCCAGGTTCACCACCACCTTGCTCGCCGGCATCGCGAAGCCGCAGGAGCGCAGCGCCGCCTTCACGCGCTCGCGCGACTCCTGCACCGAAGCGTCGGCCATGCCCACGAGCGAGAACCCGGGCACCCCGTTCGACACCACCACCTCCACGTCCACCGGCACGGCCTCCACGCCGCGCAGCGTCGCCGCCCGCACGACGCACTGCCCCTGCGCGTTCATTCCGCGGAGAACGCGTTGATATGGTGGCGGATCATCGCGCGGTCGGGCCCGATCACGACGAGGGAGATGATGTCGAAGCGCACGGGCACGTCCACCACGTCGTAGCCTTGCAGGAACAGCGCGGCGATGCGCTCGTAGCGCTCGCGCTTCTCCGCGTCCACCGCCTCCGACGGCAGGCCCCTCTCGCAGCTCGAACGCGTCTTCACCTCCACGAACACGACGGTTTCCTCGTCCCGCGCGACGATGTCGGCCTCGCCTGCCGCGCACGTCCAGTTGCGCTCGACGATCTCGTAGCCGCGCCGGTCGAGAAAGCGCGCGGCGGCGTCTTCGCCCCGGCGCCCCAAATCGGCGTTGCGCAAGCCTGCGGGCTTCTTCCGAGCGGGCGCCTCGCCCGCCTCGTCCTCGTCGCCACCCGCCGCCTTGCGCGCCCCCGACCCCACGCCGCGCGGCGTGGCGGCTTCCCCGCTGCGCCTCCTCCGCGTCGTCTTGCCGCGCGGCGCCGTCTGCTCGGGAGGCTCGGCCCACTCCTCCGCCCGCGCCTCGTCGCGCTCTCCCGCCCGCTCCTCCACCCGGTCCTCAGCCGGCTCTTCCGTTCGCTCTCGTTCGATGGTCGCCGCTTTTCGGCTCATGGCCCCACGCCCCTTTCGTCTCTCCTTCCATGATAGAGACGCCATCCAGCGCATCGATGGCGTGCGTCCAGCGAAACGCTCCGCCGTATCCGACCGAACGGCGGCCTCGCGTCGGCGCGCCGTCTACGCGCCGCACCGCGATTTCCGCCGCGAATCCAGCGCGGCGCACCCCCGAATCCAGCACGCATCCAGCGCCGCCCCGCCCCCATGGCGCAAAAAAGCCGTCCAACCAGGTCGGCAGACCGGTCGAACGGCTTTCGAAGCAGCGGGCGCACCGCGAAAAGGGGCGAGCCTCAGAACAGCGAAGCCTGCGTGAACGCGGTGCAGAACGTCGCGCGATGGATGGGCGTCAGCCCGTAGCGCTTGATGGCCTCGATGTGCGCCGCGCTCGCATAGCCCTTGCAGGCGTCGAACCCGTACTCGGGATACTCTTCGGCGTAGCGGCACATGAGCGCGTCGCGCTCCACCTTCGCCACGATGGAGGCCGCCGCGATGGAGGCGCACTTGCCGTCGCCCTTCACCACGTTCACCTCGCGCTCGTCGAGGCGCAGGGGGTTGCCGTCGAGCAGCACCACGTCGGGGTGCACGCCGGCCTCTTCGATGTGCGCGACCGCCCGCCTGAACGCGAGCAGCAGCGACGCCGTCATGCCGCACGCGTCGATGTCGGCCGCTTCCACGTACTCCACCGTCCACGCCACGGCCACGGCCTTCACCTGCACGGCGATGCGCTCGCGCGCCTCGGGCTTCACCTGCTTCGAGTCGTTCAGCCCGTCGATGAACGGTTCGGGCGGCAGCACGACGGCGCCCACGGCCAGCGGCCCGGCGAGCGGCCCGCGTCCCACCTCGTCAAGGCCTACGATCACCCCGCTGCCACGCCCTTCGGCCAGCGCGCGCTCGTAGGCGTACAGCGATGCGAGCCGCTGCCGCTCGGCGGCGTCGGCGGCCAAGCGCTGCCGTGCGCGCTCCACCGCATCGCGCACGCCCTTGCGCGTATCGGCCACGAGCGAGCGCTCGAGCACGGCGAACGCCTGCTCATCGGCCTCGTGCAGCCGTTGCTTGATATCGGCGACGGTCGGTCCCATGAAAATTCCTCTCCCTGCTCTGCTTCGAGCGACCATGATACCAGAAGGCCGCCGGCGCTGACGCGAACCGTCGGTCGAAAAAGAACCCCTCGCCACCGGGGTGACGAGGGGTTCGGGCACATCCGTTGTGGATTGCGGGCCTAGCGGTAGGCCTTCTCCTTGATTTTCGCGGCCTTGCCCACCTTCTTGCGAAGGTAGTACAGCTTGGCGCGACGCACGTCGCCCTTGCGCACGACTTCGATGCGCTCGATCTTCGGGGAGTGCACGGGGAACGTACGCTCCACGCCGATGGAGAAGCTGATCTTGCGGACGGTGAACGTCTCGCGGTTGGAGGCACCCTGACGGCGGATAACGTCACCCTGGAACACCTGGATACGCTCGCGGTTGCCCTCGGTAATGCGGTAGTGAACCTTCACGTTGTCGCCCACGTTGAATTCAGGGACGTCCTGCTTGATCTGCTGCTGTTCGATGGCGCGAATGATATCCATGACCCGTTCCTTCTTATATGTTCAATGAAAACTTATGCATGTCATCTTGGAAAGACACGATTGGATAGTATACCGTCAACGGATTGGTACTGCAAGGATAATTCCAAGGTCTTTCTCAAAAACTTGGGCTCTCCACGCATACTACGGAATCCGGGGGCCTTCACCGCCCCGCTTCGACGCTATATGAGCGTGAGCAGCGCGTACGCGGCCACGCCCGAGACGGCGCACCACAGAAGCGACTTCGTCTTCCACGCCACCGCCGCCACCACGAGCGCGGCCACGAGCGGCGCGGCGGCCGGCCAGAGGCCCGCGTCGAACATGCCGGGCGTCAGCAGGTCGTTCGCCACGAGGGCGGCGAAGGCGGCCGGCGGGATGAAGCCGAGCGCCTGCTCGACCCCCTGCGGCAGCTCCTTGCCCTTGAGCACGAACAGCGGCACCACGCGGCAGACGAGCATGGTGACCGAGCAGCACACGAGCACGATGAAGAAATCGCCCCAACCCATCGTCGCCATCAGCCGCGCTCCTTCGCCCAGGTGAATAGCAGGGCCGCCATCACGCCCACGAGCGCGCCCACGAGGATGGCCGGCCCGGTCAGGCCGATGGTCTTGCACGTGTACACGCCCACGATGGCGAACGCCGCGGCCACGAGGTTCGCCGCCGTCACCTTCTGCGTGACCAGCAGGCAGATGAAGATGGACGTCATGGCGAACGAGGCGATGGCGAGCGGGATGCCGATGGCGTTGCCCACGAGCACGCCCACCACGTTCGACAGCGCCCACGAGCTTTGCGACAGCAGGTTCACGAGCGTCGCGCGCCCCACCGACCAGCCGCCCTCCTCGAACTTCGCCGTGTTCACGCCGTAGCTCTCGTCGGTGACGGTGGCGGCGAACAAAAACGCGAGGCGTTTCTTCACCCGCTCGCAGCGCGGCGCGAACGACGCCGAGTACAGCATCTGCCGCGTGTTCACCAGCGACACGCTGGCGATGATGGACGCGAGCGGCGAGCCCGCCAGCCACATGTTCGGGATCATGAACTGCCCCGCGCCCGAGTAGAACACGGCCGAGAGCATGAACACCTGCAGTTCGTTCATGCCGATGGAGGCGCTCAGGATGCCGCAGGGTATGCCGATGGCGACGTAGCCCAGCATGATGGGCAGCGCCGCGGAAAACGATTGCTTGATGTGGTCCCCTGAAAGCATAGTCAGATGATTATACAAGTATTGTGCACATGCGCAATGCCGTTTGCGCCACATCCTGCGCCGCATGCTGGCCCGCGCGGCCCGCGAGGCGTACACTGCAGGCGCGGGCTACCGAGCGGCGGCAAGCGCGTTTCGTGCGGCGATGCGGCCGAAGACGCAGCATTCGCTGATGTTGCCCGTGCCTTGGTACATGGCACCCCAAATGGAACCGAATTCCCCCGACGAGTACAGGTTTCCAATAGGCTGTCCGTAGGGGTCGAGCACGCGCGCGTCGGCATCGCGCACCGGTCCTCCGTCGGTGTTGAGCAGCGTCGGCGTGCAGCGCATCGCGTAGAACGGCGCCGTGGCCACGCGCGTCATGTGCTCGGCCGGGCGGTAGAACGCCCGATCCTCACCCGCTTCACAGAACTCGTTCCAAACATCCACCGTCTTCGTCAGCTCGTCGGCCGGGACATCGATAAGCCGGGCAAGCTCCTCGATGGTTGCAGCGGCATAGGCCCATCCGTCGGCTACCGGATCGGTCGTGAGCCCTTCGGGCAGCGCGCCTGCGGCAAGCCCGTCGGCATCGAATACGAACCAGGCCGTTTCGGGAAGCTGCAGATGGATCCATCGCCCTCCCCACTGCGTCGCGCCATGGCGGTACCCTACATTCGTGCGCAGGTCGCTGCCGATGGGCAGCACGTCGCCCGCAGCGCATGCATCCCAGTCGTTGTAGAAACGACGCCCGTTGACGCCGACCGTGATGCCGAACTCCTTGGTGAGGCCCGTCTGCTGCGTCTGGGTGAACGCCGTGTTCTCGAGGTTGCGAGGCGCAAGCCAGAACGCCGCGCCCGCATGCATATGCCACATGGCGGCGCCGGCCTTCGCGCAGGCGCGGTGTCCGTCGGCGGTGTTTTCCGTGGCCGCCGCAGGGGTCGCTCCGAGCACGCCGAAGTAGGTTTCCATATATTCGGCATCATTCTCGAAGCCGCCGGTGCACATGACCACGCCGCCTTTTGCACGATAGTACTTGTTCGAGCCCTCTCCCGCCACAACGCCGAGAATCGCCCCGGAATCAGGGTCTTGCACCAGCGCGCTCATCGGACAGTTCTTCCGATACTCGACGCTTTCCTGCGCTTCGACATAGTGCTGAAGGAACACCGCGATGTGCGCCGGGCCCTTCTTGTCCTCGCCGCCGGTGAACTTAAGCGCACCCATGTACTGCGCGCCGTCGATCTCGGGATACTCCGGGTTCTGATTGCTCTGATTGCCCTCGTAGCCGAGCGGAAACACGCTCATATACGGCTCTGCACCGAGGGCCTTCAGCCATTCGACATGTTCGGTGATGCCTTCGCAGTACGCTTTCAACACGTCCTCGGGCGTGCAATCCGCATCGCCCTGCAACCCCTTGATATACGTTTCGAAGATGGCATCGGCGTCTTCGGCGATCATGCAAAAGCCCGATGATTGGAAGCTGTTGCCCCCGCAGTTCGACGCCTTCTCAAGCAGAAGGCACGTCGCGCCGTCGCCCTCCGAAGCCACGGTAGCTGCCGTGGCCAGCCCGGCGATGCCTCCCCCGACCACGATCACCTCGCATTCGCCATCCCAGGCGATGTCGTTCACCGACTGCGCCGCATCGTTCGCGCTCGTCTGCCCTTGAGGCGCGCAGCCGACGACCGACGTGGCAGCCCCTGCGAGCAGGGCGACCCCCGCCGTCTTGATAAAAGCCCGTCGCGTCGGTGTTACGTGGAGATTGCTCATGATCATCCCTTTCCTTCTTTGCGCGGAACCCACCGCGCTCTTCGATGCCTTTCAACTGACCGGACGCAGCGTAGCGGGCCGAAGGGCAACCCCGACAGCCCCGATAGGGGTTCTTCGGGCACCCGAAAGGGGTACATTTTACAAATTGCCTGATGAACGACGTGGTACGAAGAGCGTACTCGCCAAGAGGAATGCGCCGACAAGGGTCATCCCTGTGCTATGCTTTCACCATGGGAAGAGTCAGGGGACACCGC
This sequence comes from Eggerthella sinensis, assembly GCF_003339815.1. Lineage (GTDB taxonomy): Bacteria > Actinomycetota > Coriobacteriia > Coriobacteriales > Eggerthellaceae > Eggerthella > Eggerthella sinensis. Next base: position 6,875 of record NZ_PPTT01000038.1, read on the forward strand.
CAACAGCTTGGGATCGACGCATCCGCACCGATGTCGACGATCGTGTCGTACTGCGGCATCTGGACGCAGCACGTGTGGATATTCTGGATCAACACGAACAACCATGCGTTGCCGCCCTCCATCCCCTGGCAAAGCCTTTACCTCGTGCTGTCCCTGGCCATGATCGTCATGGGCATCGGATGCGCGCGATCAACGCGAACGCGCACCGAGGGAAGGGGACACGTGCGCGACCTTGCGGCGGCAGCCGGCACCTCGCTCGCCACGGTCGCCGTCGTCGTTTCGAACACGGTTCCCGGACTCGCGTCGCTCGCAGCTGCAGCGCTTCTGATCGGAGGGATCGGCTTCGCGTGGCTTTATCTGGAATGGGGCGTCTTCTACAGCCGTCTTGACCTGCGCCAAGCCATCGCGTTCCTCTTCATCGGCGGCATTGCGGCGGCCGGCGTCAAGGAAGCGCTCGCCCTGCTTCCCGCATTTGCGAGCGGATTGCTGGCGGCAACCACCCCCGTGCTGTCGATGCTCATGTGCCGGCGCGCGCTCGCTTCGCCGCCGCACGCGCCGCGAGCCGCCATCCACTTCACCGCCCAAAACATATCCGCGCTCTGGAAAGCGGTTGCAACGTTCGTCGTGTTCAGCATTGCGAACGCCTCCATGCTTTCGTTGCAGCCCCCAAGCGCAATCACGGAAACCATGGGGGTGTTTACGGGAGAGCGGGCGCTCGAATTGGCGCTGTGCGCCTGCGTGCTCCTGTACGTGTTCAAGGGAAGACGCTCCTTCGACTTCAACCAGCTCTGGCGCATCGTGCTGCTGTTGTTGGCCACGGACTTCCTCGTGAACATCCTTTATCCGACCTCTCCCATCCAGCCGTTTTTCGCCGGCGTCTCGCTCAATTTCGTCGTGCTGTTCGTATGGCTGGTGCTTGCCGACGTAAGCCGGCACAGCGACCTTCCACCCGCCCTCGTGTTCGGCATCGGCTGGAGTTGCTACACGCTTCCCTTCTTCTTAGGGTCGTGCATCGTAGGCATGGGCGGGTTTACGAGGGAATCGACCGGGTACTTCGCGGTGCTCATGTACGTCGTTGCCATGGTTGCGGCGTTTTGCCTGGAAGCACGCGACCAGAACACCAAGCAGATATTCCTCGACCTCAACGACGAGGCACACGCGGCACCTGAAGACTTCACGAGCATCGACCGTCGCTGCGAGGCGCTCGGCCGGCAGCGTGGGCTCACCACGCGCGAGGTCGAGGTCATGCAGATGCTGTGCAAGGGTCGCAGCAAAGCCTACATCGCTGAAACGCTGTTCGTGACCGAGAACACGGTCAAAGGACATGCGAAACGCCTGTACACGAAGCTCGACGTGCACAGCAAAAAAGAGCTACAGCAGCTCGTGGACGCCTACTGAACATCCGCACACCGCTCCTCCTCGCGACCCCTCGCGCCCTTCGCTTGAGCCCCTCGCGAGCCGCTCGCGGCGGGAGCAGGGCCTCTAATAATGCAAAGCGTTGGGGATGAACAGGCGTTGGTAGAGGTTTTTGGCGTAGCGGTCGGTCATGCCGGCGATGAGGTCGGTGACGGCGCGCAGGTCGTCGCCGTCGGAGATGGCGCGGTACTCCTCGGGCACTTCGTCGATGTGGGCGACGTAGTGATCGAACAGGTCGTCCACGAGGTGCGTCGCCTTCGCCACCTCGTTCGTGACCTCGGGGGCGTTGTACACGCGCTCGAACAAGAACGCGCGCAGCTCCATCATGGCGTTCCACACCGCGTCGCTCATGCGGATGTCGTCGAGCGCGGCCGACGTCTCCACCATGTCGAACACGAGCGTCTCGATGCGCGACGAGTGGTCGGGGCCGAGCATGGCGTGCGTTGAGGCCGGCAGGTCCGCCTCGCGCAGGATGCCCGCCCGGATGGCGTCGTCGATGTCGTGGTTCACGTAGGCGATGCGGTCGGCGGTGCCCACGATGCGGCCCTCGAGCGTCTCGGCGCGCAGGTCGCCCGTGTGGTTCACGATACCGTCGCGCACTTCGGGCGTGAGGTTGAGGCCCTTGCCGCCGTTCTCGATGCGCTCGACCACGCGCAGGCTCTGCTCGTTGTGGCGGTAGTACCCCTCGGCCTCGGGCGAGGTCGGATCGACGCCCTTGTGCCGGGCGATGCAGCGCGCAAGCGCCTCCTCGCCGGTGTGGCCGAACGGGGTGTGCCCCAGGTCGTGGCCGAGCGAGATGGCCTCGGTGAGGTCTTCGTTCAAGCCGAGCGCCCGCGCGATGGTGCGCGCGATCTGCGCCACCTCGAGCGTGTGCGTGAGCCGGGTGCGGAAGTGGTCGCCCTCGGCGGCCAGGAACACCTGCGTCTTGTGCGACAGGCGGCGGAACGATTTCGTGTGGAGGATCTTGTCGCGGTCGCGCTGGAAATCGGTGCGCAGGATATCGGGCTCGGTGGAACGGTCGCGACCGTCGGACTCGTCGGCGAACGTCGCGTCGCACGCGAGCGCTACATGCTCCCGCTGCTCCTGATCCTCACGATGGATGATGCGCATTCGGATCCTCCTCGCTCTTGTCGTTCACGCAGTTCAGTATAGCAGTTCTGCGCATCGAGCACGCCGCATTCCGTGATGATGGCGGTGATGAGGGCGGCGGGGGTCACGTCGAAGGCGGGGTTCCACACGTCCACGCCTTCGAGGGGATGCGCTGTCACCTCGCTCGGCGCGCGCTCCTCGATGGGGATGCCCGCCCCGTCGGCCACGTCGGGATCGATGGTGTTCGTGGGCGCCGCCACGTAGAACGGGATGCCGTGGTGGCGCGCGAGCACGGCCACGCCGTAGGTGCCGATCTTGTTCGCCGTGTCGCCGTTGGCCGCGATGCGATCGGCACCCACCACGACGGCGTCCACCTCGCCGCGCGCCATGAGGCTTGCGGCCATGTTGTCGCAGATGAGCGTCACGGGGACGCCCACGCGCGCCAGCTCCCACGCCGTGAGGCGCGCGCCCTGCCCCACGGGGCGCGTCTCGTCGGCGTACACGCGCGCCACCTTGCCCTCGGCCGCGGCCGCGTACACCACGCCGAGCGCCGTGCCGTAGAAGGCGGTGGCCAGGCTGCCCGCGTTGCAGTGCGTGAGGATGCGGCTGTTCGGCTCGAGAAGCGCCGCGCCGTTCTCCCCGATGGCGCGGTTCACGTCCTCGTCGGCGGCCTCGAGGCACTTCGCGTACTCGTAGAGGTGCTCGGCGGCGCGCGGCTCGTCCACCCCGCCCTCGATCAGCATGCGCGCGATCTCCGTCGCCCGCGACACGGCCCAGAACAGGTTCACCGCCGTGGGGCGGGCGTTCACGATGACGTCCGACGCCTCCTCGAGCGAGGCGAGACGTTCCGCGCGGTCGAGGCGCTCGCCCCGCACGAACCGCCGCGCCTCCTCCGCCGCCCACAGCGCCACGGCGGCCCCGCCCGCCACGCCGATGGCCGGCGCGCCGCGCACCGCCAGCGTCTTGATGGCATCGACCGTCGCGCGCCAATCGGACGCGCGCGCGAACACGAGCTCGCCGGGGAGCTTGCGCTGGTCGACGTACACCAGCTCGTAGTCGCCGCGTGCGCCGCGCACGAGTTCGACGGTGCGGGGAAGCCTCTCAAGGTGGAGCTCGGTGTCCATGGCGCGTCCTTTCGTTCGGTGCCGCCCATTCTACCGGAAATCGCCCCGCTATCGCGATCGAGGCACCCCCGATTCGAGGCAGTTTTCGGCGGAAATCGATCACTCGCGGCCGCCGGCCCCGGGTCGATTGAGGGAGCGTCGGCGGAATACCAGGCCACGGGCGCCCGAGACGCGCAGAACCTCCGACGAGAGCCGCTGCGCCGTCGCGTAGCGCGCAGGTAATGGTTGGAAAACCGGAGCATGACGGCTCGACGGACGTCGCGCCCGCTCGCCTACACTGAGCGCGTCACACGTTGAAAGGACCGCTCCATGAAACCGAACTCCACGCTCGCACCAACGGACGCCGATCGCGCGCGCGAGCCATGGCACGCGATGACGGCCGACGCCGTGCTCGCCGACGTCAACTCGTCGCCCGAGGGCATCAGCGAGCTCGAAGCCGCGCGCCGCCTTGTCGCGAACGGCCCCAACGAGCTGAACGCGAAACCGCCGCGCACGCTCATGCAGATGGTGAAGGAGCAGGTGGGCGACCCCATGGTGCTCATCCTGCTCGTGGCCGCGGCGCTCTCGGCGCTGCTGCGCGAGTGGGGCGAGGCGGGCATCATCTTCGCCATCGTGGTGGTGAACGCCGGCATCGGCATCGTGCAGGAGCGCAAAGCGCAATCATCCCTCGAAGCGCTGCGCAACATGAGCGCGCCCTCGGCGCGCGTCGTTCGCGACGGCTCCGAGGCTATCGTGGCCGCACGCGACCTCGTGGTAGGCGATGTCGTGGTGCTCGACGACGGCAGCATGGCGCCCGCCGACCTGCGCCTGCTGTCGTCGTCGGGGCTGCGTATGCAGGAAGCGGCCCTCACGGGCGAGTCGGTGCCCGTGGAGAAGGACGCCTCCGCGACGGCGGCCCCCGGGGCCCCGCTCGGCGATCGCACGGACATGGCTTTCGCCACCGCCATCGTCACGGGAGGCCGCGGCACGGGCGTGGTCGTTGCCGCGGGCATGGACACGGAAGTCGGTCAGATCGCCGGTCTTCTGGAGGGCGACGAAGAGCTGGACACCCCGCTCAAGCGCAAGCTGGCCTCGTTCGGCAAGCTGCTCACCATCGTGGGCGTCGTCGCGGCGCTCGCGGTTCTGGCCATCGGCATGGCCTACGGCCGCCCCTTCGCGCCGATGCTGCTCCTGGCAATCTCGCTGGCCATCTCGGTGATCCCCGAGAGCCTGCCGGCCACCGCCACCATCGTCATGGCGCTGGGCGTGCAGCGCATGGCCAAGCACGAGGCGCTCGTACGTCGCCTGCCGGCCGTGGAAACCCTCGGCGGCGCCACCGTCATCTGCTCGGACAAGACCGGCACCCTCACCGAGAACCGCATGAGCGTGGTGCGCGCAGCGCTCGGCCCCGACATCGACCGCGAAGAGGCCGTGGCGCCGGCGCGCGCCCTCGAAGAGCATCCCAACCTGTTCGGGTATCTGGCGTTCGCGGCGGTGCTGTGCAACGATGCGCAGTTCGCCGACGGCTCGGGCGACGAAGCCGCAGCCGCCTCGCCCGACACCGTCATCGGCGACCCCACCGAAGGCGCGCTGCTCGTCATGGCGCGCGACGCGCGCATCGACCCCGCCGCCCTGCGCGCAACCTACCCGCGCCTCGCCGAGCGCCCCTTCGATTCCGACCGCAAACGCATGACCACCATGCACGAGCGCGACGGCGAAGTGGTGGCTGCCGTGAAGGGATCGCTCGACGGCATGCTGCCGCGCTGCTCCTTCGTCATGGACGAAGACGGCCCGCGGCCCATGACCGAGGACGACCGCACGCGCGCCCTCGCCGTGGCCGCCCAGCTCTCCGACGAGGCGCTGCGCGTGCTCGCGTTCGCCATGCGCGCCGTGCCCGCCGTGCCGCCCGAAGACGAGGACGTCGAACGCGACCTCACGTTCATCGGCCTCGTGGGCATGATGGATCCGCCGCGCGCCGACGTGCGCGACGCCGTGGACACCTGCCGCACCGCGGGCGTGCGCACCGTCATGATCACCGGCGACCACGCCGCCACGGCGCGCGCGATCGGCGAGGAGCTGGACATCTACCGGCCGGGCGACCTCGTGGTCACCGGCGAGGAGCTGGAGCAGATGGACGACCGGGAGCTCGACGCAGCCGCAAGCCGCGCGAGCGTGTTCGCCCGCGTGTCCCCCTTCCACAAGCTGCGCATCGTGCGCGCCCTCAAGCACGCCGGCGAGATCGTGGCCATGACGGGCGACGGCGTGAACGACGCGCCGGCCCTCAAAGCGGCCGACATCGGCGTGGCCATGGGCATCACCGGCACCGACGTGGCGAAGGACGCCGCAGACATGATCCTCTTGGACGACCGCTTCACCACCATCGTATACGCGGTGCGCGAAGGCAGGCGCGTGTTCCGCAACATCCAGAAGGTGGTGGCGTTCCTCGTGGCCGACAACGTGGCGCAGATCGTCATGCTCATGGTAGCCGTCGCGCTCAATTGGGACGCGCCTATCACCGCCGTGATGATCCTCTGGGTTAACCTGGCCACCGCCACGCTGCCCGCCCTCGCGCTTGGCGTGGAGCCCGCCAGCCGCCACATCATGGAGCATCCGCCCACCCGCTCGGGAACGCTGCTCGAGGCGCACCTAGCTCGTCGCGTCATCGTGCAAGGACTGTTCGTCGCGGCGTTCGGGCTCGCCGCGTACCTGATCGGCACGCAGGCGGCCGGCGAGGAGGTCGGGCGCACGATGGCGTTCGGCGTGGTGGCGTTCTCGCAGGTGCTGCGCGCGCTCAACCAGCGCTCCACCACCGACCCGGTGTGGGACCGCGAGGGCGGCCGCAACCCGTGGCTGGGCTGGGCCGTGGCCGCATCGACCGCGCTCATGCTGATCGTGTTGCTGGTGCCGCCCTTCGTGGACGCTTTCGGCGGGGCGCTCCTGAACCCCTGGCAATGGACCGTCATGCTGGCCCTCGCCCTGCTCTCGCTCGTGCAGACCGAGCTGGCGAAGGCCATCGGGAGGATTCGGGCGGCTCGCTAGACCGTCAACGGGAACGCGGCGTGGAGAGTTTGCGCGCCCGCGCCGCGTTCCCGCCCCTCGTCGCCGCAGAAGGGCTACTATCGTTTCATCGCTGAAACAACCGACGAGGAGCACCATGCACGACACCGCGCCCGCGCCCGACCCTGCGCCCGAACACGAGGACCTGCAACTCGATTCGACGTTCTTCGTCGCGTTCGACCTCACCCATCGCGCGCTGAAAAGCGGGCTCGACCAGGCGAGCGACCTCAACGTGACGCAGTACCGCATGCTCGTGAAGCTGCTGGCCGCGCGCACGCAGGGCGTGCCTCAGACCGAACTCGCGAAGCTGCTCGACCTCAAGGCCAACGTGGTGACCCAGGCGATGAACGCGCTCGTGGGCGCCGGGTTCGCCGAGCGCTGCCACGGCCCGAACAGCGACGGGCGCGTGCGCGTCGCCCGCATCACCGAAGCGGGCGAGCAGCACGTCGCGGTGGTGAACGACTCCATCGTGGCGCAGCTGTACGCGCTCTTCCCCACCGAGGACGCCGGCTTCCGCAGCATCCTCGAAGCGTCCATCGCCGCCGGCGCAAGTATCGACCCGCCGCTGTCGGGCCCCGCGACCAGCCGTTACGCCGCCTCGCGCGCCCTCGTGTCGCTCGAGCTGGTGAAGCGGGCCATGGAACACGCCCTGAACGCCACGTGCGGCGCGTCCCTCAACGAGTGCCGCGTGCTGCAGCGCCTCGGCGAGGTGGACGAGCCCTTGCGGGTCGGCGACATCGCGAGCCAGCTGCAGATGTCGCCGGTCGCCGTGGCCCGGGCGGTCGACCGGCTGGCCGAGCGCGAGCGGGTCGTGCGGCTTGCCAGTCCCCGCGACCGCAAGGCCGTGTTCGTCGCCGCCACCCCGCACGGCGAACGCGAGCAGAAGCTCATCGCCCGCACCATCGACCTGCTCGCGCGCAAGCAGCTGTGGAGCAGGCTCGACGACGGCCAACGCCGCGCCCTCGCCCGCACCTGGCGCGTGGTCATCTCCGACGTGCAGGCGCGCAAGGAAGCCGAACGCAAAGCAGCGCTGGGAATGCTCCAGGTGATGGAGTAGGGATGCACCTCCCCCTGTTGCGGATGTGGAGCCTGCGCCTCCCCCTGTTGCGTCCGCGGGGGGCGCTTGCGGGCGCATGAGCCAACGCGGACGCAAAGAGAAGAGCGCGGGCTCGCAAAGGGGAAAGATGCGGACGCAATGGGAAGAGTAAGGGACGCCCTTCCCTACCTCCTGCTCTTTTTCACCAGCGCGCTTGCTCCCAGCATGATGGCCACGTTCGCCACCACGTCGGCGACGAACCAGGCGGCCACGACCCCCAGCTGCACGCTCGCGGTGTTGATCGACGCGAACGTGCCCACCGTGAGCACCATGACCACGAGCCCGCACGCCAGCGCCGCCACAACCAGCTCGCGGCCGAGGCCGCTGCCGCCGCGGGCCTTCGCGCGGGCGACGCAGGCGCACACCGTCATCGACGCCGCGCCGAGCAGCGTGCCGATGAACGCCGCGAACACGATCACGCCCGCCACGATGACCGCCGTGCCGGGCAGTTTCGAGCTCATGGACGCCACCTGCACGGCCGACAGTATCCCGCTCGCCATCACGAACGCGCACACGACGGCCACGAGCGCCGCCGCCCAGCCCCACAGAAACGCCGCGGCCGGCCGGCCCGCGCCCTCAGCGCCGCGCCAGCACAGAAAGCCCTGCAGCGCCACGCCCGCCGTCGACACCGTGAGCACGAGCCCCGCCAGCGCCATGAACGCGACCAGCGTCGAGCCCGTCAAAATGGAGCAGATCACGTCGAGCATGGGCACGCCCGACGCGGAGATGTAGTCGTAGGACAACGTGCCCGTCAGGTCCATGACCGCCAGGCCGATCCTCCCGACGAGGGCCACCGCCAAGGCGAGGGCGAACAGCGTCCCGTACGGACGCGCCATGCCTTTCATCTGCTGCAGCATGTCACAGCTCCTTCCCGGCGCCGCTTGCCGCGCCCATCTCGTTGGCCACCGCGAACGTGCCGCACAGATACCCGCCGCAAAACGCCAGGCTCACGTCGCCCAAGAGCGAGCCCAGGATGGGGTCGCCGATGTAGCTGTTCTCGCCGCACGCGCCGCCGGCCGTGTGCCAACCCGCGTACAAACCGGGGATCGGGCGCCCACCGGTCGAGATCACCTGCATCTCGTCGTTGATGAGCAGGCCCGCCTTCGTGCCGTACAGGTTGCCGCCGATGCGGCAGCCGTAGAACGGCGGCGTGGAGATGGCGTGCAGCCACTCGGACGGCATCGGGTACATATAGTCGTCCTCGCCCTTCTCGCAGCACTCGTTCCAATGCGCCACGGCCTCCTGCAGCACGCCCTCCTCGAAGCCCAGGTCGCGTTCCAGCTCCTCGAGCGTGTCGCGCTTCTTCAGCACGTCGGCGTCGATGGCGTCCTGCACGCCGTGATGCCAGTCGCGGTAGTGCTCGGGCACCTTGTCGATCTGCTCGAGATCGGGCGTGATGAGCTTGCGGCAGTGCTCCTGCGCGAAGCCCTCCAGGTGATCCTCGTAGTTCGCGTCGAAGATGATGTAGGAGCGGTGCCCCGGAGGCGTCATCTGGATGGTGGCCAAGTCGCCCAGGGCGTAGATGGCGTTCGCGCCGTCCTCCTTCACGCGGCTGTCCATGTAGCGCAGGCGGTTGCCGCACCGATCGACGGTGAACCACGGCTGGCGCGACAGCTGCGTCATGCCGTCGTAGAGGAAGCGCGCCCACTGCCCGCCCTCGGCCTCCCAGTCCACGCCGCCGTCGAACGAGGCCGAGCTGTTGAACCCGGACACGTCCGCGCCGGCGCCGAGGCCCATGCGGAAGCACTCGCCCGTCTCGCCCGCCGTGAGGTAGCTCGAAGCGCAGCCCATGGCAGCCGTGGGGATGTAGCGCTCGAGCAGCGCCTTGTTGTTGCAGAAGCCGCCCGCCGTGAGGATGACGGCGCGCGTCGCGTGGATGTACACCTCGCGGTCGTAGTCCTCGCGGGCCACCACGCCCACGATGCGTCCGTCGCCGTCGCGCACGAGCGCCTCGGCCGGGCTCTGGAAGTGGTACTCCACCCCGTGCTTCTGCCCGAAGCTGAACATGGCGTCGGTGGCGTCCTTCATCTTGAGCACGTGGTGGTCGAGCGTCGAGTTCTTCGGCGCCACGTACACGGGCACCTCGCCCAAACGCCACCGCACGCCGCAATCGCCCATCCAGTCGATGCACGTCCCGCCCGACTCCGCGATGCGGTAGATGAGGCGCGGGTCGCACGCGTAGTGGTACTCGTCCACGGCCCAGTCGGCAAGCGAGCGGGCGTCGAAGGGGTAGCTCGGGAAGGCGAAGCGCTTGGACTCCTGCAGCTTCGAGCCGCCCAGGATGGCGCACATGCCGGCCTCCTGGGCGTTGCCGCCGTGCAGCCCCATCGCCTCGACGCAGATGGTGCGCGCACCCAGCTCGGCCGCGCGCGCCGCCGCGTTCAGCCCGCCGCCGCCCGCGCCCACCACGCAGATCTCGCACTCGTAGTCCCAGGTTGCGGGCACGGCGCGCGGCGGAATGGGCGTGGCGTCGTTCGCGGGGAAGGCCGCGCCGTTGTGGTCGCGGTACGTGCCGTCGGAGCCCGACGCGTTGCCCTCGGCGCTGTCGGGCACTCCCACGCTCGTCGAGCCGTCGGCCGACCAGTCGCCGATGGCGCCGGGCGCCACGGCGTAGGCGGCCTGCGGCACCACGCTCGCCGCCGCCGTGCCCGCCGCGAGCGCGGCGGCCCTCGTCAGAAAGGCGCGGCGGGACATGCCCTCCGCTGCCTGCGTGCTCTTGCTCATCGCGACCCCTCCTCGCTCTTCGTCGTCGCCGCGCCCGCCGCAGCCTGCGCGAGCGCGTCGTCCACGGCCTGGCGCACGCCTGCCGTGGTGATGGTGGCTCCCGTGACGGCGTCGATGTCCGACCCCTGCGCCGCTTCGATCATGGCCGCGAACCTCCCGTCGCGGATGGCCTCGTAGCCCCCGCGGCTCTGGCTCTCGCCCTCCTGCGTGATCTCCAGGCAGGTGATGCGGTTGTCGTCCACGAGCAGCGTGGTGGTGATCAGGCCTTCCATGCCCGTGCCGGAACCCGTGTACACGCCGTCGACCAGCTCGCCTTCGGCCTTCGCCGTGGAATCGGCCTTCATCTCGACCGCCCACGGGTCGTCGAGGCGCAGGGCCAGCTGCTCGGCGCTCGCCGCGTCCTTCGATCCCGAGCCCTCGTACGACGCGCCGCACCCGGCGAGCCCCAGCGCAAGCGCCGTGGACGCGCATGCGGCCAACGTTGCCTTTCCCTTCGTCATCGCGCTTCCCCTCCTCGTGCCGGATTCTGCCATCCGTCAGGCGTCTCGTAGTCGTGGCACGCATTGCAGTACATATACGACGCACCGTGCGCGCCGTGGCAGTTGCTGCAGTCGATGGCCTCGCCCTGGTGCGACGCGTGCGGGTTCACGCCCTCCTCGCCGCCCCAGTTCTCGGTGGCGGCCTTCACGTCGTCCCAGTCGTGGCAGCCCGCCGTCGCGCACATCTTCTTGTCGGCCGTCACGCCCTGCACCGTCAGATGGCCCGTCTCGTCGGTGGCGAAGTCGCCGCGCACCCATGCCAGGCCCTCGGTCACCTGCTCGTCGATCTTGGCCTCGTGGCACCCCAGGCACGTGACGTCGGCGCGCTCGTGCGCGTTCGCCATCAGCGTCGCGTCGTTGAAGTAGCCGTCCACGTACGCGTCCATCGGATCGTGGCAGATGGCGCCGCAGAAGCTGGGCTGCTCGTGCCACACCCAGAATCCCGCGCCCGCCGCCACGATCACCACGGCCAGCACGCCCGCCACGATGGGCCAGCGACGCCCGCTGCGCTTTTTCGGCGCGCCCGCGGCGGTTGCGTCCGCTTCCGCTCCCGTCTTCTTTTCCATGCGTCCCTCCTCGGCTTAATTATTCATTGCAGTTATTTTTTTGTTTCAGCAATGAATTTTCTGTGGGCAAATAGTATCATACGGTGTGCGGGGTTGTCATTGACGGATAGTCAATTCTGTACATTGACGCCATGTCAACCCGGGGCGTATTCTCCGCTCATCAGGGGATGGGCGAGCGAGCGAAGGAGGTGCAGCACGATGGAAAGCGAGCGAAACGAGCAGGGCGGCACGCGTCGCGACGCCATCGTCGAGGCGGCGCGGCAGCTCTACGAAGAGCAGGGACTCTCCCGCACGTCGGTGCAGAGCATCACCGACCGCGTCGGGGTCACCCGCTCGCTGTTCTACCACTACTTCCCCGACAAGGACGCCGTCACCTCGGCGGTGCTCGACGACTACATCGCCGACTTCATCGAGGCGCTGCACTTCTGGAACGAGGAGCGCCAACCCGGCAACATCGAGCAGGCGCTGGAAACCGCCGTCAAGCTGCTGCGCCTCGGCGTGTTCGAGCACGACTCGTTCCGCCGCTCGCTCGCCTCGCAGGAGAACGCGGCGCTGTACCTCGAGTTTCTCAACCGCGTGGCCGACCGCACGGCGTCCTACATCGTGGACACCACCGTGCGCGACTACGGCCAGCTGCACGAGATTCGCATCGAGCACGTGTACGAGACGTTCTACGTGCTCATCTTGGGGGTGGTGGGATACGTGCGCAGCCATCCCGACGTGGATGACGAGGTGCTCAAGGATCTCATCGCCCAAACGCTGCACATGGACCGGGGCACCGCGCTGCCGGCCTGAACATAGGGATCGCGCGCCGCGCGAGAACGCAAGGACAAGGAGGACGTCATGTTGTTCCAAGTTTACGGGGAGAACGCCCTGTACCAGTGGCTCGGGTGGGCCATCGTGTTCATCGGGTTGATCCTGGTGAACGAGATCGCACGCCGCACGAAGGCGGGCGGTATCTTCTGCTTCGTCGTGCTGCCCGCCATCCTGACGGTGTACTTCGTCGCCATCTCCATCGGCGCCGGCATCGGCCAGGAGTGGGCGCTCAACAACCCCACGCACGTGCACATGAACAGCTGGTTCCACTACGCGAAGCTCTACGCCGCCACCATCGGCTGCATCGGCTTCATGGCCATCAAGTACGCCTGGGGACCGGGCAAGACGCACTGGTTCAAGTGCTTCCCGTTCGTCATCGTGGCCATCAACATCCTCATCGCCGTGGTGAGCGACTTCGAGAGCGCCATCCGCGCCTGGGGCACCACCTGGGTGTCCACCGAGGGCATCACGCTGTACGGCGGCTGGCACAACGTGTTCAACGGCGTAGCGGGCCTCATCAACATCGCCTGCATGACCGGCTGGTTCGGCATCTACGTGTCCAAGAAGCGCCAGGACATGCTGTGGCCTGACATGACCTGGGTGTTCATCATCGCCTACGACCTGTGGAACTTCTGCTACACGTACAACTGCCTGCCCACCCATGCGTGGTACTGCGGCCTGGCCCTGCTGCTGGCCCCCACCGTGGCGGCGTTCTTCTGGAACAAGGGCGGCTGGATTCAGAACCGCGCGTTCACGCTGGCCTTCTGGTGCATGTTCGCGCAGGTGTTCCCCGCGTTCCAGGACTACAGCGTGTTCAGCGTGCAATCGGTGAACAACCCGAACGTGAACCTGGCCGTGTCCGTCATCGCGCTCTTGGCCAACATCGCCGCGTTCGCCTACATCATGTACCGCGCCAAGAAGCTCAAGGTGAACCCGTACATGAACGAGGTGTTCGTGGGAACGAAGGACTACGAGGAGGCCATGGCGCGCCGCCTCGACGCTCCGAAGCAAGCGTAGCGCTCGCACGACCCGCAGAGCAACGCCCCCAGGAAGCGGCCCCGATCGGGGCCGCTTTTTTCGTCCGAACTGCTACAATACCGACGATACCGCAGAACGTCCCCGAAGGAAGCCCCGCATGCAGAACCTGCCCCAGCTCGTCGTCGACCTCGCCCTGCTGCTCGCGGTGGCCACGCTGGCCACCGTCGCGTGCAAGCGCTTCAAGCAGCCGCTCGTGCTGGGCTACGTCGTTGCCGGCTTCCTCGTGAGCCCGGCCATCGGCTGGATGCCCAACGTGGTGGACAAGGCGAACGTGTCCACCTGGTCGCAGATCGGCGTCATCTTCCTCATGTTCGGGCTGGGCCTGCAGTTCAGCGTCGTGAAGCTGGCGAACGTCGGGCGCCCCGCGCTCGTCACCGCAGCCGTGGAGATGTCGCTCATGATCGTCGCGGGCCTGGCGTGCGGGACGCTGCTGGGCTGGACGCCTTCGACGAGCCTGTTTTTGGGCGGCATGCTGGCCATCTCGTCGTCGAGCATCGTGGTGAAGACGTTCGGCGAGCTGGGGCTGCGCCGAAAACAGTTCGCGGAGCTCGTGTTCGGCGTGCTCGTCATCGAGGACATCGCGGGCGTGTTCCTGCTCGTCGTGCTGTCCACGGTGTCGGCGGGCGCAGCCGTGGACGGCGGCGCGGTGGCCCTCAAGATCGGGCAGATGGCGCTGTACCTGGTGGTGTGGTTCGCGCTCAGCGTCATCCTCGTGCCGAGCGCCCTCAAGCGCCTGCGCTTCGCGCTCGACGACGAGATCCTGCTCGTCGCGTCCATCGCGCTGTGCCTGGGCATGGTGGCGCTGGCCGACGCCATCGGGTTCTCCACGGCGCTCGGCGCGTTCCTCGCCGGCTCCATCCTGGCCGGCACCGTGCACGCCCAGCGCGTCGAGGGGCTCGTGCGCCCGCTCAAGGACCTGTTCGGCGGCGTGTTCTTCGTATCGGTGGGCATGCTGGTCACCCCCTCGGCCGTCGTGGAGAACATCGGGGCCATCCTCGTCATCTCGGTCGTGGCCATCGCGGGGCGCTCGCTGTTCGTGGGCCTGGGCGCGCTCCTTTCGGGCCAGTCCCTCAAAACGGCCGTGAAGTGCGGGCTCAGCCTTGCCCAGATCGGCGAGTTCTCCTTCATCATCGCGGCGCTGGGCACCTCGCTCGGCGTGACGCCCGCGTTCCTCTACCCCGTCATCGTCACGGTGTCGGTGGCCACGACGTTGGCCGCTCCCCTGCTCATCGAGAACTCCGACCGCGCCTATCGCCTGCTCGTGCGCCTGCTGCCCGACGGCGTGCTCGCGCGCCTCGACCGACGCGAGGAGCGCCTGCGCGCCCGTTCGAACGGCGACGAGCGCGACGCGAACCCATGGGTGGACTACCTCAAGCGATGGATACTCAAGCTGGGGCTCGTGGTGCTGGCCGCCGCGGCCTCGGTGGAGGTGCTGCTCAAGATCGTCCTGCCGCTCGCCGCGCCGTTCGTGCCCGACGCGCTGCTGCGCGGGGCTCTTGCCGTGCTCGGCATCCTGGTCACGGGCCTGTTCATGTCGAACCTGTTCTACAGCGCGCGCAAGAGGGAGTTCGGCGTGCTCTGGGTGGCCCGACGGCGCAACCGCGTGCCCCTGCTGATGCTCGTGATCCTCGGCGCGGCCGTGTCGTGCGGCGCGGTGGCCTACATCGTGCACGCGGCCGGCGCGGAGCAGTCGGTGTGGATGTTCCTCGTCGCCTTCGTCGCCGCCACGGCGATGGCCCGTTCCCGTTCGATCCATTCCTGGTTCCTCAAGCTGGAGACGAGCTTCGTGGGCAACCTCAACGAATCGCTGCTGGCGGATCGCCGCGCGAACCTCGACGACGAGGAGCACGCGGACTGGGTCGAGCGCCACCTCCACATCGTGGAGGTGGAGGCCTCGCGCACGTTGAAGCGCGCGGGCGCCGAGCGCTCGGCCGACTTCCTGTTCGGCATCGCGCACAACCTCGACCTCATGGCCATCGACCGCGACGGCGAGCGCATCGGCAGCGCGGCGCTCGCACGCCTCACGAAGGAGGAGCTCGCGCGGCGGATCAACGACGCCGCCGATCCGCTCGGCATCCGCGAGGGCGACGTGCTCACCTTCCTCGGCACGGAGGACGAGGTGGACGCCTACGTGCAGACCATGCTCAAGGAGGGCTCGCTCGAAGAGGACGAAGCCGACACCGAGGACCTCGTCTCGTTTTTGAAAGCGCACCCCGAGAAGCTCGACGTGACGTGCTTCTCGTTCGCCGTCGAAGCCGGCTCGCCCTTCGCGGGCAAGACCATCGCGCACAACGACTTCAAGGGCGCGTTCGGCAGCCTCGTGGTGGCGCACGAGCATCGCGCGCTCGTGCGCATGAAGCCGAGCCGCAACACGCGCCTGTTCCCCGGCGACCGCGTCTGGCTCGTCGGCGGCCCCGACGCCGCCATCGTGCTGAGCGAGGCGTCCGCCGCGTCGGAGCCGGCCCGCGCGCCCGAGCAGGAGCCGGAGGGGGAACAGGGGGAGCTTCGCCCGATCGGGGCGTAGACGCGTGCGCTCGGCCGGGCCGGCGGGGCGCTCAGCCCTCGTTCTCGGGGACGGGCTTCGTCTTGCCGCACACCACCTTCACGCCGACGGGCAGCTCGTCGTTGTCCACGGTGCCCGCGTCCGCCTCCGGCGCGTCGATGGTGCCGTAGGGCCACGACCGGATGCCGCCGAAGTCGCGCACCTGCGTGTAGCCGAGCGCGGCCAGCTTCGCCGCCGCCTCGGCCGAGCGCACGCCCGTGCGGCAGTAGACGAGCGCGAGCGCGTCCTTGTCGGGCGCGACGGCCGCCGCCGCGTCCTCGTCGATGTCGTCGAGCGGCAGCAGGCGCGCGTTCACGATGTGCGCGGCGTCGTACTCCTCCTGCGTGCGCACGTCGAGGATCACCACCCGATCCGACGTCATGAGGTCGTGCGCCTCGGACGCGGTGAGCACCTGCACCGCGTCGGCCGACGCGCCGTCCCCGCCGTCCTCGGGGCCCGCGTCCCCGGCGCCCCCGCCGCTGCACCCGACCAGCGCGCAGCCGAGCGCCGTCAGCGCGAGCATCCCCGCAACCGCAACCGTCGCAGCCGCCGCGGCTGCGACGCGCCTACGCACCGGCGCGCTCCGCTTCCGCGCGCCGCGCGGAAGCCAGCATCGTGGACAGGGGGAACGCTCCGCCGTAGCGCACGGCGGTGATCTCGGCCATGATGGACAGCGCGATCTCGGCCGGCGCGCGCCCTTTGAGGTCGAGCCCGATGGGCCCGAACACGCGGGAGAGGGCCGCGTCGTCGTAGCCCTCGCACACGAGCTGGCGGTAGCGCGACAGCTGCGTGGTGTAGCGCCCGAGCGAGCCGATGTAGAACGCCGGCGAATCGAGGGCCGCGGCCAGCGCCGGCACGTCGATCTTCGGGTCGTGCGTGAGCGCGCAGAGCGCCGTGGCCTCGTTGAGCCGCAGCGTCTCGAACGCTTCCTGCGGCCACGCGTGCACGAGCTCGTCCACGAAGGGGAACCGCTCCTCGGTGGCGAAGGCGCCGCGCGGGTCCACCACCACGGTGCGGTAGCCCAGCATCTTCGCCATGCGCGTCAGGTGGATGGAGATGTGCACGCTGCCCACGCACACGAGCAGCGGCTGCGGGCGGGTGCGCGCGAAGAAGAACGCGCCGTCCTCCGTGTGAACGAGCCCCGCATCCTGCACGTCCGGCGCGGCGCATGCGGCCTGCGCGGCGCGCACGAGCGCGGCCCGCCCGAGGCGCGCCTCGGCCTCGCACGGCGCGAGCAGGCGCCAGGCGGGCTGTCCGGGCACCTCGGCCGCGCGCAGCCCCACGCGCCCGGCGGCCGCGGCGGCGTCGGGCGAGACGAGCAGGCCGCACACGCCGCCCTCCATGCCCTCGGGCCCTTCGACCAGGCTCAGGCGCACGTAGGAGCGCTCGGCGTCGAGCTCGGCGCACTCCGTCTCGAACAGCGCCCGGTCGTAGCGCCCGACGAGCACCTCGATGTTGCCGCCGCACGACAGCCCCACCTCCTGGGCGCGCGCCGTGGACGCGTGGAACCGCTCGAGGCTCGCGCCCTGGCGCCCCTCGAGGCAATCGAGCGCCGCCTGGATGATGCTCCCCTCCACGCAGCCTCCCGACACCGACCCGGCGATGCCGCCGCGGTCGCTCACCGCCATCACCGACCCCGGCACACGCGGCGACGAGCCCCAGGTTTTCGTCACCTGGGCCAGCGCCACGTCGCTGCCCGTCTCGAACCAGCGGGCCACGTCGTCTCTGATCTCGCGCATGGTGCTCTCTCCTTGGAATCGCATCGGGGCGGCCCGGCCCCGCGCCGCGCGCGGAACCGGGGCCGCCGCGCGCTCCTACGCCGTATGGCAGGTGGCGCACTCCTCGTTCGACAGGTTCTGGCCCGTGTGGCTCGAGGGCTGCTGCGCCCCCGTGCTCGAACCGTTATGGCAGCTCAGGCAATCGGAGCCGTTGTTGCCGTGCCCCATGGCCGGCGGCTCGCCCACCATGCCGTAGTTGGGAACGTAGTCGCCCTCGCTGTAGTCGGTGATGCCCTCGAGCGGCTCGAGGTCCTTCGACGTCACCGCGCCCACGCTGCCGCCGGCGATGCGCTCCTGCTGCAGCTCTTCCTCCTCGGACCCCTCGATGGCCTTGCCGCTCGTGTTCGCGGCGTCCACCTGCGGGTCGAAGGCCTTGTACTCGCCTTCGACCGCCGTGTCGTTCGTTGCGGGCGCGGCGTTCCCGGCAGGCTCGCCCGCGCCCTGCGGCGCGCAGCCGGCCAAGGTCGCGCTCAGCGCGAGCGTGCAGACGATAATCGCCGTCCGCCGCGCCTTGCTCTCTCTCGCTTGGTTCATGGTTCCTCCGTTTCTCATTGCTTCGTCAGTCTCTCAGCAGCCGGGCGATGTCCGCGAGCTTCGTCTCGTCGAAGCCCACCGCGCGCCGCTCGAGCGGCGCCACCGCCTCGTCTTCCAGCAGGCCCTCGGGGAAAGCGCCCGCCTCGTCGAACGTGATCACCTGCACGGGCCGTCGCGAGCGCGCCGCGTTGATGCGCTCGACGAACGTGCTCACGTAGGCGGGGTAGCTCATGTCGTGCGGCTCGAGCACCTCGCACAGCAGGTCGATGGGCGTCTGCACGCGCTTCTGCCGATCCACCGTCACCGCCACGTCGTCCACGGCGGCCAGGCGGTACAGCAGCAGCACGCGATGGCCCACGAGGCCAGCCGTGTTGCCGCCGGCCGAGCTGTCGCGGCGCCGCTCGATCTTCACGCCGTAGTAGTCCAGCTCGCGCGCCGCTTCGTGCTTGCAGGCGAACACGCGGCCGTCCCTCGTCTCGAACACCGCTTCGGGCATCCGTCGCTCCGGCGAGGTGATCTGGGACGCCGCCCATATCTCGGCGGCGGGAACCGCATGCGCCTCCTCGGTGTCGGCCGAGGCCACCGCGTAGAAGCGGCTCGGCTCGAGCGCGTCGAGCACGCAGAAGTACGTCCAGGCCTCGTAGGCGTTGCGGAACAGGGAGGCCCCGTGCGGCGCCAGCGCCTCGGCCGCCGCCGCTTCCAACTCGCCGGGCGTCGAGCCGTGCTGCAGCGCGTCCAGCACGAGCGCGAACGTCGGCTTCGCCAGGCCCTTGTCGGGATCGGCCAGCAGGTTCTCCAAGGTCGGCGCCAGGTGGTAGGCGGCAAGCCCGCTGCGCGCGAGCAGCCGTTGGCGCACCGCTTCGCAGCGGCGCGCCGCCTCGCGCACGCGCTCGGCCCCCTCGCCCGCCAACTGCGCCGTCAGCCCGCGCTGCACCTGCTCCACCAGCGCGTAGAACGCGCTGCGGGCGGCGGGCGGCACCGTGAGACTCGAGGGCGTCATGCGCAGGCCCTCGCACGTTGCGGCGAACGCCTGCAAGCGGGCGTACGCCTCCTGCCACCCCGCGGCGCGATCGTGGTCGTCCATGTCCTACCTCCTGCTCTCGGCGCGTCTAGCCGGCTATGTCCATCAACGTGCGCTTCACCAGCGTGCGCGCGATCTCCACCTTGTAGGCGTTCTTGCCAAGCGCCTCGCACGACTCCACCGCCGCGTCGCCCGCCTTCGCGGCCGACGCCTCGCTCACGCCGCCGGACACCGCGTCCTCGGCCGCGCTCGAGCGCACGGGCGCCGGGTACACGCCGCCCAGCACCACGCGCACGTCCCCGTCGGCGCCTGCGGCCACCGCGCAGTTCACCAGCGGGAAGTCGATGGACTTGCGCAGCGCGAACTTCTGAAACGCACTCTTCGCCGCCTTCGGCACCTTGAATTCGCACACCACCTCGCCGTCTTCCAGCACGGTGGAGCGCACGCCGTTCGCCTTGAAGAACTCCTCGGCGGGCACTTCGCGCTTCGTGGTGACCACGGTGGCGCCGAGCGCCACGAGCGCGGGCGCCGTGTCCTGCGAGCTGGCCGCGTAGCAGCCGTCCTGATCGCCGTAGATGGAGTGGTAGCGGTTGTCGCCCACGCGCGCCGGGCACCAGTCGCCGCCCTTGCGCTTGCAGTGGAAGCGGTCGTCGGGCGTGCGGAAGTACCAGCAGCGGTGCATCTGGCACGCGTTGCCGCCGATGGTGCCCATGTGGCGGATAGTGGGCGACGCCGCCCGGGCGCAGGCCTCGGCCAGCGCCGCGCAGCCGCTCTTCACCGCGTCGTTCTCGGCCACGTCGGCCAGCTTCGCCAACGCGCCGATGCGCAGCGTGTCGCCGTCCTCGGCGATGCCGTCGAGGTCGGGAATGGTCTTGAGGTCGATCACCGTGTCGGGATAGGCGGGCAGGATCTCGTCCTTGAGCGTGCCCAGAAGGTCGGTGCCGCCTGCGATGAGCATGGCCGAGCCCGACGCGGCGCTCGATGCCGCCTCTTTGGCCGACGACGCCTGTTGGTGCTTGTAGTGTTTCATGGGTGCATCCTCCTCTACTGCGAAATCTTGCCCAACACCGCGAGCACTTTGTCGGGCGTGTAGGGAACCATGTCGATGAACGCACCGCCGGTGGCGTTCTGGATAGCCTGGCCCACGAGGCCGGGGTTCGCGTGCGCGTGCGCCACGCCGGTGGAGCCGTACGCGCCGCCGCCGCAGCGGGTCTCGACGGGCACGGGCTCGATCTTCGGCTGATCGAGGATCGTGGGCACCTTGTAGTCGTACATGTTGCCGTTCAGCAGCACGCCGGTGCTCTCGTCCCAGATGAGCTCTTCGCGCAGCGCGCGGCCCGAGTTCATGGTGATGGCGTTCTCGATCTGCCCGAGCGCCGACGAGGGGCGGATCACCTTGCCGAAGTCGTGCGCCACCACGTAGTCGAGGATCTCCACGAGGCCGGTCTCGGGATCGACGGCCACCTCGCACATGTCCACGTTCATCGTGCGGATGACGTCGGTCTGAAACGGCACCTTCGGCTTGCCGCAGTAGCCCACGGCCAGCTGCCCCATGCCCACGATGGGCATCTGCTTGGCGGGGTCGGCCTTGAGGACGATCATCGAATCGACGAGGTCCACCTCGTCGGCCGTCACGCCCATCGCCGCGCCGCCGGTTGCGAGGATCTGCTGTTTGAGCAGCACGGCCGCCTCCTTCGCCGCCCACGTGCACGTGGAGCCGCGGTCGGCCGCGTCGCCCTCCTGCCAGTTGTTGTAGTTCGGCGCGTAGTACACGATGACGTCTTCCAGCTTCATGCCCATCTCCTCGGCGATGACGAGCTGGGTGGCATCGGGCCAGTACGTGCCGATGAGCGCTTCGGCGTACGGCATATAGATCTTGCCGTCCACGCCCATGCGCAGGTTGATGTTGTACGAGATCATGCCCCAGGTTTGCGAGGCGGCGTAGCGGCAGGACACGCCGTGCAAGCGGCCGTCCTCAAGCGTGCGCTCGCCGGCGAGGTGCCACTTGTCGGCCCAGCCCATGGCCTCCTTCGCGGCCGTCATGCAGGCCGACAGCGACGGGTCGGTCACCTTCACGTTCTGCATGATGACGTCGCATATGTCCAGGCCCAGCGTGTCGGCGATCTTCGCCAACGCGAGGTTCGTCGGCTCGTACATGGGCTGGCCCGGATCGGCCGTCGTGCACGCGCCGTTCGTCACGTAGTAGCCCATCTCGGAGTAGATGTTGGGACACGCCGTCTGCTTGAAGCCCTGCGCGTTCGGGGGCAGCACGAGGTGGCCGTGCGTCTTATCGCCGTAACCGCCGCGCGCACCCGTCTGATGCACGTTCTTCGACTGCACCGCCACGAGCGTGCCGTCGTCCTTGAAGCCGAGGCGCACGGTGAGGTAGGTCTGCGGCACGGCGGCGTCGAACGACTCGCGACGCGTCTGCACGTAGCGCACGGGCACGCCGCCCAGGCGCTTCGACAGCACGGGCGCGAACTGCGCGCCGCGCTTCTCCACGAAGTCGCAGTAGCGGGCGGCCATATAGGGCGACAGCGCACGGTACTTGTCCGCGTGCGATCCCGCGCCCATGAACGCCGACACGATGGGGCCGTTGCTGGGGAAGTGCGCGTGGTTCGTCACGTAGCACATCTTCTCGCCGTCGGGGTTGCCCCACGGGTCGTCGGCCCAGTAGGAGAAGTACGCCGGCGGCATGGGGCGGAACTGGCTCCACATGGGGCGGCCGTAGTCGATGACCTCGATGTGGTCGGCCTCCTTGAAGCCGTCCTCGGCGCTTCCCAGCTCCCACTCCACCGCGGCGCCGAACGTGTTGCCGGTCATATTGGAGTCGGGGTTCATCTCGGGGCGCAGGATGGGCGCGCCGGGCTTCGCGGCCTCGCGCGCATCGAGGATGAACGGAAGCACCTCCCACTCCACCTTGATGGCGGCCAGCGCCTCCTTGCACACCTCTTCGTTCACGGCCACGACCACCGCGCCCACTTCGTCGCCCTCGAACTCGGCCTCGTCGCCCAGAAGCGGGCTGCCGCCGAACTCGAAGTACGCGGGACGGTACTTCGGCATGGAGGCCAGCTCCTCGTCCTCGTACGTCAGCACGAGCTTCACGCCCTCGATCTTCTCGGCGTCGGCGACATCGAGGCTCTTCACCTTGGCATGGCCGTAGGGGCAGCGCAGCGCCATGGCGGTCAGCGTGCCCTCCATCCACAGGTCGGTGGGGTACTTCGCCGCGCCCGACACCATGTCCCACGACTGGCGGCCCGGATGATCCCAGGTGCCCACCACCTTGAACTCGGTGCGATCCTGGTTGGTTCCCTCAGGCTCCCAAACCGACATCTCGCCCATCAGTTACCTCCTTTGATCGCGCCGGCCGCTTCCTGGATGGCCTGCACATGACGCGAGTACGTACCGCAACGGCAGATGTTGCCCGCAAGCTCGGCGCGAATCTGCTCGTCGGTGGGGTTGCCGTACTTCTCGATGATGTACTTGGCGACGGTGAACTGCCCCGGCGTGCAGTAGCCGCACTGCGCGGCGTCGTGCTTCGCGTACGCCTCCACGAGCGGGCGCCACCGTTCGTCGGCGGCGATGCCCTCCGACGTCTCGATCTGCTTGCCCTCGCATTCCACGGCAAGCGTGGTGCAGGACAGCGCCGGCACCCCGTCGATGAGCACCGTGCAGGAGCCGCAGGCCCCGCGGTCGCACATCTGCTTGGCGTTGCCCGTCAGGCCCACGGCCTTGAGCAGCGTCTCGCGCAGCGTCCAATGGGGTTCCACCTGCACCTTGAGATCCACCCCGTTGATGGAAAGCGCCGCGCACGCGGGCACGGCGGCCTGCGGGTGGGTTTCCTCGAAATGCTTGACGAGCGCATCGTAGTCGGTCGTCTTCTGCCCGCACAGGGGGCACGTGTACACGAAATCGGTGACGGTTATCGTCTCGGCATGGGCTTCGGCGGGCGCACCCAGGATCGATCCGATCCCGAGTCCCGCTGCTCCCGCCGCGAAGCCGGCGAATCCGCCGACCTTGAGAAAATCACGGCGCGACACGTCTTGAGCCATGGCACCTCTCCTCCTTCTATCGTTTCCTTCGTCCAAACGCCAACGCGCGCGAGCGCGTCTCCTCCCCTCTTGCACCCGGTTTTCCTCCGCTGAAAACGGTACCGGGAACACGGGGGTAGGCGCCATTACGCGAAGGGGTAAGAAGCCGGGGTATATTGGGGAATCTTGAAGGCAAGCGAGCGGTTGTTCGGGGAAACACGACGGCGCTCCCCCTCCCCCTCTTGCGCGGCGAATTGCGCTCTCCGGTTCGAAGGCATTGCCGCCGCGCAAGAGGGAGAGGCGCATGAGGGAGAGGCCCCAGAGGGAGAGGCACATGAGGGGCCCGGAGGGAAAGGCACATGAGGGAGAGGCACATGGGACCCAAAAGGAAGCAGCCCAAGGCAGCGATGCGGCAGGTGCGCCCTTCCCCTAGATCACGCCCGCTTCTCGCAACAGGGCGACGGCCTGCATCTTGGAATGCACGCCCAGCTTGGCGTAGATGTTGGCCAGGTGCTTCTTCACCGTCTCGCGCGACACGAACAGCCGCTCGGCCGACTCGGCGATGGTGAGCCCCGAGGCGATGCAGCGCACGACGTCCACCTCGCGCTCGGTGAGCCGCGAGGCTTCGCCCGCGTCCGCATCGGCGTCGAGCAGCCCGCGCACGTAGCCCGCGAGCGCGGCGTCCTCGGTGCGCGCGAGGAAGCGCTGCGCGGCCGGGCGCACGAAGGCGACGTTCTCGGCCAGCGCGCCGTCGAGCTTCGAGGCGCACGCATGGCGCGCCGCCTGCTCGAAGTAGGCGTCCGCCCGCGTCAGGCGCGCAACCTTCTCGGAGAACGCGCAGGCCAGCACCGAGGCGCGCACGTACACCGCGCGGTCGTCCTCGTCCACCCCGTCGGCGAACGCGCATGCGTCCTCGTAGCGCGCCACCATGTCGAGGTGGTAGGCCAGCATGCCGCGGAACACGCCGGTCGAGCGGCGGTCGAAGGGCGCCGCCGCCTGCTCGGCCGCCCGCGCGCGAAACGCGCGGCCGTAGTCGAGCGCCATGGCGAACGAGGGGCTCGCCGAGAGCGCGCCCTCCTCGTCGAGGGCCATCGCGGCGAAGAAGTCGTCCCGCGCACTCGGCGCGCCCATGCGGTAGCGGATCTTCGCGAGCAGCGCCGCCTCCTCGGCCGCGCTGCCGGGCACGGCGCCCTCGGAGGACACCATGAGGTAGGTGGCGTGCTCGCGCAGCGTGCACTCGAGGTCCCCCTCCTCGTAGGCGCACAGCATGCGGGCCACGTACGCGTAGCCCAGCATGGGCTTGAAGCGGCGCTCCTGCTCGGCGTACAGGGCGAACGCGCGCTCGGCGTAGTGGCGCGACTCCTGCAGGTGCCCGAGGTTCGCGCAGATGCGCGACAGGTTGCAGAACGCCGAGCTCGACAGGCACTTGTTGCCGTAGGCAAGCTGCATGTCGAGCGACTGCACGAACGCCGCCTTCGCGCTCAGCAGGTCGAAGGACGCGGTGGACGACGCCTCCACCTGCAGCATCATGGAGCGCAGGTAGAACTCCTCCTGCGGCAGGTACTTGAGCGCCTGCGTGGCGAACTGGCGCATGTGCGCGGAATCGTTCTTGAACGACGCGATGAACGCCTTCTGCACGAGGCAGAGCGCGAACAGGAAGTCCTCATCGTCGTGCAGCCGCTCGACGGCCTCGCGCAGGTAGGCGTTCGCGCGCTCCGCCTCGCCCTTGAGCGCGAACGGCATGGACAGCACCGCGCACAAGAGCGGGCTCGCCATGATCTCCGATTCGGGGAGAAACGACGCCCAGCGCAGCACCGTGTAGTGGCTGTCGCTCATGTAGAGCCGCTTCCAGTTGTCCACGATGATCTGGCGCACGCGGCCCCAGTCGCGCAGGCTCGCGGCCACTTCCACCGCCGAATCGAAGTAGCCGTGCTCCTCGAGCCACGCGCACCCGGCCGCGCCGAGCGCCGCCGCGTCGAGGTCGTCGGTGCGGTCGAGACGCTGGTGCAGCAGGTCGGACAGCAGGGGATGGTAGCGGTACCAGTCCTCGCCCTCCTTGCGCTCGAACCGCTCGACGAACAGCCCGTTGCGCACGAGGAAGTCCACCTGCTCGGCCGCCTCGTCGCGCGCGAGGCCCGTGATGCGCTCGGCGAGCGGCAGGCAGAACGCGCCCACCACCGAGGTGGCCACGAGGAAGCGCTGCCGGTCGGCGGGCAGCACGCTGACCACCTCTTCGAACAGGTAGTCGTTGATGCTGACGCGCGCGCAGGCGACGGCGTCGTCGATCCGCGTCTGCGAACCGTCGCCGCACAGCAGCGCCACGAGCCGGATGCCCGTCGCCCAGCCGCCCGTGGCCTCGTGCACGGCGCTCGTCTGCTCGCCTCCCAGGCGGATGCCCATGCCCAGAAGCAGGGCGCGCGTCTCGCTCTCGGACAGCCGCAGGTCCGCCTCGGTCACCTCGTTGAGCTGGCCGCCCACGCGCATCTTCGCCGTGGGAAAGCGTAGCATCTGACGCGAGGTGATCACGAAGTGCGCGTTCGGTGGCAGATGGCGCAGCAGGTAGTGCACGCTCTCGTGGATGTCCGGGGCCGCGTGCACTTCGTGGAAGTCCTCGAGCACGCACACGAAATCGCGCCCGTACTCCGTCATCTGGATGATGAGCGCGTCCAGCATGGGACGCAGCTTCGAGAACTCGTCGGGCAGGCGCACGTCGTCGAACGATTGGCAGATGCGCTCGTCGGCGCGGCGCAGCGCGGTGACGAGGTAGAGCCAGAAGCGGTCGAGCGCGGCATCCTCGGCGTCGAGCAGGTACCACGCCGCCGGCACATCGTCGTGCGTGCGCAGCCAGCCCACCACCGCCGTCGTCTTGCCGAAACCCGCCGGCGACACCACGGCCGTGAGCGCGCATGCCATCGCGCGCTCGAGCTTCGCGGTCACGGCGGGCCGTTCCACCACGTACGCGGCTCGAGACGGCACAATCACCTTCGACGGCAGCAGCACGATTTCGCGCACGCCGTCGCCAGACCCGTACTCGTCCATACATCCCCCTCCGAAACCCGCCGCTGCCCGCGCCGGCGTCCGTCCCCCTGCGCGCTATTGTAGCAAACTCGCCCCCGCATGCTCCTCCGCGGCGTCAAGCGCCCGCTTGAGCACCGAAAGCGGCAGCTCGACGCACCCCTTGCGCGTCCGCCCCACCTCGAGACCGCCCCACCAGCGCAGCAGGTCGTCCGGGCCAAGCGCCCGCACCGCGGCCGGAGCCATGCCCCGAGCGCGCTCCATGAGCAGGTCAGCCGTGGCCGCGCACAGCGAGCAGGCGTAGCCGTCGAAGGCCGCGCGCTCGAGCACGACGCCCTCGGCGCCGCGTCCAAGCGACACGCGCACCTCGATCGCGTCGCCGCAGAACGGGTTGTCGCCCGCCGCCGCGCCGTCGAAGGCGCCGTCGAAGCCCTTGGCGTGCGGATGGCGGTAGCGCTCCAAGATGAGCTCGTCGTCGATGCGCACGGCTACACCCCCTCTTCCACGATGCGCTCCACCGCGCTCAGCAGCGCATCCACGTCCTCGTCGGTGGAATAGCCGGCGAAGCTCGCGCGCACGCTTGCCGGGAAGCCGAGCGCCGCATGGAGCGGACGCGCGCAGTGATGCCCCGCGCGCACGAGCACGCCCCGCGCGTCGAGCAGCGCGCTCACGTCGTGCGGATGCACGTCCGCCACCGCGAAGCCCACCAGCGACCCGCTCGCCCGCTGCGCGCCGCCCACCACCTGCACGCCCGCCATCGCCGAGAGCCCGCGCTGCGCGCGGGACGCAAGCGCACCCACGTGGCGCTCGAGGGCCGCCATCCCCGCTTCCTCGAGCATCGCCAGCGCCGCGTCCCACGCCATCGCGGCCGCGATGGCGGGCGTGCCCGGCTCGAACCCCTGCGGGGCGGCCGCCGGCACGAAACCCGCGCGGTCGACGCGCTCCACCATGCCGCCGCCCCCGAGGGCGGGCCGCATGCGCTCGAGCACGCGCGACGAGCACGCGAGCGCGCCCACGCCCGTGACGCCCAGCATCTTGTGCGCGGAGACGGCGTAGAAGTCCGCCGGCATCTCCCCCAGGTCGACGGGGCGATGGCCCGCCGCCTGCGCGCCGTCGAGCGCCACCACGACACCCGAGCGCGACGCGTCGGCGAGGATGGCCGCGAGCGCCGGCTGCTC
Source organism: Eggerthella sinensis (assembly GCF_003339815.1). Lineage (GTDB taxonomy): Bacteria > Actinomycetota > Coriobacteriia > Coriobacteriales > Eggerthellaceae > Eggerthella > Eggerthella sinensis. The sequence continues at coordinate 34,418 of NZ_PPTT01000038.1, forward strand.
CCATCCGATGACGTTCGACTGCTGCGCGAGCGCCACGAGCTTCGGGCCGCGCTCGGCGATGCGGCACCAGGCGCCGTAGTCGAGCATCCCGTCCGCCTGCAGGGGAATCCACGCGATCTCGAGGCCGCGCCGCGCGGCCAGCATCTGCCAGCACACGATGTTGGCGTGGTGGTTGTCCTCGGCCACGGCCACCACGTCGCCCGGCGCGAGCGCCTCCTCGGCCCAGCAGCGCGCCGCCAGGTTGAGCGACTCGGTGGCGCCGTGCGTGAACAGCAGGCGCGCCGGGTCGTCCACGTGCAAGAACGCCGCAAGGTGCTCGCGGGAGCGCTCGTAGGCGTCGGTGGCCTCCTCGGCCAGCGTGTGCGCGCCGCGATGGATGTTCGCGCAGCTCGTGTGCAGAAAGGCCGTCAGCGCGTCCGTCACGCGCAGCGGCACGAGCGAGGTGGCCGCGCTGTCGAGGTACACGAGCGGGCGGTCGCCGTCGCGCCCGACGCGGCGCTCGAGGATGGGGAACTGCGCGCGGTCGAGCGGCGGCGCGCCCGCCGCGCCGCTCGGAATCCTAGCGCACACGGAGCATCGCCTCCTCGAGGCGCGCCGCATCGCGCGGCGTGTCCACGTCGTCGAACAGATCGGCGTCCTCGAAGCGCACGGGGCGCACGCGCAGCGCGGGGTGCGCGCGCAGCAGGGCGCGGGCGCCCTCGTCGCCCGTCAGCGTCTCGAGCAGGGGGAAGCACCGCGCGTCGAACAGGCAGGGGTTGCCCCGCCGCCCGCCGCTCTCGGCCACGTACGCGTCGGCGTCGCCCGCCGCGCGGGCTCGCAGCAGCGCAGCGAGGTGGCGCGCCTCGAGGTAGGGCTGATCGGCCACCATGACCAGCAGCGCGGCGAACCCGTGCGCTGCGGCGAAGCGCGCTGCGGCGCGCACCGAGGTCGACTGCCCGCGCTCCCATGCGGGGTTGTGCGCCTCGCACGCCCCGCGCGCCCGCGCGAGCGGCGCGACGAGGCTGCGATGCGCGCCGGTGACCACGACGGTCTGCGCGGCCCCGCATCCGCAGGCGGCGTCGAGCGCGCGCTCGAGCAGCGTCGAGCCGGCGAAGGGCGCCGCGAGCTTGCACGCGCCCATGCGCTTCGACGCGCCCGCGGCCAGCACCGCCACGCAGGTCGACGAGCCCGTATCCATCCGACCACCTCCCTTTCCCCACCACTCTAGCGCGAAGGGACGCGCGCGGCATTCCCCGAACGGGGTATTC
>NZ_PPTT01000039.1 GCF_003339815.1 Eggerthella sinensis
CCTAAACCCATCCGCAACGTCAGCGTCATCGGGATCCCCATATCGGCGGTAAGCATGTCTTCCGCCCTCGATGCGATCGCCCTTGGTCTTTCCTCTGGAGAGGCACGTGGAAGCTACGTCTGCGTATCGAACGCGCACACGACGGTCATGGCCCATGATAACGAGTCGTATAAAAAGGTGCAGATTGACTCGTTCTTGACGCTCCCCGACGGGAAACCGCTTTCAGTGGCCGGCTCCAAGATTGCTCCCGAGATGGAAAGGGTGACCGGCCCTGATCTTATGAGGAAGATATTCTCGTCTTCCGAGTTCGAAGGAGCCTCGCATTACTTCTACGGCAATACCCGCCCGAACGTCGAAGCGCTGGTAAACACGCTCGGCAAGGAATTTCCCTCTTTGTGCATAGCGGGTTTCGAGCCGTCTCTGTTCCGAGACCTGACGGAAGACGAGAAAAGCGAGCTATGCGAGCGCATCGACGCTTCCGGCGCCGACATCGTCTGGATGGGCCTCGGGGCCCCTCGCCAGGAGATGCTGTGTGCGCAATTAAAAGGAAAGACAAACGCGCTCATGGTGGGCGTCGGCGGAGCTTTCAACGTTCTCGCCGGCATCGTGCCAGAAGCGCCAAGATGGATGCAGAATGCCAGCTTGGAATGGCTTTATCGTCTCATTCAGGAGCCGGGGCGTCTCTTCAAGCGATACGCCGTGACGAACACCCGCTTTTTGTACTTGCTCGCGAAGGAAGGATGCTCCCTTGCTGAATAACGGAACGCTCAAAAACAAGACCCTCATGATCACAGGCGGCACGGGGAGCTTCGGTTCCACGGTGCTGAAGCACTTCATGGATTCCGACGTCGGGGAGATCCGCATCTTCAGCCGCGACGAGAAGAAGCAGGACGACATGCGCCACGCGCTTCAGGAACGCCACCCCGACAAGGCCGGGCGCGTGCGCTTCCACATCGGCGACGTGCGCGAGCCCCAGTCGGTGCGCGACGCCATGCGCGGCGTCGACTACGTGTTCCACGCCGCCGCCCTCAAGCAGGTGCCCTCCTGCGAGTTCTTCCCCATGGAGGCCGTGCGCACCAACGTGATCGGCACCGACAACGTGCTGCACGCCGCCATCGACGAAGGGGTAGACAAGGTGGTGTGCCTGTCGACGGACAAGGCTGCCTACCCGATCAACGCCATGGGCACGTCGAAGGCGATGATGGAGAAGATCATCTACGCCAACGCCCGCAACGGCGCCGGGCGCACCACCATCTGCTGCACGCGCTACGGCAACGTCATGTGCTCGCGCGGCAGCGTCATCCCGCTGTTCATGGAGCAGATCCGCCGCGGCGACCCCGTCACCGTCACCGACCCGTCCATGACCCGCTTTCTCATGAACCTCGACGAGGCGGTCGACCTCGTATGCTTCGCTTTCGAGCACGCCAACCCCGGCGACCTGTTCATCCAGAAGGCGCCGGCGTCGACCATAGGCGACCTGGCCGAGGCGGTGCAGGAGCTGTTCGGCCGCACCGGCACGAACGTGGTGGGGCCGCGGCACGGCGAGAAGCTCTTCGAAACGCTCATGACGCGCGAGGAGCGATTGCGCGCCGAGGACATGGGCGGCTACTGGCGCGTGCGCGCCGACACGCGCGACCTCAACTACGACAAGTTCACGGTCGGCAGCGAGGTGCGCACCCAGGCCGACGACTCCTACACCTCGCACAACACCGAGCAGCTCGACGTGACGGCGACCGTCGAGAAGATCAAGACGGCCGAATACGTGCGAGAGGCCCTCGCCGAGGGGAGCGCGCGATGAAGGTGCTCGTGACCGGCGCGAAGGGCTTCGTCGGGCGCAACCTCGTCGAGACCCTCAAATGCGTCCGCGACGGCAAGGACCGCCGCGCGCGCTACGCCTCGCTGCTGCCGCTCGAGATCTTCGAGTACGACCGCGACTCCAGCGCCGCCGACCTCGAGAGGTTCTGCGCGGAGGCGGACTTCGTGTTCAACCTGGCCGGCGTCAACCGGCCGAAGGACGCCTCCGAGTTCATGGAGGGCAACTTCGGGTTCGCCTCCGATCTGCTGGGAGCGCTCGAGCGGGCCGGGAACCGCTGCCCGGTGATGCTGGCCTCCTCCGCCCAGGCCTCGCTCGAGGGCCGCTACGCGGGCAGCGCGTACGGCGAGAGCAAGCTGGCCGGCGAGGGGCTGTTCCGCGAGCACGCCGAGCGTACGGGGGCCGACGTCCTCGTCTACCGCTTCCCGAACGTCTTCGGCAAGTGGTGCCGCCCGAACTACAATTCGGCGGTGGCCACCTTCTGCCACAACGTGGCGAGGGGCCTGCCCGTCCGCGTGGACGACCCCGCGACCGAGCTGGAGCTGCTTTACGTCGACGACCTGGTTGCGGAGATGCTCGAGGCGCTCCTCGGCAACGCGAGCCGCGGAGACGGCGGGCTCTGCTGCGCCGGCCCCGTCCACCGCGCGACGCTGGGCGAGATCGTGGGGCTGCTCCGCTCCTTCCGCGAAGCGCGCTCGACGCTCGACGTGCCCGACGTGTCGGCCGGCTCCTTCTCCAAGAAGCTCTACTCGACGTACCTGAGCTACCTCGACCCGTCGGACTTCTCCTACGCATTGAAGGCGAACCGCGACGGGCGCGGCAGCTTCACCGAGGTGCTGCGCACCGTCGACCGCGGGCAGGTCTCGGTGAACGTCTCGCGGCCGGGCGTCGTGAAGGGACAGCACTGGCATCATGCGAAATGGGAGAAGTTCTGCGTGGTGTCGGGCGAGGCGCTCGTCCGACTGCGCCGCGTCGGGACCGACGAGGGCGGCGAGCCTTACCCTGTCGTCGAGTACCGGGTGTCCGGCGAGGAGCCGGAGGTGGTCGAGATGATACCCGGCCACACGCACAGCATCGCCAACCTGTCGGACGAGCGAGACCTCGTCACCCTCATGTGGGCCAACGAGCCCTTCGATCCCGAGAACCCCGACACGTATTACGAGGAGGTGTAGCCGTGGGCAAGCTCAAGCTCATGACCATCGTGGGTACCCGTCCCGAGATCATCCGCCTGTCCGAGACGATAAAGAAGTGCGACCGCTACTTCGACCAGACGCTCGTGCACACGGGCCAGAACTACGACTACGAGCTCAACCAGATATTCTTCGAGGACCTGGGGCTGCGCCAGCCCGACGAGTACTTGAACGTGGTGGGGGCTGACCTCGGTGAGACGATGGGCAACGTCATAGCGAAAAGCTACGAGTGCCTTTCCCGTGTGCGACCCGATGCGCTGCTGGTCCTGGGCGACACGAACAGCTGCCTGTCTGCCATGTCTGCCAAGCGCCTCCACATCCCCATCTTCCACATGGAGGCGGGCAACCGCTGCTTCGACGAACGGCTTCCCGAGGAGACAAACCGGCGCATCGTCGACCATATCGCCGACGTGAACATGTGCTACTCCGAGCACGCCAGGCGCTACCTCAACGCCGAGGGGACGGCCAAGGAGAGGACGTTCGTCACCGGGTCCCCCATGGCCGAGGTGCTCTCCGCCCACTGGGATCGCATCGAGGCGTCCGACGTCCTCAGCCGGCTCGATCTGGAGGATAAGGGCTACGTGCTGCTGTCGGCCCACCGCGAGGAGAACGTCGACGACCCGTGCAGCCTCGATACGCTGTTCGAGGCCGTGAACAGCGTCGCGGAGCGCTACGGCCTCCCCGTGCTCTACAGCATGCACCCGCGCAGCGCCAAGCGGCTTGAGGAATCCGGGACCGCGCTGCACCCGCTCGTACGAACGCACGCCCCTTTGGGCTTCACCGATTACAACCGCCTGCAGATGGGCTCGTTCTGCACAGTGAGCGACTCGGGCACGCTGCCCGAGGAGGCCGCCTACTTCAGCTCGAGGGGGCTTCCCTTCCCGGCTGTGTGCGTGCGCACCTCCACCGAGCGCCCCGAGGCGCTCGACGCCGGCGCGTTCGTCATTGGTTCGATCACCGCGGAGCGCGTGCTGCAGGCCGTCGACCTGGCCGTGGAGGCGGTGCGCTCGGGCGACCTCGCCTCGGACGTGCCCGACTACGTCGACGAGAACGTCTCGACGAAGGCGGTCAGGATCATCCAGTCCTACACCGGCATCGTGGACCAGATGGTGTGGAGGAAGGGTTAGGAAATTGGGAGTGTATACATTTATCGATACCGTTCAACGCCTTTTTCACAGGCTCTTCATCATGCCAAGCCTAAAACGATCGTTAGCCAGTTGCGGCACGAAGGTGAGTATTGGGCGTGGAAGCGACTTTAAGGGAAACAAAAACATTCACATCGGAGACGCCTGCTCTATAGGAGTCAATGCAATAATTTGGACGACACGTGCCGAAGTTATTGTTGGTAACTACTTCATGACAGGGCCGAATATCACTATCATTACAGGTGATCATCGAACAGATATTCTCGATAGACCAATGATTGCAATTGGAGACAACGAGAAACTTCCCGAAAACGACGCTGATGTCGTGATCGAAGACGATGTATGGGTGGGGGCAAACGCTATAATTCTCAAGGGTGTTCATATCGCCAAAGGTTGCGTAGTGGCTGCAGGGGCTGTCGTAACCAATGATATTTATCCAACGTATTCAATTTGGGGCGGATGTCCAGCAAGACAAATTGGAAGTCGCATAAATAAATAGAAGTTACAAACCCGTGCAATTCTATTATCGGAGATTTGTTTACAAAGCTGAAGTATCTTCCTATTTCCGTAATTTTTTATCAATAGGAAACTTAAACGAATATATCCTTAAAATGGTCCGTCAGAAAAACCCTTTATGGTAGCTCGATTTGGTAGTAAAGAAGTTCGTACGACTTCTTGGGCTCTTGGCGTATCTCGCCGATACGATCGAAAGGTTGCTTATGAGGATTGAAGCCGTCATGGCAGGGGTGACGCCAAAAGCAACAGGCGGCATCAGTACACTAGTTAAAATGGTCGTGCAAAATGCACCAGAACATGAGATTGATATCGACTACGTGACAACTGCAAACCAGTATGTTGCAAATCCCAGCTTCTTTACCAAAATGAAAAAAATAGCTGTTTTCATGGTCGGAATCGTACGCATACTGTTTCTGCTTTGCGTAAGAGGGAAAAAAATCCTACATTTGCACATGGCAAACAATGCGAGTTTGGATAGAAGTTTCATTCTTTCCCGTATCGCAGTTAGATGCGGAGCATGCATAGTGCTTCAAATTCATTGTGACTTAGCCTATTTTTATAGTGTTGCATCAAAAAAGAGAAAAAGAAAAATCGACTATATTCTAACTCACTCGGATGCCATTATTGTTCTCGGCTCTTACCTGAATAACTTTCTGGCGGATAGCGGAATTGAGAACAATCGTATCGAGTTGCTTCCTAATGCAGTCGACACTCCTTTAAGCAATCCGTATGGCAAACGAATCAAGGGACACATATTATACCTCGGTAATATATGCCCAGAAAAGGGCCTCAATGATTTATTGCGAGCACTCACACTTGCGTCGCCCTATTTACCGAATGGAGTGTACGTGGATTTATGCGGTAGGGACTTGATGGATATTGAGAAGCGCATCGCTGAAATGGGTCTTGGATCGATCGTTCGATATCGAGGCACGGTTGTTGTCAATGCGGGTTTTTTTGAAGACTATATACTCAATATATTGCCTTCCCATAATGAAGCACTCCCATTTTCACTGCTTGAAGCTTCAGCTCAGGGAGTTCCCAGTGTCGCAACAAGGGTTGGAGCCGTCTCCGATGTCATAGCTGATGAAATATCTGGAGTGCTAGTTGATGCTGGAGATGCTTTAGCAATCAGCAACGCCTTGATCAGGCTCACAACAGATGCGGAAGCCCGTTGCCGCATGAGCAGCAATATATACGCCACCGTTTGTGAGAGGTATTCTTCACAAAACTATTTATTGGGACTAAAGAATATCTACGAAAAAGCTTGTATGCGTAAGGATTACAAAAACAAGAATGAGCACGGATTAGATTAAAATGAAAAAAGCATTGTACTATATTGGTCCTTCCTTTTTAGGAGGTGGCGCTGAAAGGGTGATTGCTTCAATCTCAGAATTTCTGGTAAAGCACGATATAGAAGTATGTATCGTCGTAACGAAGCAGCGTCGAGTGCAGTATGAGATTCCCACCGGGGTTCAAATGGTAGAGAAATACGCACAAGAGGATATTTCGCCATTTCAGCAGATACGTGTAATTCGGTCTCTTATGAAAGCACATCCTGAAGCAACTTTTTTATCATTTTTGCCGCATCAAAATTTGTATACCTTACTTGCAAAGACTGGACTCACGAATCGAGTTATTGTTTCGGTAAGGAACGATCCCCGACACGATTTCGAAAACAGCAGGTTACTTCCGATGCTTCGAGATTGTCTATATAAGTATGCTGACGTGATCGTGTTTCAAACCGAGGACGAGGCTGCGTGCTTCCCTCGTCACGTGCGCGACAAAGGGGAGCTGATCTGGAATCCCTTGTCACAAGCTACGCCTTCTCCATATTTCGGGCCCCGTGAGAAACGCGTGGTCTCGGTTGGCAGGCTTGCTTCCCAGAAAAACTATCCGATGGCTTTATTAGCTTTTGCGCAGTTTCACAAAATTCATCCTGATTACACATATGAGATTTTTGGAGAAGGATTTGGGAGCGCTTCTCAAGAGGAGCCCCTAAAACAACTAGTCCACGAATTGGGTTTGGAACAAAGCGTTGTTTTTAGGGGCTTTTCCAGTGAAGTAAACGAACGTGTTCGAACAAGCGCGATGTTCGTTATGGCTTCGCGCTTCGAAGGACTATCCAATTCCATGCTTGAAGCTCTGTCTATGGGTGTGCCCTCTATATGCACGCGCTGTGACGGCGGTGGTGCCGAATCTGTGATTAACGACGGCATAAACGGCTTTTTGGTCGATGTGAATGATGTTGAGATGATGTCAAAATGCATGTGCCGTATCGTCGAAGAGGAAGAATTGGCCGCGTCGTTTTCTCGCGAAGCTGCAAAAATACGTGCCCAGATTGATATCAACGTAATAGGAGAAAAATGGCTGAGCATTCTATGGGGCAATAATGACCGTTAGTCCACGTGCGATCGATGGCCTTACTAACAGGGGATTTTTCGTACATGATAAGACTAGGTGCATAGCACATTATGCGATGATTTATTGCGTTCTCATTTGTGGGCAGTCGTACTTGTATGACTATTACTTGCAGGAAGCAGTACCTTTCGCAGCTGCATTTTTCATGGCGATAGTCATTTTGAGCAGGCGCTATTGGGATTTTCGCACGCTTGCTTTTCTCGGATTTCTTCTGACCTTATCGGGTTTGGTACGTGTCTTTGCTGGCGGAGTTGGTATTGGGGTGTTCCTTTCGTATGGGCTCCGCTTATCCTTGCTGGTTATTGCTATCAAATATGACTATGCAAACTTTCCCAAAAGAATGATTCGCCTTATTACCGTTTTGGCAATCGTTAGCATGGCTTTTTACTTTGCCAGGTTGGTAATCCCAACTCTATTTTACCTGTTACCTTTTAGCCCCTTTTCTTCGCAAGGAACATATTATAATCTGTCGGCTTTTGGGATCGAGAGCTTTCAAACGAAAGGATTACTGCTTGTCAGCATACGTGAAGGAGAAATAAGGAATATCGGCTTTTACACCGAGCCTGGGGTGTACCAAGCAGTTCTGATCGGAGCTCTTTACTATCTACTTTTTCTACGCGAAAAGCTGACCACATCCAATCACGAAGTACTTGCAGAAATAGGATTACTTTCTTTGGCTCTTATCACGTGCGGCTCAACGACGGGCTATCTCTCCTTTATCATAATGATAATTGGCTATTTTATGATGAAGGGTTCGGCTGAGATTAAAAATCGGGTGTTGTTCCTTGTTTTATTATGCATAGTGCTCCTATTTTATGATTACATCGTGAGAGGGGACGGCAGTTTCTTGTCAGAAAGCTTTTTCGACAAGGTCTTCTCAGAGGGAAACTTTTCGTTAATGGAGGGCAACGGAGGCGTGAGGATCGATTCGGTTGTTGCTTCGCTTGAGTCTCTGCTCAAGTCTCCCTTCGGAGTCGGGTTCGACGAGATTACGGCCGCAAAAGGCGAACTAGCCGTCGGTGCCGGCCTATTTACCACATCGGCAGCTTTGGGTTTCCCATTCATTATTGTATATCTGCATTGGCTATTAGGTCCCGTTTTTCGAGCTCGCCTCGGTTCCATTAGAACCGCAATCTATCTGATCGTGTATATCCTGTATGCTGTTTCTCAGGCGCTTGTGCTTACTCCTGTCCTAATTTCCATTTCAATGTATCTTGCACTAGCCCCCAAAGAACAACCGACCGCATACGAGCAACTAAAGCAAGCTTCCTCTCGAATATGAGGCAAGTCCACTATGCCTGACTATAGTGCAAGGAATATAAAAAGGAACAGCACTCTTCTCCTTATCTATAAAGTTGCAAGCATAATTCTCAGCTTCCTTTACGTGCCAATAGTATTGAGGTATTTAGGAGTCGAGCTTTATGGCGTTTGGGCCGTAATTCTGAATGTAGTCTCGTGGATAGCATACTTCGATATTGGCATTGGCAACGGTTTAAGAAATCAATTAAGTATCGCGCTTGCTCGCGAAGAAAACGAGAGCAGCATAAAAAGCCTTGTTTCGAGCGCATATATCCTTCTCTCGGCTATCGTAACCGTGATGGCCATCGTAGCCATTCTGTTGTTCCAGCTGATCAACTGGAATTCCCTTCTTAATGTAGACTCACACCTATACTCGGATTTGAAAGCTCCGATTTGCGTCAGCTTCTTGCTTATGTGTTTAAGTTTCATATTCTCAATTTGTAAAAGTCTCTTCTTTGCTATCCAGAAAGCTCATATTGTTAATCTTTTGGGGGTTGTTCAACAGGCACTGATGCTCGCCAGCGTATGTGCGTTATTTCTATTCCCGACATTGGATGATCCTCTTTTTTCTGTCGCAGTTGTATATGGGTTATCCTCTGTCGTCGTCGGGATTGGCTTCACGGGCGCATTTTTCTATAAACATGAAAAGTATATGCCCTCTTTGAAATACTTCAGTAAAGCCAAAGCTATTGAAGTGACTGACCTTGGCCTCCGGTTTTTCGTTGTTCAAATTGCATCGCTACTCCTATTCAGCACGAGTACTATTATCGTCTCAAACATATTCGGACCAAGTGAGGTAACCCCCTTCTCTACAGCTAATAAGCTATTCATGGCTTTGGCCAGCCTTTACGTGGCTGTCATAACTCCTTTCTGGTCATCAATTACAGCAAATTACGAACGTCAGGGATCGCGAGCGATCCCTGTGGCAATATTGAGCATGGCAAAGCCTTTTCTTGTAACCTTATCTGGATGCTTTCTATTGTATCTATTCTACGATACGGTAATTGCAGTATGGCTGGGTCAGCCACTAGAGAACCCAGACGGTCTGATATTGGGCATGTTCATATATACAGGCATCTACATGTTTAATGCAATTTTCTCCCAGGTAACGAATGGTTTGTCTTGTCTGAAAATGATGATGATCGTGGCAATAGTTCAAGCAATTTTGAACATACCTGTTTCCTATATGCTCGCTTTATCCATCGGAACGAGTACGGGCGTGTTGCTGGGCAATATCCTGGTCATGCTAATCTCGACTGCTGTTTATCCCGCTTACCTGTATTTTAAGTTTTTGCGAAAGCCGAACGATGGCACAAAAACCTCGAGACCGAAGGAACCCCGGCTATGAATGTGATGTGGCTCTGCAGTACACCCCTCCCATATGTCTCCAAACATTATGGACGATCTATCGCGGTTCAGGGCGGATGGATCTCAGGAGCTTTTCACGATCTTATTGAATCTGGTTGTCGCAGTTTGTGCGTATGCTACCCACAAGCCGTCAAACGGGATGTCGAAATATTTAAGGACGGTCGGCTGCTAGCATGCGGATTCCCTTGGAGTCGGAAAAAAGAATCGTACGATTCTACTATCGATTTATTCAAGGCTATGCTGAAAAGAGTTAATCCTGACGTCGTCCATATTTTCGGGACAGAACATGAATTTTGCGAAGCGATGGTAGTTGCCGCCGCAGATGTTGGCATACTCGCAAAAACTGTGGTTTCGATTCAAGGTCTTGTGTCGGAATACTCTAAGGCTTTCTGCCCTGATATCCCCGCTATCACCATGCACGCGACAACGATCTCGGAACTGAAAAGCAGAACTAACTTGATGGCTCAAAAGAAGAGTTATTATGTTCGAGGAATGAACGAAATACGGCTTTTGGGTAGGATTGAACATGTGATGGGACGCACTATGTGGGACTACGCTCATTGCAAGCGTTTCAACCAAAACGTCTCATATCACCATTGCGGAGAAACACTCAGAACTGAGTTTTACGAAGCTGAACCTGGTTACGCAACATCAAGCCACAATATCTTTTTCAGTCAGGGTGGTAAACCGATCAAGGCCCTATACCATTTGATCAGAGCTATGGAAATAGTGCTAGAGAGGTTTCCCGATGCAAAGGTTTTTATCAGTGGCACAAACGGATTCAAAAGCAGCTTGTTGAAAGGATCAAGTTACGATAGGTATCTGAACAGGCTTAGCCGCGATCTCGGGGTTGGCGGTTCGCTGGTTTTTTTGGGTGAAATTAACGCCACAGGTGTAATAGACGCAATGCGGAAATGTGCTTGCTTTGTTTCCACTTCCAGCATCGAAAATTCTCCGAACTCAATGGGTGAGGCTATGATGCTTGGTTTGCCTTGCATCGCCTCTTTTGTTGGAGGCGTTCCCGACATGGCCATTCATCAAAAAGAAGCTTACTTGTATACATGGGGCGATATAGGTCTTTTATCCCATTACATCATGAGCGTTTTCGAAGAACCCAGGCGCGCTTTTGACATTGGCTTTTCAGGAATGAAAAGGGCACGCGAAATCAACCACTCCCGCAGTGCAAACAAACAAGCATTACTGGGCGCATATGAGGAAATTGCAGGAAAAGGGGTTGATCCGTGTGGCTGATGCTCTTTACGTCATAAGGCATATTCCTGGAGACGACGCTCCCACGATGCGGACGAAGGCGATCACGCGACTTCTTCAATCCAACGGCTATAGCGTCGATCTTTTGACTACTTCGTGGACTACGAATGCACACCCTCTTGAAGAGAAAGGATTCAACGACGTGTCCTTTTTTCAGCCTCTCAAAGGTCTTCGGAAAACAAAAAAGGTGATCGAGATGCTGAGTAGCTCATATTCGGCGAAAGCATTAATCCAATACTGTGAAAAATTCTCTCCCAAAATGATTGTCTTCTATGGCGGCAGCGCTAATCTCGTCAAACAAACACTAGAGTATGCAGCTAAGAATAATATCGCAACGCTGGTTGACGAAACGGACTGGTTTAGAGCAAAAGATGCAGCTGGTCTGTATTCGAAAATCTACTACTATTTCGACAACAAGAGGATTGCGAAGATTGACGAAACGCTTTCGGGCCAAATTGCAATAAGTCCTTTCTTTTACAGTTATTTTTGTTCTAAGGGCTGCGATCCCTTTTTTCTCCCAGCAGTGTTCGAGAATACGGAATCCATGAAATCGATAACTCCTTTCGCATCTCAAGATTCGGTAAACATAGTATATGTTGGCTCTCTTGGAGACGGAAAAGATTCTATTGTCCCTTTCATAAGGGCGGTAATGCATCACAACTTAAGGTGCTCGAAGAAAAAAGTGGTTTTCACGATAGTGGGCGCATCGGAAGAAGAATCCGAATTCATTACAAGAATTGCGGAGGAGAGCTATGAGAGCGAGCATATTCGTGTTCTGGAAAGAATGCTCCATGAAGAAGCATTGGAGATAATAAAATCTGCTGATTTCAGCATCCTTTTCAGAAGAGAAGATCTTTACGCGCGTGCTGGCTTTTCTACCAAACTTGCAGAGTCGATGTGCTGTGCCACTCCGGTAATTTGCAATCGCGTTGGAGGTGCCGATTCCGTTATCGACAGTTGGGTAGATGGAATCATCCTGGAAGAAATTACCGATCGCACATTGCGTGAAGCGTTGGAACGCATTGAACTCATGTCGGTAGACGAATTGAGATCAATGCAGAGGAAAGCATCGAGGAAAGCATCGAAGGTATTTGATCTTTCGAATTACGTGCAAGATTTCGGCATATACCTCAATAAACTAAATGGGACGGAAAGGAAGGACTTCCATTGCTTAGAGCAATCCTGTGGGTCTTCAGGTCTAAAAAGGCAAAATTGAAAGCGCTGAAAAAAAGAGGGCTTGAAATAGGAGAAAACTGCGAAATTCTCAACGGCTATAACTTTGGATCGGAACCGTATCTCGTTCATATTGGAAATCACGTCCGAATCACTGCAGGAGTCAACATTACCACTCACGATGGAGGAGTTTGGGTTCTTCGTGGATTGAAAGAGAAGTACGCGGATATTGATCTGTTCCGGCCAGTTATTATTGGCGACAACTGCCACATAGGAATGGGTGCCACCATCATGCCTGGAGTTGAAATTGGCAATAATTGTATTGTCGCCGCCGGTGCCGTAGTTACGAAAAATGTCCCTGACAATTCAATTGTAGGAGGTATCCCAGCTCGATTGCTCTCCACAATTGAAGACTACGAGCAAAAACATCGAGAAGAGTTTTTGCATACGAAAAATCTAACTTGGAAAGGGAAGAAGAATCGAATCCTTAACAAAAATAATCATAATAATTAAATGGCTTGTGCTTGTTGGCGGAAATTAGGAAGACGAAGCTATGTCAGGGAAAACAAAAAAGCTGCATAAGACAATTCTCATCACCGGCGCGGCCGGCTTCATAGGGTCGTTCCTGTGTAAGCGGCTGCTGGAGGGCACCAACGTTCATATCGTCGGGATCGACAACATGAACGACTACTACGACGTGGGCATCAAGGAGGATCGCCTGCGCATGCTGCGCGAGGCTGACGGGGGCACGAGGCGCTTCGAGTTCGTCCGCGCCGACATAGCCGACGGGGCGGCCGTCAATCGGGCGTTCGCCGAGTGCAATCCGTCGATCGTCGTGAACCTGGCCGCCCAGGCAGGCGTGCGCTACTCCATCGACAACCCGCGGGCATACGTCGACTCCAATCTCATCGGGTTCTTCAACGTCCTGGAGGCGTGCCGCCATCACCCCGTCGAGCATCTCGTCTACGCCTCGTCATCGTCGGTCTACGGGGGCAACGAGAAAGTCCCATACTCCGAGTCCGACCAGGTCGACTATCCGGTGTCGCTCTACGCGGCGACGAAGAAGTCCAACGAGCTCATGGCGCATGCCTACTCCAAACTCTACGACATCCCAGCGACGGGCCTGCGCTTCTTCACCGTCTACGGCCCCATGGGCCGCCCCGACATGGCCTATTTCAAGTTCACTGACAAGATCGTGCGGGGGGAGCCCATCCAGATATACAACATGGGCGACATGCGTCGCGACTTCACCTACATCGACGATATCGTAGAAGGCGTCGTGAATGTCATGGGGAGAGCGCCCAAGCCCACCAAGGACGGTGCATGCTACAAAGTGTATAACATCGGCAACAACCACCCTGAAAGCCTGATGAGATTCGTCGAGACACTCGAGGCGGTGCTGGCCGAGGAAGGTGTCGCGGACAGGCCTGTCGTTCACGAGCTGCTTCCCATGCAGCCCGGCGACGTCTACCAGACGTACGCCGACGTTTCCGAGCTAGGGCGCGATTTCGGCTTCAAGCCGTCCACTCTTCTCGAGGACGGCTTGCGCGAGTTCGCACGCTGGTACAGGGGGTACTACGCGCTCTAGGCACCAAGCTCTCAGGTTCGATCGGCACTTTGACAGGAGAATAGACATGAAGATCGCAATCGCCGGGACCGGCTACGTCGGACTGTCCGTGGCCCTGCTGCTCGCACAGGGCCACGAGGTGACGGCCCTCGACATCGACGAGGGGAAGGTGGCCACGCTGGGCCGCGGCGAGAGCCCTATCGCCGACGCGGAGATCGAGGCGTTCCTCGCGATGGATGCCTCGGGCGAGCGCCCTCTGTCGTTCCGCGCCGCGACCAACCCCGCTGAGGTCTACCCCGGCGCCGAGTTCGCCGTGGTGGCGACGCCGACGAACTACGACCCCGCCCTGAACTTCTTCGACACCTCGAGCGTCGAGGCGGCGGTCGAGGCGATTCGCGCGGCCAATGCGGACGCTTGGATCGTGATCAAGTCGACCGTACCCGTAGGATACACCGCCCAGCTGCGAGAGCGCCTCGGCGACCGCCGCATCCTCTTCAGCCCCGAGTTCCTGCGCGAGGGCCGCGCGCTCTACGACAACCTGCATCCGTCGCGCATCGTGGTGGGGTGCGACGAGGACGACCCGGAGGCGGTGCGGGTGGCGGGCCGCTTCGCCGCGCTGCTCGCCGAGGGGGCCGACCCTGTCGAGCGGGAGCGCGAGAACCCTGACGGTTCGCATGGCATCCCTGTCCTCGTCTGCGGGTCCACCGAGGCCGAGGCGGTGAAGCTGTTCGCGAACACCTACCTCGCGCTGCGCGTCGCCTACTTCAACGAGCTCGACACTTACGCCTGCGCCCGCAGGCTTGACGCCGCACGCATCATCGAGGGCGTGTGCCTCGACCCGCGCGTGGGGGTGCACTACAACAACCCCTCGTTCGGCTACGGGGGCTACTGCCTTCCCAAGGACACCAAGCAACTGCTGGCAAACTACGCCGACGTGCCGCAGAACCTGGTCGGGGCCATCGTGGATGCGAACCGCACCCGCAAGGACTTCGTGGCCGACGAGGTGCTGGCGCGGGTGGCAGGCGTCGAGGGCCCGGTCGTGGGAGTCTACCGCCTCACCATGAAGACCGGCTCGGACAACTTCCGCGCCTCGTCAGTGCAGGGGATCATGAAGCGAGTGAAGGCCAAGGGCGTGAACGTCCTGGTGTATGAGCCGACGCTGGATACGAGCGACTTCTTCGGCAGCGAGGTAGAGCGCGACTTGGCCGCGTTCAAGGGCCGCTGCGACCTCATCGTGGCGAACCGCTGGAACCCCGAGCTGGAGGATGTCGCGAGCAAGGTGTACACGAGGGACCTGTTCAGACGAGACTAGATTTCCACGAGCACGGCTCAGCTCGATTCGCTCAAGTTAAAATGGTTTTCGTAGCTGAAAACGCTCAGCGAAGCGCTACGCGAACCATCGAAAGGGCTTTTTCGGCCGTCTCCCTTGCCGACTGAGCATCCGGGCCGGTGCATAGCACGTGACCAACACGATCATTGCTCGAATGGGGCTCGGATATGGCATCTCCGGGCTTTTTGTACAGCTCGAGCTCCTCGAAGCCGGGCAAATCGTACATCGCAGAATCGATATCGATATCGGAAATCACTCCCGCGCTTGAGACGATGAACCTAATGGCGCTTCCACCCTGTATACACGGAGAGATATCTATCGGCAACCCCAGCGCAAGCTCCACCGAGGCGCCAACCATATCGATCCCCGTTGAAAGAGGGACTAGTCGAGAAGTGATGTAGTCGCCCCCAAGTCGTGCGGCGATTTCGATCACCATCGGCCCGCTATCCGTTACCATGATCTCGGTATGGGAAGGACCGTTCACGATTCCCACAGCTTCGATCGCCGCACACGCGATTTTCTCTATTTGAGCCTTCTCGGAATCGTTCAAAAGAGCTGGTTCAGAGTGGCCTAGCTCGACGAAATACGGCGGTTCCGTCACCAGTTTATCGGTGATAGCCAATATGTGGGTCTTTCCGTTGACGGTTATGCCCTCGACGCTTACCTCGGCCCCTCGAATGCATTGCTCAACCATCAGGGTGCCTTTGCGAGAGAAGTTCATTTCCTGGGCAAACAATTCCTTCGGATCCTCATTCCGATTCGAAGGATCCAGCAGCTTCACCCCTCTGCTTGCTGCGCCATCCGCAGGTTTCACGATGCATCGATATTCAAAGTGATTCAAGGCATCGATGAACTCGTCGGCATCGTTGCACACTCTGAACTCCGGAATAGGAACATTGCGCTCTGCCAAACGACGGCGCATGGCGTCTTTGTGAGTCGCACATATCGAATCGACGTAGGATATGCCGACGGGCAGGCCAAGCTGCTCAGATACAAAAGAAGCCGTCCTTACGGGGGCGTCGCTTGTCGAAGTGATAACAAAATCGACATCTTCCCTTTTCGCGAGCGCAATGATCGACTCGGCATCGAGCGTACTGATTATTTCCGTTTGATCGGCGAACTCGAAACCGACGGCATCGGGGTCATAGTCGACGCAAATAACGCGAAAGCCTAGGTCTCTCGCCTTTTTGATGGCTGCAACCTGCAACGGACCGGCTCCGAGCATGATCACCTTTTTCACGCAGAACACCTCAATTCTCGCACAGCAGCATCAATTCGTCGGATATCTTATCGCATCCACGCCCATCGCTCAGCTTGTGGAACTCCTTTGACATGCTGCATCGTTTTTCCATATCTACAGCAAGCTGCTCAAGAGAGGAAACGATCCGCCCAGCACAACCGTCAAGATCTTCGTAGGCCGCACCTGCGTACTCGATGACGCCAAGCTCGGATAGGCTGCCCCCGCTTTCCGTCTGCTCCGGAACAAGCGAGAAGCCGACCGTCGGCACGCCGCAGGCGGCAAGTTCGTATAGTGTTGTACCGCAGGCAGAGACGGCAAGATCGGCATTCCGCATGATGGGGGACATGTCGGTCGCATTGAATAACAAATCGACTCGGGCATGGCTTCCGTACGCCATCTCAAGCTGATCCGCCCTCTGGAACAGTGGCCCGACAACCACCCTGAACCGTACGCTTGAAAGAGACTTTGACGCGAGCGCCTTCGTCAATAGCGTGTTCGCAAAGCCCTCGTTGTCCGTGTTGCCCGTTGTTATCAGCACGGATTTGACCTCGCTGGAAGCAGGGACGTCTCGCGCGACGAATTCTTTTCGAAGAGGAGCGTACGAAGGCCCCAGACACAGCTTCGTGGAAGTCGCGCCGTATGTTCTCTCGTAGAATGGTACATCGATTTTCGTACTATAATTGACGAGCAGGCTCAATTCAGGAGCAACCAGCGGCTTACTCCCCAGATAGCAAACCTTTGCATCCTTATGCAGTCTGGCGACATAATCGGAATCCACGCTGTACGTGTCAATCAGCAATACGGGGTTCGGATCATTCCGAAGGAGCTCCAGAAGCTGAGGGACCTCAACAGCAAGATTTCGCCAATTGCCATCCAACACGATGCACTTGAAGCCGTTGCTTTCGATCAACTCGTTTGACTCTGCGTCAGCGCACAGGAACGCGCACGGCGCACCTCGTAATCTCAGCGCTTCGGCTATCGCGAGGCAGCGCATAACGTGTCCCGCCGATATGGCATTGTTGCTATCGACCCTAAAGTAGATCACTGTGAATCCCGTCGAACAAGAGGGGGTATTCCCCTCGTTCTTCTTCCTCTTTCCAATCGCGCATCAATTTATAGAACGTATTGCATTCTGGCTCATAGCCGAAATCGGTACGAGCTTTCTCGATATCGAACGAATAAGGAACCACTCCGTTCGACTTCGATGTGTCGGTTGAAACGAGAGACCTCCCAACGTCTCCACCGAAAACTTCCGCAATGACCTTGGCTTGCTGGAGGAGCGAGGTGGTGGTTCCCGATCCGATGTTGTACAAACCCGAAGCGCGATCGCTTTCCGCAGCCTGCACAAAAGCGGTAGCGACATCCTTCACATACACGACGTCTCTTGCGGCGAGTCCATCGCCATACACGGATATCGGCTCGCCCCGTTTCGCCTTGTCAACGAAAAGGCCGATCCCCGACTTTCTAATAGTACCGTTTACTCTCAATGACGTATGCGGACCAACCCCGTAGACCGGCGGCAATCGGAAGATAACGTTCTTCATGCCGTGCTGCTCATTGTAGTAGCACATGAGGTCGCTCGCTGCGTTTTTTGAGATTACGTACGCGGCATGATCGCCATGCATAAGAAAGTCTCTTTCCCACGTTTCGCTTACGGGCTCGCCGCAATCCCACTTACGTTGAACATCCGCATACGAAGTGGTCGTGAGTATCTTTTTGACTCCCGTTCTTCTGCACCATTCAAGAAGATACGCCGCGCCAAGCGTATTTGTTACGATATATTTTGCAGCGTCATCGGAGTCCTTCAGGTCGAATGTCGAGTTTGCAGGAAGCCTTCCGGCAAGATGTACGACGACGTCCGCATCCTTGGGAAGAGCATCGCATGCGTTCGGTTCGTCCAAATCATAAGAGATGTATTCGACGCCTTTTTGAGCATAGTGTTCGGCGAAACGCGGATTCCTCCCGGTGCCAACCACCTTATATCCTGCATCCAGGAATGCTTGGACAGTGTAAACTCCGATAAAGCTCGACGCGCCAATCACGATGCACTTCGCCATTTTCAAGAACCTCCCTATTTCGATTTGCGAATAAGGGATGCCCGAAAACGACGCCTTCACCCTCTATCCGCTTTTTATAGTTCTTTCGTACTTGAGCATCAACATGCCCTTGTGCAATCCGAAGTTGTCAGAAGCTAGTTGAAAGCCATTCTTCTCGAGAACCCTCCGACTACCGACATTGTTTTCCAAGACTCTTGCATAAAGTGCTTCCAAACAAAGATCCCTTGAGTAGTCAATCAACTCGGCAACAAGCGCGGTGGCAATCCCTTTCCCCCTCCATGATTCGTCACCGATGTAGTACCAGATTTCGCCTTTGCCGTTGTGAATGTTTTTCAAACCGGCGTTTCCTACATGTACTCCTTCAAATTCGACCGCTAAGAAGCATACCCCCCCCCAATGACGGAATCGAAGTATGCCTTATGTGCATCGAGCGTAGGCATGGCGCTGCCTGCGAATTCGTCGACATACCAAGGCTTGGACACCCAGTCGAATACTCTGCCCACGTCGGATTCCCGAATGTCTCGTAAAGCTACAGAACCCATCATCAACCTCGTAAGTCTTCTATTTTGATTGGCGAACCGAAGGGGATATCCCTGCCCGCTTCCTTTCCAAGAAGCTCGTCAAGGTGCTTCGGCTCAAGCCCGTAAGCGGGGCGGATGCTTCTGACATTCTCGCTCGTGAAAGGCTCCCCTATGCGGATATCCGCCACAGCATAGAGCGAACGGCGACCAAACAGCCCAGCCTTCTCGCGCTTTGTTCTTTGGTACGAAGGGATGCCGATCGCCGCTTTTGCTAGCCGTATGTCTTCAATCATGCGAGCGAACTCGTCCTTTTCCATGGAGAAGGACGAATCGACGGTTTTTTCTTCGCGGCTAATGCAGAAGTGTTTCTCGATAACGCTCGCGCCGAGCGCGGCGGCAGCAACGTCAACAGAATAGCCCATCGAGTGGTCGGAGAGACCTACCGCGCAACCGAATCGGTCTCGCATGTCTGCCATGGTCGAGATATTCATATCTTCGTAAACCGCAGGATACTCGCTCGTGCATTTAAGCAATACGATTTGTTCGTTGCCTACGACTTTGCACGCGTCTACGGCCTCTTGAATTTCTTCAAGCGTTCCCATGCCGCAAGATATGATCATGGGCTTCATCTTCGAAGCGGCATACCTGATGAGGGGCGTGTCGATAAGCTCAGGTGAAGCAATCTTGTAAGCTTCGACCCCGATCGTCTCAAGAAAGTCGACGGATGTCGGATCGAACACCGAAGACAGAAAGTCCATGCCCAAAGACTCGCATTCGTCCTTAATCGCCTTTTGCCACTCCCATGGCGTATGCGCCTCTGCGTATAGGTCGTAGAGGGTTCGTCCTTCCCATAGCCCGCCTTTTTGCGTTTGAAAATCGGGCGTATTGGCGTTGATGGTGATCGTGTCAGCGGTAAAGGTCTGTATCTTCAGGCAATCGGCACCCGTTTCTGCTGCCGCTCGTACTATCTCGAGGGCCTTGTCTAGGCTGCCTCCGTGGTTTCCAGACATCTCTGCAATAAAGTAGACGTCTCCCTTTTGAATTGTCTCGAGTAGCCGCATAGCGTCGTTACCTCTTCCTCATCATCCGATATTTCATTTCGGCAAGTTCCCAGTCTTGCATGGTATCGATGTCTTGCACGAAGCGCGGGTCGATATACAAGGAGCGACAACCTTCCACTACTGCCGTTTCATGAGTGAGGAACACTTCGGTTCTAGCCATGAAAAAGCGCCCGCAATCATGCACCATCCGCGGAAGATCTTGACTGCGGGAGAAAGCATATTCAGGATATGCATAAAAAATGCTCTCGTCCTCTGAAATGCAAAACCCACGTTGCGGGGGGAAATCGAAATCGGTAACCGGAATGACTGACGGCGCACCGGATTCAATAATATCCCACGCTTTTGCGAGCTCGTCTGCAGAAACGAAGGGAGCCGTAGGATAGATGCAGCACAGTAACCCGAAATTGCCCCCACGTTCTTCGTACTCTTTCAGCACCTCGATAATCACGTCAGCGGTGGTTGCGTAGTCGTCGCTTGTCTCCTTGCTTCTCATAAAGGGGACGGAAGCCCCGTAGAACCGGGCGACTTCAGCGATCTCCTCATCGTCGGTGGATACCATCACCTCGTCGAATAAGCCGCTCTCCAGAGCAGCTTCGATCGAGTAGGCGATGATAGGCTTTCCGCAGAACTCCTTGATGTTCTTGCGCGGGATGCGTTTTGAACCGCCGCGTGCTGTGATGATAGCGATGTTATTCATAGCGGAATACCTGTTCGGCGTATGCCCGAACCGCATCTGCACGATTTTCCTTAATCACGAGATTCGGGCTTTGTCCGAAGACGAGGGAGTTGTCGGGGATGCTCGCGTCTTTAACGTAAGCGTTGGCGCCAATAATTACGTTGCTACCAATCTCGCAATTGCCGATCACCTTGCTGTCCGACAGCATGAAAACCGAGTGCCCGAATCGAGGATAGATGCCTCGATTGTTCCCAACCGTGCATCCTTGCGAAAACGTGAAATAATCCGAATAGCTCGCACGTCCCATAACGGCTCCAAAAGGGTGGTCGAACATAAAAATATCGGGCAGTGCTACCTGGTAGAACAGATCAACGGAGGCCATTGCTTTGTTGAGTGCATACAGTTTGTCGCACACAGACGTTACCCCTCCTCCGACGAATATACAACGAGCTAGCTCATAAAGAAATCGAGACCACTGGCATCCATGAAGCGGATCGAACTTAGTTATACCCGCTTCGTTGTAATACTTGTTTCTGGTTTTCGAAAACGACCGCTCGCATTTTCTCATTGCGCAAGGAATATTCAGCTTGATTGCATGCTCCTCTTCGTCACTCAGGAAGAAGAACGAATCGAGCTGTTTCACCAGCATTGCATTTATTTCGGTCAGCGATTGCGCCATCAGCATTCGGATCGCCGGCCTCGAACCTTGCACCAACCAATAACCTTACGAACCGACTCGATGACGCTCCGCACATCGTCATCGGTCATGCAGCAATGCAGAGGCAGGGTTATCGCTTCCTCGTAGTATGCATTCGCGACAGGACAACAGTTCGCATCGTAGCCCCTGCGCTGATAGTAGGGTAGACGGTAGACAGGCAGGTAATGGACGTTTACCCCGATGCCCTCGGCGCGAAGGGCATCGAAAACAAAACGCCGCGTCTCACCCAAGGCCTCCAGATCGAAACGGAGACAGTACAGATGACGAACCGATTCCTCCGGCGCGGGATCGGCCTGAAACGACACCTCTGGGCACTTCGAAAACTCCGCGTTGTAGACGGATACAATATCGCGCCTTCTTGCGGCGAATTCGGGCAAGCGTTCGATCTGGGAAACTCCCAAAGCCGCTTCAATATCGCTGATCCGATAATTGTACCCGAGCTCGAGCTGTTCGTAATACCAATCGCCTTCATCGGGGTGTTCCATGAAGGCTTTTTCTCGCGTAATGCCGTGCTTGGCAAATAGGGAGATCTGCTCAGCCAGCTTCGGATCGTTCGTGCACACAGCCCCGCCTTCTCCCGTGGTCACCGTCTTCACGGGGTGGAAGCTGAACGTTGTGATGTCTGCGACGCTTCCAATAAGTTGCCCTTTAAAGGAGCTCCCGATAGAATGGGCGGCATCCTCGATGAGCGTCAAGTCGAACTCGTCGCAAATCGAGCGAATCTCATCGAGGTCGACGGGCACGCCGCCAAAGTCGACAGCGACGACGGCTTTTGTCTTGTCGGTTATCTTCTCGCGAATCGAAGCGGGGGAAACGTTCCATGTGCTTTCGTCGATGTCCGCAAATACCGGAGTCCCGCCGCAGTAAAGCACGCAGTTAGCGGATGCGGCGAACGTGATAGGCGACACGATCACCTCGTCGCCATCCCTGATCCCCGCTGCAAGACACGCTACATGCAGAGCTGCCGTTCCGTTTGCAACAGCAGTCACAAACTTTGCCCCAGAGGCCGCCTTAAGCGCTTCTTCGAATCGCTCGGTAGCGGGCCCGCATGTTAGATAATCGCTTCTCAGAGTTGCGACAACCGCCTGGATGTCGGCATCGGATACGTTCTGACGCCCATAGCCCAACAGTGTCTCGCGAACTGGCTTTCCGCCATTGATTGCTAGCTCCTCCATAGCCGTCCCCTTAGTAGTGGATGCTCATCTGGGAGACGAGTTCTCGCAGCTCCTCGACGGAGAGCCATTCGTCATTGGTGCCTGAATCGTACACGAAGCCGTTTTCGACTTTTTTGCCACCATGCAAATCGATATCGCCGAGTTTGCACCATTCCATATGGGGGTAGATGATGAAGTTTTTATCGTACTCATAAGTGGTCATGCTATCAGCGGCGGGAACCATGCACTCGTGTAGCTTCTCGCCCTCACGTATGCCGACCTCAACCTGCTTTGCGCGAGGGGCCATCGCGGTGGCCAGATCGGTTACCTTGAAGGAGGGGATTTTCGATATGAACGTCTCGCCGCCCTGGGCTTCCTCGAGAGCCTTGACAACCAGTTCGATCCCCTCGTCAAGCGAGATCCAAAAACGGGTCATGCGCATATCGGTGATAGGAAGCTCCGTCGCCCCATTTCTGATGAGATTGTCGAAAAACGGGATGACGGATCCGCGAGATCCGGCAACGTTGCCATAGCGAACAACGGAGAACGTGGTGCCCGATTGGCCGCGGTAAGCGTTCGCGGCGATGAACAGCTTGTCGGATACGAGCTTTGTCCCCCCGTAAAGGTTCACCGGATTGACGGCCTTGTCCGTCGAAAGCGCGACAACTTTCTGAACACCAGAATCAAGCGCTGCGTTCACGATGTTCATCGCGCCATCGATATTCGTTTTGACAGCTTCCATAGGGTTGTACTCGCAAGCGGGAACTTGTTTGAGTGCGGCTGCGTGGACGATGTAATCGACGTCATTAAGAGCGCGACGCATACGCGATTCGTCGCGAACGTCACCGATAAAGTAGCGAAGTTTCGAGTCGTAATCAACTCCATCCGCCTTGCCTAGCTCAATGAACTTGTTACGCATAACGAATTGTTTATATTCGTCGCGTGAGTAGATTATAATTTTTGCCGGATCATAGTTCTTAAGAGCAAAATATGTGAATGCATTGCCGAACGAACCGGTACCGCCAGTAATTAGGATCGATTTTCCGTTCATAGCTTTTCCTTTTCGATAGTGATTGATGTAAATGACTAACAGGTAATTGAGTTTTTTCGAACATCTCAGATGGTTATTCTTTCCAAGAAATGCCATTCTTGATGTTTCGAGCCGGATTGCCCGCTAACACACTGTTTTCAAGTGAAAATTGAGAAACGACATTCGAGTTGGCACCAACAACGCAGCCATCAGGAATGTCTGAACCTTTTAATATCGTTGATCGACAACCTATCCAAACATGATTGCCAATTGATATAGACGTATCGTTGTTGGTGTTGTCGGAATTACGCGATAACTGATGGAAATCCGTATCCATAAGTAAGCAATCCCAAGATATAAGGCAATCATGTCCGAGCTTAATGCTGTGAAAGCACTGGATTTCTGTGCGGTGTGGAGTGCGGAACTGGTCACCAAAATCGAGAACCGCATTATGACCGACCGATATTACGCAGCCTTGACCAAAAGAAGCCGTACCCCTGAACAACACCGTTCCAAAATTGTTCCATATGGATCGCGGATAACCTCGGCTCTTGCTACCTCCCATTCGGATCATGAATGATGAAATATTACTGGCCTCAATCGCGACCGAGCCCTTCAAGCTGTTCAGTTTCACGTTTGAGGATATGGCAACGGGAAACTTAATGGCGGTCTTAAACGGAAAGTATCGCAAATTGAAAATAACGGTTTTTGGTATGCCCATCAGATATCCTATTTTCATCAACTCTTTTCACACGGCTGATTTGCGTAAACAAGGCGATAGCAACCATCCGGCGGCTATTTCACGCATGTAGCTTTGCTGCGGCTGCTTTGAGCAGGCGTAGGACTCGCTTCACTTCGTCACGATAGACGATACAAGTAACGATGAATGCGACCGAAAAAATTGCAAATCGGAATCGAAAACTATTAAAAACCAGGAGATTGATCACGCATACGATAGCAATGACTACAACCCCGTAAGTAGTTTGTCTCGCACTGGAAATGCTGGAATAAAATTTTTGACCTTCGATTGTGCCAATAGTAAGGCGCAAAACAGACGACACGCCAATACCGATTGCGCAAGATAGCGGACCGAGAAACGGGTATAGAAAAAAGGAAATCAAGAGATTGGCGGAACAGCTCACCAAGGAAATAACCATTGCTATATTGGTTTTGTTCGCAAGGGTTATGCCGTATGTCGTTGTCTCGCTAATAAGAATTTGAGCAGGCATCAACATCAAGAGCATAAAATAAGATTGAGAGACCCTGTAGGAATCATCAAGCATTAGAAACAGCGCGTCTTGGAATAAAAAGACAGCCAACGTCATGGCAATTGACGCCAATACGACATAGTTATGAATTTGCTTAATGAACTGTTGGTCTGTTTTGTAATTCTTGTATACGAAAGGACCCCAATAAACGCTAAAAGCACTGCCTATTAGGGCAAACGCATTGGCAATCGTCGTCGCCATTGCGAGAACGCCCAAAGAATAGAAGTCTTGAAAAAAACTCGGAATCAACTTTCCCACCGAAGAATCTATCATAAGGGCGGCGTCTTTTGGCAACAGGGGCAATGAAAATGTAAGCATGTCCTTTTTTGCCTTGGAACCGGGAAGCGCCTTTTCAAATTTCAGACTTCTACTGCCAACAAAGAGGACCTCGGCTGCAGTTGCTACGGTAATGAGTAGAATTGCGTATATATAATCGGTCGAATAGCCAACCGCGACTACAAAGAGGAGCTTGTTGGAAACGATGTATGCAATCTGCTGCGCATTGAAGCTAATAACGCTTCCGGACAAACGCGCAAATTGCATTTGAAGCCGATAACAGATGGTCGATATGATGTAAATGAAAAACAGTACTAAAGCAATAGGGTCATAACTGCCAAATAGATATATTGAAACTGTCTGACCAGCAAAGATGTACGTAAATACGAACACCACTGATGTTACTAGGATTCCGACAAAAAAAGTAAAATTAAAGAGCTGTTTGGAGGTTGCATCGTGCGGAGGCTCGTAGAAAAACCTTACGCATGCATTGGTTAATCCTAGAGTGAACAGCGACGCGAGTAATGTGCCCATGGAATAGTAGAGGCTGATAATTCCATAATCGCTTGCAGGATAAAGCCTGGTAATCAAGGGGATGGCAACGATTGTTACCAGGGCAGAAACTACAGACGGAAACGCATATTTTAATGTATCGCCAATAAAGGATTTTGCATCCACGAGTTAAGGCGTCCTTCTCTTTTTCGTAAACTCGACAGAACGACAGAACGAGCTGGTCCAAAATGCTATTAGCGTCAAAAACCAAAAGGCTTGGGTCGAAAACGCGCAATTCCAATAGCAAATACACAAATAGAAGCAACAGATAAACCCTGAGCTCCAACAGAAACGAAGTATGTAAATAAGGAATGAGAGCATGCCAACTATGCCTATATCATACATGCTGCTTGAATAGAACGGCGTTCTAATAGCTTCGCTTCCTGCGTTGCTACCCCAGATTAAATTTGTATAAAACTTCGTGCTCGTGCCAATACCATTTCCGAACCATGCGTATATGGACATGAAATCCAAGGATCCAACTAACAAAACAAATGGCGCAATACGGAACCAAACGCTAGAATCCGAATTCTGAAGCTGAGTAAGAAATTGCCTTCCCGAAGTGGACACTGCACTAACCAATTCTGTAAGCCGATTAAAATAATAGTTGGAGGCGATTTGGTCCAGCGCCATAATTACGACTATCAAGATAAAGACGATTGTCAGTGCGCTGTATACTTTCGAGTTTGAACGCGAACGTATATCAGAAAACACGGCGACGAGGATTACTGCAACAGACATAATCCCCAGCATGGTTTGGGAAATGAGCAGCGTTAAAACGGAAAGTGCAAGCAATACCCATAGATGCTTGCACGGATCGACTTTGTTGATACGAACAAGAGCGATTGCGCTCATGGTGACAATCATTGCTAAATAAGAAGGTTCTGAGGATAGTCCAGCGTATCGAAGCTGTCCGGTTGTCAGATCGAAATACGGATCAAAAAATTGACTTAACAAATCCGGTACAGGAACGCTGAGCACGTGAAAGAGCAGCTGAGCAGCTGTAACAGCAAAATACAAGATAATTACCGAGCAACATACGATTTTCAAATCAGATGAGTGATTCCGCAAAACGCCAAATAGACACGCACCTACGGCTACATAAAAACAGAAGTGCAGCAAAGAGTTTTTATTTTCACCAGCAAAGCTGCTTGCAGGATTGATCATGCTGAATAATACGAATATCACTCCCCAGCACAGCATGAATGCAACGGGTCCATCTAGCTTTGATTCGCCTTTCGCAAGAGAGACGACCCATAGTGCTAACGGAAGGATAAATGCGAGATAAAAAGGCGTTATGGACGTAGAACCTACATTAGCGATTGAAATCCCTGTCGCCGACATCGTCACCATTACCGCAATGACGATTTTTTTCGACATGCACCTCTTTTCATGCTCAAAGTAAGGCGTTGTGGATTTGCCTCGAGTGTCATCCGTTAATCTCGATGACGCCACCGTCATGTTCCTATCAAAATCGTAAAAGCGGGTCATATGCGAGATTGGTAGCTGGTTGTGTTACGAAGTCGAGCGGCATCGTCTGTTTCGGCGTGGATTTCGCTGCATATCTGTTCTGTAACCGACTTGAAAGCATAGATTAAATTTTTCATATTCTGGGCATCATCCAGTATGTTGGGAGTGGAAACCACATCGGACAAAACGCCAGGATACGAATGTCTGTTTACTAGTTCTTCGTAAGCTTCGACGCCACTGCCATTCAGCCGAATGTGCGAAATAAGTGCCTCCAAATTATCGAATCGCTCGAAATCCTGCCAAGTGGCATGCATGCAATATGGCAAGCAATTAAACACTGTTTTGGACAGCGTTACGGCAGGAACGCCCATGAGAGCTGCCTCAAGGGCCATGGTTCCCGTATTCGTGACAACAAGCTGCGCATTTTTTGTTAATGTGTGAGAGTCAAGTGATTCGTTCATTAATGCTATTCCGGGATATTTCTGCAACTCTTTAAAGAATCTCACGCTTCTATTGCCTATACCGTTTGTATGCTCCTTCAGTGCGAGAATCCATCTCGGTGGAAGTTGACGCCAGATATTGAGCACTACCTCAGATTGGTTTTCAAAGTACCTGCCGCAAACATCCACCGATGCTTCTGGCTGTACGTGAAATCCGAACAATACATATTTCTTATTACTCAGATAGTCTTCATCCTCTCGTTTGAGCGAATCATATCTATGCTGATTAATAATTTGCCGTCCAACTACTTTTAAACGTGTGAATCTATTCGTAATAACTGCTGGGTTGTTTCTTTCAACATGATCGTTCGTAATGAAATGCTTGAGCCTATCGAGATTGCCCGATAAGGACATTTTCTCCCTCAATAAACGTTCGTTGACCTTGAGGTATTGGGGATGCTCGACTTTTATTTTTATAGACTCGTCGTCTAAGTGCAGATGGCCAGACTTTGGCACAACGTTAGTGAATTTTTCGTCGGAGAAGAAAAAGAATCTTCCGCTCGGAATTCGTGTACCCATGGGCGAGTAATAATGGCAGTTGAGTTCTGCGCATTGTCTGCACATGCGAGATGCGAGTATTTCCAAACTCATTGTCGCTTCGCCAAAGATTATACGTATCTCATTACTTTTGATAAAGTTATAGAGAGCACTCTGGACATTTGCCAAGTAAGATATGCCATTTTTTTTGTCGTACTTCCAAACGCGATCCCCAAAAACGATTTCGTTGATTTTGAAATCGCCAACCATTTCGGAATCATTTTTTTCAATGTATCTCCTATCGAGAAGAAGTACACGCTCATCACCGTAGGAGGAAACTAGGAATTCGTATTCATCACGGTTGTAAGAAATCCAATATGTTGTGATCTCGCATGCCGCAAGTCCATCAGCAATAGCTTGATAGACAGGGGTTTTATAGAAGTTTCCTATAAAGCATATATTTTTAATCATAGCTGCGCACCTATTCTAGCTCGATAATCCAACCACACGTTTATCTGCTAGCGCTTCTAGAATTTGAGCGAGGGCAGTTACGCAATATGTCCGCTATACGTTTAGAAGCAGAGCCGTCTCCGTAAGGATTGCTCGCCTTCGACATTGCCTCGTACTCGCCTTCGTTCAGCAAAAGCGAATTCAGTGCATTGTATATGTCGCTCTCTTGTGTGCCGACTAGTTTGAGAGTGCCTGCCTCGACGCCTTCAGGTCTTTCGGTAGTGTCGCGCATTACAAGTACCGGCTTTCCGAGACTGGGGGCCTCTTCTTGTATTCCACCGCTATCCGTCATGACGACGTAACTTCTCGCCATAAAGTTATGAAAATCCAAGACATCTAAGGGCTCAATCAGTTTTATGCGATTGCATGAATCCAATTCCTCATGTGCGATCTCTCTCACTTTCGGGTTTGGATGAATTGGGTATATTGCTTTTAGTGACGCATTTTCGTCAACGACTTTCTTAATCGCTCGGAACATGTGCCTCATGGGCTGCCCGATGTTTTCGCGGCGGTGTGCTGTGATGAGGATCAATCTCGAATCTCCCAGCCAGCGAAATAGATCATGAGTATATTCTTTCGAGACCGTCGTTGAGAGTGCGTCTATGCCAGTATTGCCAGTGACAAAAACACGGTCAACCGACTTTCCCTCTCTCAACAGGTGGTTTTTTGATATTTCGGTTGGAGCAAATAGATAATCAGAAATAGAGTCAACTGATTGTCTATTAAATTCTTCCGGAAACGGAGAATAGGGATTATATGTTCTTAAGCCTGCTTCGACGTGTCCGACCTCGATGCGCATGTAGTACGCTGCTAGAGCGGCCGCAAAGCTAGTAGTCGTATCGCCGTGGACGAGAACAATATCAGGCTTGCAATGCTCGTAAATGCCGCGAATTGAAAGTAGAACCTCTGTCGTTATGTCAAACAATGTTTGATTCTGCTTCATAATTGCCAAATCGTGGTCTGGCTTAACGTTGAAAATACCAAGGACAGAGTCGAGCATTTCCCTATGCTGACCCGTAACGCAAACTTTAACTTCAAATTCGCTAGGCTGTGTTTTAAGTTCGTTGACTAGAGGGCACATTTTTATAGCTTCTGGCCTTGTTCCAAAAACTAGCATTATTCTTTTCACTTTGCTGCCCTTATCGCCATCTCGTAGCCTTGCAGTGTTTTTGCCGCCGCATTTTCCCAGGTGTACTCCGACAGAATCTTCTTTGATAATCTGTTGTCATATTCGTTCCCGTATGCCTTCTCAATGCACTGACGTATTGACGATGGGTCTTGCACGTCGCAATAGTAAGCTAAGTCCCCGAAATAGTCTTGCGTTGTGCCCTTCGGAGACACCACGATGGCGCAGCCCATCGCAGCGGCTTCCAAACTGGCTAAACCAGGAGTTTCGAACCAACTGGGTAAAATACTCACTTTGCACTGCTTGTATAGCTTGTAGATTTCTTCGTTGGGTATATGCTCAACGTATTCCATGTTCGAACTAGCATTCAACCGCTCAACCACTCTATTTGCATACCCCATATGACCTGGAGATTTTTTGCCAACAACGAGTAAGTTGTAATCGGAATCTTCCAAAGCGTCAAGAAGCGTCATTTGATTCTTCCTCACGTCTATTCTTCCGACGCAAACGATCCAATCCTTGTACTTTGAATAATTGTCTGAGTTATCAGAATGCGCAATCGCTATGCTCTGAGTATCAACCGCGTTCGGTACAACGATTACGCTATCAGTTTCGAAGCCCAATTCCTCTCGAATCTTTACCATTTCAGTCATTGCGTTTGGCAGGCAAACATCTGCAAGCTTCAATATCTCGCGTTGCATATCTGTATAACTGTGACCAATTAGGTATTGTGTGCCCTCTCCACGGTCCTCGTTAAGAAGATACTTTCCTAGGGCTTTCAAACGCTCCATAGTGTCAACGCCAACATGTTTTCCGATAAAGCCGCGTATGCCTACAGCTGCATTTTTTTCAAATTCATTAATTGGCCAATATATCGTAGAGAGAACGATAGGCTTCCTTTGCGATTTTGCATTCTTTGCTTGGATATACGTTTCCTGCACACGTGTTAAATTAAACAAGTGAACGACATCGTATTTCGATACATCGGGTCTTAAATCTGTCGAGACATCGACTTCGATTCCGATATGTTCCAATGCTTCTTTGGTTTTTAACATCTGAACAGTATCTCCACCCTGAAGTTCAAATGCATTTCGCCTTATTTGCATTATTACGCGCATTTATTTATCCTTCGCAAAGGGGCAGAGGGTCGCAATGCAATTCTGAATTCCGCATGGCGCTTAGCGTGTTGCGATCGCTCATCCGTTCTTCAGATGATTTGGTACAATGATTCATACTTTGTAGCAATGTAATTCCAAGAGTAATGATCCTCGACCACATGCGTGGAAGAGCGTCTGTATTCAAGAATCGCTTCATCGTGCAATTGTTCCGCAGTATTTATCAACCAGCCCAGCGATCCCTCCTCCTTCGTCCAGTACAGCGCGGCGTCCTCGGCCACCTCGCGGTTGAAGCCGACGTCGAGCAGCAGGCTGAGCCGCGTGGAGGCGAGCGCCTCGAGCAGGCTCGGGTTCGTGCCCCCGACTTCGTGGCCGTGCAGGTAGGCGAAGGCGCCCTCGCGGACCTTCTTGAGCAGCTCCTGGTCGTAGACCGTGCCGACGAACCTGATGCGGGGGTCGCCGCGGAAGCCCGTGCGCTTCTCGAGCTCGTCGAGGAACCCCTCGTCGACGCCCGTGACGAGGGCGAAGGGCCGCCGCGTGCCCGACGCCATGAACTCGCGGATCATCGTCTCGTAGTTGTTCTCGGGGACGAAGCGGCCCACGGCGAGGTAGTAGCCGCCCGGCTCCAGGCCGTTGCGCTCGAGCCATCCCGCGAAGGCGGGGTCGTCGTCGGAGAGCCGGGATGGGGCCGTGTCCGCGCCGTAGGCTATGTAGGTCGTCTCGGGCGAGAAGCGGGCGTACTCCTTTCGGATGTAGCGCTCGATGGTCCTGCTGTCGCAGACGAGCAGGTCGGCGTGCTTGACCATGCCCGCTTCGGACGCCTTCCAGTACCTGCGCACCGGCGCGCTCCACTTCGCGCGCATCCACTCGTGTCCGTCGGGGTTGACGAGCAGGGCGCCGCCCATCTTGCGTATCCTGCGGGCGAAGCGGCCGACGAAGGGCCCGATCCTGCAGGCGAGCACGTAGAAGACGGGACGCTCGACGCCGTTGCGCTCGGCGTGGCGGATCGCCCATCCGAGCGCGTCGAGGTCGTAGGCGACCGCCCGCGCGGCGCCTATCGGGCGCCACTCGACGCAGAAGCAGTGGGCGCCGTTGTGCTCGTACTCGGGCTCCTCCGGCATCTCGTCGACCGCGCAGGCCACGTGGTAGCGGATGCCGTCCGACGCCCTGTTCTCGGTGAGCTTCTCGACGAACGTCTCGAAGCCCCCGTAGCGGGCGGGGATGCCCTTGCACCCCACGATGTAGACGTGCCTGACCCC
>NZ_PPTT01000004.1 GCF_003339815.1 Eggerthella sinensis
CGCCTGCGCAGGCGACCCCCGCCGAGCCGGAGCACCTCAAGCCGCTGCGCGGCCTCATGGCCTCCTCCGGCGTCAACGACGCCCAGCTGCAGGACGCCTGCGGCCAGATGGGCTTCTGCACATCCGAGACGCCCGTGGCCGTGTACCCCGCCGACTTCGCGGCGTACCTCGCCGCCTCGTGGCCCGACGTTCTCGCCAAGATCGACGAGCGCAGGCCGTACACCGACAGCATCCCCTTTTAAGAGCAATCCGAGAGATCAGGAGACGATATGACCGAAGCAGATGTCTACGATTGGGACAGCCCTATCGGCAAGGAGGCCGACGAGGGAGGGTTCAACGTCCTGCCGGAGGGAGAGTACCCCTTCGATGTGGTCTCGCTGGAGCGCGGGCGCTACGAGGGCAATCCGGAGAAGGGCACCAAGCCGTGCCCCAAGGCCGTCGTCGGATTGACGGTGCACGGCGGCGAGGACCTGGGCGACGCCAACATCAAGGAGAACGTGTTCCTCAACCGCAAGAACGCGTGGAAGATCAAGTCGCTGTTCGTGTGCCTGGGCCTCGTCGACCCGGGAGCCGAGGAGTTCGTCCCGAACTGGACGGCCATCGTCGGGCGCTCGGGCACGTGCACGCTCAAGCGCCGGCAGTACACCAAGGACGGAGAGACGCGCGACGCGAACGACGTGAGGCGCTTCCTGCCGCCCGCGCCTGCGGCCTCGGCGCAGGCCTCTGCCCCGGCTCCCGCCCCGACTCCCGTCCAGCCGTCGTTCAGCTTCCCGACGGGGGCGTAGGGAGATGGAGCTGAGGCCGTACCAGAAGGCGGCGGTCGAGGCGATCGAGGCGGACTGGCAGGGCGGGGCGCGCAAGGCGCTCCTCGTCCTGCCCACGGGCACGGGCAAGACCATCGTGTTCGCCAACGTCGCCAAGAACCAGGTGGAGCGCGGCCGGCGCGGGCTCGTGCTCGCCCATCGCGGCGAGCTGCTCGACCAGGCCGCCGACAAGATCCGCGCGGCGACGGGCATGGAGTGCTCGGTCGAGAAGGCCGGCAGCACGTGCGTCGGCACGTGGAACTTCGTGACCGTCGGCAGCGTGCAGACGATGATGAGGGAGAGCCGCCTCAAGCGCTTCTCGAGCGACAGGTTCGATTTCATCGTGGTTGACGAGGCGCACCACGCGCTGTCGGACAGCTACCAGGCGGTGCTCTCGCACTTCCCCGACGCCGACGTTCTCGGCGTGACGGCCACGCCCGACCGAGGGGACAGGAGGGACCTGGGCGCGTACTTCGACAGGATATCCTACGAGTACACCATGCCGCAGGCCATCAGGGACGGATACCTATGCCCCATCAAGGCGCAGACGGTGCCGCTCGCCATCGACCTGTCGTCGGTCAAGGTGCAGTCGGGCGACTACTCGGCCGGCGACCTCGGCACGGCCCTCGACCCGTACCTGGGCCGCATCGCCGACGAGATGGTGGCCGCGGGGTGCATGGGGCGCAAGACCGTCGTGTTCCTGCCGCTCGTGGCCACGTCCAAGAAGTTCCGCGGGATCCTCGCGGAGCGCGGCCTGAACGCGATGGAGGTCAACGGCGAGAGCGCCGACCGCTCGGAAACCCTCGCCGCCTTCGACGCCGCGGGCGGCGGGGCGGTGCTGTGCAACTCGATGCTGCTCACCGAGGGGTGGGACTGCCCGAGCGTGGACTGCGTCGTGGTGCTGCGCCCGACCAAGGTGCGCTCGCTGTACTGCCAGATGGTCGGCCGCGGCACGCGCCTGTCGCCGGGGACCGGCAAGGCAGACCTGCTGCTGCTCGACTTCCTGTGGCACGTGGAGCGCCACGAGCTGTGCCGCCCGGCGCACCTGATCGCGGAGAGCGAGGACGTGGCCCGCGCCATGACCGAGCGCCTCGAGGCGGCCGGGTGCCCCGAGGACCTCGGGGAGGCCGAGCGCGCCGCGGCCGAGGACGTCGTGGAGCAGCGCGAGCGTGCGCTCGCCGAGCAGCTCGAGGCGATGCGCAAGCGCAAGCGCAAGCTCGTCAACCCGCTGCAGTTCGAGATGAGCATAGCGGCCGAGGACCTGTCGGGCTACGTCCCGCAGTTCGCCTGGGAGATGGCGCCGGCGAGCGACGCGCAGAAGGCGTCGCTGGAGAAGGCCGGCATCTGCCCCGACGAGGTGGAGTGCTCGGGCAAGGCATCGCTCATCCTCGACAAGCTGTCCAAGCGCCGCGCGGAGGGCCTGGCGACGCCCAAGCAGATACGCCAGCTCGAGCAGCGGGACTTCCGCCGCGTGGGCGAGTGGACCTTCGACGCGGCCACGAGGATGATCAGCCGAATCGCGGCCAACGGGTGGCGCACGCCGTCGTCGGTGGACCCCGCGACCTACGACCCGAGGGGGGCGTGATCGCGTGGCTGCCGAAGGATACGACCTCGCAGCGTGCCTGGCGGCGCTGTCGCCCGAAACGATGGAGTACTCGGACTGGGTGCAGGTCGGCATGGCGCTCAAGCACGAGGGCTACGGCTTCGACGTCTGGGACTCGTGGAGCAGCGGGGACGCAGTGCGCTACAAGGGGAACGGGGCCATGCGGCGCAAGTGGGACGGCTTCGGAGGGTCGGCGACGCCCGTGACGGGCGGCACGATCGTGCAGATGGCCAAGGACGCCGGATGGCGCCCGCCCGCGCCCGAGGGGTCGGACGAGGCGTACGGATGGGACTCCGCGATCACGTGCCGCGAGCGCGTCGTGGACCCTTCGTGGGTCGAGGCGTCGGAGGTCGCCGAGCCGGCCGAGTGGGACCCGGTGTCGCAGGCGGTCCAGTACATAGAGGCGCTGTTCGACGCGGAGGAGAACGTCGGCTACGTCGTCGAGGCGTGGCAGAAGAACGGGCGGTGGATCCCCAGGAACCGCGGCTACTACGACCGCACGGCCGGGCAGCTCGTCGAGGAGCTGTCGCGCAAGGGCAACGTCGAGGAGGTGTTCGGCGACCCCAACCCCGAGGCGGGCGCATGGGTGCATTTCAACCCGCTCGACGGCGCCGGCGTCAAGAACGCCAACGTCACGGAGTTCCGCTACGCGCTCGTGGAATCCGACAACATGAGCCTCGGCAAGCAGCGCGCGATCATGGAAGAGCTGGAGCTGCCCATCGCCGTCATGGTGCACAGCGGGGGCAAGAGCATCCACGCGATCGTGAGGGTGGACGCGCCCGACTACGGCGAGTACCAGAAGCGCGTGGAGTACCTGTACCGCGTGTGCCGCGAGAACGGGCTCGACCTGGACACGCAGAACAAGAACCCGAGCCGCCTTTCGAGGATGCCCGGGTTCGAGCGCGGCGGATCCAAGCAGTTCATAGTCGCGAAGGACGTCGGGAAGGAGTCGTGGGACGAGTGGCGCGAGTGGGTGGAGGAGCAGTCGGACGACCTGCCCGACCCCGAGTCGCTCGCCGGCGTCTGGGACGACCTGCCGGAGCTCTCGCCGCCGCTCATCGACGGCGTGCTGCGCCAGGGCCACAAGATGATGCTCGGCGGCCCCAGCAAGGCCGGCAAGTCCTTCGCGCTCATCGAGATGTGCGTGGCCATAGCCGAGGGCGTTGGGTGGCTCGGCTTCGGCTGCGCGCAGGGCCGCGTGCTCTACGTCAACCTTGAGCTCGACCGGGCGAGCTGCCTGCACCGCTTCCGCGACGTCTACGCCGCCATGGGCGTGGAGCCTGCGAACCTGCGGAACATCGACGTGTGGAACCTGCGCGGCAAGTCCAAGCCCATGGACAAGCTGGCCCCGTCGCTCATACGGCGCGCCCTCAAGACGCGGCCCATCGCCGTGGTGATCGACCCGATCTACAAGGTGATCACCGGCGACGAGAACTCGGCCGACCAGATGGCCGCGTTCTGCAACCAGTTCGACCGCGTGGCCACCGAGCTCGGGTGCGCCGTCGTGTACTGCCACCATCACAGCAAGGGCAGCCAGGGCGGGAAGCGCTCCATGGACCGCGTGAGCGGCTCGGGCGTGTTCGCCCGCGACCCTGAC
Organism: Eggerthella sinensis; assembly: GCF_003339815.1. Classification (GTDB taxonomy): domain Bacteria; phylum Actinomycetota; class Coriobacteriia; order Coriobacteriales; family Eggerthellaceae; genus Eggerthella; species Eggerthella sinensis. Next base: position 4,004 of record NZ_PPTT01000004.1, read on the forward strand.
GCGCTGCTGGACATGATCGAGCTCGAGCAGACCGACGCGCTGCGCCAGCAGCAGGAGGACGCCGCGGTGTGCGAGGCGCTCGAGCGCGCCATGGGCGAGCTCGGCCCCACCGGCTGGGAGGACGTCGTTGCCCCCGACGACCGCGTGACGGCCAAGCGCTTCCTGGACGCCGCACGCGCGCTCCTGGGCGGCGATCGCGCCGCCGAGGGGGCGATGCTCGCGGAGGTGGCCGCGGCCCGCAAGGCGGCCGCAGGGCGCACTGCGTGGCGCATCGAGGGCACCCTGCGCGAGTTCCCGCGCTTCGAGCCGCTGAACCTGTGGTTCGACTACCCGGTGCACCGGCCGGACGCCACGGGCGCGCTCGGCGACCTGGAGAGCGAGGGCGAGGCGCCGCCGTGGAAGCGCAACTTCGGCAAGAAGAAGACGCCTGAGGACAGGTCGAAGGAGCGCAAGGCGGCGCTGGACGAGGCGTTCGCGTCGTGCGACGCGGGCGGCAAGGTCACGCTGCGGGACGTCGCCGAGTACATGGGCGTTGCCGAGAAGACCGTCCGCCGGCGGGTCAAGGAGCACGGTGGGTACTGGATCGACGAGGGAGAGATCGGCAGGAAGGGCGATGCGCGATGAAGGGACAGAATCGGAGGGACACGCGTCCCGTCCGGGCGTCCGAAAAGGCGCGCGCCGCCGGTTTTGTCCGTCCGTCGCTTTCGGACAATCTCGGGAAATCGTGTCCCTGTCCCTCTGAGGGACAAACTCGTGAAATACCGACTTTGACCCGAGGGACAGACAAACCTAATTACTACGTAATTAGCAGGGTGTCCCTGTCCCAGGGTCAAGGGGTGAAGGAAGGCGGGCTAAAGCTGCGCCCGCCGTCCTCCCTTCCCCTGTCCTTGACAAAGCGTCGAAAATCAAAATCAATCACTACTCAGGAGGTAACAGTTATGGAATACGGGAGGTTCGTCAGGACGGACATCGAGATGGACGATGGCGGCGTTCGCGCCATCATGCGGTTCGACGCGGAGGCAATCAACGACATCGCGGGCAAGGTGGACGCGGAGGTGTTCGATCTGATCGCAGTCGAGCGCGGCTATCGCAAGCAGGACGTGGACGTGGCGGCGCTGCGGGAGCTGGCCGATAGTCTCGTTCAATGGGTGTGCATCGACGGGACGGCGAATGATGTTCTCAAATACGCAGCCGATAGATTCGTGCCGAACAACGCCATGCCGTACCTGATTCGCAACGGCGCCGTCATGCAGGCCATCATCGCGAGCATCGGCGGCAGTATCCGCAAGGCCATCGACGGTGCGCCGAAGCCTGCGGTGCTGGGAGCCGACGGCAAGCCAATCGAGGTCGGGCAGACGGTCTACGATGAGTCGGGCGGCATATTCCATGTCTGCGCGCTGGCACGCGACGGCATCGAGACCACCTGCGGATATTTGAGTGCAAGCAGCATTTCCCACACCCCGCCCGACACCCAGAAGCGCATCGACTGGGACAAGGGCGAGGAGTTCGAGGGCTATTGGGGATGCGATGGCTGCGACTGCGAGGCGTGCCCGTCCCTCATCGGCAACGAAAAACCCTGCGAGCACTACGGCGTCGCAAACTGCGCCATCGCCCAGGACATGGACATTGCGCGCCGCGAGCAGGAGTTGCACACCCGGACGACGGGAGGCGCGAAGTGAGCTGGCATATAGCATCCGTCTCCTGGGGCAAGGACAGCCTCGCCATGCTTCATCTGCTGATAGATCGCGGCATGCCGCTCGACGAGGTGGTGTTCTACGACACGGGCGCTGAGTTCCGCGCGATCTACGCCGAACGGGACGCGACGCTGCCCCTGCTGAGAGAGCGTGGCATCGCCTACACGGAGCTGCGGCCGAGAGATCCGTTCTTCTACAACATGCTCGTGCGTCCCGTCCGTTCGCGCGCGACAGGCGAAGTACACGCGTACGGCTACGGGTGGTGTGGCGGGGTCTGCCGTTGGGGCACGTCCGAGAAAACCGCTGCGATAGACAAGCACGCCAAGGCGATGGGCGCGACGGTGCAGTACGTGGGGATAGCATCCGACGAGACGGCGCGCCTTGCCAAGAAGCGCTACGACCACATAGCCCATCCCCTCGCTGACTGGGGCATGACCGAGGCCGACTGCTTGGCTGCGTGCTACGAGCGCGGCCACGAATGGAGCGAGGGCGGCATGCGCTTGTACGACGTGCTCGACCGCGTGAGCTGCTGGTGCTGTCGCAACAAGAACCAGCGCGAGCTAAAGGCGATCCACGACCATCTGCCGGATTACTGGCAGCGGCTGCTCGCGCTTGAATCACGGCTCGGCCAGATGAAGCGCAAGCCGCTCGAAGCGATAGGGGGCGAGTAGCCATGAAATGCCCGATGACGTTCGGAAACCCGTGCGCCGATGCCGACGAAGAGTTTCGCGACCGTCTGCGTGCGAAGGTGGTTGAGCCATGATCGAGTTCTTCGAGCCGATGGTGCCGCCGACCGTGACGCACAACGCGCTCGAGATCCACCGTTACGGCAAGGCGTCGAGGATCGGAAAGTCGGCCGAGCTCGTCGAGGCGGAGGCGGCATGGCGCGCGCGATTGGCCCCGCACGCCCCTGAGACGCCCCTCCGGGGCCCGGTCCGCCTGGAGATGCGCATCTGCTGGCCGACGGGCGGGAAGCACCCGCAGGGGGCGCCCCACGCTTCCAAGCCGGACGCCGACAACGTGGAGAAGACCGTGTTCGACGTGATGGCGAAGCTCGGCTACTTCGAGGACGACAGCCGCATCGCGCTGCATACGACGGCGAAGCTGTGGAGCGACCCTGCGGGGATCTACGTGAGGATGGAGGAGATACCGGCGAACGCATAATGGTGATCCTCCACAAGGCATACACAATCGGCCATGACCGAGTTTCGCGAAGATGGCGGGACCCGGTTTGAGGCGGTAATATGATAGAGCGAAGAAAGGAGGAGCCGAAATGCCAGTAGTTCACAACGTCAGCTCGAATTCAAGCGTCTATTACGTTTACGAAAAGGAGCAGAGTTTTTACAAGCTTATCGTGATAACTGAAGATAGAAAAGAAGCTGGAGCGTACTTAGGACTCGACAAGTATGCAGTCGTCCATGCCAACGCAGCAATAGTGACTCAACTTCTTTAGCATCCCTTCAACCGCCCTACAGGGCGGTTTTTGTTCTCAGCCCCAGAGGCCAATCATTTGCCGCCGACGACAATGCCCTCCAGTATCCTTCGATTGATACTCCGTTTCCATTTGAGTTGTTTTTCCGAAAGGTTGCGTTTCCGCCTCGTGTTCATCAGGAAGTCATATTCCTTTTCACCGTACAAAAAGCCTTGGCTACGAGCGTACTCGATGAGATCCTCGTTCGCGTTGGCATAGGGGTCGGCCTTGATGCGCTTTAAGCCATCGAACACGTTTCCGGTGTCTATCTCCATGAACTTGTTCACGCACACGTTGCCAACGTAAGTTTCGTTCCCGTTGAGCGTGTTTCGTATGAAGCAGAATTCCTTGATGTAATGGCCGCACGGGCAATTACCCGATTCCTCGTGCCACTCGAATTTGACAACGATCCATTCCGATTTTGCGTCATCGAAATTGTCAGCTTCCGAAAGAGGCACGATGTGCTCTGCGAGCTGCCGTCTGTTGTGTCCCATGGATCCCTCCTGTGCTCTCATCCCCTCTTGGCGCGCACTCTAACATACGGTAATGAGGTCAGCAATGATTGCTTTCTTACAATACGAAAACATCCCCGGTGACGGCTCCGGCATCATGGGCCCCGCCACGCGACGTGGCGCCCACACCCTCCTCGGCAGGCCCGCGACCGGCATCGGCGCGGGCCTCGCCGCATGAGCGACAGGAGACGACATGGCCAGGAAGCTGAGGATCCCCCGGCTGGTGCCCGACGGAACGCGCTGCAAGGTGGTGACCGAGGCGCAGCCGCGCATGCGCCAGGGCCGCAGGCCCGACGCGGAGCGGCTCGCGTCCGAGCCGTGGCGCGCCGACGGCTACGGCTCGGCCTACCGAAAGGCCCGCCAGCAGGCGATGGAGCGGCAAGGCGGGAGGTGCGCCGCCACCGGCGAGCAGGTGGCCGTGAAGCGAGACGGGACGTGGCGCATCGTGCAGCCGGGGGCCGGCGTCCACCACCGCACGGCGCTGTGCGACGGCGGCTCGGACGACCCGGCGAACCTCGTGCTGCTCTCCGCGTCGGCCCATGCCCGCATCGACGCCGAGCGTCGAAGGGGAGAGGGGTCGCAATAGCTTCCGCTCGCAGATCCCCACCGCGCGCCACCCTGTAAGTTCTGTTTCCGCGAAATTGGACGCCCCGGCGAACGCTAACGAACGCTACCGGGTGACACTGCCGCGACCATGTGCTCCATGGAGAAAACCAAGACATGCCCCGTATGCGGAAACAGGTTCGCGGCCCAGCGCTCGACGGCCGTGTACTGCTCGAGCGCCTGCCGCGCCGCGTCCCACCGGCGCCGCGCCCTCGAGGACGACCTCGGCTACGTCATCCAAGCCGTCAGGATGGCGCCGCCGCACCCCGTCGCGCCGAAGCCGGCGACCGTGGACAACATCGCCGACGCCGTGATGCAGGCGCGCGCCGCTTCGACCTCGCTCAGGCGCTACGCCCTCAACGGGCAACCGGCCGTGCGCGCGATGTGCATGCGCGTGGCTCAGGGCATCGACGACGTGCTCAGGGAGGCGGGGCTGTGAGCCGAGGACGCAAGCCGGAGGCGAGGCTCGCCAAGATGCCCGACCTCGCGCACATCGTCCCGGTGGACGCCGAGACGGGCGAGGCCATCGAGATGCCGCCGATGCTCGCGATGAACCCCTACGCCGAGCAGGCGTGGCACCTCGTCATGGACAACCAGACCCGCTTCCGGCGCCAGGAGCTCCCGCTGATCGAGCAGTACTGCGTCGCCTACGCGATCAGCCGCCAGGCGCTCGACAACATGGCGAACGGCGACGGAACCATCCAGACGAACACCACCACGGCGGCGGGCGACCTGCGCCAGCACCCCGACATCAAGACGTGGGCGCAGGCGGCGAACCAGATGCGCCAGCTGTCGGGCGTGCTGGGCCTCGACACCCTCACGGCCGAGCGCTTGAAGCTGACGCAGGCCGCCACCACCTCGCTCGCGGCGGACATCCCCAAGAAGGTCATGGCCGCCATGAGGGAGATGAGGGCCGGCGATGGCGGCTGACTTCGCGCCTGGCGTCGACAAGGTACGCTGCAGCAAGTCGGGAATATTCATGGCGGACGCCTACGAGGCGTTTTTGACGACGCACGTCCGCCACACCGACAACGAGTTCTTCGGGGCGCCGTTCCGGCTCGAGCCGTGGCAGCGCGACATGTTCTGGAGGCCGCTGTTCGCCCAGGGGCGCATGGTCGGCAAGGGCGACCTCAAGCGGTTCAAGCGGTCGAAGTCCATCGTGGTGTTCGGCGAGCCGCGCGACGGGGGAAAGTCCGACCTCGCGTGCGGGACGCTGCTCACGATCGTGAACATGGAGCCGACGCACGCGGGGGAGTACGGCATCATCGCCGCGAACAAGACCCAGGCCGGAAAGGCTTTCGGAAAGTTGAAGTCGATGATCAGGCAGGATCCCGAGCTTCGCGCGCTCTGGGAGATCCGGAAGGACGCGATCGTCAACAGGGAGACCGGCGCGCAGATGATGGTCATGCCCTACTCTGAGGAGGCCATGCAGTCGTGGCACTTCAACGTCTGCATCCTCGACGAAGCCCACGTCTACCGCGACCGCTCCCTCTACGAGGCGGTGACGTCGGGGCAGGGGCAGATATTCAACGCGCTCACCATCATCATCACGACGGCCGCCAAGGCGCGCAGCGGCTTTCTCTGGGACGTCCTCCCCGAGCTCAGGGACGACCCGCACGCCCACGTCGCGTGGCTCGGCGCGCGCGACGACGAGGACATCGACGACGAGGCGGTTTGGCGTCGCGTGCACCCCATGTCGTGGCACTCCGTCGAGAACGTCAGGAAGGAGCGCCGGAACAAGTCGAGGGCGTCCTTCGAGCGCTACATCCTCAACCGCTTCCCGCTCGAGAAGTCGGCCGACCGCTCCATGAAGATGTCCGACATCCGCGCGTGCCAGCGCCTGGGCAACGGGTTCGACCCTTCCCGCAGGTTCTGCCTCGCGGTGGACGGGGCGACGTCCGGCGACGCGTTCGCGATCGTGGCGCACCAGCTGAACGACGGCGTCGATTGCTGGGCCGAGTGGGTGTTCGACGAGCCGGGAGAGTCGGGGTACTACCCGCTCGGCCAGATCGAGCAGTTGATAGCCGAGCTCTGCCAGCGCTACAAGTGCCCCGTCGGCATCGACCCGGCCCGGCTGCTCCTCATGGCGCAGCACCTGCAGGACGACTACGGCGTGGAGATCTACGAGGTTCCCCAGTCGAACAAGGTCATGTGCCCGGCGTGCGCCCTCGTCGTGCAGACGGTCAGGTCGCATACGTGCGCGCTCGAAGGGTGCCCGAAGTTGGCCGACCACCTGTCGAACTGCCGCGACCTGGAGCGCGAGCCGTTCGGCTCCAGGTTCACCTGCGAGCGGCACGGACGGGGCACCGAGCGCATCGACGCCGCGGTCGCGGCCGCCATGGCGAGGTGGATGACGGCGACGATGCCCGAGTCCCTGTCGTTCGCCGAGACCGGCGGCGTGTGGCGGGTGTGACAGCTGCGCGACCATCGCCTGGTGATGCAAAGGAGGCACATGCGACCCATCAGAGAGGCGCTTGCGGCATGGTGGAACGGCGACGCCCGGACCTCCGTCGACGACATGGCGCGAACATCGCCGCCGGGCGGCGGCTCCTACAGCCAGCTCGGGCTCGTCGACGCGATGCCCGCGCCGGCGCGCATCGACCGCTACGGCGCGCTGCTGTCGAACGATTTCATGGCGTGCGAGACGGTCAAGGCGCGCGCGATGCGCTCGCTTCCGGTGTCCGTGCTCAGGAGGGAGGACAACGGGCGGGTGCCGGCGGAGGGCCATCCGCTGAGCGCCGTGCTGCACCGCCCGAACGCGCTCATGTCCTGGGGCGACCTCGTGGCGTGGGCGGTCATCCGGCGCGACGTCTTCGGCACGGCGTACGTAAAGGCTGTGCGCGACGAGCTCACGGGCGACGTCCGCGAGCTTCGCCCCGTCCTGTCGCACGTGAGCTCGAGCTTCGACCGCGCCACGGGCACGGCGACGTACTCGGCGGCGGGCGACTACTTCAACGACCCGTGGACGTGCCGCGAGGACGACGTGGTGGTCATCAAGACCGACGCGAGCGAGGACGGCGGCAGGACGGGGCGCTCTATCGTGGAGCTGGCGGCCGAGGACATCGGCCTGTCCGTCGACCTCGTCAGGTTCTACCGAACGCTGGTCGAGAACGGCAACCACTTCCCGGGCTGGCTCGAAACGGAGGGCAAGCTCGACGCGGGCGATGTCAAGGCGGTGCGCGAGTCGCTCGACTCGACGCGCGGGCCGGAGAACGCCGGCAGCATCCGCATCTTCGACCGCGGCCTCAAGTACCACGAGGTGGAACTGACGCTCGCGGGCATGGACATCGTCGCCCAGGAGCGCTTCGTCCTCGAGAAGGTCTGCCGCGCGTGCCACGTCGACATGCACCACGTGTACGCCGACGACAAGGCTGCCGCGACCACCGCCACCGGCAGCGAGATCGACTTCGTGAAGAACACCGTGCTGCCCGACGTGACGTCGATCGAGCAGGCGTTCCAGCCCGTGCTCGACCGTGCGGTGTCCCTCGGCGGCTCCGACAGCGGGTTCCGCCTCAAGTTCAACGTCAACGGCCTGCTGCGCGGCGATTTCAAGGCGCGCATGGAGGGATACCGCATCGGCGTGTACGCCGGGATATTCACGCGCGCCTACTGCGCCACGCAGGAGGACATCCCCTGGCTGCCGGGGCAGGACCGCCTGCTGCAGCCGACGGCCTACTACGTGCTCGACGAGGACGGGGTGCCCCAGCTGCCGGAAGCGGCGACCGAGGGCACCTCGGGGCAGTCCGACGGCGTGTCGGGCATCGACGAGAAGGCGGTCGAAGGGGCGCTGCGCAGGCTCGGGCCCGTGATAGACGATGCCGGGAAGCGCATAGAGAAGCGCGCACGCGCCGACGGCGACTGCGCCAGGACCCGCGAGTTCGCGGCGTCGGTCATGGCGCCGGTCGAGCTCGCGGCGGCTCACGCCGGAGCCTACCTCGCGACGGGGAGGCTGGTAGACGAAGCGATCAGGAAGGGAGCGGAAGATGCCCAAGGATAGCAGGCAGTGGTACAGCGTCAAAGACGAGGCCGAATCGGTGGAGATCGCGATCTACGGAGACATCGGCGAGAGCTGGTGGGGCGAGAGCGTGAGCGCGAAGGAGCTGCTCGACGCGATCGCGCAGGCGAAGGGCAAGCCGATCACGCTCTGCATCAACAGCGGCGGCGGCAGCGTGTTCGACGCGTTCGCGATGATGGGCGCGCTGCGCGCCCACGATGCGAAGGTGACCGCCCGCGTTGACGGCGTGGCAGCGTCGGCCGCGTCGTTCCTCCTGGCCGCCGCCGACGAGGTGTCGATGTCGAGCGAGGCGTGGATCATGATCCACGACGCCGCCGGCAGATGCTTCGGCAGGGCTGAGGACATGCGGGAGACCGCCGACTGGATGGATCGGGTGAACGCCCAGCTCGCCGGCATCTACGCCAAGCGCAGCGGGCGCAGCCAGGAGGAGTTCGCCGAAGCCATGAAGAAGACCACCTGGTACACCGCCGACGAGGCGCTCGAGCACGGCCTCGTGGACAGCGTGGCCGAGGCCGTCCACGTGGCGGCATGCGCCACCCAGGACAAGGCGACCATCGACTCGGCGCCCGAGGGAGCGCCCATCGCCATGGTCGGCACCGTCGAAGCGTCCCGGATCCAGTTCGCCAACTGCTTTTACCGTGCGGTGGGTGACATGTCGTCGACCATCTCAGGCAACGACGGGGGCGCGGGCCCGGAGGCCACTCCGCCCATTGCGCAGGAGCGCTTCGTCGTCATCGACTCGAAACTGTACCGACAGGAAGGGGCAGAAAATGCCTAACATCGCCCAGCTGCAGGATTCCATCCGCAGCCTTGAGGGTCAGGTGGCGGCGCTCGCCGCCGACGGGAAGAACATCGAGGCCGCCGAGGCGTCCGGCCGCCTGGCCGCCACCCGCGAGCGCCTCATGGACGCCATCGCGCGCGTGAACGCCGAGAACGAGCGCCTGCGCGCCGCGGGCGCTCGGGAGGATGTCCATGCGAACGCGACCGTGGGCCGCCGCATCCTCGGCGACCGCGCCGCGTTCAAGGGGCTGGAGGACGGCTTCCGCGCCGCAGCCGCGCTCGAGAACGCCGTCGCCGGCCTCTCCACGCCGCAGATCTACAAGTACGACCTCCCGTCCCCGATCGCCCCGCCGATCGGCTTCCTCGCCACGCTGCTGAAGGGCACGACCGACGGCGACGAGCACTTCTTCCGCCATCCCGTCCTGACCAACAAGGCGGCCGGTTGGACGAGCGGCGACAAGCCCGAGTCCTCCATCGAGTGGACCAAGGCCGTCGCCAACATCGAGACCATCGCGCACTGGATCCCCATCGAGAAGCAGACGGCGCGCCGCTACTCGCAGCTCGACAGCATCGTGTCCGGCGCCCTCATGCTGGGCCTCGACCTCAAGTGCAACGAGGCGGCCCTGCGCGGCTCGAACAGCTCCGGCATCGTCGGCGTCGCGAACACCGCCGGGATCCTCACGCACGCCAAGCGCGCGGGCAAGAATCTCAAGGACACGTTCTGCGCCATGAAGCGCAAGGTCCGCGTGGCAACCGGCATCGCGCCGAACTACGTGTGCCTGTCCCCCTACGCCATCGAGGAGCTGAGCGAGGAGAAGGACTCGACCGGGCGCTACCTGTTCCCGGAGATCGCCAACGGCGGCACCATCGCCGGGCTGACGGTCGTCGAGGACGTCAACATGACGGTCGTGGCGGGCGAGGGCGAGTCGGCGAAGTCCACCGAGACCGCTCTCGTGTACTACAACGGCGGCGCCAGCTTCGACATCGCCGACCCGCAGGAGGTCACGGTCGGCCTCACGAACAGCCAGTTCATCCAGAACCAGTACACGATCCTGGCCGAGCTCACCGCCGTTCTGCGCGTCGACATGCCCGGCTGCTTCTGCTACTGCGGCGACCTCGGCGTAGAAGCGGAGGACTAGCCATGGACACGTCCGGAACCTACACGTCCGCCGAGCGCGTCGAGCGCGAAGGGCGCCTCGTCGCGTTCGCCGGTGAGACGATGACCATGGTCGAGGCGGCGCGCCGCGGCCTCGCCGTCGCCGAGGACGAGGGCGGCCGGGGCCGCAAGCCCGGTGCGAAGGCCGCCTCGAAAGCGGCGACGGCGCGCAAGGCGGTGGAGTAGGCGTGCTGCTCCTGTCGCCCGACATGACGACGAGGTGGGCCGTCTCGAACGGCCCGCTCGGCGTGCCGACCAAGGGCGCGAGCGCCACGGCGACCTGCCGCAGCGTGAGCGCCCAGGCGAGGGTGGAGGACGGCAGGGCCGTCCTCGCGGCGGCAGACGCCGCCAGGCTCATGCCGGCGTGCGGCGTGTTCGAGATCTCCTGGGATTGCGGCGTCGAGTCGTTCGCGACGCTCGTCGAGCGCGTCGGGCGGCGCTACTGCTCGGTCGATGACGTGAGGGACTACGGGGCCAAGAACAACGACGGGTTCGACGACGAGGCCCGCTATCCGGAGGACGACATCGCCCGCGCCGTGCAGCAGGCCGAGGAGGCCATCGACAAGGGCGCGCGCCGCAGCTTCTGCGAGCGCGCGGTCCGCGTCCGCCTGTCCGCCGGCCTCAACGAGCTGCCCGTCCAGGACGCGCTGTCGGTCGACTTCGGCGAGCTCGTCACCGACCGACAGGTTCGGTCCGCGTCGGCCGGCTCGGCCGTCGTGACGTATGGGGCCGAGCTCGACGCGCGGATCCGCGAGGCGGCGGTGCGCCTGGCCGCCTCGACGCTGCGCCCACGGGTCGGGGCGGAGAACGCGCGCGGGCAGAGCGTCGACGGCGTGTACACGAGCTATACGCTGGCCACCGGTGCGGACGGGTCGTGGACGGGGATACCCTACGTCGACGCCGTGATCGAGGAGCACCGTTCGCACAGGGTTGTGGTCGCGTGATCCCCGACGTCGCAGGCCCCGCCATAGCGCGCGTGCATGCCGACCTTCGCGAGTTGTTCGCCCGCATCGGCGAGCTCGCCCCCGGGGTGCCGGCGCCGCGCGTGACGCTCGACCTTCCCGCATCCGAGCCCGAGCCGCTCCACGTGTTCGCATGGGGGACGGCCCGGGACTTCGGCATCGCCGGGCTGCTGTCCGGCAACGTCTGCCGCATCACGTTCCACGTGTGGGTCACGGTCGTCGCGACCGCTTCGACCCCCGAGGATGCGGCCCGCATAGCGAACGCGTACCAGGCTGTCGCCCTGCAGGTGCCGCTCGTCGACACGCAGCTCGGCGGGGCCGTGGAGGAGATCGGCGCGCCGCAGGTCAAGGAGGCCGACGCCTGGGGCGACGCGGACGGCCGCAGGCATGCGGGATACCTGCTCGACTTCGAGGCGGCGGTGCACGTATCGGCATCGCCGGAAGCAAGGGACATCATCGAGGAGATGACGCTATGAACAAGAACTACGGAACGTTCGGCTTCGCCAAGCAGTCGGCCATCGGGACGGCGAAGCCGCCGACCATCACGGTGCAGGCGAGCTCCGACTCCGACGGCCTCGACGTGTCGACGTCGACCGAGGCCGTGAAGCTCACCAACGGCAAGCGCGACACGACGGCGGGCCGCTACATCACGGGATCCGAGGCCGGGGCGTCGCTCACGACGCTCGCGTTCGCCGACTTCCTGGGCCTCGTGCTGCTCGGCGCGCTCGGAAGCGACGAGGTGTCGGGGTCGGCCGCGCCGTACACCCACGATATCAAGATGGGGGAGTCTCTGCCCTACCTCACGTTCGCCCAGCAGGTCGGCTCCTCCGCGGCCCCGCTGCAGCAGCTGGCGGACTGCAAGGTCGATTCGCTGTCCATCTCGGCCGAGGGCACCAAGCCCCTCAGCGTCGAGGTGGCGCTCAAGGGCTGCGCGGCGACATGGCTCTCCGAGGCGAAATGGAGCGGCCCGGAGTTCGACGTCGCGAAAGGCTGGTTCCGCACCACCGACGTCCAGGTGCTGTTCTCCCTCGCCAGCGCCGAGCCCGGCGAGGTGCCGGCGAGCGTCGACCTCTCGGGCATCAGCTTCAAGGTGTCGAACTCCGTCGAGGCGTCCACGGGGATCGGCAAGGTGGCGCCGAAGCGCCAGACCGAGAAGTCGGCGACGGTCACCGCGGAGATCTCCGGCACCACCGAGTCGACTGCCCTCTACCGCGAGGTCAAGACGGGCAAGGCCGACGGGACGAGCGTGGCGTCCACCATCGTGACCGGCTCGCTGCAGGCCACGTTCAAGCACACCGTGCACGACGACTGGTCGCTCGTGGTCAAGATGGGCGCCATCCCGTGGTCGATCAACGCGATGGGCGTGTCCACCGAGGGCGGGCCGTTCGCGCTCACGCTGTCGACCGACGGCGCGATCAGCGTTGACGGCACCTCCATCGAGTTCATCCTCGTCAACGACGTGGCGTCGTACTAGGGGGGCGCGGCATGGAAGAGGCAAAGCGGATCAAGCTGGGCAACCTCGAGAACGCCTACCGCATCGTTGCCCCGGACGGTCGCGAGGCGGTCACGGTCACAACGCCGTCGATGTGGGCGCTCGCCGACGACTTCGCCGACGGCCTGCGCCTGTCGGGCAGGCATTCGGAGCTGTGGATCCTGCGCAGGATGACGTTCGCCATCCAGATGCAGGCCGCGCAGGCCGAGGGCCTGCATCCCGACGGCCCGATCACGCTCGAGCGCATCATCGAGTTCGTCAACCTGTGCAAGGTTGACAACGTCCCCGCCGAGCGCATCCACTCGGACGAGGAGCCGTCGGACCCTACGAGGGCCGCCCCGGCAGGCGCCCCGGGAGCGGCGTAGGCGACCTGGCGGCGGCCCTCTCTGGGGCGCTGCGCGCCGATCCGGCGGGGCTCGCGAGGCTTCTGCGCGAGGACCCGCGCTCGTTCGACTCCCTGTGGTACTCGGCCTTCCCGCCGCCGGCCCAGGGCTCGTGTGACATCGATGCGATCCTCCGAGGCGAGAGCTAGGAGGATCGCATCTTTTTCGCCGAATTAAAAACGCACACGATGGGCCTCGACGCGGTCAACGCGGCGCTTTACTACGTCAAGCCGGCCATCAGGGAGAAGACCGTCCCCGTTATGGAGATGGCCGCGACGTCGATCGCCGCGAGGGCGCAGGGGGCGGCGGACCCGTCCAGCCCGCACGGCTTGTGGACGGGCTGCGGCGGCCGCAGGCTGTCGCCGAGGTACAGGGCGCACAAGAAGGGCCCGTACTGGTACCGCGTCGCGGGAGCGGGAGGCGAGGTCGGGACCGCCGAGGCCATGGCCGAGTTCGCCAGGCGCCCCGTGACCCCGCAGGGCGCGGCGCTCGTCTCGGCGCTGAACGCAAAGTACGGACGCCCCGGCGGCTCTGGAGGCGGCCGCATCCTCTGGCAGGCCGCAGACGGCATGTCGGACGACATCGCGTCGAGCTTCAAGCGCGCCGTCGAGGCCGCGGCGGCCGAGGTCCAGTCACGGGCCGGGGGCGCGTGATGGCCGGCAAGGGATCCGTCAAGCTGTCGATCTACTCCACCTTCGACGACAAGGGGACGAAGCAGGCCGAGCGGGCGATAAGGGCGTTCACGAAGCAGTACGGGGAAGTGGACAAGGCCACCGGCGCGCTCCGCATCGACGACACGACGCGCAGGCTCGTGGAGCAGTCGGTCCAGGCCGACCGCGCGGCCCAGAAGTGGGCCGGCTATTCGTCCACCCTGACCAGCGTCGGATCCAGGATGACGGCCGGAATCACGCTGCCGATAGCGGCCGCGGGCGCCGCTACCATGGCGGCGGCCATCGACATAGACACGGCCCTCACGGGCGTCAAGAAGACCGTGGACGGCACCGAGGAGCAGTACGAGGCGCTCAAGCAGGCGGCGATCGACTTCTCCCAGACCAACGCCGTGCCCGCGAGCCAGATACTCGACATCCAGGCGCTGGGAGCGCAGCTCGGGTTCGCAATCGACGAGCTGGACGAGTTCGGGCGCGTCGTCTCCGGCCTCGACATCGCAACCAACATGGACGCCGAGACCGCGGCGACCGAGATGGCGCAATTCGCGAACATAACAAAGATGAGCCACGAGGAGATATCCAACTACGGAAGCGCCATCGTCGGCCTGGGCAACAACTACGCCACTACCGAGTCCGACATCTCGTCCATGGCCATGCGCATCGCCGCGTCGGGCACGCAGGTGCACATGTCCCAGGCGGACATCCTGGGCCTGGCGACGGCGCTCAGCTCCATGGGCGTCGAGGCGGAGGCCGGCGGCACGGCCATCAGCACCATCATGGCCCAAATAGACAAGGACGTCGCGCTTTCCGGCGAGGTCATGGCTGGCACGTCGGACATGGCGCAGAAGGACGCCGAGAAGGTGGTGGGAGCGCTCGAGACGTGGGCGTCGACCGCCGGCATGACGGCCGAGGAATTCTCCGCCGCCTGGAAAAACGATCCCGTTCAAGCGCTCTCCGACCTGCTGTCAAGCATGGAGAGCGCGACCGCCGAGGGCGGCAACATGTCGGTGATGCTGGAAGAGCTGGGAATCGACTCCATCAGGCAGACCGACGTGATGAAGCGCCTCGCGGGCAACTCCGAGTTCGTGGCCGACGCGGTGGCGACGGCCAACGACGAGTGGGCGAAGAACGCCGCGCTGCAGAATGAGGTGGACAACCGCAACCAGTCGCTCGCGGCGCGCCTCGAGATCGTGAAGAACCGGGCGATCGCGATGGCGGAGCAGTTCGGCGGCCCGCTCGCGGACGCGCTCCTCGACGCAGTGGAGGCGGCCGAGCCCCTGATCCGGTCGTTGGCCGACGGCGCCCAGGCGTTCGCCGACATGGACGAGGGGCAGCAGCGCGCGATCATCGGGATGGTGGCCGCGGTCGCGGCCATGGGGCCGCTCGTGTCGGTCGGAGGCAAGGTGGCGGACGTCGTCAGGGCCGGATACGGAGCGTACGGCAAGGCGACCGCGCAGCTGGCCAAGTTCTCGGCGGGCTCGAAGGGGGCGGCGGTCGCGGCGAAGGGCCTGAACGCCGCCATGACGGGGCTCGCGCGGGGGACGGTGGCCTTCGCGACGGTCGGGGCCGTGAACGAGCTGTCGAAGATCACGTACTCGCTCACGGACGCGCGCAAGGAGGCGCTCGCCTCGGTCGAAGCGCTCGGCTCCGTCGGAGACGGCATGACCTCGTTCGGCGACCGCCTGTCGGCCGCCTCGTCCATGGTGTCCGACATGAGCGCCACGCTCGCCGCATCGGGGGCGACCGTCGGCGAGGTTTCGGCGGCTATCCAGGACCACGAGGCGGCGATCACCGCCATCATCTCCGGCGCCTTGGCGGAGCAGCGCGCCCTGCGCGACGAGGAGCTCGCGTCGATCGCCGAGCACAACGCCGAGATAGAGCGCCTCGAGGGCGAGAAGGTGCAGGCGTACCAGTCGGGGATGCAGGGGCTCGCCGACTCCGCCGCCGCCGAGGAGGAGATAGGCGCCGACCGCGCGGCCCAGCTGCTCGCCACGGCGGCGGACTACCATGCCTCGTCGCTCGCCGACCTCGACGCGTACCACAGCTCGCGCCTGCAGTCGCTCAACCAGCAGTACAGTGTCGAAGGGTCGCTCAGCGAGGATGAGTACCGGGCCGCCATCCAGGCCGAGAACGCCTACTACGACGAGTCCAAGGCCAACCTCGACAAGTCGGCGGCCGACACGCGCGCCGCCGTCGCCGAGCATACCAAGGCGTCCGTGGAGCTGTCGCAGGACATGCTGGCGACGCTCGGCGAAGCGCGCGAGAAGCTCGACGGGCTGTGGCGCGATCCGTTCGGCCTGGCGTATTGGAACTCCGACGTCGGCAGCGTCGAGGCTGCCGTGCAGCAGGTGTCCGACGCGCTCAAGTCGCTCGCCACCGAGGGCAACTCCAACTTCCTGGCGCTGCAGCTGTCGGCGGCGAGCGCGGGAGACGGGATCACGGAAAGCAATGCCGTGATGATCGACACGCTGCTGTCGCAGTTCGAGGATCTTCCGCCCGAGATGGGCGACGCCGGCGACAAGGCGATGCGGGCGCTCGCCCGCGGGCTCGACGACGACCTCGGCATCGACGTGGCCAACGCCACCGCCGACGAGATCGCCGAAGCGTACCGCTCGAAGGTGGGCGTCGCCGAGGGCATCGGCGCAGACACGTCGGCGGCGTACGCAAGCGGGTTCTCGTCGAACGCCCAGGCCGCCCTCGACGCCGCAGCGGCGGTCGTCGGCTTGTCGGCCGACCAGCTGGCCCAGTTCGCCGGGACGGCGGGGCTGCAGGGCGACACAGCCGTCCGGTCGTTCGCGGACGCCATCGCGAACGGCGCTTCCATCGCGGAGGCGGCGGCCGTCGCCAACGCCTCGAGCGCGACCATCGGCCTGGGCACGGGGGACGGTTGGACGCCCGGCTCGGCCCAGGGCGGCGACTTCGCCGGAGGCGTATGGTCGACGGCCGGGCTCACGCAGGACCAGGCGGCTTTGGTCGCCCAGGCAGGCGTCGCGGGGCTCGGCTCTGCGGACGGGTCCACCCCTGGTTCGACGATGGGCGGGCAGTTCGCCGGCGGCGTTGGGAGCATGTCTGGGGAATCGCTGACCGCCGGAGCCAGCCTGGCGCAGAACGCCGACTCCGGAGCAAGCTCGGTGGACGGGTCCAGCGCCGGCGACAACTTCGCGCTCGGATTCATCGGGGCAATAGGCAGCTGGGCGCAGTCGGCGTTCGACGCCGCTTTCGGGTTCGTGTCGAGCGCGCTGGCCGGCGGCAACGCGGCGCAGCAGTCCGCCTCGCCAGCCAGGAAGACCAAGGAGATGGCGAAGTGGTACGCGCTCGGGTACACGGGCGAGCTGGAGAGGCGCGAGGGCGACGCCTACACGGCGGGATACGGGTTCGCTTCTGCATCGCTCGACGGATCGGAGGACGCCTCCGCCGCCGGCTTCGCGCTGCCGAACGTCGCGACGCGCGCCCAGGTGACCACGGCGTTAGCATCCGTGTCCCAGGCGGCGTTCGACGGGCTGACCGCCAGGGACGTGCGCAGGGCGGTCAGCGACGGCGTGTCCGAGGCGCTGTCGAAGTCGAGGACGACTGCGTTCGACGGCTCAGCTCTGTCGGAGGAGATGGCTAAGGTGCTACCTGGTGCGCTGTCAGGGGTCGGCGTCTACATAGACGGAACAGCTCTCGTCGGGAACATCGCGTCGAAGATGAACGGAAAACTCGCGCGGATCAGGGCGATGGAGGAAAGATGAGCGTTCCCCAGATCTACATCGACGGGATCGGCGGCACCTACGACGTGTTCGGGTTGCTGTTGACCGAAGGGAGCGAGCTTCCCGAAGCCGAGGTCAAGCAGTACACGATCGACATTCCCGGGGGCAACGGGTGCATCGATCTCACGGACTCGCTCGCGGATGGTCCTGTGTACGGAGACGTGGAGCAGACCCTTGTGTTCGAAGCCTTCAACGACGTCGACATCAGGTCGACGCGGTCTCGGTTGGTGAATGCACTGAGCGGGCGACTCGTCGACTACAGGATCAGTCTTGACCCGGACTACACGTACAGGGGGAGATGGATATTCGGCCCTGCTGAGTACGTGGGGAGCACGTTCGCGCGTTTCACGGTGAGGACGAGGACCGAGCCCTACAAGCTCAAGGAGACCCGCACCTATCGCGTGAACGCCGCCGGCGGCATCGTCGTGACGTTGGAGAGCGGGCGCATGCCGGTGTGCCCGGTGTTCGAGTTCGCGAGCGAGACGATCGTCTCAATGGGCGGCGTGCGCGCCAGGATGCAGCCCGGCTCCTACAAGATCAACGACCTGTGGCTGAGCGAAGGGCGAAACGAGGTCTACATCAACAGCTATCTCGGGGACGGGAACGTGACCGTCGAGAGGTACCTGCAGGACACCGTGGCGGCCCATCGCGACCAGCGCGCCTCAGACCTCATGTGGGAGGGCGTGCGCGGCGCCGCCGTCTCGGTCGCCGAATGGGCCGACGACACGGTGGAGGCCCATAAAGCCGAGCGGGTGCTTGAGGCGGAGTTCTCCGTGGACGCCTCGTCTGAAAAATTCTCCGTATACGTGCAGTACGACTGGAAGGACCTCTAGGCTATGTTCGACGAATTCAAGCGGGCTATCGACACGACGTTCGGCGAGTGGATCGAGAAGTACAACGGGTTGATCGACAAGCTCGACGGGCTGCCGATACCGACGGCGTTCGGCAGCAACACCACCATGAGCTATCTGAAGTTCGCAAACGGCAAGATATTCATGTGGGGCCGCATCGACTGCGGCACGAAGTACCCGTGCACGGACGAGAGCGGCAACGGGTACTGCTCGGCAACGGTCGACATGTCGTTCCCCGTTCCGCTCGTCAAGGACACGCCCACCGTCATACCCTACGTCCAGGCGTACCCGTGGAGCAACGTCTGGTTCCTGTCCCGCACCGTGACCTACACCGGGATGAACGGGTTCTTCTACTCGCAGTCGATGGACAAGAACGCGAACAACAAGAAGATCATCCACCTGCTCGTCGTCGGCGATTGGAAATAGCCCCATGTGGCGCGTCTTCTACGGCCCGGACGTCATATACGACCCGCGCGACCCAGAACTGACCCTGACGGGGATGGAGGGCGCGGCCGCGCTCACCGAGGCCGGCGAGTTCTCGTTCACGATGCCGCCCGCGCACCCCTTCAGCGGGCGCATAGAATGCCTGCAGAAAGACGTGGAGATCGTCGTCGAGCAGGACGGCGAGACGGTGTTCTGCGGGCGCGCGATGGTCGAGGCGCCCGATTTCCTGGGCAACGTCACCTACACCTGCGAGGGCGAGCGGGCTTACCTCAACGACATCGTCCTGCCCGCCTACTCCACGGTCGACAAAGAAGGCTTCGAAAAAGCTCCCGCCCAGGTCGACGCGCTGTTCAACTGGTACGTCGCCGAGTACAACTCGCGCGTGTCCCCTCGACATCGCTTCATCGTCGGCGTCAACGAGGGAGCGCAGCTCGATCCCAACAACCACCTGCTGCGCGAGTCCTCCCAGCGCCCGACCGTCTGGGCCGAGATGAGGGAGAAGCTGATCGACAAGCTGGGGGGCTGGGTTCGCGTGCGCCACGAGGGCGGCATGCGCCGCATCGACTGGCTCGCCGACGGCGGCAAGGCGTGCGCGCAGAGGATCGAGTTCGGGGTGAACCTCATGGACTACGCCCGCGAGCGCAACTACCTGGAGTACTGCACCAAGATCGTCCCCGTCGGCGAGGACGACGACGGCAACGAGGTCACGATATCCTCCCTCCCGGACGGCGCGCTGCAGGAGGGCTACGAGAAGCGCGGCGACGGCGTCGTGTCGATCGAAGGGGAGCGCAAGTACGGCATCGTCGAGAAGGTCGTGGAGTTCGACGACGCTTCCACGCCCGCTTACTTGCTGAGCGCCGGAACGCGCAACCTCGTCAACCGCCGCGTCGGCGACACCCTGGAGATAAGGGCGGTCGACCTTCACCAGGTCGATCCGTCCGTAGAGCGCATAACGCTCGGCAGCTACGTGCGGGCCACCTCGAAGCCCCACGGGCTCGACGAGTACTTCCTGTGCTTCCGCATCCCGTTCAACCCCGGGGAGCCGGGAGGGTGCGCCTACACCCTCGGCAACACCTACGACACTCTGACGGGAAAGCAGTCCTCGAAGCTCGCCGCGCTCAACGGGTCGATCAACAAGACGTACGAGGCGATGGCCCCTATCGACCAGGCGGCGAAGGACGCGGCCAAAGCGGCCCAAGCCGCCAAGGACAGGGCCGACGCCGCCCAGGGCTCGGCGGACGCCGCCAAGGAGGCCGCCGACAAGGCGAAGGCCGAGGCCGACAAAGCCGCGGCCGATGCGATCCAGGCGGCGAAGGACGCGCTCGAAGCGAAGCGCGAGGCCGACGGCGCGACGGCCAAGGTGGAGATCGTCGAGACGGACGTGACGGCGGTCAAGCAGGCGGTCGCGGCAGCGCAGGGCGCGGCGGACGCGGCGGGCGAGGCGGCCGGCAGCGCGGCGGCCAAGGCCGATGCGGCCAACAAGGCGGCAACCGACGCGAAGTCGGAGGCCGCAAGCGCCCTCGCCGACGCGGGCGGCGCCATCGCCACCGCCGAGGCGGCCCAGGCCGAAGCCGCCAACGCCAAGGCCGACGCCGCCGAGGCGCGCGCCGAGATCGCCGGGCAGATCAAGACCGTGACCGACACCATGGCCGCCGATTACAGCCGCAAGACCGACCTCACGCAGACCGAGGCCAAGCTGGTCTCGGAGATCGAGCGCAGCGCGGCGGGCATCACGTCCACCGTGGCTGAGACGTACGCCAAGAAGACCGACCTCACGACCGTCGAATCCGGCCTGCAGACGCAGATCACGCAGAACGCGGGGGCCATCGAGTCCACGGCGAAGTCCGTCGCCAAGGCGGACACCAAGGCCAACGACGCCGCCGAGAAGGCCGCGGCGGCCGGAACCGCGGCGTCCAAGGCGCAGGCCGACGCCGCGGCCGCCAAGTCCAACGCGACGGCCGCCCAGACGGCGGCCGACGCGGCCGCGAAGAACCTCGCCGTCGCCGAAGCCAACCTCGACACGGTGACCGCGCACGTAGGCGCGACGGAAGCCGACGTCAAGGCCGCCGAGGCCGCGGTGGCCGCCGCGAAGAGCGCCGCAGACGCCGCCCAGAGCGCCGCCACGACGGCCAAGGCCAACGCGGAGACGGCTCAGGCGACGGCCGATGCGGCCAAGACTGCGGCAACCAACGCTCAGAAGGCGGCCGACGCGCTCGGCACGAGGGTCGCGGCCGCCGAGACGAAGATCACCCAGACGAGCGAGCAGATCAAGCTGGCTGCGACGAAGGCGGAAGTGGCGACAACCCTCGGCGGCTACTACACCAGCGCGCAGACCGACGCCGCCATCAAGGTGCGGGCGGACGCCATCACCTCCACGGTGTCGAGCGTCAAGGCGACGGCGGATGCGGCGAAGAAGAAAGTTGTGCATGCGACGTCGGGCACGAGCGGGACGGCGGGCATCCTCCTCCTTGCCGAGATATCGGTCAGAAGCGCGTACGCGAACACGCCTATCGCCGTCGCGGTGTCCCAGCGCGGCCGCCAGCCCTCGACCGCGTACATCGAGTTCTCGAGCGCAAACTCCACCGACCCTGGCGTGTCGAAGTTCGAGCACGACGGGGATTCGACGTTCTATCTTGGCAAGGCGTCCTCGGGGGTTTGGAATTTGTACTGCCCGAAGACGGAGGCTTACGACACCGCGACGGTCACCGGGTGCGACGTGGACGAGTACCTCACGTCGAGGATCGCCATCGCGTGGAAGACGACGCAGGTAGCAGCGGTTGCGAACCTGCCGTCCGGCTACCTGACGGCGAAAAAGCTCGTTAGCAAAGAGCCCGCCGACGCGATCGCCACGAAAGCCGAGCTGAAGATCGAGAGCGACCGTATAACGTCGAACGTCAGCGAGACGTCCGGGCTGAAGACTCGCGTGTCCACCGTGGAGCAGACGGCGAGCGGCCTGTCCGTGAGCCTGGGAAACACCGACAAGGCGGCGGCCGCGGCGAAGACGGCCGCCGACGCCGCCAAATCGACCGCCGACGCGGCAAGCGCTAAAGCAGCTGCGGCGGCGGGCGACGCGACCGCCGCGAAGAACAGCGCCGCAGGCGCGGCCGCGACGGCCAACGCCGCCAGCACCGCAGCGGGGACGGCCAAGACCGCGGCCGACGCCGCGAGCGCCAGGGCCGCGACGGCCTCAAGCGACGCCTCCGCAGCCAAGACCGCGGCGGGCACGGCGGCCACGACGGCCAACGCGGCCAAGACGGCCGCCGACACCGCCAAGTCCACGGCCGACACGGCGAAGGCCAACGCCGCCACGGCCCAGTCTGCAGCCGACGCCGCCAAGACGGCGGCGGACGCTGCCGCCAAGACGGCCACGAACTACATGGAGTACACGTCCTCCGGCCTGGACGTGGGCAACAAGGCGTCGGGCAAGTGGGCGGGGTTCCGCTCGCGCATGGCTGCTGGTGCGTTTCAGATCCTCGACGCGGCGGGCACGATCGTAGCGAGCTACGGCGCGAGCGTCGTCGAGATCGGGCGCAACGCCAAGACCGCCGTGGTCAAGCTGTGCGGCGGCATCGGCGAGATAGCCGGCTCGGTCGGCGCGACGCGCGACCTCCTCAAGGTCTCGTCGAACGGCGACCTGTGGATCAAGGGCTACGGCGTGACCGTCGAGGGCGACCACCTCGAGCTCGTCGGGGGGAGCAGCGCGACCCTCAACGGCCGCAGCGTGCCGGGCATGGAGTCCTCGGGCGGGTACTGGGGGCTGGTGGCCCCCGACGGCAGCGCATCGGCCTACGTCCGCACGACCTCGTCGGGCATCATCCCGTACCAGTCCGGCGGCGCGTCGTCGATCGGCACGGCGGGCTGGCCGTTCAACAGCATCTACGGCAAGGCCGTCTACGTCGACGGCGTGTCGCTCGCCAGCACCGTGTCCGACTCGGGGTGGGTGTGGCTGAAAGGCCCGTCCGGCACCGACAAGCAGGGCGTCAAGTACCGCCTCAAGGCGGGCGTGGTGTACCTGGTCGCCGACCTCGGCGGGGACAGCGGGATAACCGTCGCGAGCGGCGGAACCTCGCTCGGGACGCTGCCGGCTGGCTACCGGCCGGCGTCGACGGTCCTTGCGGCGTGCACGGGCAAGGGCAACAACCTGGGCCAGCTGCGCGTCACCCCCGCGGGGGCCGTGACCGCGTTCCTGTTCGGCTCCAGCAGCGCCTACTTCGCGGCGTCGCTGACCTACCCGGTGGGATGAGAGGGGGTGATGGATTGGACCCGTGCATGGAGCACTCGGCGCACGAGAGGGCGATACGGACGCACGACGGGCGGCTCGACGCCCACGGCGACGAGATAGACGGCCTGCGGGAGTGCGTCGTGAGGCTCACCGCCCTGCAGGAGCAGCACACGGCGTGGCAGGAGGCCGCCGACGAGCGCATATCCGCGCTCGAGGCGGCGCCTGCGAAACGCTGGGAGCACGTCACCGACTACGTCCTTACGGCGGTCGTGGGCATCGCGATCGGCATCGTCGCGACGCATTTCGGCATCGGCATGTAGGCAAACAAACATCTAGAAGGAGAATCGAAAATGAGCAAGGAAAAGGTAAAGGCGATCGCGACCCTGGGCGTCGCGCTGCTCGCGCTGGCGCTCGTGTTCGCCATCGCGTTCGGCATGGTCGACGCCGACGCGCTCACGGGGGCCGTGGCGGCGGTGCTCGCCATCGGCACGACCATCGTCGCCTGGTGGCGCAACAACAACGTGACGCAGGCCGCGCAGGACGCCCAGCAGGTGCTCGACGGCCTCAAGAAAGGGAAGGAGTAGCCGTGGAGGCGCGGGAGATGTGCGTGGAGGAGGCCGTGCGGGTGGCGTGGCCCGACGCCGAGGCCGCCGAGGCGTGCCCGGTGGCCGAGATGACTTTGGGAGAGGCTATGGCGCTGGTCGGGGAAGGGGAGGGCGATGGCGATTAGGGTGCTCGACCCCCGGTGGTCGCCGAACCGCAACGCCGGGGGCAACTCGCGCTCCGGCATCACGGTCCACCATGCCGCCGGCACGAGCTTCGAGGCGATCGGGTCGACGTTTCAAGATACATCCCGCCAGACGAGCGCCCACTGGGGCGTCGGCCCCGGCTACGCCCAGCAGTACGTCGCCGAGGGAGACATAGCCTGGCACACGGGCAACGCGCGTGGAAACCGCGAGACCGTCGGCGTCGAGTGCCTCAACTCGGGCGGCGAGGGCGCAGGTTGGCCCGTTGCCGAGGAGACGGTGGACGCGCTCTGCGAGCTGGCCGCGGCGATCGCCGCGCGCAACGGCATGGGCGAGCTGGAGGCGGGGCGAAACCTGTTCGGCCACCGCGACTGGTCGGCGACGGCATGCCCGGGCGTGCTCTACGCGCGCCTGGCCGAGATAGCGGAGCGCGCCAACGCGATCAACCGAGGCGAAAACGAAGAATACGGCAACAACGACGATAGCGAGGAAACCATGCAGTGCATCATCCAGCCCAACGGGCAGAACAAGCTGTGCTACTTCGACGGCCAGAAGATCCACTACCTGGCCCACATGGACCAGGTCACGGCCCTCAACATGACCTACCGCGCCTGCCACGGGCGCGACATCCCGTGCTTCGCGCTCGGCACGCCCGAGGCCCCCTACGCCGGGCGGCTCCTGCAGGCGCTCAACGAAGACGACCCCAACTTCGCGTCGTTCTAAGAGGGTTAGCTTGGGGCCGCTCTGCATCGGCTCGCGTAGCGCAAAAAAAGAGGGGAAGCGGTCATCGCGGCTTGCTTCCCCTCTTTTTCGTCGTCGCGCCCTTTCGCTATTTCGACCGCTTCGCCATGTCCTCGCGGATCAGCCGGCGGACGTAGGCGGCCTTGCCCTCGTCGATGCCGTCGAGCCATTCGATGATGTCGCGGTCGGCGGGGAAGAGCTTCACCTGCAGGTTGACTGTGTTCTCGGACTTGTACTTGACGTTCGCTCGCCGCTGCGCCTCGCTCTCCATGGGGTTAGCCCCGCTCTTCCGCGTCGAAGTCTGCCTGCCCGTATTCCTTGTACTTCACGACGTCGGCGTCCACCGTGTAGCCGTCGTCGTCAACGACGCTGCGGCACAGCTCGCATGCCATGTACTTCTTCCTGACCGCTTCCGGCCCGGAAGCGCCGCGCTCGTCGAGCCAGTCCTGCCGCACGTCTACCTCGTCGAAGAACGTGCGCGCCTCATCCTCGCTGTCGAACCCGCGCACGTCGCGCTCGCTCTGGTCGTCCCATTGGACGCCGGCGCGCTCGATGGCGTACTGCTCCACGGTGTACTCGCTCATGGTTTCCCTCTTTCGTCGGTTCGGTCTATACTATACGGATCGGCCATGATTATCCAGCGCCAGGGGCGGGGTGCCGTCCCCCTCGAAGGTTCCGGCACCCTCCCGACTTAGCGGCGGCTCAGAAGGTTGATTCGGATGGTGAGCGTCATCCGAACCCGCCAGAGCCTTATCGAGATACTCATGGCCGTTCTCCTTTCCATTTCCTGCGGGACGGCCCCTTGCCCTCCCTGTGGTTAACAGTATAGTACATGTACTATAACAATGCAATATGAAGTATCAAGAAATGCGTGCGAAAAGATGCAACAACGTGCAACATCTTAGGGGAATTTAGGGGAACTTAGGGTGGAAAACGTACGAATGTACTAACAATGAAAAAAGAAAAGCGGATGCAAAAACATCCGCTGATCAGGGTTTTCGTGGAGCCAGTGACAGGAATCGAACCTGCAACCCACAGTTTACAAAACTGTTGCGCTACCGTTGCGCCACACTGGCAATGCGTTGATCGTGCCTGCGTATTGTACGACAACGCGTCCGTTTCGGGAAGCGCATCGGCGCTCTTCGCGGTCGCATTCCTTAAGAACCTCTTAAACCTTGCTGAATGAGCGGAAACGACGTTCCCGCCGCGCCGTTTCGGCCGCGCCCGCCGTTCTATGCTTGCTGCGTTGGAATGCGAGAAAGGGACGGCTCATGGAAAAGATCGAAGGGGAAGCACGCAGGGGATCGTGGCTCGACGCGCGCGGGCTGACCGTGGCGATGCTCGTGGTGTACCTGGCGGCGCTCGTGTGGATCATCCTGTTCAAGATGCAGTTCGGGCCGGACGTGTTCGGCACGATGCGCAGCGTGAACCTCGTGCCGTTCGCCGGCGCGCTCGTGGTGAACGGCGCGGCGAACTACGGGGAAGTGGTGGAGAACCTGCTGGCGTTCGTTCCGTTCGGCCTGCTCATAGCCATGTTGGAGCCGCAACGCTCGTTTGCGGCGAAGCTGGCGCCCATCGCGGGCACGAGCCTGGCGCTCGAGGTGCTGCAGTTCGTCTTCGCAGCCGGGGCGTCCGACATCACCGACCTGCTGTCGAACACGCTGGGCGGTGCGATCGGCCTGGGCCTGTACGCGCTCGTGCGGCTGCTCGCGTCGTCGGACGCGCGCGCCCTGCGCGTGTGCAACGGCGTGGCCCTGGCGGGAACCGTGGCGGTGCTGGCGCTCATCGGCCTGCTGGTGGGAGCGAACCGGTAGGCGCGACGAGCGCGGTGCGACGGGCGGCGACGGGGCCGGACGGGTGCCCCGGTTACGGTTTGCTTCAATGCTTGCTTGAAGGTATATACTCGCGTGAGGTATGTCGGGAATCCTCCGGGAGGCGGCTGCGGCCGTGAGGGGAGGACAAGCGAGAGGAAAGCGATGAACCCCCTGTTCGACCAGGCTCGAGCGTTTGTGAGCGACACGGTGCGCCAATTCTACGCAGGGCCGGGCGCCGAGCAGGTGGTGGAGCGCTTCGCCGACGACTTCTCGTGGATCGGCGCCGGCGAGGTGGAGTTCTCGGCCGACACCGCCGAGATCGTGTCGTACATGCGCGAGCGCGCCCCGCTCGCTCCGCCCTGCGAGGTGCTCGACGAGGAGTACCGCCTGGTGAACGTCACGGAGTGCGGCTGCACCGTCATGGGTCGCTACCGCGTGCGCACGGCCGCCGATTCGGGGCTCGTGCTGGAAGAGTGGCAGCGCTGCAGCTACGAGCTCGTCGACGACGACGGCGTGCTCAAGATACGCCACGTGCACGTGTCGAGCCCCTACCAGCCCATGAAAGACGAGTCGTTCTTCCCGTTCGAGGCGGGCGCGCAGAGCTACGCGTACCTGCAGCAGCTCGTGCGCGAGAAGACGGCCACCATCGACCTGCTCACCCACACCATCACGGGCGGCCTCAAGATGTGCAAGGACGACGAGGACTACACCCTCACGTACGTGAACGAGGGCCTGGCCCGCATGCTCGGCTACACCATCGAGGAGCTCGAGGAGGTGAGCGGGGGCACGGCGCCGGGGCTCGTGTACGAGCCCGACCGCGAGCGCGCCCTCGCCGACGTCGCACGCTGCTTCGCGGACGGGCCCACGTACGAGACCGAGTACCGCGTCCGCCGCAAGGACGGCTCGCTCGCCTGGGTGCTCGACTCAGGGCGCCGCGTGCAAACCGACGATGGCGCGGCGTTCGTCGGCAGCGTGCTCATGGACATCACCACGCGCAAGGAGGCCGAGATCGCGCTTTCCTTCGAGCAGGAGCGTTATCGCGTGGCGATGCGCAGCGTCACCGACGTGCTGTTCGAGTACGACATCGAGCAGGACGTGCTCGTGGAATACGAGCGCGTGCCCCATGCGAGCGAGAACGCCCTGCCCGAGGAGCGTCGGTTCGAGCGCTACTCCCAGGAAGTGAGCGGGGGCTCGCTCATGCACCGCGAGGATTTCGAGCGGTTGTCCGAAGAGTTGCTGAGCCACGAGCAGGCCACGCTCGACATTCGCCGACGCTTCGACGACACGCCCGAGGACGAGTGGCGGTGGACGCGCATCCATGCCATGATGCTGTACGACGACAACGGGGCGCCCGTGCGCACCATCGGCAGCTGGAAGGACATCACCGACGAGCGCCGTCGTCTCGAGAGCCTGGTCGACCAGGTGCGTCGCGACCCGCTGACGAAGCTGTTCAACCAGAGTGCGGTGGCCGAGTTCATCGAGCCGCTCGTGCGCCGATGCGCCATGCGCGCGACGGGCGCGCTGTTCGTGGTGGACATCGACGACTTCAAGGGCGTCAACGACACGTACGGCCACCTGGCGGGCGACGAGCTGCTCATGGGCATCGCCCGGGCGCTCGAAGAGGCGCTCGTCGAGCAGGATGCGGTGGTGGCCCGCGTCGGCGGCGACGAGTTCATCGCCTTCCTGCCGCACGCCGACCGGGCGCGTTCGTGCGAGGCCGCGCTGCGCGTGAACGACCGGGTGAGGCGCGTGTGCGACGCGTCGGCGTGCGTGACATCGAGTGTGGGCGTTGCCCTGGCGGGCGTGGACGGCGACACGTACGGCGCGCTGTTCGCGGCGGCCGACCAGGCGCTGTACCGGGCGAAGGGCGAGGGCAAGAACCGCGTCAGCTTCGCGGAAGCACCGCGTTCCTGAACGCGGCGGCCTCGTCGGGACTCACCTTGATCGCGCGCACGGTGCGCGGCGCGCCCAGAAGCCCGCGCACCTCGATGGGCTCCTCGAGCTCGATCCAACACGGCTGCGCGCCCATGGCGGCGAGGTTGAGGCGCTCGCGCTTGCCCGCCGCGGGCTCCTGCGAGCCCACGCGCGCCACGAGGGCGAGGGGGACGCGCTCGCAGGAGAGGAGGCCCCAGCGCGCCACGAGCTCGGTGTCGCTCACGAGCAGCGGGTTGAGCACGACGGCGCGCGCGTCGGCCACCATCCACAGCACGGTGTAGGCCGACAGGAGCGTGAGCAGGCACGCCGCCAGGACGCTCCACCGCGCCACGAGGAGGTGCACCGCCACCGTCTCCACCGCCATCACGCCCAGCATGACGCCCACGACGGCCACGTAGCCGCTCTGCTTGTGCGACGAGAACGCTCGGTAGCCGGCGGGCACGTGCGGGGCGCGGCGCCACGAAGCCGCCGCGTAGTACCACATGGTGCACTCGAGCCCCGCCAGGCGGGCGGCGCGCTCGTTGCCCACGAGCGCGAGAAACGCCCCCGAGAACCAGTCGAGCGGCTGCTCCGATGCCGTGCGGGCGGCGCGGTAGGCGCGCGCGAACCGCCGCAGCTCGTGCACGGCGATGCACCCCTCCACCGCCACGGCGCCCACGCTGAGCGGCAGCAGCAGCGAGAACTGCCCCGGGGTGGCGAACTGCAGCGACACGAAGCTGCCCGCCCAGATGACCGGCAGCACGAGCAGGGGCGAAAGCCCGCCTCGTCGCACGACGAGGACGTAGAACAGGGTGGGCACGCACACCATGAGGTCGAAGGGCGCGGCCATGTTCGCCGTGAAGGCGCGGCCGGCGGCGGGCACGGCGGCCGCGCAGGCGAGGTCGATGCCGTACAGCGCAAGGCAGGCGAGCAGCGGCAGGGCGATGCGACGCAGCGTGCGCGCGGCGGGCGCGGGCGAGGACGTGGGGGAGGGGGCGGATGCGGGAGCTGGGGTCATGGGCGGCCTCCGTTCGAGCGGGCGATGCTTTCAGTATACGCGAAGCGACGGGGGAGCTCGGCCGGCGTGAAGCCGATTGGATCTAGCGGGCTTGCGCCGCGGTCGTCCGGCGGCGCTTCGGGGTGCGGGGGGGGGCTTGCTGCGCGTTCGCTCGTCGGGAAAAGCGAGGTGGGGAGCTCCTTCGATGGCAGAGAATTGCCAATATGAACGATTTTTGGAACGAGGAGAAATCACCACCAGGTATTTTGCCGAAATCGAAAGCGAAGAACGCCAAAGAATCATGCATAGTTGCAATTTCGTGCCAGCGAGGATGCAGAAGCAGTACGACGGGAGTGGCGATGGCGCTGCATTCTGCGCCCCGCTTTCTTTCCTTTCCGCTCCCTTTAACGATTCTTTAGAAACGGGGCGCATCCTGTATCTTGACCGAGAGAAAGGAAGAATCAATGAGCTCCCTGTTGGAAACGCATGCGCTCACCAAAACGTTCAAAGGACAGACGGCCGTCGACCGCGTGTCGCTCAGCGTGCCCGAAGGCGCGGTGTACGGTCTCTTGGGGCCGAACGGCGCCGGCAAGTCGACGCTGCTCAAGATGGTCACCGGCATGCTGCGCCCCTCGCAGGGCGGCATCTCGTTCGCGGGTCATCCGTGGACCCGCGACGACCTCAACGACATCGGCGCGCTCATCGAGACGCCGCCGCTCTACGACAACCTCACCGCGCGGGAGAACCTGCTCGTGCGCACGACGCTGCTCGGCCTTCCTGCAAGCCGCATCGACGAGGTGCTGGCCACCGTGGAATTGACGAACACGGGCTCGAAACGCGCGGGGCAGTTCTCGCTCGGCATGAAGCAGCGCCTGGGCATCGCGCTCGCGCTCGTGGGGCATCCGCGGCTGCTCATCCTCGACGAGCCGACGAACGGCCTCGACCCCGTGGGCATCCAGGAACTGCGCGCGCTCATCCGGTCGTTTCCGAAGCGCGGCATCACCGTGGTGCTGTCGAGCCATATCCTGGGCGAGGTGGAGCACGTGGCCGACCTCGTGGGCATCATCGTGGACGGCCGTCTGGCCTACGAGGCGCCGCTCGACGCCGAGGTGGATTTGGAGAAGCTGTTCATGGACGTGTGCATGGGGAGGGCGGTGGCATGATGGGGGTTGCGACGGGAACGTTCGGCTCCGTGTTCAAGGCGGAGGTGCTCAAGGGGCATCGCGCCGCGCCGCGGAAAGTGGCGCTCATCGCGCCGTTGCCGTTCTGCGCGCTCGGCGTGCTGTCGTCGGGGGTCATCCCGGGCACGGGGGCCGTCGGGGGCATGGCCACGACCATGTGGAACTACTGGTACGCGCTCATGATGCCCATCGCCATCGCGCTCATCTGCGCGTCCATCGCGAACATGGACGCACGGCAGAAGCTGCGCCCGGTGCTGGGGCTGCCGCATGCGCCGGCGCGCACGTGGTGGGCGAAGACGGCCTACGCGCTGGCGCTCGTGCTGGGCGCGAACCTCGTGGTGCTTGCCTTCTCCACGGTGCTCACGGCGCTGGGGGCCGAGGGACCCGGCTTCGCGGACGGGCTGGCCACGGCGGTCGTCCTCACCGTGGCGAGCTCGTGGATGGTGCCCGCGGCGCTTGTGCTCACCCTGCGGTTCGGCACGCTGGCCGGCATCGCCATTCCGGCGCTCGTGCAGGTGGGCGTGGGCATCGCGCTGTGGACGTCGAGCGCGTGGTTCGCGTTTCCGCCGGCCGTCACGCTGTGCGCGGCGTCGCCGTTCACCGGCGTGGCGCCCTCGGGCGTGCCGCTCGAGGCGGGCGACGCCTTGGGCGTGTTCGGCTGGGAGGCAGCCGTGGGGCTGTTCGTGGCGATGGGGCTGTTCACGCTGCTGGCCATCGCGGGCGCGGCGTGGTTCTCGAAGCGCGAGGCCGCATGATGGCGGCTCGGGACGGAGGGGCGCCGGCTGTGGCGCGCGTGACGTTCGCGCACGCGCTGCGCTCCGAGGCGGTGCGGCTGCGGCGCTCGCCGCTCGTGTGGCTGCACGCGGTGCTGGCGACCGTGCTCGGCGGGCTCGCCGGCGCGTACTTCGCGTTCGCGGCATGGGACTCGCTCATGGGATGCGACGCGTTCTTCCAGCTGCTGGGCGCGGGCGCGCCGCTTCTGGCGGGCATCTCGTGCGGGTTGGCGGCGGATGCGGAGCAGCGCGCAGGCGACGGGGCGAACCTGCTGGGCGTGTCGTCGCGCCGCGCGGCGCTCGCGGCGAAGCTCGTCGTGCTGCTGGGGCTGGGCTTGGCGGCCGCGGCGCTCGCGGCCGTGCTGTTCTGCGCGGCGCTGACGCTGGCGGGTCGGGAGCTGCCCGCGGCGTCGGCCATCGCGCTCGCGGTGGTCGGCATCGCCGCGGGCAGCGCGTGCACGTACGCGATCTTCCTGTGGATCGCGCTCAAGTTCGGGCGCAACGCCGCCATCGGCATGGGCGCGCTCGGGTTCATTGCGGCCATGGCGCTGCTGGGCGGTTTGGCGAACGGGCTGGTGAGCGATACGCTTTCGGGCGGCGCGGGCGTGCAGATTGCCGCGTGGGTGCCCTTCGCGTGGCCGTCGCGCCTGGCGACGCTTCCCCTGGAGACCTCCATCGCGGCGGGCATGGGCGCGCTCGCGCAGGCCCAGGCGCTCTCGGCGGTCTACGCGGCCGTGGGCGGCGTGTGCGTCGCGGCGACGGCGGTGGTGGGCGCGGCGGCGCTCGCGCTCGCGAACCGGTTCGAAGGCCGCCGCGGCGGGGAATAGACTCGCGCGGCGCCCGTGGTACACTCGCACGATTGAAAGGAGCGAAAAATGGCACGCATACTCGCCGTCGACGACGAGGCGGCAATCAGGAACCTGCTCGAGCGCGCGCTCGGCAAGGACGGCCACGAGGTGCGCTGCGCCGCGTGCGCCGAGGAGGCGCTCGCTCTGCGCCTCGACCGCTACGACCTCGTGCTGCTCGACGTCATGATGCCCGGCATGGACGGCTTCGAGCTGTGCCGCCGCATGCGCGATCTCACCGACGCGCCCATCCTGTTCCTCACCGCGAAGGCCGCGGAGGAGGATGCTGTGTTCGGCCTGGGCGTGGGCGCCGACGACTACGTGCGCAAGCCCTTCGGCGCGGCCGAGCTGCGGGCGAAGGTGGCCGCTCACCTGCGGCGCGAGCGTCGCGAGCGCACGCACGCGCTGTCGTTCGGCGACGTGCGGCTCGACCTTGCCGCGCGCGAGGCGTACGTGCGCGATGCGCGCGTGGCGCTGACAAAAACCGAGTTCGACGTGTGCGAGTTCCTGGCGCGCCGCCCCGGGCAGGTGTTCTCGCGCGATCAGATCGTGGAAGGCGTGCTGGGGTGGGATGCGGAAAGCGGCGCGGCCACCATCTCGGTGCACGTGGGCAACGCCCGCGCGAAGCTCAAGGCGGCCGGCGCGGAGCCGATCGAAACCGTGTGGGGGGTGGGGTACAAATGGACGGCGTGAGGCTGGGCGGCGCCCGCGCCTCCAGCGCGCGGCGGCGCGGGCTTCCGCTGTCGGTGCTCATCCTGCGCTACTTCGCCTACGTGCTGGCCGGTGTGCTGGCGGCGGCGATCGCCGCGTACCTGGCGTTCGCCATCGGCGTCGGCGGCAGCTCCGTGTACCCGGCGAACTACGGCGACACGGCGCTCGAGGAGACGACGGCGCGCATCGTCGCGCTGGAGGGCGACGACCTCGACGCCTTCGACGCCGCCATCCCGTCGTGCTACCGGTGGGCCCTGTTCGCCGCGGACGGGGCCTATCTTGGCGGCGACATGGGGCAGGGCGCGCGCGAGGCGGCGCACGAAGCCGCCTTCGACGGCCTGGCGATAGCGTACCACCAGCTCGGGATGACGCGCTACGAGCCGGTGACGCTCGACGACGGGTCCGTGTGCGTGCTCATGTACGAGTACCTGCCGCAGTTCGTTTCGAAGGGGCTGCGCGACGCGCTGCCGAACCCGCAAAACCTCATCGTGGGCATGTTCGCGCTGCTGTCGGTGCTCGTGCTCGTGGGGGTTGCCGCGCGGGCCGCGCGGGTGATCTCGCGCAAGATGCGGCCGCTCGAGGAAGCTGCGCGCCGCATCGAGGAACGCGACCTCGACTTCGCGGTGGGCTCGTCGCGCGTGCGCGAGATCGACGACGTGCTGGGCGCCATGGACGACATGCGCGCCTCGCTCAAGGACTCGCTCGAGGCGCAGTGGAGAAGCGAGCAGGCGCAGCGCGAGCAGGTGGCCGCGCTCGCGCACGATCTGAAGACGCCGCTCACCGTGGTGCGCGGCAACGTCGAGCTGCTGCTGGAGGGCAGCTTGGACGACGATGCGCACGCCTGCGCCGTCGATGTGGCCGAGGGGGCGCGCCAGATGGGGACGTACCTCGACGCGCTCATCGACGTGTCGCGCGGCCGCGCGCTCACGTTCGCCCCGACGGCCTGCGACCTGCGGGCGTGCACGGCGCGCCTGCGCGCGTCGGCCGAAGCGCTCGCGGCGGCGAGCGGCGTGCACGTCGCCTGGCGCGAGGACGCGCAGCTGCCCGCGACGCTCACGATGGACGAGACGCTCGTGGAACGGGCGGTGATGAACGTGGTGACGAACGCGGTGGAGTTCGCGCCCGCGGGCTCGACGGTGAAGGTGGACGTGCGCGGCGAGGGCGACGACGTGGCGCTGAGCGTGTCCGATGCCGGCCCCGGCTTCTCGCCCGAGGCCCTGCGCCGCGGCTGCGAGCGCTTCTACCAGGGAGATCCCGCCCGAAGCGATCGCGGCCACAGCGGCCTGGGGCTCCACGTGGCCGCCGAGGCCGCCGAGCGTCACGGCGGCACGGTGGAGCTTGCCAACCGCGAGGACGCCCCGGGCGCCCGCGTGACGCTGCGGCTGCCGCGCGCTTAGGCGGCGTCGGGGGCCTGGGGGTAGAGCCCGTCCTTGTTGAAGCCGTACCAGGAGTCGAGGTAGGCGGCGGGCCGCGCTTCGAGGGCGTGCAGCACGAGGCGGGCGAATTCGAGGGCGGCGCTGCCGTTCGCCGTGATCACGCCCTGATCGACGACGGCCTGCGCTTCCACGAAGCGCGCAGCGCCCCGGTAGCGCGGCGCGCCCTGCTGCACGAACTCGAGCGTGTTGCCCGTGTGGGCGCGTTCGTCCAGGAAGCCGTGCTCCGCCAGGAACGTGGCGGCGTTGCAGATGCCGCCCACGAGCGCCCCCGCCGCCTGCACGCGCTCCACCAGCGGCAGCACGGCGTCGTTGCTCCCGTCGAGCCACGCGTCCCCTCCGAGGAGCAGCAGGGCGCAGGCGTCGGCGGGCGCTTCGCCCACCGCGTAGTCGGGCAGCACGTTGAAGCCGCCCATCGAGCGCTTCGGCGCGCCGTCGAGGGCGACCGTCTTCACCGTGTACGGCGACGGCTCGCCGTTGAGCTCCCGGTTGAGCTCGGCGCAGACGTAGGCGCCCTCCCAATCGGCGAATCCGTCGAATACGAACGCGAGCACGGTTTTCTTCTCTTGCATGGCACATCCTTTCCGTAAGGGGTCGTCCGCCATGCTAGAGGAGGAACCATGACAGCGTTATGTCATGGTTCTCGCACCTGCACGAGATCGCCGAGATTCTTTGCTGTCCGGTGCGCCCATGCCACGTTGTCGGTGCGGAAGCGCACGACGCCCCGGTCCGACCCCTCGTCGCGGTAGAGGAACCGGGCATCCAGGGCGCCGGCCAGCGCGAACTCGTCGGCGGCGCGGTAGTCCAGCTCCACGAGCACCGTACCGGGCGTCTCGCTCTCGGCGGGCAGCAGCAGGGGAGCGTCGAAGGACGCGGGCGCGGCCGGAAGCGCCTCGCGCGGCTCGAACGTTTCGTCCAATACGTCGAACTGCGCGATGCGCTGCAGCTTGAACGTGCGCACCTCCGCGCGCGTGCGGCAAAAGGCGCGCAGGTACCAGCTCGTCTGCCGGAAGAGCAGCTGCATCGGCTCGACGGTGCGCGCGCCGCGGCCCGAACGCGAGACGTACACGAGGCGCACGCGGCGCCGCCCGCGCACGGCTTCCAGCAGGCAGGACAGCTTCTCCTGCACGATGCTGTCGGCGAACCACGACGAGAAATCGATAGCCACCGGAGCGTCGTCGGACGTTGCGTTCGCCGCGCGCCCGTCGGCCGTTGCCGCGCCCGCGCCGCCGCGTGCGCCTGCGCCCGGCACGAGCCGCGCGATGAGCTGCGTCACGGCCTTGTCGCCGTCGACGCTGCGCAGGGCCTCGAGCGCCGCGTGCAGCATGGCCGCATCGTGCGTGCTCAGCAGGTCGCGGCGCACCTTGAACCCGTCGAGCACGCCCACGCCGCCGTGCGCGCCCGGGGTGGTGACGAGGGGCACGCCCGCCTGCGCGAGCACGTCGAGGTCGCGCGCGATGGTGCGCTTCGACACCTCGAACCGCGCGGCGAGCGCCCCGATGGTGGTGTGCCGCGTGTCGGCGAGCACGCCCATGATGCCCAGCAACCGTTCAGTCCGCATGCGCCCGCCCCCTTCCCGCGATGCCCGGCATGCGCGCGACGGCCACGCACAGGGGCTGTTGAGCCTCGAAGAGGCGTTGCTGCTCGACGGCAAGGCCGTGCGATTCGAGGAACGCGACGTAGTCGTCGGCGGTCCAGGCCCAAGCGGGGGAGAACCCCGCCGCGCCGATGAGCTTCACGAATCGTTGGGCCTCGGCATGCGACGCGTTGACGTAGGTGGGCAGAATGAGCAGGCCGCCCGGCTTCGTCACGCGCGCGAGCTCGGCGAGTGCGACGTCCGGGCGCTCGAGCAGGTGCAGCACGTTCGCCGCCACTGCCGCATCGAACGTCGCGTCGGGAAACGAGAGCGCCGTGACGTCTTCGACGGAGCATGCCACGTTGACGAATCCGCGCCGCGCCGCCTTCGCGCGCGTGCGCTTCGCCATGGCAGGCGCGTAATCGCATGCGTCCACCCGCGCGACGCGGGGCGCCAGCGCGCAGGCGAACAGGCCCGTCCCGCACGCCGCGTCGAGTATCCGCGCGTCCGGCGCCACGAGTTCGGCCGCGTACGATGCCGCCCGCTCGGCCGCCGCGCCGCGCGTTTTCATCACCAGGTCGTACAGCCCGGCGAATCGGTTCCAAAATCCTTTGTCCATGTGCGCCGTCTCCTCGGTTTCGCGATGATCGTCCCAGTATAAGGGGAGCCGTTCGCATGTAGGCGCCGCGGAGTGCGTCAGAACAGATGTTTCACGTGAAACATCTGTTCTGATCGATTGTTCAACGCATACGCGCCTGGCCATCCTTCGACGTGCAGATCGGGGATTTGGGAGCAAAAAACGCCAGATGGTTACGCAGGAAGGCGTCCCGCGGCCCCTTTTGCATCCGCTGCGCCTCCCTTCCGCATGCCGAACGCGGGTCACGCCGCCCGGTTGACGGCGGCTGCGGGAAGTCAACCGCAGCTCGCTTGCGTCAACCGACGGTCGTCCCTCATACTGGGAGCACCGACCGATGCCGAGACGAGGGAGCGCAATGCACGACATCAACCTGGGGGCGACCATCGCGCGCGAGCGCCG
Organism: Eggerthella sinensis; assembly: GCF_003339815.1. Taxonomy (GTDB): domain Bacteria; phylum Actinomycetota; class Coriobacteriia; order Coriobacteriales; family Eggerthellaceae; genus Eggerthella; species Eggerthella sinensis. The sequence goes on from NZ_PPTT01000004.1 coordinate 40,773, forward strand.
CGCGGCCGGCATCACGCAGGGCGAGCTGGCCGCTCACCTGGGCGTGACGAAGGCGGCCGTGTCGAAGTGGGAGCTGGGGCAGAGCGTGCCCGACGTGGCGCTGCTGCCGCGCATCGCCACGTTCTTCGCGCTCACGCTCGACGAGCTGTTCGACTACCGCCCGCAGCTGAGCAACGAGGACATCCGCGCCGCGTACCTGCAGCTGTTCGCGCGCTTCGCCGACGAACCCGACGCCGTGTGCGAACAGGCGGAACGCCTCGTCGCCGACCATTATTCCTGCTGGCCGCTGCTGCAGCAGATGGGGCTGCTCTACCTGCAATGCGCGGGGCTTGCGCCCGAGCGCATGCCCGAGCTGGCCCGGCGCGCGACCGCGCTGTTCGAGCGCGTCGAGACGAACGCCGACGACGTTGAGCTGGTGCGCGGCGCGCGCATGATGCGCGCGGTGATGCTCAGCATGCAGGACGGGGTGGACGAGGCCATCGAGTTGATGGAGAGCCTGAAATCCGACAAGCCGTTGGGTATCGAGATGCTGCTGGCAAGCATGCACTATCAGAAGGGCGATATCGAAGCGAGCAAGAAGCTGTACCAGGCATCGATGGGGTCGAGCGCGATGAACCTGATCGCGTGCATTTCGTCGCAGCTGATGCTGTATGCCGAGGACGCGCCGCACCTCGAGGCGCTGCTGCGGGCAGGCGAGGGCGTGCTGCACGGCTTCGGTCTGGAGGAGACGAACCCGACGACGGCGCTCACGTTTTTGGCGAGGGCGTCCACGGCCTGCCTGATGGCGCGTGACGAAGACAGCGCCGAGCGCTACCTGGAGCGTTTCATCGCGCTGCTCGAGGGCCGTGATGTCGAGGAGCTGCTGTTCGGCACGCGGGAAAGCGTGTTGTACGACCTTGTGCCCGAGCTGACGGGGATCGACCCCGATCAGCAGGAGGCGGCTCGCACGCAGTTTCAGACGTTCGCTTTCAAGGAGCAATGCAAGCAGGCGGTGCTGTTGCAACCGGCATGGGCCGAGCGCGCCGACGATGCGCGGTTCAGGCCGCTGCTCGACCGATTGGAGGCGATCCGATGAGCCGAACCGTGTTGCAGGTGGAGCGCCTCGCGTACCGCTACGGCAAGACCGAGGTGTTCGCCGACGTGTCCTTCGCGCTGCAAGAAGGCGAGATCGCCCTGCTCACGGGGCCGAACGGGGCGGGCAAGTCCACGATGCTGCGCTGCTTGGCCGGATGGGACGCGCCGCGGGAGGGCGGCGTCGAGCTGGTCGGGAAGCGCTTCGACGGCTCGGACCGCGCGGCGCGGCGCCTCGTGACGTTCGTGCCCGACGTGCCCTCCTTCTACGACGACCTCACCGCGGGCGAGCACCTGCGCTTCGTGCGGCAGGCGATGCGGCTGCCCGCGTCCGACGACCCCTCGGAGCGGCTCATGGAGCGCTTCGGCCTCGACGGGCAACGCGATCAGCTGCCTTCGTCCTACTCGCGCGGCATGCGGCAGAAGCTCGCGCTCGTGCTGGCCTTCGCCCGCGCGCCGCGCCTGCTACTGCTCGACGAGCCGTACGGGCCGCTCGACCCCGATGCGGCCGTCGTGCTGAGCGAGCTCATCGACGAAGCGCGCGCCGCGGGCACCGCCGTGTTGGCCAGCTGCCATCACGACGTGCCGAACCTGCAGCCCGATCTGCTGCTGCACCTCGAAGGCGGCCGGCTCGCGCAGCGCGCCGCACGGGACGAGGCCTGATGCCATGCGTGATGTGAGGCTGCTCCTGTGGTTGCGCGTGCGGCATGCGCGCTGGACGCTCAACCGGCTCATGCACTTCGTGGGCGCGGGCATCGACGACGACGGCTGGGCCGAGCGCGCCTATCAGCTGTACGCGCTTGCCCTCATGCTCGTGTGGCTCGTGCTCATGGCGGCGGCGCTGCTGTACGGGGTGCGGGAGGCGTTCGCCGCGGCCGACGCGTCCCTGCACCTGATCGCGCTGCAGCTCGTGCTGCTCGTCGGCGCCCTCGTGCTGGCGCGGCGCGGCATCGCCGCCGTGCGCACCTCTCCGCTGAAGCTGTCGCATCCCGACATCGCCTACCTTGCGGCAAGCGCCCTGAGCGCGCGGGCGCTCGTGGGCGTCGCCGCCGTCGTGCAGGGGCTTGCGGGCGGCGCGGCGCTGTTCGTGCTCGGCGCCCTCGTGGGCGTGGGGCTCGAGAGCGCCGGCGTGCTGGCGATGCCGCCCGCGGCGCTCGGCCTTGCGGCGGCGCCGCTCGGCACGGGCGCGGTGCTGGCCGGGTGGCTTGCCGGCGTCGCGCGCTTGGCCGCCGCGCGCTGGCGCACGCGCACGTCGGTGGCGGTGGGGGCCGGGTTCGTCGTCGCGGCCGTCGGCTGGGCGGCCGCGGTGAGCGCGTCGGGGCCGTCCGTGCTGTACGCCCCCGCGACGCTCATCGCGGTGGGCGTCCTTGCGGCGCTCGTCTGCCTTGCGCTCGGCGTTGCGCTCGCGATGCGCGCGCCGCGCATCGACATGACCCTCGTCATCGAGGAGAGCACGCTGCACGCCGACCTCTGCCGCTTCGACGTGCTCTCGCCCCTCGACCGCAACGACATCGCCGCCTATCAGCGCCGTCGCAAGCTCGCGGCCCGGCCCGTGCGGTTCGGGCTGGCGCGCGGGGAAGGCCGCGCCGCGCTCGTGGCGCATGCGGCGCTGTCGCACCTGCGGCAGTACGACGGCATCCCGCTGCTGCTCATGCAAGGGTCGTTCGTCGTGCCGCTCGGCGTGTTGGCCGTCCTCGGTGTGGGCGGCCCTGCGCTGTTCCTGTTCTGGCTGAGCGCGCTCGTCATGGCGCCGATGGGCGTGCGCGAGGCGACGCGGGCGTTTCGCGACGACATGCGCAACCGCCTCGTGCGCGACCGTCTGCCCTTCGGGGCGCTCGAGCTGCTCGTGTTCGACTCGCTGCCCGCGTTCGCGCTCACGACGCTCGTCGCGTGCGCCGTGAGTGTCGCGCTGGCCCCGGCCGCCGTGCCGTTGCCCGCCGTGCTCGTCTTGGCCGTGCTGCTCAACGTCGGGCCGCTGCTGTGCTGCGGGCTCGACGCGGTGCGCCTCGGCCCGCGCGGCCCGCGCCTGTGCTACGAGTACGGCGCCCTCGCGTTCGTGGGCACGGCCTTCCTGCTCGCGCTGCGCTCGTCGGTGCCCGAGATCGCGGCCGGCATGGCCCTCGTCTGCATCCTCCTCGCCGTCGCCGTCCGCAGCAGCGTGGAGTGCGCGGGGTAGGACGCTTGTCTGGGGCACTCGGATGCCCTACAATCAGGGTTTTCTCGCTTGCCGCTCACGGAAGGGGCGCCCCATGCCGAACATTTCCATTCGCAACGCTACCGAGGGAAACCTGCGCGGCGTGTCGCTCGACATTCCGAAGGACAAGCTCGTGGTGTTCACGGGGCTGTCGGGGTCCGGCAAGTCCACGCTGCTCATCGACGTGCTGTTCAACGAATGCCAGCGGCTCTACCTCGAGGCGCTCGGGCTCGAGGGCATCCGCAAGCCGGCCGTCGACCGCATCGGCGGCGCGTCGCCCGCCATCCTCGTCTCGCAGACCGACGCCAACAAAAACCCGCGTTCCACCGTGGGCACGATGACCGACGTGTACACCGACCTGCGCATGGTGTTCGAGAAGCTGCACGTGCGCACGTGTCCGCACTGCGGCGCGCCCATCAGCTCGGACGCGTGTGTCGAGGAAACCGAGAAGCGCGGCAGCGACTTCTTCGTGTTCATGCGCTGCGCCTCCTGCGACTTCCGCATGCCGAAGCTCACGCGTACCCAGTTCTCGTTCAACACGAAGGAGGGCGCGTGTCCTACCTGCGGAGGGCTGGGGAAAACGCTCGTCATCGACGAGACGGCCGTGCTCGACGAGAACCGTTCGCTCGAGGACGGCGCGGTGGATTTCTGGGTGCAGCGCTACAAGGACTACATGATCGACAGCCTGTACGCGGCGTATCGCCACTACGGCCTCGACGTGCCCGCGGGCGTGCCGGTGGCGCACTTCGACCGCCTGCAGCGGGAGATCCTGCTGAACGGCACGGCGAGCCCCGCGGTGGCCGAGGCGTTTCCGAACGTTGCGGGGCCGAAGACGGTGGCCGCGGGGAAGTTCGAAGGCCTCTTCCCGCTGCTGTGGCGGCGCTTGTCCGAGCATGAGGGCAGCGCGAAGAGCATGGACGGCTACTTCCGTTCCGCGCGTTGCGCCGCGTGCGGCGGCGAGCGTCTGGCCGAGCTCGGCCGCACGGCCACGGTGCGCGGCACGCGCCTGCCCGAGCTGGCCGTCTTGTCGCTCGAGTGCATCCTGGCCTGGACGCGCGATCTCGATGCCGCGCTCACGCCCGCGCAGCGCGCCCTCGTGGCCGACTACCTGCGCGACATCGACACGAAGCTCGAACGCTACCGCCAGGTGGGGCTTGGCTACCTCACGCTCGACCGCCAGGTGATCACGCTCTCGGGCGGCGAGCTGCAGCGGATGCGCCTGGCCAGCGTGTTGGACTCGGAGCTGTCGGGCGTCATCTACATCCTCGACGAGCCCACCGCGGGCCTGCACCCGCGCGACACGGAGGGGCTCGTGGAGGTGCTCAAGAAGCTGCGCGACCGGGGCAACACCGTGCTGGTCATCGAGCATGACCCTGACGTCATGCGCGCGGCCGACGTGCTGGTGGACGTGGGTCCCGGCTCGGGCGCGCACGGCGGGTCCATTGTGGCCACGGGCACGTTAGCCGAGGTGGCGGCGGTGCCGGCATCGGCCACGGGGCGGTGGCTGCGCGGGCCGCATGCGCCCAAGACGGCGTTCCGCTCGGCGACGACGCCGGCCGTGCGAGTGCGCGACGCGCGCCTGTTCAACCTGCGCGGCATCGACGTGGACATCCCCGCGGGCTGTCTCACGGCCGTCACGGGGCCGTCGGGCTCGGGCAAGTCCACGCTCGTGTTCGAGCTCGTGGCCTGCGGCGACGGCGCGCGCGAAGGCGGCACCGTGAGCGGCACCGCGCAGTTCGACCGGCTGGTGGACGTGGGGCAGGCGCCGCTTGCCCGGATGAAGCGCTCGAACGTGGCCACGTACGCGGGGGCCGCCGCCGACATCCGCACGCTGTTCGCCGCCACCGATGCGGCGAAGCGGGCGGGGCTCGAAGCGAAGCACTTCTCGTTCAACGCGCCCGGCGGCCGCTGCGAGCGTTGCGAGGGGCTGGGCACGGTGACCAGCAACATGCTGTTCTTCACCGACATCGAAGCCACGTGCCCCGTGTGCGGCGGCAAGCGGTTCACCGACGAGGTGCTGGCGGTGACGTACGAGGGCGCGTCCATCGACGACGTCATGCGCCTGTCGGTGGAGGAGGCCGCCGCGTTCTTCGCACGCGCCGCGAGCGGCCGGGCGACTGCGGCCGGGCGGCGCATCGTGCGCACGCTCGGCCTGCTCGAGGACGTGGGGCTGGGCTACCTCATGCTCGGCCAGACGCTCACCACGTTGTCGGGCGGCGAGGGCCAGCGCCTCAAGCTGGCGAAGGAGCTCATCGAGAACAAGGGCCGCACGAACCTCTACCTGCTCGACGAGCCCACGTGCGGCCTGCATCCCCAGGACGTCGACCACTTCCTCGCCCTGGTGGACCGGTTGGTGGATGCGGGCAACACCGTCGTGGTGGTAGAGCACAACCCGCAGGTCATCGATCGGGCGGACTGGGTGATCGACCTCGGTCCCGACGGCGGAGACAAGGGCGGCGAGGTGGTGTTCGCGGGCACCCCGGCCGACCTGCGCGCTTCGGGCGTCGGCGCGACGGCGGCGTACCTGTAGGGGGCGGTGCGCCGCGCGCCGGGACGCGCGGCTAGCGGGCCTTCTCGGCCGCCACGATCAGCATCATGGGGCGGCGAAGCTCGTCGCGCATGCCCTCGACGACGTCGAGCAGATGCGGCGCGGGCTGCGGTTCCACCACGCGCTTGATGGCGAATCCGCTGTTCAGCAGCGTGTCGAGGTAGGTGGTGAGCGTCTTGTGGTACTTCGTGACGCGCTCGCCCAGAAACACCGCGTCGCGCGGCCCTTCGGCGAAATAGCCGTCGACCGGCCAGTGGGCGCGCTCGCCGTGCGCATCGTAGAACCAATCCTGGTTGCCGTAGGCGGTGAACACGGGATGCTCGACCGAGAACACGAAGCTGCCGCCGGGCGCGAGGCACGACGCGATGCGCTTGCACACGACGCCGAAATCGGGCGTGTAGTGGAAGGCGAGCGAGCTCAGCACGATATCGAACGAGTCGGCGGGGAAGTCGAGATCTTCCATGGCCACGCGTTCGTACGATACCTGGGGGAACGCGGTTTTCTCGCGCGCGACGTCGAGCATGTTGCGCGATATGTCGGTGCCCACCACGCGCGCCGCACCGTGCTCGGCGGCGTAGATGCAGTGCCAGCCGAAGCCGCAGCCCACGTCCAGCACGCGTTTGCCGGCGAAGTCGGGCAGGAGCCGTTCGAATTCCTCCCATTCGCCCGCCGCGCTCAATCCCTCCACCGAACGGGGGAACTGGGAATACTTCTCGAAGAACGCTTCGTCGTCGTAGGCGTTTTCCTTCATGAATGCCGCTTTCGTCGGGTCTTATCCGTCGGCCGGATGCGCCCGGTTCGGGGCGTGCGGGTGATTTTACGCCACCGTGCGCCGCTTGGCCATGGGCCGTGCGTGTCCGCCGCGCAGGAGCGTCTCGGCCATCACGCCCAGGGCGACGGCGACGAGGATGGCGAACGCTTTGATCTTCCTCATGAGGGCCTCCTCTCGTTCGGCTGCGGCACCCGCGGCACCGCTTCGATGGTTCCCAGTCTACGCGGCCTACCTTGCACCTCGCTTGCCCGTACCTTTCACGCGCCTTACATTCGCGTACAATGGGGTCGAAACGCAGGTGCGGCAAGGATGCGAGCGGAGAAAGGGGAAGGCGCATGCAGACGAGGGACGAGGCGCTCGCGGCGTGCCTGGAATTGCCCGGCACGTTCGCCGACCAGCCGTTTCGCGACGACAACTGGACGGTGGCGCGCCACGTGCGCAACCGCAAGGTGTTCGCGTGGGTGTTCGAACGCGAAGGGCGCGTGTGGGTGAACCTGAAGTGCGACCCCGAGTGGCGCGACGCGTTGCGGCAGCGCTTCGACGCGGTGGTGCCGGCATACCACCTGAACAAGGTGCACTGGAACTCCGTCATCCTCGACGGCACGGTGCCCGACGACGACGTGCGCAGCATGATCGCCGAAAGCTACGAGCTGACGAAGCCGAAGCCGCCCCGCGTCCCCAAGCGCGACGCCTAGCCCTCGCGTGACGGCGGGCTAACGGTTGGGAGCGCGTTCGGTGCCGGTTTGGACGCGCCGGTGCGCGGCGGGGTACCATCGGAGCCGATACGGTGACACGATGGGAGCAACATGAACGGGATCGCGCGGGTGCTGTCCGGCGGCAGCGTGGACGAGGCCTACCTCGCCCGGATGGAGCGCAGCGTGTTCGCCGTGGTGGACGACCCGCTCAAGCAGCTGTCCTCGTTCTTTTTGTGCATCGTGCTGTCGGCCGTGGTGGCGACGGGCGGCATCGCGGCCGCCTCGCCGGCCATCATCATCGGCGCCATGATCATCGCCCCGCTCATGATGCCCATCGTGGGCACGTCCTTCGCCGTCACGCGCGGCCGTCCTCGCCAGGCGTTTCGAGCGCTGGCCGTGGCCGCGGGCGGCGCGCTCGCGGTGGTGGCGGTGGCGTGCCTCGTGACGGCGCTGCTGCCGGCGGGGGTGCCGCTTGCGGGCAATCCCGAGGTCGCCTCGCGGGTGGAGCCGCGCGTGGTGGACCTCGTGGTGGCCGTGGCGTCCGGGTTCGTGGGCGCGCTCGCCGTGGCGCGCGACGACATCGCCGAAGCGCTGCCGGGCGTGGCGGTGGCCGTGTCCATCGTGCCGCCGCTATGCGTGGCGGGCGCGGCGCTCACGCAGGGCGCGCTCGCCATGGCGGGCGGCGCGCTGCTGCTGTTCTTCGTCAATTTCTTCTCCATCCAACTGGCCGGCAACCTGGCCTTCTTCCTCATGGGCTTCGGCCGGCGCGACCGCGCGGGCGCCGTGGCGCGGCGCGTGTGGTACGCCACGGCGCTCGTGGGCACGCTGCTCGTGCTCGCGCCGCTGGCCGCTGCGAGCAACCGCCTCGTGCAGAGCGCTTCCGACGAGCACGCGGCGAAGGCGGCGGTGGCGCAGTGGCTCGACGGATCGGGCTACGAGGCCGTCGACGTGAAGACCGCCGACGACGACGTGGCCGTGGAGATAGCGGGCGCGGGCCCCGAACCCTCCGCCGACGACCTCGCGGCGCGTCTGCGCGATGCGCACGTGGAGGTGGACGAGGCCCGCGTGGTGGTGCTGCACGAGGATCGCGCCGCGGTGGGGTAGCGCCGGCGCGTCGGCGCTACCCGAAGGCGCGAATCGCGCTATGCGGCGTTTTCCTTCTTCGGTTTCGGGATGAAGCCGGCGATTGCCATGAGGCACGCGCCGACGATGCCGGTGATGGCGAGCGGGCCGCTGCCGACGTTCCAGGCGTCGGCCCCCATGTAGAGGATGCTGCGCACGCCCTGGCCGATGTAGTTCTGGGGAGCCCACGGCACTACCCAGTCCTGCCAGAAGGCGGGAAGGGCCTCGTGAGGCATCGCACCGGTGGCCATGCCCAACCCGAACAGGCAGAGGGCGACGAGCGCGCCGAGCGGCACGGCGATGTCGAAGGCGCCGGTCAGCAGGAGCCCGACGCACAGTGCCGCCATCCAGAAGAACAGGATGCTGGGACCGGCGGGCGCGTCCATGCCCGCGACGAGCGTGACCAGGCACCAGGCGCACAGCGCAGCGACCAGCGATGCCGCGACCAGAATGGCCGCCTGCACGCCGATGGCGTGCCACCGCTTGTCCTTGGCGGCCTTCCTCACGGGAAGGAGCACGACGGCCACGAGGATGGAGCAGATCATCATGGCCATGCACAGCGGCATGATGGCCACCTGCTGACTCATCATGCCGGACATGGGCGAGGCGCTGGCGTCGTCGGTTGCATCGCCCTGATGGATGACCTCCACGTCAACCGTGGCACCCATCTGCTCGAACAGCGAGGAGATGCTCGTTTGCATCTGCTGGGCCACGAGCGGGCTCTTCGCGTAATCGACGATCACCTCGAGCGTGGGGGCCTCGACGTCCGTCGCCGCCGGGGCGGCGGCGGAGGGGTCGGCTTGCGCGGCCGCCATCTGCGCCGCCACCTGGGCGGCGGTGTATCCCTCGGGCACGACGAGCGCGCCGTAGAACTCGTTGTTCTCAAGCGCTTCGTCCAACTCGTCCTGACTGTCGAGCACCGTCCAGGCTATCGGCGCGTCTTCGGCGTCTGCGGAGGACACCATGTTCTCCACGAGCGTGTCGCCTACGTTCATCTCGCCTTGGGGCGTTTGCGCGCCCTCGTCGAGCGAAAGCACGGCGAACGGAAGGTTCTTCATCTCCATGTTGGCCATCGGGTAGAACACCAGGCCGAACAGGCACGCTGCCAGCGCGACCACCACCAACGGCACGACGTACTTCGCGCCTTTTGCTTTCTCGAGCATCGGATCACCTTTCTCTTCGCGGCGCGTGTGTTTGACCCGTGCCGCTCCTTGGCTTATGATGGCTCCCATATTATTAGACAACATGACTAGTTAAAATGGCTAATACTGGTCAGTTTGTCTAGTTATTGTGGAGCGAGGAGGACGCTATGGCGCGACCGCGGAAGGATTGCGAAGGCCCCAGCGCGAAGCGGCGCATGGAAGACGCGTTCTGGGAAGCGCTGCGCGAGAAGCCCTTTTCGAAGATCAGCGTCGCCGACATCGCGCAGCTTGCGCAGGTGAATCGCAACGCGTTCTACTACCACTTCGACAACATGGCCGACCTGGCGCGGGCGGCGATTGCGGGCCGGATTCCGATAAGCCTGTTCCGCTCGGTGTTGCCGAGCCTGAAGCAAGGGGAAGCGCCCCCGTTGTCGCTGCTCACCGACCCTGCCAACGAAGCAAACTACGCGAAGCTCTGGCTGCTCGCGGGGCCGCACGGCACGTACGAGCTGGCGAATATCGCGAAAAGCACCCTCATCGGGGCGTGGCTTGACGAGTTCGGTCTAGAAGGGGACGACTTGAACGAGAGCGACCTCGTCAGCCTCACGTTCGTCGTGGGCGGTATGCTCAACGTGATCGGGTCGAGCGACTGGCAGGAGGGGCGCGCGCATCCGCTCGAGAGAATCTGGTCATCGCCCATCATCGCCGCCGCGCTCAGCTCGATTCCGGACCTCTTCGAGCAAGCCGCGAGCCGCATCCGCTGAACAACCCGGTCAGCCATCAGATGATCGCTTATATATCACCAGGTCAATCGTTGATTCTTGTGGATTAAACTCCATGATCTGTTCGCTTGCGCGCCGCCTTGTTATGTGCGAACATGCGTTCTCCTACGGGTTTGAACGCGGTGCGGAAGGCGGCGATGCAGTATGGCGAAGGCGTGCGAGAGGGGCGTTCCCGAAACGTTCGGCGGGCGCGTGATCGGCTCGCCGGAGGGGGTGGATCGCCATCGCGTCATCTTCCACTCGGACATGAACTCGTTCTACGCGAGCGTCGAGCAGGCCGAGCGCCCCGAGCTGCGCGGGCTGCCGCTCGTGGTGGGAGGCCACGAGGAGCTGCGCCACGGCATCGTGCTGGCGAAGAGCGCGCAGGCGAAGGCGGCCGGCGTCAAGACGGGCGAGGCGCTGTGGGAGGCGCGGGCGAAGTGCCCGGGGCTCGTGGTGGTGCCGCCGCGCTACGAGGTGTACCAGCGCTATTCGGCCATGGCGCGCAGGATCTACTACCAGTACACCGACCTCGTGGAGCCGTTCGGCCTCGACGAGGCGTGGCTCGACCTCACCGGCTCGATCGCGCTTCTGGGCAGCGATGCGCCGCACGTGGCCACCGAGATCAGCGGCCGCATGAAGGCCGAGCTCGGATGCACCGTGTCGGTGGGCGTGTCGTGGAACAAGATATTCGCGAAGTTCGGCAGCGACTACCGCAAGCCCGACGCCGTCACGTTCATCACGCCGGACAACTACCGCGAGCGCGTGTGGCGCGCGCCGGTGGGCGAGCTCTTGTACGTGGGGCATGCGACGCGCGCCAAGCTGCACTCGTCGGGCATCGACACGATCGGCGACTTGGCCCTCGCTTCGCCCGAGCTGCTGCGCCGGCGCCTCGGCAAGATCGGGCTCGTGCTGCGCACGTTCGCCCGCGGCGAGGATGCGACCCCCGTGAAGCCCTACGACCAGGCCAGAAACGAGGTGGACCGCACGGTGAAGAGCTTCGGCAACGGCCTGACCGCGCCGCACGACATCGCCTGCGCCGCCGACGCGAAGGCGCTTATCTACCTCTTGTCCGAGTCGGTGGCGCAGCGCTTGCGCGAGGCGCGGTTCCGCGCGTCCACCATATCCATCGGCGTGCGCAACGCCTGCGACCTTGCCAGCTACTCGCGGCAGGTCACGCTGCGGCGCGCGACGAACGTCACGGGCATCGTGGCCCGCACGGCTTGGGACCTGCTCGTGGCCAACGAGCCGCTCGACGAGGAGCATGCCCTGCGCGGCCTGCACGTACGCGCGTCGAACCTCGAGCCGTGCGCCGCGCCCCAACAGCTCGAGCTGGTCTTCGACCCGCATCGCCGCCTGCTCGAGGACCTCGACGCGACCATCGACGAGCTGCGTCGCCGCTTCGGCAACACCTGCATCCAACGGGGCGCCGAGCTGCTCGACGAAAGCCTGGTCGACCTCGACATCAAGAAGGAAAACGTCGTGCACCCGGTGGGGTACTTCTAGGTTCCGGCGGTCTGCCGACCGCCGGAACCGGCCGACGCTGCGGGGCGTCGGGATGCGCGAGACGATAGGGGGTGGGATGCGCAATGGTGCAGGGTATCGCGGGCAGGCGGAAACGCTACGTGGAAGTGGAGGCGACGTTCCTCGAGGACGGGCGCATCCTGCCGCGCGCCGTGGTGTGGCGCGACGGGCGGCGCTTTCCCGTGCGCGCCATCTTAGGGATGCGGCGCTGCTCGTCGCTCAAGGTGGGCGGCGCAGGCGTGCGCTACGACGTGGTGGTGGGGCACGCGCACACGTTCCTGTTCCACGAGGACCCGCGCTGGTTCGTCGAGGAAATCGTGCCCGAGCGGCTTGACGCGCCCGGCGCGCCCGATGCGTCCGGCGCGTTTCGCGACGACGGGGCGGGGGCCTGGTAGAATGGAACGTCTCGAACCATCGCGCTGAACGAACGATTGGAGCTTCTCATGCATATCGAAACGCCCTCCGAGCGGCCGCCCGAGCTGGTGGCGGCCCTCGTCGACGTCTGGGAGCGCTCGGTGCGGGCGACGCACGACTTCCTTGCCGAGGACGACATCGCGGGGCTGCGTCCCGAGGTGGGGCCGGGCGTCGCGGGCGTGGCCGCGCTGGCCGTCGCCGTCTCCGATGCCGGTGCGCCCTGCGGGTTCGCCGGCGTGCAGGACGGCAAGCTGGAGATGCTGTTCGTGGCCCCCGAGGCGCGCGGGCGCGGCGTCGGGCGCGCGCTGCTCGCGCACGCGGTGGAGCGCTGCGGCGCGACGACGCTCGACGTGAACGAGCAGAACCCCCAGGCCATCGGCTTCTACGAGCACGAGGGCTTCGTCGTGGAGGGCCGCTCGGCCACCGACGACGCCGGCCGCCCCTTCCCCCTGCTGCACATGCGCCTGACAAGGAGCCGCCCATGACCACGAGCAAAGACTACCTCGCCTACGTCCTCGACCTGCTCGCGGGCGTCCCCGACGTCACCCATCGCGCCATGATGGGCGAGTACCTGCTCTACGCCCAGGGCAGGCTGTTCGGCGGCATCTACGATGAGCGCCTGCTCGTGAAGGACGTGCCCGCCGCACGTGCCGCCCAGCTCAGCGAGGCTATCCCGTACGAGGGTGCGAAGCCCATGCTGCTCGTGGAAAGCGAGAACCCCGCCGAGGTGGCCGCCCTCGTGGCCGCCCTGCTGCCCGAGCTGCCCGCCCCCAAACCGCGCAAGAAGAAAGCGCGGTAGACGGCTCCTACAGCATCATGCGACCTCTCTCTCGCCCGTGCGTTCCTCCCACAGCTCGTCGGCCACGGGCTTCCAGCACGACGCCGCGCAGGCGCACTTGCCCGTGAGCGCGCGCACGTCCTCGGGGGATTCGAGGTCGGTGGAATGCGCGCCGCTCGCCTCCACCATGGCCGCGAGCGCGCCCTCGTTGTCGAGCAGGGGGCAGGGGCGGTAGTGGTTCTCGTTGAAGGGCTGACCGGCGCGGTACGCCTTGAACAGCGGCGAGCGGTAGGCCTCCAGCAGCGTCTTCTCGCGGATGTTGGAGTCCGCGTAATGGACGAACGCGCAGGGCTCCACGTCGCCGTTGGCGTTGATGTGGCAGTATGCGCGCCCGCCGGCCACGCACCCGCCGATGTGGTCGCCGTCGTTCCAGAAGTCGATGGTGAACAGCGGCTTCTCGTCGCGGAAGCGGCGCACCTGCCGGTACATGAACGCGCGCTGCTCCGGGCGCGCGATCAGCTCGGGCGCGGCGTTTTCGCCCACGGGCATGTAGGTGAAGAACCACGCGAACTTGGCGCCCTGCCCCACGAGGAAGTCGAAGTACGCCTCGCTGCCGATGACCTCGGTGTTCTTCGAGGTGTAGCAGCACGATGCGCCGAAGGGCAGCCTGCGCTCGCGCAGCAGCTCCATGGCGCGCAGCGTGGCGGCGAACGTGCCCGCGCCGCGGCGGTCGTCCGTCTCGGCCTCGAAGCCCTCCACGCTGATGGCGGGCATGAAGTTCTTCACGCGCAGCAGCGCGTCGGCGAACTCCTCGTCGATGAGCGTGCCGTTGGTGAACGCCAGAAACTCGCAGTCGGGGTGGCGCTGGCACAGCAGGAGGATGTCGCGCTTGCGCACGAGCGGCTCCCCGCCGCTGAACAGGTAGACGTAGGTGCCCAGGGCCTTGCCCTGGCAGACGATGTCGTCGAGTTCGGCGAAGGTGAGGTTCAGCTTGGCGCCGTAGTCGGCCGCCCAGCAGCCCGTGCAGCGCAGGTTGCAGGCGCTCGTGGGGTCCACGAGGATGGCCCACGGCACGTTGCAGTCGTGCTCGGCCGCCACCGCCTGCTGCTTGGGATAGCCGATGAGCGAAGCGTTCACCACCACGTTTTCCAGGAAGGTTTTCAGCACGTCGGGGTCGATGTCCTCCCAGAGGCTGCGCATGAGGCGGTTCCAGTTGTTGGACGGGTCGTCGATGACGGTGCGCACGGCGCGTCGGTGCGGCGCGAGCACGCCCGTGCGGTCGAGCGCGTCGAGCACGTCGAGCGCTTGGGGAAGGTGGCGCACAGGGTCGGCCGCCACGTAGTCCACCACCTTGCGCAGGGTGAACGCCTTCGCGCTCTCGGTCATCGTCAGGGGGTCGAGTATCTTATTCGCGGGCATGGCGTCCCCTAACCCTGCGAGCGGACGACGGCTTGGGCTTCTTCGCTGGCGGTGGCCAGGCTGTCGTAGGCCGCCTCGATGCGCGGGTTGATGCGCGCGGCCTCCTTCGCGCACGTGCGGCGGTACACGAAGTACGCGCCCACGCAGCCCGCGATGCCGATGAGGCCCACAACCACGCCCACCGCCATGAGCCCCGTCCACACCATGGTGCAGCACATCCCTATGCCCAGCACGAGGGCGGATAGGATTCCCACCGAAAGCGCCTGGATGCGGCCCTTGCGGGTTTTCTCGGCCTCCATGTCGGCAATGCTGCCGATGAGGTCGTCCATGGTGCGCTGCAGCTTCGTCAGCTGCGCCTTGCCGTGCATCTTGCGGCTGCGGCGAAACGACAGCGTGGTGGCGGCGCGCGTCGCGTCGCTTTTCGCGCCCGTCAGCTCGAAGCCAAGGCTCTCGTAGCAGTCGGTGGTCACCTGGGCGAGGTCGCTTTTCACCGAAGTGCGCGCATACTCCCACGACGTGTAGTCGGCGCCGCGCGTCGCCGACGCGCCGGCGACCATCGTCCCGCATGCTCCGCAGGCGCGAGCGCCTTCCGCCAGTTCGGTTCCGCATGTTGTGCAATACATAGCTCACTGCTCCTTTCGACGCCGCGGCGTCGGTCAACGTTTCAACGGTGCCTATAATGGAAGCGCGGGATAAACGTTTCGTACATCCGCGGTAAACGCGCTCGTTTATCCTCCGTTTACCAAAACGGTGTTCAATGAAGGTAGAAGACCTCGCGAAGCATCGCGAAGAGAACCCGAGGGAAAGGCCGATCATGGCGCGCATCCTGGTGGCGGAAGACGACCGCAACGCCAACAAGCTGATCTGCGCGGTGCTGCGCCGTGCGGGGCACGACCCCCTGCCCGCCGCGAACGGCGCCGAGGCGATGGACGTGCTCGACGCCAACCACGTGGACCTGCTGGTCACGGACGTGATGATGCCGCGCATGGACGGCATCGAGCTCACCCGGCAGCTTCGCGATGCGGGTTGGGACCTGCCCATCCTCATGCTCACGGCCAAGCAGGAGCAGGAGGACAAGCGCGCCGGGTTCATCGTGGGCGCCGACGACTACCTCACCAAGCCCGCCGACATGCAGGAGCTCGTGCTGCGGGTGCGCGCCCTGTTGCGCCGTGCCGACGTGTCGGACGAGCGCGTGCTCGTGGTGGGCCGCGCCGCCCTCGACGGCAACGGGCTTGCGGTGACGCGGGGCACCGAGTGCATCACGCTGCCGCCGAAGGAGTTCCAGCTGCTGTTCAAGCTGCTGTCGAACCCCGGGCGCGCCTTCACGCGCATGCAGCTGCTCGACGAGGTGTGGGGCTGGGACACCGACAGCGCCGAGAGCACGGTGAACGTGCACGTCAACCGGCTGCGCACGCGCTTCGCCGACTGGGACGACTTCGAGATACAGACGGTGCGCGGCTTGGGGTACCGGGCCGTGGTGCCCGCCGGGAAGCAGAGGTGAGCGGCGTGGCTCGTCGTAGGGGCATCGAGGACGCCACCTCGCTTTCAGGTGTCATGAGTACGTGGCCGCGCGCCCGCACGGTCGCCTTGAGCGCCGCTCTTACGCTGGTGCTTGCGCTCATCATCACGGCGTTCTGCACCGTATTGGGCGTTATCGGCGCAGCGCTCGTTGCCAATGGCGTTACTTCGCAAGCTGACATCACGAGCCCCGTCTCCATCGTGAACGGCATCGTCATCGGCTCCGCTGTGCTCTCCCTTATCATTTCCGCGTGCATTTCCTACACGCTCACCCGGCCCCTGCTCGAGATGACCGCGGCGGTGAACGAGCTCGCCCGCGGCAACTTCGACGTGCGCATGAGGAAGCGGGGGCGCTTCTCCATCCGCGAGGTCGACGAGTTCGCGCGCAGCTTCAACGCCGCCGCCGAAGAGCTGTCGGGCACCGAGATGATGCGCGCGAGCTTCGTGAGCGACTTCTCCCACGAGTTCCGCACGCCCATCAACTCGCTGGCGGGCTTCGCCCAGCTCGCGCGCGACGAAGACCTCGCGCCCGAGGAGCGCGACGAGTACCTGGGCATCGTCGTGGAGGAGTCGCAGCGGCTCGCGCGGCTGTCCGAGCGCATCCTCGCGCTCTCGAAGATGGAGGCGACGGCCATCGTGCCGCATGTGGAGCGGGTGGACGTGGCCGAGCAGATTCGCCGCGCCGTGCTGCTGCTGGAGCCCGCGTGGGCGAAGAAGGACGTGCGCATCGAGCTGTCCCTCGACGAGTGCTCCGTGCCCGGAAACGCCGACTACCTCGTGCAGCTTTGGACCAACCTGGTGGACAACGCCGTCAAGTTCTCGCCCGAGGGCGGCAGCGTGAACGTGGCGCTCTACGGCGGCCGCGCGGGCGAGGAGGGGCGCGAGGGAGCGCGCGACGAGGTGGTGTGCTGGGTGTCGGACGAGGGCTGCGGCATGGACGCCGAAACGCGGCGGCGGCTGTTCGAGAAGTTCTTCCAGGGCGACACGTCGCACGCCTCGGAGGGCAGCGGGCTGGGGCTCGCGCTGTGCAAGCGCATCGTCGACCTGCATCAGGGCACCATCGACGTGCAGAGCTCGCCGGGGCGCGGCACCGTGTTCGAGGTGCGGCTGCCCGCAACGGAAGGGCGTTGCTAGCGCCCCGGCGCGCGCAGGGCCCGGAGCGCCCTCGTGGAGCGCACGACGAGCCAGGTGCCGATGCCCGCCACGAGCAGGCCCACCGCCAGCCCGGTGATCGACGTCATGAGGGTTTTGAACGCCGCGTCGCCCGTCGTGTCGAAGGCGGCCAGCATAGCCGCTTGCAGGGCGAACATCGACACGAGCGCCGTGGCCAGGTTGACGTTCGCGATGGCGAAGAGCACGGGGTTCGCGTGCGCGCGGTAGGCGGCCACGTTGACGGCTCCCATGATGAGCGCATAGAACGCGTACAGCGCCACAGCGTAGATGAGCGTGCCCGGGTAGAAGAACCCGCCCTCCTCGTGCATGACGAGGACGACGATGCCCGCCACGGCCAGCATGGACGCCGCGACGAGCGCCCCGCATGCCCGGCAGGCGCGCAGCGCGCACCGCTCGTCCGCCGGCCCGTCGTCGGAGCGGGCGTGCCTGACCAGCACGATGCGCATGACGACGTGCAGAAGGTAGTACGAGGCCAACGTCACGAACCAGATGGAGCCGGAGAGGGCGCCCATCGCAAGGTTGGCGAGGGCCCAGATCGCGTCGATTGCAAGGGATGCGTGCGCGCCGACGACGGCGCGATGGTCGCGGTCGGCGGCGAGGCGGGCGAGCAGCGCCGTGCCGCCCGGCGGCAGGGGCAGGGCGTCGATCGCGCGCGTGACGGGGGCGCGATGGGCGGATGGGACGCGGCGGGGTGCGCGCTGCGCGCGGGGTTTCGTCGGGTGCATGGTTGTCCTTCCGGGAGATTCGTCGCATCATGGTACGGCGCGCGCGTAAACGGAAGGTAAACGGCCGCTCGCGGCGGGTCGCGCCCGCGCTGCGCGCCCTCATCCGATGGCTTAGAATAAACGGGCGCAGACGATCGTGCGCTGCGGCGAAGGAGGCGGTAACAACCATGGGATTCGATGTGACGGCGGGGCTCGCCCTGCTCGTGGGCGGGCATGCGTCGCTCGCCGTGTGCTGCGGGCTGTACCTCGCATGGTGGCAGGTGTTCTTCAACCCGTCGGCGGAGAAGCCGCACGGCGCGCGTTACGCCGTGGGGGCGGCGTGCATCGTGGGCGCGGCGGTGCTCGGCATCGCCGGCGTGACGCTGTGCGTGCTCGGCGTGCAGGGGCTGCTGCCGCCCGAGGCGCGCGGTGCGGCGCTCGGCGGCATCGTCGGCTGCGGCGCGGCGCTGTACGTCGTGCTGCTGACGGGCACGGTCAAGCTGTTCAAACGGCCCGTGACCACCGAGCTGCTGCTGTTCGTGGCGTGGGCGGCCCTCGAGCTGGGCGTGCTCGGCGTGCTGCACGGCGCGGGCCTCATGGGCGCTCCCTTCGCCCTCGGGCTGGCCGCGCTCGCCGTGGCCGTGCTGCTGGCCAGCCTCGTGTGCTACGTGCGTTACTACCGTCTGGAAGCCTGGCCCGCCTACGTGGCCGGCATCATCCCGCTGGCGGCTTCGGGCGCTTTCGCCGTGGCCATGACCGCGGTGCTCGCCCTCATGTTCGGGTAGCGCCTATCGCAAACAGTGGAACCATGGTGGCGTTGCGGCCCCGGCGCGGACGCTCCGCTATACTGGGGCTGTTGATTGCAACCGATAAGGAGCCAGGAGGTCGCATGGCGCCCGTAACCCGTTCCACCGCCGCCCGCGCGGCGGCTGCCGATCCGAAGCCGCCGTATCCCGCGCGCCCCGACATCCCGGGCGAGCTCGTGGAGGCGGACGACCTCGCCGCATGGATCGAGCGCAGCGGCGGCGACCTGCGCGTCTCGCACGTTTCCGTGCGCGGCGACGCGGCCGCCGGAGCCGATTTCGCCCTGCTCGAGCTCGGCGAATCGCGCGTGGAGGGGTGCTCGTACGTGGGCTGCGACTTCGACCGGGCCATGGTGTCCGATGTCGCGTTCGCCAACTGCGACTTCTCCAACAGCACGTTCTCGCAGGCGAACTTCACGCGCTGCACATTCTCGTCCTGCAAGTTCACGGGCGCCGACTTCGTGGAGGCGGTGTTCTCGCGCGTCGAGGTGCGCGACTCCACGTTCGCCTACGCGTCCTTGGCGAAGGGCAAGCTCGAGGACGCCTCCGTCACCGCCACCGATTTCTCGCAGGCCGACCTGGCCGAGCTGCGGCAGCGCCGCGTGCGGTTCGACGACGTGCGCTTCGTGGGCACGAGCTTCTTCCGCGCCAGTTTGGACGGCGTGGACTTGTCCTCGTGCCAGCTGGCCGACATCATGCTGTCCGACGCGATGGGCGAGTTGCGCGGGTGCTCGATGGACCTGTTCCAGGCCGCCGGCATCGCGCGGCGTTTGGGCGTGAACATCAAAGACTGACCGCTGCGCAGCGCATCGTTCGCTGCCGCGACCCCGAGGAGCTATGACGGATGACCGAAGAGGTGCAACTGCAGGGCCTGAGCGCGGCCGAGGTGGCCGAGCGCGTGGCGCGCGGCGAGGTGAACGTGGACGCCGGGGTGCACACGCGCTCCATCCGCCAGATCGTGCGCGAGAACACGCTCACGCTGTTCAACGCCATCAACGCCATTTTAGCCGTGTTCGTGCTGATCACGGGCTCATACAAGAACATGCTGTTCATGGTGGTCATCGTGTGCAACACCCTGATCGGCATCGTGCAGGAAATCCGCTCGAAGCGCACCACCGACCGGCTGTCCATCGTGGCCAGCTCGAAGGCGTCGGTGCTGCGCGACGGCGCGCTCGTCGAGCTGCCGCTTGACGAGCTCGTGCGCGACGACATCATCGAGCTGGGGCGCGGCGACCAGATCCCCGCCGACGCCGTGGTGGTGAAGGGCGCGTGCGACGTGAACGAGAGCCTGCTCACCGGCGAGAGCAAGCTGGTGAAGAAGCGCTCGGACGACGAGCTGATGAGCGGGTCGTTCGTGAACGCGGGCACCGTGTGGGCGCGCGTCGTGCACGTGGGGGCCGAGAACTACGCGGCGAAGATCAGCGCCGAGGCCAAGCAGCACAAGGCCGTCAACTCCGAGATCATGAACAGCCTGAACGGCATCATCAAGTTCGTCAGCTTCATCATCTTCCCGCTGGGCGCGCTGCTGTTCGCGCGGCAGCACTTCCTCACGGGCACCGAGACGAACGAGGCCATCCTGTCCACCGTGTCGGCGCTCGTGGGCATGATTCCCGAGGGGCTCATCCTGCTCACCTCGACGGTGCTCGCCGTGGCGGTGGTGCGCCTTGCGAAGAGCCGCGTGCTCGTGCAGCAGCTGTACTGCATCGAGACGCTCGCGCGCGTGGACACGCTGTGCCTCGACAAGACGGGCACCATCACCACGGGCAAGATGGAGGTGGCGGCCGTCCGCCCGGTGCCGGGCGTGCCGCAGGCGACGGTGGACACGGCGTTCGCGTCCATCGCGCGCGCCGACGAGGACCCCAACGAGACGGCCCAGGCCATCGTCGAGCACTTCGCGGGCGCCGACGCGGCCGTCCTGCACGCCTCCCGCGTCGTGCCGTTCTCGTCCGACAAGAAGTGGTCGGGCGCCGTGTTCGACGACGGCAGCGCCTACGTCATGGGCGCCGGCCAGTTCATCTTAGGCGACGCGCTTGCCGCGGTGGCCGACCAGCAAAACGAGCTGGCCGCCGACGCGCGCGTGCTGCTGCTCGCGCAGGTGGACGGCTTCGACGAGGAAGGCGACATCGTGGGCGCGCCGAAACCGCTCGGGTTCATCGCCATCCACGACCAGATTCGCGCGACGGCCGCGCAGACCATCGCGTACTTCAAGGAGCAGGGCGTCGACCTCAAGGTGATCTCGGGCGACGACCCGCGCACCGTGTCGGGCATCGCGGCGAAGGTGGGCGTGCCCCGCGCCGAAGACTACGTGGACGCCACGACGCTCGTCACCGACGACGACATCACGGCCGCCATCGAGCGCTACAGCGTGTTCGGCCGCGTGAAGCCCGAGCAGAAGAAGGCGTTCGTGGTGGCCCTGCAGGCGAAGGGCCACATCGTGGCCATGACGGGCGACGGCGTGAACGACACGCTCGCGCTCAAGCAGGCCGATTGCAGCGTGGCCATGGCGGCCGGCTCCGACGCGGCGCGCAACGTGGCGCAGCTCGTGCTCGTGGACAACGACTTCGCCGCCATGCCGAAGGTGGTGGCCGAGGGGCGGCGCTCCATCAACAACCTGCAGCGCTCGGCGTCGCTGTTCCTCGTGAAGACGCTCTTGTCCATGACGCTGGCCGTGGTGTTCATCTTCCTGCCGTGGCAGTACCCGTTCCAGCCCATCCAGATGACCCTCATCAGCGCGTTCACCATCGGCCTGCCTTCGTTCGTGCTGGCGCTCGAGCCCAACAAGGACCGCATCAAGGGCCGCTTCCTCGAGAACGTCATCGTGAAGTCCATCCCCGGCGCCGTCTGCGCGGTGCTCACCATCCTCATCGTGAACGCGGTGGGCTACAACCTGCTGCACATCGACTACGAGCACGTGTCCACGCTGTGCGTGCTGCTCACGGCGTGGATCGGCGCGCTGCTCATCGTGCGGCTGTCGGTGCCGTTCACGCCCATCCGCGCCGCGCTGCTCGTCGTGGTGGTGGGCGGCACGGTGCTCGGGGCGACGCTTCTGCACAGCCTGTTCGGCATCGAGCCGTTCACCTTCGGCATGACCGTGCTGTTCGCCATCCTGGCGCTCGGCACCGCCGTGCTGTTCCACGTGCTGTACACCACGATCGACGCCTGGCACGCCAAGCGCCTCGCGAGCATGGTGTAGGGGAGGGGCGGCTGCGAGCTGTCGGTTAGCGCCTTCTGCCGAAGCCGCTCGCGCCGTTGCGGCGCAGGGAGCGCGAGAACGCCGCGCTTCCCGCCGTCGCCTTCGGCACGAACGTGCCTGCGAGCGCTTTCTCCGCCTCGGTCGGGTCGTAGCCGTCGATGGCCAGGGTGGGGATCTTCGCGCCGAGCAGCTTCTCGATCTCGAGCAGGTCCGCCTTCGATTCGGGGCTGACGAACGAGATGGCGCAGCCGGTCTCGCCGGCGCGCCCGGTGCGGCCGATGCGGTGCACGTAGTCTTCGGGACTCTCGGGCAGGTCGTAATTCACCACGTATTCGATGTTCGACACGTCGATGCCGCGTGCGAGCACGTCGGTTGCCACGAGCACGTCGACGGTTCCCTTGCTGAAGCTGGCGAGCGCCCGCTTGCGCTGCGCCTGCGTCTTGTCGGAGTGGATGGAATCCGCGCGAAAACCCGCCCGTTGCAGTTGGCTCGTGCATATCTCGGTGCGGGTTTTGGTGTCGGTGAACACGATGACGCGTTTGCTGCCCCGCTCTTGCAGCACGAGGCGCAGCAGCTCCGGCTTCTTCATCGGACCGACCGGTATGATGAACTGGTCGACGGTGTCTGCCGTCTCGCCTTTATGGGACACCTCGACGAACGCGGGGTCTTTCAGGATTGAAGACACGCTCTGCATGACCTTGCGGTCGAGCGTTGCGGAGAACAGCAGCGTTTGGCGGGACGGGGGCGTGGCGTTGACGATGTTCTTCATGGTGGGCCAAAAGCCCATGTCGAGCATGCGATCCGCCTCGTCGAGCACGAGGATCTCCACGTCGCGTAGCTTGACGTCGCCGCGTTCCATGAGGTCGTAGAGGCGTCCGGGCGTGGCCACGAGGATGTCGATGCCGCGCGAGAGCTTCGCGATCTGGCCCTTGTACGGCATGCCGCCCACCACGGTGAGCATGCGGTGCCCCGATCCCTTCGCCAGCTGCGAGCACGCGGCGTCGATCTGCAGGGCGAGCTCGCGCGTCGGGCTCACGACGAGTGCGCGCGGCGATCCGGGGCGCTTGGCGTGGCCGATGCGCTCGATCATGGGCAGCGCGAACGCCGCCGTCTTGCCGGTGCCGGTGGTGGCGGCCGCCACCACGTCGCGGCCTTCGAGTGCGAGCGGGATGGCCTGCTCCTGCACGGGGGTGGGGACCGTGAATCCCATCCGCGCGACGGCGGACAGGGTCGTCTCGGACAAGCCGAGGTCTTGAAACGTCGAACCCAAAGCGTATCTCCAAGTGTTGCGGGGTCCGCACGGTGCGGCTCGGGTGGCGCGCATCGAGCGCGGCGCGGATGAGGTGCGCGCCGATCACCTGCTTCCATGATAGCGCATTGGAAGCGCCAGCGGGATGCCGAGCGTGCCTGCGATGGAACTCGCGGGCTTTTACGCCTGGTCGGCGGGCGGCACTTGCATGCGGGTGATGTCCACGTACAGGGTGTGCATGACGGGGAAGCCGTCCTCCATCTCGTCGGAGAACGTCCCGATGAGGCGAATCCACTGCGGGGCGCCGCCCTCCTGGCGCGTCTCGATGAGGTGGGAGAACTCCGCATCGCCGTGCGCGAACGCCTCGCGCGCGAGCGACAGCAGGCGCGCATGGCCCGCGCTGCCGGGGCGCAGCGGCGCGTCGTCGGCGCGCTCGATGGAGCGGGCCAGCTCGTAGTAGCGCACGTTCGCCCACGTCACGCTCAGCCGGTCGTCCAGCACGTGCTTCGCGATGCCCACCTGCAGCGCGTCCATGAACGTGCCGCACGCCTTCGCCATCTCGTCCTCGGCGTCGTCCAGGGTGGCCGAGGCCTCGCTGAGCGGGCCCGGCGTGGCGATTTTCGAGCCGTAGACGCGTTGTCGGTAGAACTGCCGCTTGTCGCGGTACATCGCCTCGTCGGCCTCGAACAGCATGCCGCTTACGTCCTCGGGATGCTCGAGCCATTGCGCGCCGATGGCCATCTTGCACAGCGGGTTGCGCGCGAACGCCTGCTGCAGCGCGTCCACCAGCGCGTCGAACGCGTCCTCCTCGATGGAGGGCGCGAGCGCCACGAACTCGTCGCCGCCGATGCGGTACAGCTGCGCGCGCTCGCCGAGCACGGCGCGCAGCGTGTCGGCGCACTCCTGCAGGATGCGGTCGCCCATGGCGTGGCCGCGGTAGTCGTTGATCTCCTTCATGCCGTTGATGTCGAGGAACACCACGCCCAGCTGCGAGGCGCCGCGTTTGAGCGCCTCGGTGTCGTCGATGTAGCGGTTGCGGTTGAACAGCCCGGTCAGACCGTCGTGAAAGCTGAGCTCGCGCAGCCGCTCCTCGTCCTCGATGCGCTGCATCGTGGTGAGGTAGAAGTAGCACAGCGTGCGCAGGGGCGAGGCGATGTCGCGGATGAGCTCGGCCGGCGGGTTGTCGATGCCCAGCACGCCCACCAGCTTGCCGTCGCGCTCGAGCGGGGCCGCCACGAGACTTGTGATGTTCTGCGCGGCCAGCATCTCGAACTCCTCCGCGGGAATCGACCCCTCGAGCAAGGCGAGGTTTTCGATGACCACGCACTCGTCGCGGTCGAACAGGCCTATCCATCGCCGAAACGGCTCCATGCCCACCTCCTGCAGCTCGTCGATCTCGGACGAGATGCCCGGCGCACACCATTCGTGCGTGTTGCGGAACATGGTGCCGTGCAGGATGAAGATGTACGTGCGGTCGGCCGACAGCTGTTCGCCGAGCAGTTCGAGCATGTGGTTCGTCGCTTCGTCGAGGTCGGTTTCGCGGTAGAGCTTCTGCGCGCAGTTGAGCACGGCCTGCTCGGTGCGGTAGAGGTTGCGGAAGCGGACGCTTTCCTCCTTGCTGTCGGTGACGTCGAAGGCCACCTCCATGCGCACGAGACGCCCCTCCCATTCGACCAGCTGATCGTTCAGCAGGTAATGGTGGCCCGTCACGGGGTTCGTATGCTCCCAAACGTAGTTCTGATCCTGTTTCAGCAGGTGGTTCGTGCAGAAGGGGCACGGATCGTCGCGTTGTTGCAGCACGTCGTAGCACCGGCGGCCGGCGAGGTCGGCTCCCACGCCGAAGTGCGTGCGCGCGGAATGGTTCAGGTAGAGCAGTTCGTACGTGTCCGTATCCGCGAGGTAGATCAGGTTGGATACGTCGTCTTGGCGGTCGGTCATGAGCGGCAACTTCCTCGGGTACGGCCGTGCGAAACGGACGGGTCGTTTCCGTCATTGTACCCCCAGTTTCACGCTGCGCGCCCGCGAACCTGCGATACTCTAGGAGTTCGATGGGAGTTGCGCACGAGCGCGACGGCGCGGAAGCGCGTCAGGGCGGTATGCTCGCTTTTCCTGGAGAAGAGACGCCGTAACGCTTCGCCAAAAGGGCCCCGTCCGCGCCGTCATCCGCTTATTCGCTATCATTTTGTCTGGCCCCGCCTTTCGCCCTCCAGGGAAACGTGATGGCGTCGGCAGGGCAATGGGCGGCGCATTCCTTGCATTTCGTGCAATCGTGCAGCATGCCCGTTCCCGTGTCGCGTACCAGGTCGATGTCGGAGTTGCACGCCGTATGGCAGGCGTCGCACGCGGCGCCCGTCGCCGTCGTCAAACATTTTCCCCGGTCGACCGTCGGCACGAGCGTGCGGTTGAAGCGCGCGAAAAGGCCGAGGAACGCCCCCACGGGACAGAGCGTGGCGCACCACCTGCGCAAGATCACCAGCTCGAGAACGATGAGCGCCGGGAACACGATGAGGTCGGCAACCAGCTCGTTGAACACCACCAGCCTGACCAAGGCGAACAGGGTGGCGAACACCAGCCCGATGGGGCATACGAGGCAAAACACCGGAAACCCGAAGACGAGCGTGGTGACCAAGGTGATGCCGAGCACGCCGAGCGCCGACGTCTCGTTCCTGCCGAGACCCGGCCACTCGTGCTTCGCTAAGCGGCCTTTCTTGCGGGCGGCGGCGAACGCGTCGCGCTCGTGCTTGTTGGTGACCAGCTTGCGGGTGAGTGGCACCGGGCATATCCACGAGCAGAACGCGCGCCCCAGGAACACGGTGGCGATGACGGCGACGACGATGGCCGCAAGGGGCAGCGGCAGCAAGACGTTGCCCGCGATCATGGTCTCCAAGGCTCCGACGGGGCACACTGCGGCGATATCGCCGACACCGAAGGCCGAAAGGGATCCCAGGCCCGTGTTCAACGTCACGCCGACCAGGTAGACGGCCAGAACGCCGAGGACGGTCGCCGTGCGCATCAAGCGCACGCGCCTGCGACGGGGCCGCGGCGTTGCGCGGGGCTTCTCCACCCGTTCCTCGGTTTTCATCGGGACGCCCCCTTCTCGCTCTTCGACTCGGGCTCCACCGAGATGGCGCGCGCGGTGCCCCCAATGTAGCTTCGCAGCGAGAGCACGGGGCATACGTACTCGCACACGCCGCAACCGTTGCACAGCGCCTCGTTGATCACCGGCAGGCCGCTGGCATTCAAAACGATCGCCTCGTAAGGGCATTCCTCGTAGCAGAGGTTGCAGCTGTCGGACGTCCATGCGAGGCAGGTCTCTCGATCGAGCCTGGCCTTGCCAACGCAGCAGGCGGTTGTATCGCCCGCTTGGGCCGCCTCCACGTCGAAGGGGCGTAGCGCGCCGGTGGCGCACGCATCCACGCAGTCGCCGCAGAAGTCGCAGAATCCCAGGTTGTAGCGCATGACCGGCGTGCGGGCCTCAAGCAGGCCGTCCGCGAGCGTGGCGATGCCGATGGCCTTGGCGTGGCACGTGCTCACGCACCGGCCGCAATGGTTGCATCCGGCGAGAAGCGCTTGCTCGTCCTGACCGCCGGGAGGGCGAAGCAGCGCGCCCTGAGCCGTGAGCGTGCCGAAGCCGCCCAAGGCGAACAGCGTCGCCGATACGCCGGCCACGCCGAGAAACGACCGACGCGTGATCCGGGCGGGCGAAGCTTCGCCCGCCGTCGAATCCTCGGCTGTGAAGTTCTGATCGGGGACTTCCCCGAGGTATTCTTTCTCCCGCTCCATAGGACGCACCTCCTTGGCTCGAACCTTTCAGCAGCCGTCCGGTCGGCTCTCGACCGCCATACGATCGACCATCGCGGCGTCCATGTTGATGAAGCCTGCCGTCATGGCGGCGACGGCCTGGTAGAACTCGGTGTTCGCATAGCGGACGACGTCCTCGCAGAATCGCGGCACCCAATTCAGCAGATGATCCTTCAGAAACGCGCGCTGCTCTTCGATGCTCGCCTTCAGCCCTTCCAGGTCTCCCGACTGCGCGGCTTCCAGGCCCTCGCGGCACAGCCGGACTGCGAACTCGAGCTCGAAGGCGAGGTGGTCCTCCGGCTCGACGACGCCCTCGACGCAGAGGCCCTTCGCGCGATAGAGGCGCACGACCTCGTCACGCGCCTCCTGCATCATCAGGCCTTCGGGGCTCGTATACACGCTCTCGTAGGGAAACGCCGCGCCGCCTTGGGAAATGCCCGCTGACAGGAACACCTTGGCGTAATCGACGGCAAGGTCCCTGCGCATCGTGAAGGACGAGCGGCTCAGGTAAGCCTGCAGCTTCGCCGTACCGGCCACGTATCCCGCTTCGCCTTCGTCCGCTTTGAAGTCGATTCGCTTCATAGCTTCGAGCATGTTTTCGTCGACCTCGCTGCGATAGATCCGCGCGAAAAAGCCGTACAGGGCCATGCGGTTCTCCGCTATCTCGAGGTATTCGGCACAGATATCCATGATCATTCCAATCCGACGTGCGGGAAGGCCCACCGGGACCTTCCCGCATCGCAGCTAAAGGGTGAATCCGAAGTTGATGATGCTGCTGCCCAGCGTGAACATGATGACGCGGAACGCGATCACGGCGATCACGCTGCACGCCACGGCGGCTGCGAGCAGGTAGCCCATGCTCGATCGACCGACCGCTTCGCCCGAGGCCGAGGCGACGGAGCTCTTGCGGTTCTGCATGAGCGCGGCGATGAGCGGCGCTATCACGCCGAGGGCGACCACGGCCACCCAGAACAGCACGGCCGTATCGCCTGCGAGCATGCGGGTCGCCGAACGCGTCTCATCCTGGAAGGGGGCGGCCGCCACCGTCATCACGTAGACGAGGATGGTGGCGGCATGGATCGCGATAAGAAGGACGGTCGACGCGCTCATGCGTTTGGCGATTCGCAACTCGACGGCGGCATCCTTTGCCTTCCCGCTCGTAAGCGCATTGATGGCAAGTGCCGTCACGCCGCCCATAGACAAGGCCGTCGCGACCGAGAGGAGGGGGAGAGCGTAAACGTTCCAGGCGGGACGAGCCGCCATCAGGTAGCTGGACCCCACCGAGAAGGCGGCTACCAGCGCAGGAACGACGCCGACGATGGCAAGCACGCGCAGGACACCGTTCGAGGCCTTGCGGGCGGCGGCGACCAGATATACGATCACGATCATCACAAGCAACGCCGAGGATAGACCCTCCACGAAGATGCCGGACCCCGGGTTCGACAGCACGCCGAAGATGCGGTCGAGATGCCCTAGATGGGTCATGGACGCGATGGCGCCGATGACCACCGCAACGGCCGACAGGACGAATGCGGGGCCCACGACGCGCTCAGGGGCCTTGAACAGCTCGCGGAACAGCACCGTGGCCAGATACGTGCCGGCGCCCCAGCAGATGAACGCCGCGAAGAAAACGAGGGACCATTGGACTTCCATGCTAGATCAGCTCCTTCCACGTAGCGGTCTTCGAGTGCAGGATGTACTTGACCGAAGGGTTGTTCCCGACGTCGGGCATCGAGTGGACGGCATCGGCGCCGGCCTCTGCCAGAGCCTTCGAGACGTCGCTCGCAGGATCCTCTGCATCGCCGAAGATGCGCGCTTCTGCCGTACAGCATTTGACGCAGGCGGGTTTTTCACCCACGGCCTGCAGGTGAACACACAGCGTGCACTTCTCCACGACCTTCTGCTTCTTGTTGAAGGTGCGCGCGCCGTAGGGGCAGGCCATCGCGCAGTACTGGCAGCCGATGCACTTCTCGCGGTCGATGAGGACGATGCCGTCTTCGTCGCGCTGATACGTCGCACCTGTCGGGCATACGCTCACGCACGTAGGACTGCTGCAGTGCTGGCACATGGTGGGCAGGAAGTACATCTCCACATGGGGGAAGTCGCCGTAGGGGCCCATGGTTTGCACTTTATTCCAATAGGAACCCAGATTTACATCGTTCTCCTGCTTGCAGGCGATTTCGCATGCATAACAGCCGATGCACCGGTCCAAATCGACGACCATGGTCAT
Organism: Eggerthella sinensis; assembly: GCF_003339815.1. Taxonomy (GTDB): domain Bacteria; phylum Actinomycetota; class Coriobacteriia; order Coriobacteriales; family Eggerthellaceae; genus Eggerthella; species Eggerthella sinensis. Next base: position 69,884 of record NZ_PPTT01000004.1, read on the forward strand.
CTTGGTCATTTAGTATACCCCCTTGAACTGGTCCTTATCGTCGGTCACTTCCACTTTATTGAAGTCGGGCAGCCATGCCTCGAACTGCTCGGGTTCCGTCCAGATGCCTTCCGGTGCGCTTTCGGCGGGAGTGACTCTTACTTGGAACCCGCGGTAGGTCACCGACCCGATGAAGTCTGCGAAGGGGCCTTGGTCGTTCGTCAGCATGTTGATGTTCATCTCGGTGAAGCCCTTCGTGGACGTTTCCACGGTTTCGGGGAACCAGAAGCGCTCCATCCACGTGACGCCGGGAGCGATGCGCTTGGTTACGTTGGCGCGAGCTTGCGTCTTTCCTCGCGGACTTTCCAGCCATACCCAGCCCTTGTGTTCGATTCCGTACTTTTCGGCATCCACGGGGTTGATCCACACTTCGGGCACGGGGAACCGCTCACGGATCCAGGGAACGTTGCGCAGGGTGCCATGGGTATACATGCTCACATGGCCGCCGGTGATGACAAGCGGGTATTGCGCGGCCAGCTCATCGTCGAGAGGGCTTTCGTTCGGTTCGCGATAGTAGGGGAGCGGGTCGTACTCGAAGCTGGCCGGTTCAAGCTCGTATAACGACCAGGGTGCTCCGGTGCGGCCCAAAGTGATGATCTGCTCTCCGTAGCATTCCAGCTTTTTAGACGGAGTGTTGAAGCCTTGGGGCTTGCCCGTCTCCTCGTCGATGCGTTCGTACACGTAGAACTGCTGGTATTCCTCGTCGGAGCACGTTTCGTAGTAACCGTGTTCCTGAACGTAGTCGCAGAGTTCTTCCCAGCTCATCGCATCGGGGTCTTGGGATTTGAAGTTTGCCGTGAGCATGTCCTCCATCGTTGGCTCCCAGGGAATCTCCGTGCCTTCCCACAGCTCGACGGCAAAGCCTTCCGGCAGGTTCTCGGGTGTCGGCTTGCATTTTTCGGGGTCGAACGAATCGATGAACCTCTGGTGGCCTTTGTCCGCCATCTTCTTTGCCAGCATCGAGAAAAACATCGGGTCCTCTACGGATTCCCACAGATGCGTGGTAGGTTGGCGTACGTAAAACCTGTTCTCGGCCCCGAATCCCCAGTGGTTCTCCAGCCATTCGGTTGTCGGCAGTAGATAATCGCAGTACATGGAGAACGATGTGGGATACATGATGTGATGCACATTCAGATCCATAGATTCGAAGGCCTCGCCCCATTTCGCCGCGTTGGGCATGTTCATCATCTTGTTCAGCGAACGCTCGATGATGGCGCGCACGCGATAGGGTTCGCCGCTGTTGATGGCATCGAGCATGAGCGAGTTATGGGTCCACTCGCGACGGCACGAAGCTTTGTATTCGATGCAGCCGAACCGTTTTTTGTACTGTTCTTCGGTCATGAAGTGTTCTAACGTGCCAGGTTCGGGCCAGTAGGGCCCGTCGGAAGAGAACATCTGCATCATGGTGCCCGGCTTGGAGTAGTTGCCCATCATGGCTTCCAGGATGAATTGGCAAATTCCTACTTGAGGAGAATTGACCGCATGGTCGCCCGTCATGCCCATGGACATGAACCCGGGTGTGTTCTCGGCGTACAGGCGGATGGCCTCCTCGATCATGTCCGCTTCGAGCCAGCAAATCTCGGCCGTCTTTTCCAGCGTCCATTCGCTGCAGCGTTCGTGGATGAGCTGAAAAGCGGGTGTACACCGAATACCGTTCACTGTGTAGGGACCGCCCTCGAGAGCTGGCTCAAGTGCATCGTCGTAGGGATAGGACATGCTCTGGGCAGAGTCGGTCTTGGTATCCCATACCAGGTAGGCAAGATCCTCGGCTTCCATGCCGACTTCTTCGGGCTTGAGGGTAAAGCCGGTTTCCAGATTGACCAGATAGGGCATGTTCGTCCATTTCATTACGGAGTCCCTGTTGTAGAGCTCGTTGTCCATGATGTAGTTGATCCAGCACATCAGCAAGGCAACGTCGGATCCTGGTCTCACCGGTAGCCAAACGTCTGCTTTGGAGGCATCGGCCGTCATGCGCGGATCGACTACGACGGTCTTCGCTCCCATTGCGCGAATCTGGGCTGCCGGACGACCGCCGCTCGCCACGCAGGAGCTGGCGGGGTTCGATCCCCAAAGTACCATGCACTTGGTTTGATCGCCCTGGATAAACTCCGCATTGAGCCCCTCGTAACTCACGAAGTCGTTGTTGTTCTTGCCCCACATAAGCTGCGACATCGTTTGACGCGGCTGCAGGCACTGCAAGCCGCCCGGCTCGAACTTATGGCAGCCCATGACGTGACACCAGCGGCTCGCGTACCCGTCATAGTACGTGGAGCCGCCCCCGCCATAGCCAACTTGAATGGCCTCGGCGCCATACTTCTCCTCAATCTCCAAAAGCTGGTCAGCGATTTCATCGAGGGCTTGCTCCCAGCTGATGCGCTCCCACTGGTTGGATCCACGCTCGCCTACGCGCTTCAGGGGGTATTTGATGCGGTTGGGGTTGTAGAGCGCCTGGATGAACGACAGGCCTTTGGCGCAAATCGCGCCCTTCGAGTACACGTGATCGGGGTCGCCCTCCAGCTTCACCACACGGCCGTTCTTCACGTGAGCGAGCACGCCGCAGCGACCCACGCAGCCGGCGCAGCAGGTTTTCACGATCCTGGTCTCCGATTCTTCAGCCGCCAGCGCCTCCTGCGGTTTGGAAGTGAAGCTCACGAGCCCCGTCCCCCCGGTTGCGGCCACCAAACCCGCAATGGCCGTCGCGCTTACGAACGACCTGCGGGTGATTCGAGCATTATCCATCGATCCTCCTCTTTCCGTTGATCTCGATTGCTTGCAGAGCCGGCTCGATCAGGCTAGCTGTGAAAGCCCTTGCCGGGTGGTCGTCCAGCCTCGATCCCACACGAGTCCACCGGCTTTCTCGAGTTTGTCGAGAAAGCAGCTCACCTGCCGCTGCCTCAGATCGAGAAGCCCTTCCTCTACGAGTTTCTTTTCTAAGGCGCGCGTGGACTGCGGAGTGCGGCATAATTCGAGCACGCGCGTGTACGTGGATCCGAAAGCATCGGCTGCTTCCAGAAGGCGTGCGACTTCGTCGGCCGCCTCGTGTTCGGTCCAAACCCGTCTACCCGCTTCGGTGGCGACCAGCATGAAGCTACGGGGCTCGTGGTTGGTCGTATCGGGCTTGTCGGCTGTCTCTGCCTCGATGCTGACGGATTCGGTGGCTGCGAGCTGCCGCATATCGGACTTTTCATCGTCTTTGGGTATCGTTTTCAGCGCTTCGACATCCACGAGCCACGAAACGAGTATGTCCGGTTCGTGGAGTGCTGCTCGCATTTCGGGGTAGGCGCAGATTTTTGCTTCAAGATCCTCGAAAGCAATGGGTTCGAGGCAGTCTCCGAGAATGCGGTACAGCGCCTTCTCGTAGCGAGGCTCGACGGAAATGCGCCGCTTGATGTTCTCCTCCATAGTATTCACCTCCTCGTCGAGGGCAACGATAGGAAGAAAACGGGCAGTGAGCACTACCGCACGCCGCTTAAATCGAAGGGTATGTTTTCTAACCGCTTCTAACCGCTTGTCTAACCGACTTCTGGTTTGCTCTAGTTACCTGCATAGTTCCGTTCGAATTTGCATTTGGAAAATACACTCGAACTTAAATATGCCCCGAAAGGTCATTTGATGTTCCATCCCGACGGCCTATATAATTACGCTCAGTGAGTTGAACGGCTGAGGAGAGGCGCAGGGCGCGTTTCGCGAAGACTCACCGGGGGGGGGAGATCGAGGCTTATGGAGGCCGAAATTCGCACGGGAGCTGCGATGCGTGATACGGGCGTTTCGTTTGGGACGTGCCGTACGATCGCATTGCTCGTGGTGGCCTATGCGTTGTTTCATGGTTGGGCTGACATCTTCTTTATCGGAGAGCTCATCGATCTTCCCGACATGACGTACAGCTCCCATCAGATTTTCATCCTGTTTCGCACGCTCGGGTTCTTTGTCTGCTTCGCACTGTCGGATCGTCTGACGACCATCGCTAACAGGCTCGTGCCCTACCTGGTCTGTGCGGCCCTCATGGTGATGGCGGCGGTTCTCATGCTCGCTTCGGCCTACATTCCCGAAGCGGCGTTCTTCTTGCGATTTGGTGGTGCGAGCCTCGGAGGGATGGGCATAGGCGTGGTTTCGATGCTCTGGTTCGAATCGATCACGCTACTCAAACCTCTCACGGCTCTCATCTGCTATCTTCTCTCGGCGCTTGTAGCGCCCTCGCTCATCTCCCCGCTCTACGCAGCAGGTTTCGAGGCTTTGGCGGTGTATGGTCTTACGGTATCCGTGCTTGCGCCCTTTGCCATCAAGCTGGGCGTGCGATTCGTTGATGCCCGTCGCGTCGATTCAAAATCCCGGGTGAACGGACCTTTGCTTGCCCGAATGATCGCACTGCTCTCCCTGTTCGGCTTTGCGCTCGCGTTCCGTGAGCCCATGATGGGCAACCAGATGTTCTCATCAGGTTCGTACACCGCGGTCGGGTCTCTTGCCATGGCGTTGATTGTTCTCGTCGGAATGGCCATAGGAGGATCCCGTTTTCGCGTCTCGTTTGTTTGCCGCATCCTGCTTCCTCTGACTGCTGTGGCGTTCTTGCTGCTGCCCACCCGTTTCCCGTTGATGGGATTGGTGTCCGACACCTGCGGATCTGCTTGCGACGAGCTTGTTAAAATCCTGTGCATCATCGTCCTCACCCACCAATGCTGGCGCAATGATGCTTCGGCTCTGCGACTATTCGGATTGGCGTACGGCGTCCATGGAGCCTTGGTGTTCCTTGGAGGGCAAACCTCTCTCGCCTTAATGGCTCAAGGGTTGTCGGAAACTGACATTTCCGCCTGGTTCAATATCATTGCGGCTCTAGCGATCGCTGCAACTATCTTTATTCTTCCTGACGATCGAGATCTCGCGCCCATTTCCTTGTACAGCGAGGAGCCGGCCTTGTCGGCGGAGGGACAGGATGCGCTTGACGAGGCGCGCGCCGCGCGCGCCCTTGGGCTGCGCTTCGGCCTCACGGCGCGGGAGGTCGAAATTCTAGAACTGATACTGCGAGGAAGGGGAATCGACGACATTGCCGCCGAATTGGTGATCGCCCGTGAGACGGTAAGAACGCATCGTCGCAACATCTTTCTCAAATGCGAAGTGCACAGCGAAGAAGAACTGAAACGAGAAGCGGAGAACTGCTTTTGATGGGATTGCTTGGTGAGCAATAGAGCTTGAGTGCAGCATGTTTTAAGGAATGCGTCGTGATGCTACGGTGCCGCGCGTGAATCTAGCCAGACTCGAAGGCTTGTTCGGTGGAAAATCGTTATGCGATCAGGCGACCCAGTATAGGCCGGGGTCTCTTCCTTTGCGGTTTTGTCGTCGAGGGGCGATACCGCCTCCTGTCCAATCTCCCCTATCCAAATATTTCAAAATGTTCATAAATTTGAAAGGCTAGATGAATTGAATGACCTCAGGCGGCTGTGCGATTCTTTTGATATGCTCATTGAGCTGATCGAGATGTCGATACAGGCGGAGGAGAAGAGTATGGGAGAGGTTGCTCGCAGCGCAAGCGCAAGAGGGATAAGCCGAAGGGGGTTTGTTGGGGCCAGCGCCGCAGCTGCTTTGCTGCTCGCATCCGGTTGCGCACCCGAGAACAAGCTCAAGAAGACGGAGGAAACCGAAGAACAGAGGTTTCGACTCGACGCCGAGCTCGACGAGGCCGTAAGCGGAGAGTGGAAAGCCGTTCCGTGTTGGCATAGCTGCGGAGGTAAATGCCTGCTCAAGGCGTATGTGGTAGACGGCGTTGTCACGCGTGTGAAAACCGACGACGTATACGACGACAGTTTGGAGACTTTTCAAAACCGGGCTTGTCCTCGCGGGCGATCCCAGCGCATGACAATCTTCGGCGCAGATCGTCTCAAATACCCCATGAAGCGCAAAAACTGGCAGCCCGGAGGCGGGGAAAACGTCAACGGCGAATTGCGCGGAGTCGACGAGTGGGAGCGCATCAGCTGGGATGAGGCGATCGAACTCACGGCGAAGGAGATGCGTCGTATCTACGATACTCACGGCGGGCGATCGGTGCTGTTTGCCAACTACGGTCGCACCCAGGCGCATTCGAAGCTTCTCGCGGCCATGGGCGGCTACACTAACTTTACGTTTACCGATTCGTATGGCAGCAATTTTCTGTACACCGGCGAGATGGGTGGCAATTTCGGCCATAGCGAGGCGGCGTATTCGACCAACGATCGATTGGATCTGCTGAACGCCGAAGTCATTTCCTTCCAAGGTGGAAACCCCGGCTGGGCTTCGGGAGGAACGCCGTTGTACAACTTCTATCGGGCGAAGCAGAGCGGTGCCGAATTCATTTACATCGGACCCGAGTACAACGTCACGGCGAGCACGCTCGAGGCGAAGTGGATTCCCATTCGTCCCGCAACCGACACAGCGTTTCTGCTGGGCGTTGCTCACGAGATGCTGCGCTTGGACCAGGAGCAGGGCGACGTTGTCGATTGGGATTTCATTGGCAAGTACACGGTAGGATTCACGATGGACAGCCTGCCCGAAGACGCTTCCGTCGAAGAATGCTTCTACGGCTATGTGATGGGCGAATACGACGGCACGCCGAAAACCGCAGAATGGGCGAGCGAGATATGCGGCGCGCCCGCTGAGGATATCGCGTGGTATGCGGAAAAGATCGGCAAGACGCATGCTGCAACTATGATCTTCTCGTACGCCCCTTCGCGCTGCAATGGTGCCGAGAGCTTTCCTCAGATGATGATGACGATCGGGTCGATGGGCGGCCATATGGGCAAGCCCGGCCACGCTTGCGGCCCGCAATACCATTTCTGGGCATCAAACGACGGTCCCGCCTTGATCACGCCTGGTTCCATGCGCGATATGGACCTCCCGAAGGTTTTGGAAAGCATCGGTGGGTTCGATACGAGCGGAGAAGCCGGAGCTTCGTATCTGGGCGGATCGGCCATCCCCAACCGCGTTGACGATGTAATCCTCACGTCCTTCATGTGGTCGGCCGTGGTCGACGGGAAGTACACGTACTTCGGCAATGTCGTCGATAGGTCGAAGGGCTTGTCGTTGATCGAGGAACCCGAAGAGCGCGAGATCGACATCCGCATGATCTGGTCCGACATGTGCAATTTCATCACGACGCGCCAGAACACCAATCTCGGTATCGAAGCGTACCGTAAAGTTGATTTTGCCGTATCCACATCTTACGTGTTCACGCCCGCCGCTCAATTCTCCGACATCGTGTTTCCGTGCACCACTCCGTGGGAGGGGCCCGGCTACGATGAGAAGTACCCTATGCTTTTCAGTCAGCAGAATCGCGAGTCTTTCATTATTCCCCATTGGGCGGTGGCTCCCCTCTATGAGGCGAAGAGCGAGCGTGATATCCAGTACCTCCTGCTCGAAGCGCTTGGGTTCGAAGCGGATCTGTTCTATCCTGCAAGCGAAGAGCAGCGCCACTTCGACCGAATCGTCAACACCACGGTGCTCGACGAGGACGGAAAAACCTGGGTTCCCTTGGTCACCATCACTCAGGAAGACCTTGATGAAGTAGGCCTGGAGGGTAAGGTTCAAGAAGGGAAAATCGGATACAAAGAGCTCATGGAAGCCGGCGTCTACCATGTTCCGCGAAAAGAGGGGGACAACTACGGTTTCATCGCCTTCAAGGATTTTGTCGACGACCCCGAAGCCAATCCTCGTCCGTACACCAAGAGCGGCAAGATCGAACTGTATTGTCAGGAGAAGCTCAACATCCTCAATCGTTTGGGCTTTTCCAAGGAACCGCAAAAGCCCTACGTCGATTATCACAAGCCGAAATACGGCTACGAGGAAACCTTTGAAGATTGGGACAACAAGGTAAAGGGCGCGTATCCGTTGCAAGTGTTCAACGGCCACTATCTGAGGCGTTCGCATACCTCCTTCGACGCCGTCGGCTGCATGCGCGAGGCGTATAAGAACCCCGTGTTCATGAATGCGGACGATGCGGCGGAGCGTGGGCTTCAGGATGGAGACTGGGTGCGCATCTTCAACCAGAACGGCGAAGTGTTGCGTCAGGTCTCGGCTCTTGAGACGATGATGCCGGGCGTCGTCAATCTTCCGCACGGATCGTGGCCGGAAATCGATCCCGATCTAGGAATCAGCGTGAACGGAGGCACGAACTTCCTAACTGACTCGACGGTCGGAGACTCTTGCGTGCAGGGGTACAACACCGTGCTCGTGGAGATAGAGAAATACGAGAAGCAGGATATTCTGCCGGATGAAGCAAGGCCTGTGGTCGTGCCGAAGGGCATAGAGGAATAGGGGTGCATGGAGATGACGCTGGGTTTCTATTACAACCAAAGCGCGTGCAGCGGATGCCGCGCTTGCCAGATCGCCTGCAAGGACCGAAACGATCTTCCCGTCGGCGCGCTCTACCGACATGTGAGCACGTTTCAGACGGGAACGTTTCCCGATGCGACGCTGTACCACTACGCCGCAACCTGCAACCATTGCGAGTCGCCCGCTTGCGTGGCGAACTGCCCCGTAAGCGCCATGCAGAAGGCCGATGACGGCACCGTCCAGCATGACGACGTGCTGTGCATCGGGTGCGGCACGTGCGTGAAATCGTGCCCCTACGGAGTGCCGGTGCTTTTCGAGGAGAAGAACATCGCCGGCAAGTGCGATTCGTGCAAGCCGTTTCGCGATGCTGGGAAGAATCCGGTATGCGTGGACGCGTGCAACATGCGATGCCTCGATTTCGGGGATATCGACGAATTGAAAGAGAAGTACGGAGCCGATCTGGTAAGCGAGCTTCCGATCCTCCCCTCGGCTGAAGAGACGGGTCCTTCAACGCTGATCAACCCGAAGGCGGCCGCTCTCAGTGAAGACTTCAAGGAAGCGATTCTATGACGGTCGAGATGGCGAGCGAAGAGCTCGAGACGGCGCTGTCGGCTCGCAGGTATATGTACGCAGCGCTTCAAAGCCTGTTCGGGAACGAACCGAGCAGCGAACGGCTCCAAGCCATCAGCCTCCCGCTTTTGCGGGAGGCTTCGGCCGTGCTCGGGATTGGCGGCGCCGATGAGCTGTCCGAGGCTATAGAGATCGCATCGACCGACCTAGAAAAGCTCAAAGGCGAGTATACACGCCTGTTCATAGGTCCGAACGAGCTTCCCGCACCGCTATGGGAGTCGGTGTACGTCACAAAGGAGCGCATCCTGTTTCACCGCCGCACGCTCGAAGTTCGCAATTTCTACCGGTCGGAGGGGCTTATTCCTCAGATGTATCCGAGTGTTGCCGATGATCACATTGCGCTTGAGCTCGACTTCCTTCGGTCGCTCGCTGATCGCATCGTCGATGCATGCATGTTGGGCAATCGGGTAGAATATGGCAAAGCGTTGGATGCTAGCAGGCGGTTTCTCGAATTCCATCTCGGCACGTGGGTCGATGCGTTCTCTGAAGGTTTGGCCAGGATCGGGCAGGGGGATCTGTATCCCGCAGCGGGCCGATTGCTCGCGGCGTTCGTCCACGCTGATGAAAAGGTTCTCAAAGGTCTGCTCGGGTAGCGATTTGGTCCGGACGGCTTGATTCAGGCTGGCTGCAGGAAGGCGAATGCGGTTTGCGGGGGGGGGGTGCGCGGTGTTCAAGCAGGTACCGCTCAAGATCAAATTTTCGGTGTTGTTCATAACCGTGATGGCTATTCTTATGGCGGCAAACATCGTCTGGCGGAGCTATACGCTTGAGCGGCAGGTGGAGCACGAGATGCTTGAAACCACCCAAGTGCTTGCCCAGGAGATGGATGCTATCTGGGATTTTATGGAGAGCAATGAGAATCAGTTCGTAGAAAACGACGATGGGACCCGCAACTTGTACTGCGTGGTAGCCGCAAAGGCGGTCAGCCATCTGTTCACCGTGAACAACGAACGCGATTTTGCCATTCACTATACCAACTTGAGCACACGCAAACCTGCCGATGCTCCCGACGGATTCGAGGCGAAGGCCCTTGAGACGCTCAAGGCAGATCCGGAATTGGATCACTACTATTCGCTCGAAACAGAAGAGGACGGTACGAAGGTCTTTCGCTATATCGAACCGCTCTACATCACGGAGTCATGCCTTGAATGTCATGGAGACCCTGCGGGGGAGCTCGACATCATGGGCTATGAAAAGGAGGGGATGAAGGAGGGCGACATGGCGGGCGCGGCGAGCATCCTCATGCCTGCCGACACCTACATGGACAACGTTCGCGAGAGCCTTATCCAAGAAACCATCGTGTTCGTCCTGTTCGTTTTCGTGGGGCTGGGCATCACGTTCTTCAGCATTTCGAAGCTCGTCACTTCGCCTCTAAAGAAGCTCGAAGATGCTGCACAGCAGATCGAAGAGCATGATTTCGATGTCAGCCTCACGAAAATAGGCGACCGCGACGAAATAGAGCATCTGTCGGCCCACTTCCATTCCATGGCCGAGCAACTCAAGCGCCTGTACAGCGACCTTGAGGGCGAGGTTCAAGACCGAACAACGCAACTTGCCGAGTCGAATCGGGTTCTCGAGCGACAAAGGGAAGAACTTGCGGCCATGAACGAGAAGCTCGAGCAGGAAAACCGCTATCAAAGCGATTTTCTGGCCATCATGAGCCACGAGATACGCACGCCGCTTACGTCCATCCTTGCGTTTGCCGACATCTGGTCGCGCACCAACGATCCGCGCAACCCGGAAGAAGAAAGCATCATGAAGGAGATGCGCGTCAACAGCCAGATCCTGCTTGCGATGGTTAACAACATCCTTGAAATGGCTCGCGTCGAAGCGGGACGCTCGGAGCTTGCGCTGGAGCCCTCAGAAATCCCCGATCTGCTTACCGAGATCAAGGGAACCATGCGATTCCTCGCTGACAAGAAGCAGGTGAAAATCACATCGCGCATCGATCGCGATATGCCGGTCGTGATGATCGATTCCGAGAAAGTCCGTCGCATTCTTGAGAACCTTGTATCGAACGCGATCAAGTTCGTCGACGAACAGGGCTCGGTAGACATCGATGCACGCTACCTGTGGGATACCGAGGAGCTCGTCCTCACGGTAAGCGATGACGGCTGCGGTATAAAGCCCGAAGACGTCCCTTACATATTCGAACGTTTCGTGCAGGGTAAAGACGGATCGAAGCACAAGCATGGGGGAAGTGGCTTGGGCCTGACAGTGGTTCGAGAGCTCGCCGAACTGCATGGGGGAAGCGTGGAGCTGACGCAACCCCGTGAAACAGAAGACGGAGATGCAAGGGGATGCGCATTCGTCGTGCGTTTGAAAGCCGAACCGGGGCAATCGGGAGATTTGGAGTAAGCCATGTTGATTATGCTAGCCGATGACGACGAAGGTATGCAGACGCTCGTGGGGCATATCGTACGCGAAGAGGGATACGATTTCATTTGCGTGTCGGACGGTGCGGAAGCGCTCGCAACGTACGAGCGAGAGCGGCCCGACCTGCTCATTCTTGACGTCATGATGCCAGGGATAAACGGCTTCGAGGTCACGGCGACGCTACGGGCAAAAAACGCAGCGACTCCTATCCTGCTGCTTACTGCGAAAGGCGACATCGTTGACAAGAACATCGGATTCAAAGCGGGTGCCGATGACTATTTGGTCAAGCCGTTTATACCGGAAGAGCTGCAACTGCGCATCGAAGCGCTTTTGCGCCGATCCCAGAAAGGAAGGAAGAGCGGCTATTCTCCCGATGTGCTCACGTTCGACGGACTGGTGATCGATTCGAAGAAACGCAGGGTCACGGCGCAGGGTAGGGCAGTCGAGCTGACCCCGAAAGAATTCCACCTTCTCTATATGCTTGCGTGCAATCCCGGCGTAGTGTTCACGCGGGAGAACCTCATCGAGGATATTTGGGGGCCGGAATATTCGGGAGAAAGCGCGAGCATCACCGTGCTCGTCCACCGCTTGCGCGAAAAGATCGAACCCGACCCGCACGAGCCTCGTTACGTGCAGACCGTATGGCATGTGGGCTACCGCTTCGGCGACTAGCGAATAGGGCGTCGCAAGCATTCCGTGTTACGCGTCGTTGGCTATGGACGCGGCGGCGCGCTTTCTTCCGGTCGCCAGCATGAGCGTGAGCGCCAGCCCGGCCGCGGCCAGCGCCAGCAGCGCGCCGACGGGCCCCGTGGCCAACAGCCCGCCTGCATTGACCACGAAGCCCCCGGCGAGGGATCCCAGCGCGATGCCGGCGTTGAACGACATGGGATGCAGCGAGGCCGAGAACGTGACGGCGCTCGGGTAGTCGGCGCGCGCGACGTCCTGGAACAGCATCTGCACGGTGGAGTTCATGACGTACATGAGCAGCGCGACGACGAGGATGTTCGCGATGCCCGCTATGCCGAGCGGCAACGTGAACGCCAGCAGCGCGAGCGCGGCGGCGTGTGCGGCGAACGTGCAGGGCAGCGCGCGCAGGCCGAAGCGTCCGGCAATCCAGCCGGACAGCAGGTTGGAGCCCACGCACGCGGCACCCGCCAGCAGCAGGACGCCGCTCACGGCGGCCCCGTCCAGCCCTATGACGCTTTCGAGCGCGGGCGTGAGGTAGGTGTAGAACACGTAGGTGGCCGCTGCGCCGAGGAGGATCATGCCTGTGTTGAGCAGCACGCGCCCGTCGCGCAGCAAGCGCAGCTGCGAGCGTACGGTGGCGGGCTCGCCGGTTGCCGCCGAGGTGCGCGGCAGGGCGGGCAGCAAAGCGGCGCTCACCGCGATGCCCAGCGCGAACACGCAGACGTAGGCTGCCTTCCAGCCGAGCGCATCGGCCAGCAGCGTGCCCGCGGGCACGCCCACCACGCTCGACACCGAGAACCCGGCCAGCACGAGGCCGATGACGCGCGCCGCCTTCCGCTCGCCCACGATGTCGGGCACGTAGGTCATGGCGATGGCCAGCAGCGTGCCCGACGTGACGGCCGGCAGCAGGCGCGAGACCAGCAGCGAGGCGTAGCCGCCGGAGACCAAGGTGAGCAGGTTGCCCGCGTTGAACACGACGAGCAGCGCCGCCGTCAGCTTGAAGCGGTTCGCGCGGGCCGTGGCCAGCGCGACGAGGGGCGTTGCCACAGCGCAGGCCAGCGCGTAGTACCCCACGAGGTCGCCGACGAGGGTGAGGGGCGCGCCCAGCCCTTCGGCCACGTCCGGCGTGATGCCGATGAGCACGAACTCGGCGAATCCGAGCGCGAATGCGAGGGCGACGAGCAGCCCGGTCACGAGCGTCGTGCGTGGGGATTTGCTTACTTTCATGCGATAACTTCCTTTTTGTGACGATCGCCTTCGAGCCTTCTTAGTACCAGTCGTGCTTCTCGCGCCGCTCAAGCGCGGCGATGCGGGACATCTCTTCGTCGGTCAGCTCGAGGTCGAAGATCCCCATGTTCTCGGTCATGTGGTCGGGGTTGCTCGATCCCGGGATGACGATGACGCCATTCTGATGGTTCCAGCGCAGGATCACCTGGGCTATGGTCGCTCCGTGCGCTTCGGCGATGGCCGCTAGGACGGGGTCGCCCAGAAGCTCGTCCTGATGCCCGCGGCCTCCGAGCGGGTACCATGCCTGCACGTCAATCCCCAGGGACTGGATGTGGCGGGTGGCGTCCCGATCCTGGTAGTAGGGGTGGATCTCGTTTTGCACCAGAACGGGCTTGACGTTCACCTCGGGCAGGAAGGCCGCGATCTCCTCGATGTAGTAGCACGAGACGCCCACGGATCCGATGTTCCCGGCCTCGACGTGCTTCTCCATGGCCCGGTAGGCCGCGGCGTCGCCGTCCCCGGGATGGTGGAGCAGCATGAGGTCGATGGCGCCGACGTCCAGCTTCCCGAGCGCCTCTTCGATGGCGGCCTCGGCGTTCGAGAACTGCGAGGGGTAGAGCTTCGTGGTCACCACGATGTCCTCGCGAGCGCAGATGCCGTCCGCGACGGCCCGGCGGACGGCTTGCCCCACCTCCGCCTCGTTATGATACGCGTAGGCTGTGTCGATCAACCGGTAGCCGCGCTGCAGGGCGGCGTAGACCGATTCCGTACAGACGTCACCGGTCAGGGAGTACGTCCCCAATCCCAAAGCGGGTATTTCCCTTCCGTCGTTGAGCATGATGCGGGGCGCCCTTTCTTCCGCTGGGGTTGTTTCCTGGATCTCGGGCCGCGCTTCGCCGCCACCGGCGGTGCGGCCGGGCGCATCGGTCGAGGGTGTCGAGGCGCTCTCAAGGGCGGGTTGCGAACATCCGACCAAAGCGCCTCCCGCGGCAAGCGCGAGGCCCGCGCAGAACGTTCTTCTCGTTAAAGCCCTGTTCATGGCCTGCTCCTTTACTGCGTGAGGTTTTCCTTGAAGAACGACTCCATCGCGTCCACGACCTCGTCCTTTATCTTGTCCGTTTCCGTGTCCATTTTCAGGGAGGCGGTGTCATTCCGCTAATTGCATTATCGAATGTATGATATTCTTTTTGGGAATATCGTAAGGGGGATGCATGGAACTGAGGACGATGAGGTACTTTCTCGCCGTGGCGCGGGAGGAGAACATGACTCGAGCGGCGGAGCTGCTGCATGTCACGCAGCCGACGCTTTCGAAGGCGATGAAATCGCTCGAGAAAGAACTTGGGCAAAAGCTGTTCACCCGGCACAGCTTCAGCATCAGGCTCACCGAGGAGGGTCTTCTTCTCAGGAAGCGCGCCGAGGACCTGGTGGGTCTGGCCGACAGGATATCCGGGGAGTTCTCGACGCTTGGCGATGTGGCCGGAGGAGACGTTTACTTCGGCTTGGCGGAGTCGTACCAGGTGCGCTATCTTGCCCGCGAGATCAAGGCGTTCAGACGGGCGTACCCCAGCCTGCGCTACCATATTACCAGCGGCGACACCGAGCAGGTCGTCGAAAAGCTGGATCGGGGCGTGCTCGATTTCGCACTCCTGGCCGACGAGCCCGATTCCGACAAATACGAGTTCGTCGCGCTCCCCGAGAAGGATGCGTGGGGGGTCGTGATGCCCGAAGGCAGCCCGCTTGCGCAGAAGAGCGGGGGCTGCGTCACCGTCGACGACTTGGCGGGGCTCCCGCTGTTCTGCTCCGAGCAGGCTTGGAGAAACGACATCCCCCGCTGGTGCGGGGACAGGATGGACGAGCTCGTCCTCGAAGGCTCGTTCAGGCTCGCCTACAACGGCTCCGTGTTCGCACGGGAGGGGCTGGGCTACCTGCTGGCGCTCGAGCACCTGATCGATGTCTCGGAGGGCAGCGGGTTGGCGTTCAAGCTGCTCGAGCCGAGGCTCGAAACGGGCATCTACCTCGTCTGGAGGCGCCTTACCGTTCTCTCGCCGATCGCGAAGCGGTTCTTGGCCCACATCGAATCGGCGTTCGGAGAGGAAGGGGGCTCGCCAGGGCTCAACCCTGCTCGATGATGCTCTTGAGGCAGTCGAGGAACACCTGCGCCGGTTTGGAGGGTATGGTCTTGCGCCAAACGAGTCCCTGCGCCGATTCGATGGGGGGATCGAGCGGCACGAAGGCGAGACCGCTCTCCGGTCCCTCCTCCACGATGCCCTCATACGTGAACATGGAGCCAAGGCCCTCCTCGACGAGGAACCTGGCGCTGAGGGGCAAGTTGTAGGTGGCCACGACGCTTATATCGTCCTCGACCTCAGAAAGCCACGAGCGGAGCGGTTCCGTCGTCGTCCCCTGCCGCGACGTGATGAGCGGCCGGCCGGCCAAGTCGCGCGGACGAACCTTGTCGAGCGTCGCCAATTCGTCGTCGCGCCTTGTGACGATACCCCATGTGTCCCGCATGGGCAGGGGAAGCGTGTTGAACCCCGCACGGGGCTTCATCTCGCATTCGAGCATGAAATCGTAAGCGCCGCGCACGAGATCGTCCATCAAATCGACGGTGTTCCCGCAATAGAGGGCGAACGAGATGTCGGGGTAGCCCTCCCGAACCTTGGCCATGGCGCGCGCCATGAGCCCGACGACTTTGGTTTCCCCCACGGCCAAGCGCACCGTCCCCTTCACTGACCGCTCCGGAAGCGACACCTCTTCTGCGGCCCTGTCCGCCAGATCGACGAGCGTGTCGGCATAGCGCGCGAGCACGATTCCGTGGTCGGTGAGCTCAATTCCCTTCGAGGATCGAAGATACAGCTGTCGTCCCAGCTCGTCTTCGAGGGCGGCAAGCTGACGCGAGAGCGTAGGGGTGGTTATCCCTAAAACGCGGGCGGCGTTCGACAGGCTGCCTTCCTGCGCAAGCACCTGGAAATATCGCAAGGTCCTCAGTTCCATATCGGCTCCGTTCTCAAGGGGAAGGCCAGTCGTTGCCTTTGAGGCAAAAAGCTATTTGCATTCTAGTCAATTCCCTAACCGATTGCGAGCTTCCTACAATGGCAGCAGTTTCGAAACGCGCGCAACAAGAAGCGCGCGCATCCGGAGAAGGGGGTACGAACTATGGCTCTATTGGACAAGAGTTTGCGTCGTCGCGATTTCCTGAAAGCTTGCTCGGCTGCTGCGGCTGCAGCTGCCCTTGTCGGAGCGTCGGGATCCGAGGCCAGCGCGGCCGAAGCATCGGGCAGGGCCGGTCGCGACGCGGTCGCATCCGACTCGCTCATCGTCGAAGAACGCGGGGAGTGGCTTCCCATCCACTGCTGCTCGAACTGTAACAGCATGTGCCTGAACATGGGCTACGTGGTGGACGGAACCATCATCCGTCAGAAAACCGATGACGCGCACGAGGACTCCATGACCCATCCTCAGCAGCGCAGCTGCCTGCGCGGCCACTCCTGGCGCCAAATGGTGTACAACACCGACCGCATCAAGTATCCCATGAAGCGAAAGCATTGGCAGCCCGGCGGCGTCGACTTCCACGGGGAGCTTCGAGGCAAGGACGAATGGGAGCGTATCAGCTGGGACGAGGCTCTCGATCTGGTGGCAGGCGAGCTCGTGCGCGTATACGATGCCTACGGCCCGCGGTCGGTCATCAACAACGCATGGAACTGGGACGCGGGCACGCTGATCCTCAAGGCGATGGGCGGCTGCATCACCAACTCCGAGACGGAATCGTTCGGCACCTACCCCATGGTTCCCAACCATATCGGGATGTTCTCCTGGGGCGACCATCCCGACATCATGATGGCCAACGACCGCCACGACCTGGAGAATGCGGACTATATCGTGTTCTACAGCTGCAACCCCTGCTGGGCGCAGACGGGCGGCGCACCCCATTTCTATAACCTGGCCCAGGAAAAGGGCGTGGAGTTCGTGTACGTCGGCCCTTCGCGCAACGTGACCGCGTCCACGTACAACGCGCGCTGGGTCCCCGTCCGCGTGGGCACCGACACCGCCTTCCTGCTCGCCGTCATGCACGAGATGGTGCGCCTCGACGAGGAGCGCGGAAGCATCATCGACTGGGATTTCATGAACGAGCGCACGGTGGGCTTCGACATGGACCACATGCCCGAGGACGCGAAGCTCGAAGAGTGCATGCTCGGCTACCTCATGGGCGAGTACGACGGCGTGGAGAAGACGCCCGAGTGGGCAAGCGAGATGTGCGGCACCCCGATCGAGGACATCGTCTGGTTCGCCGAGCTGTGCGGCAAGGAGAACAACGTGATGATCCTGCATAACTACGCCGCTTCGCGCACCGCGGGCGCCGAGAACCTTCCGCAGGCCCTCATGACCGTCGGTGCGCTCGGCGGGCACATGGGCAAGCCCGGCAACGCCTGCGCGTGCACCTACACATGGGATGCGGGCGATGCGGGGTACCGCCTCATCGTGACCGACGGCGACTACACCGACCTCAACAACGCCACGCCGAACCCCCTCGACCCCAACGCCAGCATCGAGGGACAGCAATGGTGGCGCGCCCTCAAGGAGGGGAAGTACCTCTCGACCACCGAAGGCTACTATAGCACCAACAACTCGACGCCCGAGTTCCATAAGGCGCGCGAGATGACCGTGAACCCCAAGTTCATGTTCGCTCACCAGTCGAACTTCATGCAGTCCCGCCCCAACCTCACCGAGGCCATCGAGGTCATGCGCTCCACCGAGTGCAACGTGTCCCTCGAAATCCGCTACTCGCTCACCGCCCAGTTCGCCGACATCATCCTCCCCGTGTCGACCCATTGCGAGGGCAACGACGATCCCGAGTGGGGAGAGCTGAACTGGCCGAGCGTCTTCGGCGACGGCAATGGCCAGAAGCAACGCAAGGACGTCATCCTCGCGCACTACCCGCTGGTCAAGCCGCTGTGGGAAACGCGCGACGACAAGCACATCTTCCGCGACATCTGCGAGCGGGTGGGCTTGGATGCCGACGAGCTGTACCCGGTGGACAACCGCCAGCAGTTCTTCAACTACTTCCTCGGCTTCAAGTACCTCGACAAGGACATGGTGACCTGGAAGCCCGTCATCACCTGGACCGAGGCCGACCGGGAGAAGTACGGCGCCGACAACCCCGTGCAGCAGGGCGAGATAGCCTTCGACGACTTCATCCACCAGGGAAGTTGGACGGTCGCGCGCGACTACGACGATCCCCGCAACTACATCGGGTACCGCGACGACATGCTGGCCTACGACGAGAACAACCGCTCGGTGGTGACGCAGACCGCCTGGCCGCGCCCCTCCGGCTCGGGCAAGCTCGAGATCTACTCCCAGAAAAAGGCGGACTCGATCAACGTCATCGGCATAGCGGACGAGCCGATCAAGCCCTACCCGAACTACTTCGACCCCACCATCGGCTACAAGGACACCTTCAGCGACTGGGACGGCAAGGTGAAGGGCGACTACCCCCTTCAGGCGTATACGCCCCATTACATGCGCAGGGCCCACTCCAACTTCGACAACGCGACGTGGAATTCCGAGGCGTTTCTGAACCCCGTGTTCATGAACGCCGCGGACGCCGCCGATCGAGGCATCGAGGCCGGGGATACCGTCATGTGCTACAACCAGTTCGGCCGCATGCTGCGCAAGGCCCAGCCCCTGCAGTCCATCATGCCCGGCTGCGTCGCGATACCCCACGGCGTGCGATCGGTGCTGGATGAATCGGGCGACGAGATAATCGACCGCGGAGGGTCCGAGCAGATACTGAACGGCCCCATCAGCTCGAACTACTACCAGCACTCCAACACCTACAACAGCATCCTTCTCGAGATAGAGAAATACGACGGCGAGCCCTTGGTCGAGGATTGCGAGCGCGAGCCCTTCCTTGCCGGAGCCGAGTTTTAAGGGGGAACGAACATGAGCTACGGATTCTACTTCGATATGAGCCGCTGCATCGGCTGCCGCACCTGTCAGGTGGCCTGCAAAGACCGGCACGATCTGCAAACGGTGGGACCCAGGACGAGGCGGGTGGCCAGCTACGAGAGCGGTGTGTTCCCCAACCCCAGCATCTACCATGTGGCCGTTTCGTGCAACCACTGCGAAGACCCCGCATGCGTGAAGAGCTGCCCTACCACCTCCATGCACAAAACCGACGACGGGCTGGTGGTTCACGACGACAGCTTGTGCGTCCAGTGCCGCTACTGCATGATGGCATGCCCGTACGGCGCCCCCCAGTGGGACGAGGCGACTTCCATGATCGTGAAATGCGACTCGTGCATGGACCTTCGCGAAGCGGGCAAGAACCCCGTATGCGTCGATGCCTGCCTCACGCGCGCGCTCGATTTCGGGGATATCGACGAGCTGAGGGAGAAGTACGGGAGCGGCTTGGTGAGCGAGATCCCGGCCATCGGACCCGCGGACCTCACCCATCCGAACCTCCTTCTGCGCGTCACCGAGGGCGTCGACGACGAGACGTTCAACGAGGTAGCGCTATGACCGCGGCAGCGAAATCGCCGGAAACGCCGCCGGTCGATTCGAACAGGCCCGCAAGCGCCGGGGACGTGCTCTCTCTGGAGGCTCTGCTGGTCGCCCGCGCCTACCTCTACACCATGTTCCACAAGCTTGCGGGGGGCGAGCCCACGGCGGAGCTGGTAGATCTGCTGCTTGGCGATACCATGCACGATTCGCTCGACGAGTACGCCGACGACGTCGAGGCCCTGGCAAGCTACCGGGAATTTCTCGACGCCTTGCGCGAAGCGGATCGAGACGAGCTCGTCGAGGCTATGCGAGACGAGTTCTCCCGCTGCTACATCGGCCCTGCCTCCTTGCCCGCAGTGCCGTTGGCCTCGCCCAACATTACCAAAGACCCGTCGGCGGTGCAGAAGCGGACGCTCGAAGTGCGCAGGTGCTACCGCGAGCACGGCCTGGAGCCCAAGCGGCTGCAGCGCGTGCCCGACGACCATCTGTCGCTCATATGCGCCTTCTGCGCGCATCTGGCCAGGCGTGCGCTTGCGGCCTTTGACGCCGGAGACGGGCCAGCGCTGGCGCTTGCGCTTCGCGACCAGAAGGGCGTCGTCGACGAGCACCTGAATTCGTGGATGCCGGATTACGCCAAGGCTCTGAGGCGATCGCGCACCGCGATCGCCTACCCCCAGACGGCCGAGGCGCTGGCGATGTTCGCTCGTGCCGACGGTTCGCTTTTAGGCGAGGCGGCCTTCTGGCTCGAAGCCAACCCCGGCGCTCTCGAGCTGACTGTCGAATCGGAAGGCGATACCCCCTTGAAGCCCGTCCGCGAGGCGCTTCATCGGCTCGAGGCAGTGCGGCTCTTCGCACTGGATGAAAACGAACTCGTTCCCGCTCACGGCTAAGGAGGCCACTATGATTTCAGAATTTCCCCTTTGGGTTTTCACCACGCTCACCGGCGTTGCGGCAGGCTCTTACGTGATCGCAGCGTTGTTTCCGTCCGAGGAGGAAGAGAAGCGCCCGTGGCTCCTTCCCCTGGTTTCCCTTGCCCTGATCGCCGTCGGTTCTTTTGGCGCCTTGGGGCACCTTGGGCGCCCCGAGCTTGTGCTGGGCGTCTTCAACAACCCTGCGGCCTCGCTGACGCTCGAGGGCATCTGCGCCGGGCTTATGGGGCTCGTCGCCGCCGTTGACTTGGCGACGGCCCTTGCAAAGAAGCGAACCTTGCGAGCGGTGCGCATCGTTGGGCTCGCCGCCGGCTGCCTGCTCATCGCCGTCGAGTCTTACGCCTACCTTGAAGTGTTCGGCATCCCTGCGTGGACGGGCGCGTCCACGGTGGCCCTCTTCGTCTTGAGCGACGTGTCGGCAGGCGCTTGCACATGGGCCTTTGTGTCGGGTCGACGGTTCAAGGGGCCGTTTGGCATCGTCGCTCTCGCGCTTCTCGCCCTTGCCGCCATTGCGACGATTTGGAAGTGCCTCGACTATGCCGCTTTGGGCGCCGCCGGCCAAGAATTACTGGTTGCAGGTGCGGTCGTCACGGTCGCGGCTGCCGTCGCTGCTGGGATGGGCATCGCGGGAAAACCCAAGCTTTCGGTCCGCCTCGTGGCCTCCGCCGTGCTTGTGCTTGGAGTTGCGGGGATGATGATCGCGCGCTACGGATTCTACATGGCAAGCATCCTCTAGCCGCGCCTCCCGTCTGCCTGTCGCCTGCGACGCTGCCTGCGCTGCTACCCGCGCACCTCCTGCCGCAGGCGCTCGAGGAGCAGCTTGGCGGCGGGGGAGAGCTCGCGGTAGCGCTTCGCGGCGATGCACGCGTCGAGCGTGAGCGCGGGCTCGAGCGGGCGGAAGGCCAGGTTGCGCGCGCCATCGGTGGCCGCCAGCCCGTCGATGCAGAACGCGTAGCCCAGCCCTCGCTCCACGAGAAACGTCGCGTTCGTCAACAGGTTGTACGTGGCCACCACATCGAGCGCTTCGAAGTCCACGCCGAACCAATCGAGGCGCTGATGGCCGCTGTAGGGTTGGCGGGAGACGATGAGCGGCACGCGCTGCAGGTCGTCGAGCGTGACCGCCTCCTGCTCGGCCAGCGGGCAATCGCGGGGCATGAGCAGGCCGTACGTGTCGTGCATGCCCAGGTCGAGGTAGTCGTACTTCTCCTGGTGCAGCGGTCCCAGCAGCAGGCCGAAGTCGAGCAGCCCCTTGTCGAGCCGTTCCATCACGGTGTCGGCGTCGCCGCTGTACAAGTGCAGGCGCATCCCCGGATGCTCCTCGCGCAGGCGGGCGAACACATCCACGACGAACGTCATGACGCGCGTCTCGCCGCACCCCAGGTACACCTCGCCGCCGAGCGTCTCCTCCTCGTCGCGAAACGCCGCTTCGGTCTGCTCCATGAGGTCGATCATCTCCTGCGCGCGATTGCGCAGGTAGGTGCCCTCGTCGGTGAGCGTGACCTTCTTCTTGCCGCGCACGAGCAGCTGCGTGCCCAGCTGCCGCTCGAGGTCCATCATCTGCTTCGACAGCGTGGGCTGCGTGACGTGCAGGGTCTCGGCGGCGCGCGTGATGCTCTGCTCGCGCGCGATGGCCAGGAAGTAGTGCAGCAGGCGCGTCTCGATCATCGTCGGTCTCCTTAGCATTCCTCGTGTCTATGTTTGAACATACTACATAGGTATTGGCTATTTGCAAGCGGCGATCGTACCATGGGTCGCAGGAGGTGATCGACATGATGCGATTGATGAAGAAGCTGTCGGCGGTTCTCGCCGCCGTGGCGCTGGCGTGCTGCCTGGCGGCGTGCGCACATGCGCAAGCGCGCACCATCCAGGTGAGCGCGAACGACGCCACCGTCGTCTTCGAGCTCAACGACTCCGCCGCCGCGAGCGCGCTGCTCGACCAGCTGCCGCTCACCGTCGAGGTCGAGGACTTCGGCACGAACGAGAAGATATGCTACCCGCCCCATCCGCTCGACGTGTCCGACGCCCCGCACGCGCAGGGCGGCGCGGGCACGCTCGCATACTACGAGCCGTGGGGCGACGTGGTGCTGTTCTACGGCGCGTACGCGCCGAACGACGATCTGTACGAAGTGGGGCAGGCGACGTCCGGCGCGGACGGCATCGAAGCCCTCGCAGGGACGATAACGATCGCGGCCGCCGCGTGAGCGGACGAGCTGCAGGCAAGGAGCGAACCCGTGGAAACCGTCAAGCTCAACAACGGCGTGGACATGCCGCAGACCGGATTCGGCGTCTTCCAAGTCACCGACCAGGAACAATGCGAGCGTGCCGTGCTCGACGCGCTCGAGGTGGGCTACCGCCTCATCGATACGGCGGCCTGCTACGGCAACGAGCGGGCGGTGGGCGCCGCGCTGGCGAAGAGCGGCGTGCCGCGCGAGGACGCGTTCATCGCGTCGAAGGTGTGGATACAGGATGCGGGCTACGAGCGCACGCGCGCCTCGTTCGAGAAGACGCTCGCGAACCTGGGCACCGGCTACCTCGACCTCTATCTCGTCCACATGCCCTACGGCGACTACCACGGTAGCTGGCGCGCCATGGAGGAGCTCGTGCGCAAGGGCCGCGTGCGCGCCATCGGCGTGTGCAACTTCCTGCCCGACCGCCTGGCCGACCTCGTGCTCTCGCACGATATCGCGCCCGCCGTCAACCAGATCGAGCTGCACCCGTTCTGCCAGCAGCGCGCCTTGCGCGAGCTCATGGATCGCTCCGACATCAAGGCCATGGCCTGGGCGCCGTTCGCCGAGGGTCGCGACGGCATCTTCGGAAACGACACGCTGGCCGCCATCGGCGCGCCCTACGGCAAGACGCCTGCCCAGGTGATCCTGCGGTGGCTGCGGCAGGAGGGCATCGTGGCCATCCCGAAGTCGGTGCACCGGGAGCGCATCGAGCAGAACTTCGCCCTCGACGATTTCGCGCTGTCGCCGGACGACGTGGAGCGCATCCGCGCCCTCGACCGGGCGAGGAGCCTCATCCTCGACGTCGGCGCCCTCGACGAAGTCCACCGCCTCCACAGCATCCGCTTCGACCAGTAGCACTCGCGTCCGCTTCATACCCAACCTGAACAGGAGAACCCATGCTTGGAACCTTCGATTACGTCAATCCTACTCGCCTGCACTTCGGCCCTGAGGCGCTCGACGCCCTGCGCGACGAGCTCCCGCGCTACGGCGCCACGGTGCAGCTTGCCTACGGCGGCGGCTCCATCAAGAAGACGGGGCTGTACGACCAGGTGACGGCGCTGCTGGACGAATGCGGCAAGACCGTCGTGGAGGATGCGGGGGTCATGCCGAACCCCACGGTTGAGAAGCTGTACGAGGGCGTGCGCCTCGCCCGCGAGAACGACGTGGATCTTATCCTGGCCGTCGGCGGCGGCTCGGTGGTGGACTACGCCAAGGCCGTGTCCGTGTCGGTGCACTGCGACGAGGACCCCTGGGAGCGCTACTACCTGCGCATGGAGGACGTGGCGTGCGACGTCGTGCCTGTGGGCTGCGTGCTCACCATGGCGGGCACCGGCAGCGAGATGAACGGCGGCGCCGTCATCACGAACCATGCGCAGCAGCTTAAAATCGGCCACGTGTTCGGCGAGAACGTGTTTCCGCGCTTCGCCATCCTGAACCCTGCGCTCACGTTCACCGTGCCGCGCTACCAGATGGCGGCCGGCATCTTCGACGTCATGTCGCACCTCATGGAACAGTACTTCTCCGGAGCCGACGACAACGTGTCGGACTACCTCATGGAGGGCCTCATGCGCTCGCTCGTGCACGCTTCGCGCATCGCCGTGGTTCATCCGACCGACTACGAGGCGCGCAGCAACATCATGTGGACGGCCACGTGGGCGCTCAACACGCTCGTGGCGAAGGGCAAGACCACCGATTGGACGGTGCACATGATCGGCCAGGCCGTGGGCGCCTACACCGACGCCACGCACGGCATGACGCTGTCGGCCGTCTCTCCTGCCTACTACCGCCTCGTCATGCCGTACGGCCTGGCGAAGTTCGCGCGGTTCGCCCGCACGGTATGGGACGTGGACGGCGCGGGCCGCACCGAGCAGGACGTGGCCGCCGCCGGCATCGACGCGCTCGAGGCGTGGGCGCGCGACATCGGCTGCGTCATGCGCCTCTCCGAGCTCGGCGTGACCGAGGGCATGCTCGACGGCATCGTGGAGGCCACCTTCCCCATGGAGGGCGGCTACCACCCGCTCACGAAGACGGAGACCAAACGCGTTCTGACGGAAAGCCTGTAGGACGAAAACGGCCCCTCGGTGTTCCGAGGGGCCGTTTGCCGTTGCGCTAGCGCGTTGCCGCAGGCTTGAGCGGCCCGTAGAAGTACGAGGCCGTCGCACCTCCGTCCACGAGGAAGTCGGATCCTGTGATCCCCGAGGCGGTCGGAGCAGGGCGCTATCGCAGGTTCGCGTTGGCGAGCCACGCGTCCACGCGGTCGAGCTGCGCGTCCACGGCGTCCCCGTCGAGCGTCAGCCCTTCGGCGAAGGTCGCGCCCGGACACAGCGCCTCGAGGTCGGGCAGCGCGCCGGCGATGCTCGACCCGCCGCTCGTGGCGAAGGGGACCACCGTCTTGCCCGCCAAGTCGTGCTGCTCGACGAAGCTCTTCATGATCTGCGGGACGTGCGCCCACCAGATGGGGTGGCCGAGGTACACGGTATCGTAGTCGTCCCAGTTCTCGACGGCGCTCGCCAGGGCGGGCCGTGCGTCGTCGTCCTGCTCGCGCTGCGCCGTTTCCAGCATCTCGTCGTAATCCTCGGGGTACGCCGCGGCGGGCTCGATGCGGAAGAAGTCGCTTTCCACCAGCTCGTGGATGCGCTCGGCCACCTGCAGCGTGTGGCCGGTGCGCGAGAACACGGCCACGAGCGTTGCGCTTGCTTCCGGCGCCGCGGGGGAGGGCGCCGCCATCGCAGCCGCTTCCTCTTCGGGCACCGCCCACTCAGGCGCATGCTCCTCCTCGCCCGCGCACCCGCCGAGCAGGGCTCCCGCCATCGCCGCCGCTCCCGCCGTTGCGGCCAGGCCCACGAACCGCCGTCGATCCATGAGCGCGGGGTTCGCCCCGCGCCCCGCGCTCATCGGTTCATCCCTTCGATCCACCGGCGCACCTCCGCCTCGCTCGCGCCGCTGCTCAGGCGCCTGCCGGGCAGCCAGCGCGTCGCCGGCGAGCAGCACCTCTTCAGCACGCTTGCCGTATCGCCGAGGCCGCTGCCGCCCGAGGTGGCGAAGGGGACCACCGTCTTGCCCGCGAAATCGTAGCTCTCCAAAAACGTGTTGACGATAGTGGGCGCCACGTACCACCAGATGGGAAAGCCCACGTACACCGTCTGGTAAGCGTCCATGTTCTTGACGCGGCTTGCGATGGCCGGTCGCGAGGCGGGGTCGTTCATCTCCTTGCTGCTGCGGCTCGCCCGGTCGTTCCAGTCGAGATCGGCGGACGTGTACGGCTCGGCGGGCTCGATCTCGAACAGGTCGCCGCCCGTGGCGCGGGCGACGGTTTTCGCAAGGCGCGCCGTCTGCCCGCTTGCAGAAAAGTACGCCACCAGGATGTTCTCGCTCTTTTTCATGTCATGCTCCTATCGTTTGTGGTTCTTCGCGGTTGCCGAGGACGGTCACGACGCTCTTCGCATCTCCCGCGGCCTGCATCCTCCTCACGCCGTGCCCATGAACACTACGAGGGCGGGGATGATGGCGAACGAGGCCATGGTGCTCAGAACCGTTCCCTTCGCGGGCAGCGCCTGGTCGCGTCCGAACTGGCCGGCGAACATGGAGGCCATCGAGCCCACCGGCATGGCGAACATGATGACGAACAGGCCGAGCACCACCGGGTCGGGCACGAGGGGCCGCAGCGCCAAGAACAGCGCCGCGGGAACGAGCAGCTGCCGCACTGCGATGAAGGGGTACAGCCGCCATTCCGTCGCCACCTCGCGCAGGGGCATGTTCGCCACGATCACGCCCACGAGCAGCATGGCCACGGGGGCGGTGATGCCGCCCACCATGTCAAGGGTCCCCTCGATGACGGTAGGGAGCCGCACGC
The DNA here is from genome assembly GCF_003339815.1 of Eggerthella sinensis. GTDB lineage: Bacteria > Actinomycetota > Coriobacteriia > Coriobacteriales > Eggerthellaceae > Eggerthella > Eggerthella sinensis. The sequence continues at coordinate 96,649 of NZ_PPTT01000004.1, forward strand.
CCGCAAGCAGCAGGCCGATGGCGCCGAGCGAGGCCACGGTGGCGGGATTCGCCATCGCCTTCCACGGCGATTGTCCGGTCTTCGTTCCGCGCGGGGCGATGAGGGCGAACCCGACGCTGTAGATGAGCAGGTTCATCGCCATGATGAACACGCTCGACAACAGCACCGTCCGATCGCCGTACAGCGCCGCTATCACGGGAATGCCCACGAAGCCCGTGTTCGTGAGCACGCTCATGAACAGGTAGAGCGGGCGTTCGCCGCGCGGCGTGCGGAGGACGAGGTTGCACAGCGCCCCCGATGCGAGCAGCAGGAAGAACTGCGCGATGCCCAGCGCGAACGTCCAGCCGATCTGCCCGCCCATCTGCGACGCGTCGATGCTGCCGGCGGAGGCCAGGATCATGCAGGGCAGCGTGACGTTCAAAAGCAGCAGCGTGAGCTTGCCTTTGACGTGCTCGTCCAGATACCCCCGCTTCGCGGCGGCGAATCCGATGATCGTGACGAGCAGCAGGATGGCCATCTGCGTGATGGCGGATGAAAGATCGACCACGGCGCTCCTCCTCGCGATTGTCCGCGTCCTCGAAGAAGAGTGTACCGAGCATGTTTCACGATAGCCAATACTTCTGATACATGATCATTCATGCCTTGTAGCTATGTCACGGGACAAAAAAAGACGCCCGCAGGTGCGGGCGTCTTCGGTCGGTGCGGAACGGCGGGGCGCCTCGGCGCTTACGCCTCGCTCAGGTTCCAGGAGTTCATGTACGTGATCTGCTCCTCGGTGAGCTCGTCGATCTGTATGCCGAGCGTCTCCAGCTTCACGCGCGCCACGCCGTCGTCGATGGCGGCCGGCACGTCGTACACCTGGTTCTCCAGCTCGCCCGCATGCAGGTAGAGGTACTCCGCCGCCAGCGCCTGGTTCGCGAAGCTCATGTCCATGACGGATGCCGGGTGCCCCTCGGCGCACGACAGGTTGACGAGGCGACCCTGCGCCAGCACGATGACGGTGCGGCCGTCGGGCAGCGTGTACTCCTCGACGAGCGGCTTGATCTCCTCCACCTTCACGGCGTGCTCGGCAAGCCAGCCGATGTTGATCTCGGAGTCGAAGTGGCCCGAGTTGCACACGATGGCGCCGTCCTTCATATGCTCGAAGGCGGGGGCGTCCACCACCTTGCAGTTGCCCGTCACGGTCACCCACACGTCGGCGAACTTCGCGGCCTCGGCGGCCGGCATGACCTCGTAGCCCTCCATGTGCGCCTCGAGCGCCTTGAGCGGGTCCACCTCGCACACGATGACGCGCATGCCCATGCCCTTCGCGCGCAGGGCCAGGCCGCTGCCGCAGTAGCCGTAGCCCGAGATCACGATGGTGCGGCCGCACAGCAGGCGGTTCGTGGCGCGCACGATGCCGTCGAGCGTGGACTGGCCCGTGCCGTAGTGGTTGTCGAAGCAGTGCTTCGTGTTCGCGTCGTTGATGTTGAACACGGGGTAGGCGAGCGTGCCTTCCGCCGCCATGGCGATGAGGCGCACGACGCCGGTGGTGGTTTCCTCGGTGCCGCCGATGACGTGTTCGAGCTTGTCGGTGAACGTCGTGTGCAGGGCCGTGTCGAGGTCGGCGCCGTCGTCCATGATGATCTGCGGGTTCGTGGCGATGACGGCTTCGATGTGGCGCGCGTAGGTGTCCATGTCCTCGCCGGCGATGGCGTGCACGTCAACGCCGTAGTCGCGCACGAGCGAAGCGGCCGTGTCGTCCTGGGTGGACAGTGGGTTCGACGCGCACAGCGTCACCTGCGCGCCGGAGGCCACGAGCGCGCGCATGAGGTTCGCCGTCTCGGTGGTCACGTGCATGCACGCGCCGATGCGCACGCCTTCGAGCGGACGCTCGCGCTCGAAGCGCTCGCGGATGGATGCGAGCACGGGCATGTCGCGGTCGGCCCACAGGATGCGGGCGAGGCCCTCGTCGGCCAGCTCGATGTCTTTGATGTCGTACTTCAAGGGGGTGCCTCCATTGACAAAGGGACGTGATGATTCTCAAACACTCAGATTATCACAGCTGAACCGGCCCATTTATGAAGTTCATATGCAGAACCTTTGTGAATACCGGTGATTTCTACGGACAAATTCGGAAGAAACGGTAACGAACGGACTCGTTGTTGCCCTGAACGGCTGCGCACCCGCTATAATCTGTCCAGTTTGGAACGCCGTACGTACGCTGCGTTCCGCACAACCCTCAGACGAAATCGAACAGCAACAGGAGGGCGGCGCGCGACCCGCAGGCACGGGTGCGCGATGGCACGGTCGCAAAGCAAGAACGCGGCCCGACAAAGGAGCTAAGGTGCTGGACCAGTTTTTTTCGCAGATCTCGTTTGTTGATATATTCAACTTCTGCGTGTTCCTCACGTTCACGATCTGCTATACGTATCAGCTCTACTACGTGTTCGTAGTGCTGACGCGTAAGCCGAAGGAGCTTACGGCGAAGAAGAACCACAAGTTCGCCGCGGTCATCTCGGCGCGCAACGAGGCCGCCGTCATCGGCGACCTCATCCATTCCATCAAGGTGCAGAACTACCCCTCCGAGCTCATCGACGTGTTCGTCATCGCCGACAACTGCACGGACGACACCGCCGAAGTGGCCCGCGAAGCCGGCGCCATCGTGTTCCCCCGCACCAACGACAAGGAAGTGGGGAAGGGCTACGCGCTCGACTACGGCTTCCAGTGCATCCGCGAGCGCTATGCCGACAAGGGCTACGAGGCGTTCTTCGTGTTCGACGCCGACAACGTGCTCGACGTGAACTACTTCCGCGAGATGAACAAGACCTACGACAACGGCGCGAAGGCCTCCACGAGCTACCGCAACTCCAAGAACTACGACTCCAACTGGATTTCCGCCGGCTACGCCGTGTGGTTCCTGCGCGAGGCCAAGTTCCTCAACCAGGCGCGTCTCACGCTCAACACGAGCTGCGCCGTGTCGGGCACGGGCTTCTTCATCGCCGCCGACATCATCGAGAAGAACGGCGGCTGGAAGTGGCACCTGCTCACCGAGGACATCGAGTTCTCGGCGAACAGCATCCTCGAGGGCACGCGCATTAGCTACACGCCCACGGCCATCCTCTACGACGAGCAGCCCATCACGTTCCGCGACTCGTGGAACCAGCGCTTCCGCTGGGCGAAGGGCTTCTACCAGGTGTTCTGGCACTACGGCGCCCGCCTGGCGAAGGGCATCGCCGTCAACCCGAAGGGTGCGCGCTTCGCGTGCTACGACATGCTCATGACCATCGCGCCGGGCATGCTGCTCACCATCGTGTCGGTGCTGTTCAACGGCATCATCGTGTTCCTCAGCCTCACGGGGGCCATGTCCACGGGCATCATGGTGGCCTCGTCGGTGTCCTCCATCCTGTTCTGCCTCATGAACTACTTCATCTTCATGTTCATGTTCGGCGTGCTCACCACGTTCGTGGAATGGGACTCCATCCGCTCCACCACGGGCAAGAAGGTGCTCTACATGTTCACGTTCCCCGTGTTCATGATCACCTACATCCCCATCGCGCTCGTGGCGCTCGTGAAGAAGTGCAACTGGAAGCCCATCAAGCACAGCATCTCGGTGGACGTGGCGGAGCTCTCCGACGCCGCCAGCACCACCACGCAGAAGCAGCGCGAGCGCACGATGTAGCGCAGCGGCATACGGAAACGCATGCAAGCGGCGGGCCTCGGCCCGCCGCTTTTTTGCAGGTTGAAGAGCGTTCGCGCTGGTCCATGCCGAATGTTTCACGTGAAACATCCGTTCGCTTTAGGCGGGGTGCGCGGCTGGCGGCAGGTCGCTTCGCGGCTAACGCCCGAGGCGGTTGGCTTTCTCTTCGGCTTTCTCGGCGAGCCAGGTCACCACCACGGCCTGGCGGCTAATAGTGAGGCGCCTCGCTTCGGAGTCCAGCTCGTCGATGAGCCACGTGGGCATGGTGACGTTCACGCGCTTCGCTTCGATAGCGGGAGCGTATTCGACGATGGGATTGTCCATGTCGAAGAACTCGCTCACATCCTCGCCGTCGTCGAACCGCTTGTCGATCTCGGATGCCTTAATGCTCTTGCTCATATCGCTCGACCTCCTCTTCACGCGAGCGGCGCACGGAGATTATCCTCGTCAAACCGCCTCGATCGGTGGTGATTGCCGTCCAGTGCTTGTCGTCTATGATGCCGAACGTCTTGTAGCGAATCTCGTCGGTGCCGGGTCTGGAAACGAACGTCACGGTTTTGCTTTCCCAGAGCTTCTGGGCGCTCTCGAAATCTATTCCATGCTTCAACAGGTTCGCCGAGCTTTTGTTCGGATCGTATTCAAACTGCATTGCTGTTCCTATCTGGTGCGTATTATACACCTATTGAACATCCATAGGCCACTTTTCTCCGCTCGTCTCACAGCACGCGGGCGAAGGTGAGGCAGCGGACGGTGCGGGCGCCGGCGGCGCGCACGGCGTCGGAGGCGGCGAACAGCGTGGCGCCCGTGGTGTACACGTCGTCCACGATGAGCGCCGAGGGCGGCGCGGTGGCGCCGGGCAGCGCCGTGAAGCGGCCGTCCATGTTCGCGAGGCGGCCGCGGCGGGCGAGCGCGCGCTGGTCGCGGCTGCGCGGGCGCGCCAGCAGGGGCGCCACTGCGAGTCCGAGGCGCGCGGCCACCTCGCGGGCCAGCTCGTCGCCGTGGTCGAACCCGCGCCGCCGTCGCGCGGCCGAGGTGGCCGGCACGGGCACCACCATCGGGTGCTCGGCGCGCCACGACGGCGGCACCATGGGCGCCATGAGCGCGGCCATAGCGCCCGCGAGCCGTCGTTCCCCGGCGTCCTTCCAGGTGCGCACGATGGAGGCGGCCGCGTCGTCGTAGACGACGGCGCTCGCGCAGGCGTCGAAGGGTGGCTCTTCGCGTCCGAGCGCGCCCAGCACCACGTCGTTGCACGCGCAGCACTGCGTGCGCCCGTAGGGCGACCCGCAACGCGGGCATGCGCGCCACCAGTCCAGATGTTGCAGGTTGAGGCTGCAGCGGGCACACAGCACGTCTCCCGGCGTGTCGCATACGGCGCAGCGCGTGGGCCAGAGCGTCTCGGTGAACGCGTCGGCCACCCCGCGGCCGTAGCTGCGCGCCACCTGCGCCGCGCGGGTGCGGCCCGAGCAGGCGGGGGCGATGGTTGAAGCAGGAGCTGTCGAAGGCGTCGTCATGGTTTCGAGGATAGCACGGCGGCGCACACGCCCGTCTAGCCGCGCGCCCCCGTGCAACGCCGCCCGATCTCGCGCGGTTCCAACGCCCGCCCGCCGCGATTCCAGCGCGGTTCCAGCGTCCGTCCAACGCGCATCAAGCGCCCGTCCAGCGCAGCCCTCCCCGCGCTCGCCATCCGCTTCCCCCTGCGTCCCGCGATCCGCGATTCCCGCAGATTATGAGGGCGCGCTTCCGAGCGTTTTCACTATCTGGTACACTGATCGATGCTTCTTTCGAGTCTGTAGTTGCGGGTTGTCATCAACCTTAGTCCATGGCAGATGCGGTCGAAAGGATCCACGTAAGCCGCGCGGTTTCCGCGCGACGAGCATGGCGTATCCTAGAGGTAAGACGCACCGCCCGTGTATCGCGACATACGGTTGCGACGGGCGAGAGGGCAGGGGCGCAAGCTGAGCTCCGGTGCGCGAGTGTGGGGGCAAAGACTAGGTCAGTCGAAAGAGGCAGTATGCAGATCAAGCTAGATGGAGGCTCACCGGTTATGAAGCGTTATAAAACGCTCGCGTCCTGCTGCATGGCGGTCGCGTGCATGGCAGCCCTGCTCGCCGTCTTGACGGGCTGCTCATCGCAGCAGAGCTATACTCCCCCCGAGAAAGCGGCCACGCTGGCATCGCCGGCAATCGGCAAAGACGGCACGTTGCGCGTCGGCGTGAACACCGACAACCAGCCGCTGGCGGGGCAGCCCGCCTCGTCGTCCAAGATCGTCGGCATCGACGTGGACGTGGCGGCGGCGCTCGCCGACAGCTTCGGCCTGAAGCTTGAGATCGTGAACGTGGGGTCCGACCCCGAGGCCGCGCTCAAGGAAGGCACCGTCGACATCGTGATGGGCATCGACAAAACCGACTCGGACACGACGTTCTGGAAGTCGGACGCCTATCTGCCCACGGGCGTGGCGCTGTTCGCCGTGCCGTCCAACACGACGGTTCCCACGAGCACGTCGGGCTCGAAGTTCGCCGCGCAGGTGTCGTCGAAGAGCGCGTGGGCGGTGACGAACGAGTTCGGCACCGAGGCCCTCTCCACCACCGACGACCTCAAGAGCGCGTTCGCCGAACTGGCATCCGGCCAGGTGCAGTACGTGGCGGCCGACGCCATCATCGGCACGTATGCGGCGCACAGCGCGGGCGACGACGTGCATATCGTGGCGCTCATGCAGCAGGCGGGCGGCTACAGCGTGGGCGTGTCCGACTCCAACACCGACCTCAAGCAGGCCGTTTCCGAGGCGCTTGCCACGCTGTCCAGCAACGGCACCATCGGCGTCATCGAGACGAAGTGGCTCGGCACCGCGCTCGACCTGTCGGCCACGCCGCTCACGGCCGGCGCCACCAAGTCGACGGACACGAAGACCGAGACGCCCACCACCGACGAGGGCGAAGGCGACAACACCGAGAACGCGAACGACAACGAGGCTCCGGAGGAGGGTGCGGACAACACCGACACCCCCGCCGATGACGGCTCGGAGAACACGGCAGGCGAGAACGCCGTGCAGCCGGGAGACATCGCCGCCTAGCACCGCTTTTCCGCAAGCGAGAGCCCCGGAACGCCGCGCGTATCCGGGGCTTTTCTGTTTGACGGGCTCGCTCAGGGAAAAGCGCTTGACTTGGAGTGCACTCCACGTGGTTCAATGGGTGCGTTCAAAGAAACCGAAGAGAGGTTCGCTATGGAGCAACGAGAATTGCGCGCCCTGCTCGAGCGGGTGGCGGCGGGCGAGGCGACCATCGACGAAGCCGAGCGCTCGCTGCGCATCGCCCCGTTCACGGAACTCGGCTACGCCACGGTGGACAACCATCGCGGCATGCGCCAGGGCGTGTCGGAAGTGGTGTACGGCGCGGGCAAGACGGCCGAGCAGATCGTGGGCGTGTGCCGCGCGCTCGTGGACAACGGGCAGGAGCGCGTGCTCGTCACGCGGCTCGATGCCGAGAAGGCCGCTGCGGTCGAGCGCTCCCTGACGGGCGCGTGCCCGCTCGCGTTCACGTATCGCGAGAGCCCCCGCCTCGGCATCCTGGGGCAGGCGCCCGCGCCCGACGGCAACGGCCCCATCGTCATCGCCGCAGCCGGCACGAGCGACCTGCCCGTGGCCGAGGAGGCGGCCGTCACCGCCGAGATGCTGGGCAACGAGGTGGTGCGCCTCTACGACGTGGGCGTGGCGGGCATCCACCGCCTGCTCGCGCACGCCGACGACATCGCGTCCGCAAGCGTGGTCGTGGCGGTGGCGGGCATGGAGGGCGCGCTCGCAAGCGTCGTGGGCGGCCTCGCCTCGTGCCCCGTCATCGCCGTGCCCACGAGCGTGGGCTACGGCGCCAGCTTCGGCGGCGTCGCGGCGCTGCTCGCCATGTTGAACTCCTGCGCCTCGGGCGTGTCGGTGGTGAACATCGACAACGGTTTCGGCGCGGGCTATCAGGCCCATATGATCAACCACGTGAAAGCGAGAACCGCATGACGAAGCTTGTTTGGAACCTCGAAGAGAACGCCACGCGCCGCCACCTGCTGGCCGAAGCGCTGCTGCAGCTGCCCGAGGAGCGCCGCGCGCAGGTGCAGGAAGCGGCCGCCGCGGCCGGCGTGCCCGACGCCCACCATCACGACCTGGGCGAGGTGAACGCCACCATCGACCGCCTTGCGACGAGCGCGCGCGTGAAGGACGACATGCGCGCCGTGTACCGCATCCTCGCCGAGGCCGAGGCCGCCGCCCACGGCTGCACGGTTGAGGAGACGCACTTCCACGAGGTGGGCAACGGCGAAGCCCTGCGCAACGTGGCCGCCATCTGCCTGGCCGTGGAAGCGCTCGATCCCGACGAAATCGTGGCCACCCGCGTGCAGACGGGGGAGGGCACGGTGCAGTGCGCCCACGGCGAGCTGAGCATTCCCGCGCCCGCCACCGCCGCCGTCATCGCCCGCGGCATCCCCGTCTGCGAGCGCACGCTCCCCGGCGAACGCTGCACCCCCACATCGGCAGCGGTCATCCTGCATTTCGTGAGGAGGTACGAGGGGTAGGGGGTCCCTTTTTCATGCCCGCCGTGAGACCGAGGGAGCGACCGCTCTTATGTGCGGGCGATGTCGGGGGCTTCGCGGGTCCTGCGAGCGCGGCGCGACGGCGCCTGACGCGAGGGCGCATAATCCCGGAGCGCTCGTAGGCGCTAGAGAAAAGAAAGAGCCCGCCGTCAGGCGGGCTCTCGCACTTCAACAGGCACTCTTCGCGCTTCTCCCCTAGTTCAGGAAGTCTTCCAGAATCTCCTGCTCGGCCTCTTCTTCCGTCAGGCCGAGCGTCATCAGCTTCGTGATCTGGTCGCCGGCGATCTTGCCGATGGCGGCTTCGTGCACGAGCAGCGCGTCCTCGCTGGCGGCCTCGATGCCGGGGATGGCCGTCACCTTCGCCTTGCCCATGATGATGGCGTCGCACTGCACGTGACCGCGGCACGCGGCCTCGCCGATGACGAGCGGGTTGAACACCTGCTTGGAATTGTCCTGCGCCACCGAGCGCGAGATCACCTGCACGCTGGAATCGTCGCCCTTGAGCTCCACCTTCATATTCGAGGTGGCCACCTGATCGTCGTGGGTCAGCAGCTTCTCGGTGAGCACGAGCTTCGCGCCCGCGCCCAGCTCGGCGTTCGTGTCGCGCACGGTGGACGATACGCCGCGCAGCTGCGTGAGCTCCATCTCGCAGCTGGCGTTCTCCTCCATGACGACGTTCGTCACGGGGTTCAGGATGCGCTCGCCGGTGCCGGTGCCTTCGCCGTAGTGCTTCTCCACGTACTTCACGTGCGAGTTCTTGCCGCAGTAGAACGTGTGGATGCCGTCGTGCTCGGACGCCTCGTGGCTCTCGTTGTGGATGCCGCAGCCGGCGATGATGGTGACGTCGCAGTCGTCCTCGATGTAGAACGTGTTGTACACGACGTCCTTGAGGCCGGACTGCGTGACGATGACGGGGATGTACACCGTCTCGCCCTTCGTGCCCGCCTTGATGCGGATGTCGATACCGGGGTTGTCCGTCTTCGTAGCGATCTCGATGTTCGCCGAGGAATGGCGCTCGACGAGCTGTCCGTCCTTGCGGATGTTGAACGCGCCCTTCGGCATGCCGTGGATATTGGCGATCTCGGCGAGCAAGCCCTCGTCGATGGGGGACAAATCAACAGCCATAGTGGCTCCTTCTCTTCCAGGCGAATGTTTCACGTGAAACATTCGTTCGTATTCACGCGGTTAGCAGGTGGTGGGGATCTCGGTGATGTGAAGCTCGGTGGGGGTGCTCAGCTGGCAGCCGGGGATGCCCTTCGCCACGAAGCCCAGCTTCGGCATGAGCTCGTCGGGCGTGCCCGTCTCCATCACCTTGCCGTCTTTCAGCAGCACGATCTCGTCGGCCAGCTGGATGATGCGCTCCTGGTGCGAGATGATCACGATGGAGCGGCCGTCGCGCGCCTCGTGGATGTCGCGGAACGTCTCGGTGAGGCGGTCGAAGCTCCACAGGTCGATGCCCGCTTCGGGCTCGTCGTAGATGGCCAGCTTCGGGTCGCGGGCGAGGATGGTGGCGATCTCGATGCGCTTCACTTCGCCGCCGGACAGGTTCTTGTCCACCTCGCGCGTGAGGTAGCTGGCCGAGCACAGGCCCACCTTCGCCAGGTACTCGTTGCAGGCGAGCATCGGCAGTTTCTTGCCGGCCGCGATGTCGAGCAGCTTCTTCACCTTCATGCCCTTGAAGCGCGCGGGCTGCTGGAAGCCGTAGCCGATGCCCTTGTTGGCGCGCTCGGAGATGGACAGGTCGGTGACGTCCTCGCCGTCGAGGATGATCTGGCCGCTCGTGGCGCGCTCCACGCCCATGATGAGCTTCGCCAGCGTCGACTTGCCGCCGCCGTTCGGGCCTGTGATGACGGTGAAACGGCCGTCGGGGATGGTGAGCGACAGGTCGTCGATGATGCGCTTCGTTTCCTTCGATCCGTCTGCGAGCGGCACCTCGAAGGTGAGGTTCTTCAGTTCCAGCATAGTAGATGCTCTCCGTCTCTCGTCTATTTGATACTGTATTACTAACATTTATGAGGCGCTCAGTCAAGCGCGGTTGCGCGATCGGCGGCACCTTGTGCGTTCAATGGAGTATTCTAGCTCGAAATGCGCTTCCCGATGATGGAAAAGAGCCTAATATGCAAAGACGCCCCGGCAATCGTGCCGGGGCGTCTTGTTCGCGCGAAAAGCGGGTTGAAAAGCGGGTTGGGAAGCGGCCGCGCGCCTACTCGTTGAGCAGGTCCACCACGTCGAGGTCCGCCGACGACGCCTCGATGATGTCCCGGTTGCCGAACACGCACACGTCGTTTTCCTCCACCGCGCGCGCGATGGGCCGGGCCAGGCCGCGCAGCTGCTCGGCGCTCGTCTCGATCATCTGCGTGCGCGTCTCGAGGCGGCTCTCGGGCGTGCGGCCGCCGAAGAAGTCGCCGTCCTGACGCCGCACGAGCCCGCGCGCCTTGAGCGGCGTGTCGAAGCCGGCCACCGTGCTCACCACGTAGCCTTCCATCTCGTCATCGGCCGGGTCGAACGCGGCCAGCCACGCCGACGCGCCCGCGAAGCGCTCGAGCGTCTCGTCGAGATGCGGATCGCGGTACGAGTAGAAGCGCAGGTTGCCGGTGCGCGCCGTCTGGAAGCCCGCGCCGTACGCGCCGCCCTTCACGCGCACCTCGTTCCACAGGTAGTCGTAGGACAGCGCCCGCGCGGCCACCTGCCAGGCGCCCGTGTAGTCCGCGTCGAAGGCGCGGCGGTCGAAGCCGAGCGCCGCATAGCACACGTCGGTGGGCACGATGAACGCCTCGTTGCGCTTGACGGGCGCAGGCACCTTGAGGAGCGCCTCGCCCGTGCCCGTGCGCTCGAGGGCGCCGCCGGCGGCCCAGAACCGCTCGTAGTCCTCGTCGGAGCCCGTGAAGCTCAAGATGAGCGCGTCGTCCGCGAACAGGCGCTGCGCTAGGTCGGCCAGGCGCGCGACCACGTCGTCGGCGCGCTCGTCCCACGAGGCCAGCAGCTTCTTGAGGAAGCGGTAGAAGCCCACGCCGCCCAGCTGCTCGCGCACGACGCCCGCGGGCAGGTAGTACGAAGCCAGATGCGCCATGGCGCTCGCGTGGCCCGCGTTGGCGAAGCCCTGCTCCATGCCGATGCGGCGCTGCTGCAGCACGTCCTTGATCTTGCTCGCGTCCGAGAAGTCGGTTTCCAGCATGATCTCGCGCGGCAGCTCGGCCAGCTCGCGCACGTTCTCGGTGAGCGCGCTCGAGCTCACGACGAACTTCGGCGCGAGGACGGACGGGTCGGCCGCGTCCTCGTAGATCTCGGCGAAGAACGTGAGGTTGCCCAGCTTGCCGTTGACGAGCGTGTCCAGCTCGGATGCCGTGTGCCGCGCGGTTCCCAGCTTGCCCAGCACGAGTCCCAGCACGGTCACGTAGGGCAGTTCGTCGAAGGCGACGCGGTCCAGGTCGAAGTAGCGGTAGGCGTACGCGATGCCGCGCGTGGGCGCGTCGTGGCGCAGCGTGGGCACGGGAGCGTCCTCGACGAGCGCGTAGGGAGGCTCGACGGGCGCCGCGCCGATGTCGGCCACCGACAGGCGAGGCAGCGTTGCCAGGGCCTCGGGCGCGTCGGGCTCCTCCTGCAGGCGGCGCAGGGCCGCTTCCTCGTCGGCCACGCGCACGAAGTCCTCGGGCGCCATGGAGGCCTCGGCGGCGCTCAGGCGCGCCTCCTCGTAGGCGTCCTCGTCGCCGTCCACCGGCACGATCTCCACCTCGGCCAGGTGCGTGCTTTCCAGGAACACCTCGCGGATGAGCTGCTCGAAGTACCCTTCTTCCAGAGCCGAGCGCAGAAACGCGAAGTCGTCCTCGTACTTGAGGTAGCTCGTGGCCGCATCGTCGTCGTAGAGCCAGCCGGCCAGCGCGCTCATGGCCAGGGCCACGCCGTCGGACATGCCGAAGTCGCGCTCGCGCATGACGAACTCGGCGCGCGAGAGCGACGCCTCCACGAGCGTGCGGTCGAGCCCGCCGTCGGCCAGCGCGCGCAGGTTCTCCTCGACCACCGTGCGGAAGCGCGCGGCGCCGTCGTCTTCGAGACCGCGCAGCTGCATGACCGCGAAGGGCTGCAGCACCGAGTCGGCCAGAAACGCCTGCGCGTCGGCCGCCAGGCCCGCGTCGAGCAGCGCGCGCTTGAGCGGCGCCTCGTTCGAGCCCATGATGGCGTCCAGCAGGATGTCCACGGCCACGATGCGCGTGCGCTCGCCCGCGTCGCCGATGACGTAGCCCAGCCCCGCGCACGCGTTCTCGGGCGCGGTGACCATGTTGCGCGTCACGCCGAGCGCCACCACCGGCGCCTGCTTCTCAAGCGGGTGCGGCGCGAGGGGCGCGCCCTCGGCGTCGAAGCTCGTGGCCGCGGCCTGCTCGTCGGCCACGGGGGAGAGGTACCGCTCGTCGAGGAAGGCCAGCATGGCGTCCGCGTCGAGGTCGCCGTACAGCGTGAGGTAGCTGTTGTCCAGGCGGTAGTGGCGGCGATGCTCCTCGAGGAACTGCTCGTAGGTGAGGTCGGGGATGGCGCGCGGCGTGCCGCCCGACTCGAAGCGGTAGGCCGTGTCGGGGAACAGGGCCGCCTGCAGCTCGTCGTACAGCACCGAGTTCGGGTCGGACAGGGCGCCCTTCATCTCGTTGTACACCACGCCGTTCAGCACGAGGCTCGCCGAGCCGTCGGCCGCCTCGGTGGCCGCCACGGCGTCGCCTGCCACGGAATCGCCCGCCGCGGCCTCCACGTCGCCGGACAGCTCGTAGTGCCAGCCCTCCTGCTCGAAGATGGCGCGCTTGCGGTAGATGGCCGGGTGCAGCACCGCGTCGAGGTACACGTCGGTGAGGTTCAGCAGGTCCTGGTCGTTCGTGCTGGCCACCGGGTACATCGTCTTGTCGGGAAACGTCATGGCGTTCAAAAACGTCTGCATCGAGCTTTTCAGCAGGTTCACGAACGGCTCTTTGACGGGGAACTTGTCGCTGCCGCACAGCACGGAGTGCTCGAGGATGTGGAAGACGCCGGTGTCGTCGGCGGGCGGGGTTTTGAACGCGATGGAGAACGCCTTGTTCGTGTCGTCGTTCGCGAGATACAGCAGCTGCGCGCCGGACTTGTCATGGTCGAGCACGTAGGCGGTGCCGTCGATTTCGGAAAGCGGTTCGCTCGAGCGCACGGTAAAGCCGTGCAGCTGAGAGCCGGGAGTCAGGTCCATAGGGGTCACACCTTTCGCGAAGGCATGCGCGTTCGCATGCCGCTCAAGCTTTTGCCCCCATTGTCTCACAACCGCCCGTCGCCCGAGAGCATTCCGCCGCCCTCATCACCGCTTCCGCAAACTACCGTTGCCAACAGGTTGAAGGTTTCCGGGGCGCTGCTGCGTACAGATGTTTCACGTGAAATATCTGTACGCATATAAGCGACGAGGGCCCCAGTGGGGCCCTCGTGCGAGTCAGGACTGTAGAGCGACGTTCTAAATAACGGCCGTCCCCGGGCCGCCTTCGTCGTAGCGGTGGCAGGCCACGCAGTGGTCCGGCTTCACCTCCACGAGGTCGGGCATCACCGTGTCGCAGCCCTCCACCTTCGCGAAGCAGCGGCTGGCGAAGCGGCAGCCGGGCGGCGGGTCGATGGGCGAGGGCACGTCGCCTTCGAGGATGATGCGGTCCTTCTTCGTGGCCGGGTCCACCGATGGGATGGCCGAGAGCAGCGCCTGGGTGTACGGCGACAGCGGGTCGGCGTACAGCGACTTCTTCGGAGCGATCTCCATCATCTTGCCCAGGTACATGACGCCCACGCGGTCGGACACGTGCTTCACCACGTTCAGGCCGTGCGCGATGAACAGGTACGTCAGCCCGAACTGCTCCTTGAGCTCGTCGAGCAGGTTGAGCACCTGCGCCTGGATCGACACGTCGAGCGCCGACACGGGCTCGTCGCACACGATGAGCTTCGGGTTCACGGCCAGGGCGCGCGCGATGCCCACGCGCTGGCGCTGTCCGCCCGAGAACTCGTGGGGGTAGCGGTTGCGCATGTAGTTCGCCAGGCCCACGCGCTCCAAGAGCTCGTTCACGCGGTCTTCAACCTGGTCTTTCGGCAGGATGTTGTTCGTGATGATGGGCTCGGCGATGATGTCGCCCACGCGCATGCGCGGGTTGAGCGACGCGTAGGGGTCCTGGAAGATCAGCTGGATGTCCTTGCAGTACTGCTTGCGCTCGGCCGGCTTCATGGCGGTCAGCTCTTTGCCGTCGAACGTGATGGTGCCCGACGTGGGCTTGAGCAGGTTCACCAGCATCTTGCCCACGGTGGTCTTGCCGCAGCCCGACTCGCCCACGAGGCCGAACGCCTCGCCCTTGCGAATCTGGAAGCTCACGTCGTCGACGGCCTGCACGTAGGACGTCGCCTTGCCGAAGAAGTTCGTGTCGGCGGCGAAGCGCTTCGTGAGGTGCTGCACGTCGAGCAGGATATCCTGCTCCGGCGAGGGCGTAGCGCCCTCGCCGGAGGTATGCACGGTGTTCTCGCTCATCGGCCCGCCTCCTCTTCCTTCTCCAGCTCTTCGATCTCCGCTTCGCGGATCTCCTCGCCCACGAGCAGGGCTTCGGCGGTTTCCATCTCGCGCGCCGCCTCGACGTCGGCCAACGCCTCGGCTTCGCCGGCGGCGATGGCGTCCGCGCTCTTGGCCTCGCCTTCGGCGTTCTCGTACAAGAAGCAGCGCACCTTGTGGCCGTCGAGATCCACGAGGTCGGGAATCTGCTGGCGGCAGATGTCCATGCACGAGTCGCAGCGGTCGGAGAAGTGGCAGCCCGGCGGCATCTCGAGCGGGTTCGGCACCATGCCCTTGATCATGTACAGGCGCTTCGTGTCGTCGTCCTCGAGGCGGGGGATGGACTTCAGCAGGCCCAGCGTGTAGGGGTGCATCGGATGGTCGAACAGCTCGCGCACGTCGGCTTCCTCAACCACCTGGCCGCAGTACATGACCACCACGCGGTCGGCCGTCTCGCTCACCACGCCCAAATCGTGCGTGATCAGCAGCACGGCCATGCCGGTGTCGTCGCGCAGGCGGCGCAGCAAGTCGAGGATCTGCGCCTGGATGGTCACGTCGAGGGCCGTGGTGGGCTCGTCGGCGATGAGCAGCTTCGGGTTGCAGGCCAGCGCCATGGCTATCATGACGCGCTGGCGCATGCCGCCCGACATCTGGTGCGGATAGTCGTTGATGCGGGCCTCGGGCGAGGGGATGCCCACCTTGCGCAGAAGGTCGACGGCGCGCGTTTTGGCCTCGGCCTTCGACACCTTCTCGTGCGTGCGGATGGCCTCCGTGATCTGCTTGCCCACGCGGTACACCGGGTTGAGCGACGTCATGGGCTCCTGGAAGATCATCGCCATGTCGTTGCCGCGCAGCTCGCGGTACTGCTTCTCGGACAGCTTCGTGAGGTCTTTGCCTTCGAACTCCATGGAGCCGCCGGCCACGTGGCCCGGCTCGGCCAGCAAGCCCATGACGGACAGGCTGGTCACCGACTTGCCGGAGCCGGACTCGCCGACGATGGCCAGAATCTCGCCCGCGTCAACGTCGAAACTCACGTCTTCGACGGCGCGTACGATGCCCTTCTTGACGGGGAACTCCGTAGAGAGGTTCTTCACCGAAAGAAGCACGGGATCACCTCTTCCTTGCTTTGGGATCGAGGCCGTCGCGCACGCCGTCGCCCAACAGGTTGAATGCGAGCACGGTCAGCGTGATGGCCAGGCCGGGGAAAATCATGAGCCACGGAGCGCGGAACAGCTCGTTGCGGCCGCGACCCAGCATGTCGCCCCATTCGGCGGCAGGCGGCTGCACGCCCAGGCCGAGGAAGCCGAGGGCTGCTGCGTCGAGGATGGCCGTGGAGATGCCCAGCGTCGCGCGCACGATGATGGAGGGCAGCACGTTGGGAAGCACGTGCTTGAACACGATCTTGAAGTTCGAGTCGCCGATGACGCGCGCGGCTGCCACGTAGTCGTTCTCCTTGATGGAGAGGATCTCCGAGCGCACGATGCGCGCGTATTCGGGGATGGCCACGAGGCCGATGGCCACGACGGCCTTCTCGATGCCGGGCCCGAGCGCCGCCATGATGGCGATGGCCAGCAGGATGGAGGGGATAGCCAGCATCATGTCCATGACCCGCATGATGACGGTGTCCCACTTGCCGCCCTTGTAGCCGGCGATGGAGCCCAGCACGACGCCCACGGTGAGCGAGATGGCCACGGCGGCCAGACCCACGGTCAGCGTGATCTGCGTGCCCACGAGCACGCGGCAGAAGATGTCGCGGCCCTGGATGTCGGTGCCGAACCAGTGCTGCGCCGACGGGGCCAGCAGCGATTCGCTCAGGTTCTGCGCGTACGGGTCGTAGGGCAGGATGCCCGGCGCCAGTTTCGTCACGATGGCGATGGTGGCCAGGATCAGGATGAAGATGCCGCTGATGAGCGATGCCTTGTTCGACACGATGCCCGCGATCACGTCTTTCCAGATGCTCTCGTGCTTTTCCTTGACCGGCTGGCCGCTCAACAGCGCGTCTCCGGCCGGCTCAACGGCCAGTTGCTTGTTCTTCGCCATATCGATCACCCCTCTTCCTTCGCGCCGTACTTGATGCGGGGATCGAGGTAGGCGTACACGATGTCAACGACGAGGTTCATGATGACGAAGATGACCGCCACCAACAGCACGATGCCCTGCACGACGGGGAAGTCGCTCTTCAGCACGCAGTCGACGGCGAACTTGCCGATGCCCGGCCACGCGAACACCGTCTCGGTGAGCAGCGCGCCGCCCAGGAGGCTGCCGAACTGCAGGCCGATGACCGTGGAGATGGGCAGCATGGCGTTGCGCAGCGCGTGCTTGACGTTGACGGCGCCCTTCGACAGGCCCTTGGCGCGCGCGGTGCGCACGTAGTCTTCGTTGAGCGTCTCGAGCATGCTCGAGCGCGTCATGCGCGTGATGATGGCCATGGAGTACAGCGACAGCGCCAGCGTGGGCAGGATGAGGTGCACGAGCACGTCTCCGAGCGCGGCCCAGTTGCCCTGCATGATGGTGTCGAGGATGAAGAACCCGGTTCCTCCGGTGGGTTGGAGCAAGGGGGACACGCGCCCGCTCGAGGGCAGCCAGTGCAAGATGCCCGAGAACAGCAATATGAGCAGGATGCCCGACCAGAAGATGGGCATCGACACGCCTATGAGCGCGATGAACATACTGACGTTATCGGCCGCTTTGTTCTTCTTCACCGCCGCCAGCACGCCCAGCGCCACGCCCAGCAAGGACGCCACGATGATGGCGCAGATGGCCAGCTCGGCGGTGGCGGGGAAGCGCGCCGCGATCTCGGCCGTGACCGGCTGGTGGGTGTAGTACGAGGTGCCCAGGTTGCCCTGGACGGCGCCAACGATGAAGTTGACGTACTGAAGCCAGATGGGGTCGTCCAACCCGTTGTCGGTGCGCCAGACCGCCATCGCCTCGGGGGTTGCGTGCTCGCCCAGAACCACCGGAGCCGGGTCCGGGGCCAACACGCGGGTGATGAGGAAGATGATGACTGTCACACCCAGCAAAACGGGAATCACCATAAGGATTCGTTTGAGGATGTATTTGAGCAACTGCTGCTCCTTTCTTAACGGGACCCGTCCGAGAGCACGCCTGCGCTGCTTGGACAGGAATGAAGCCGGAGGCGGTGCCTTCGGCTTCGAGTGCGCGCCTGGTGATGCCTTGCGCGCAGCCACGGATCGAAAAAGATCGCATGACAGTGTAGCGCACTTGCTATCGTTTGGCGGCAAGAATGCGACGCCAACCGGTAATAGAACCCAAAACGGGGCCGCTCGCGCTCGAACGGCCCCGCACACAAGCACTGCTTGCTTTACGCTTCCTTCGACACGCCCTTGAAGAAGGCGACGCCGGTGGGATGGTAGTAGAAGTCCTTGACCTTCGGGTTGATGCCCAGCAGGTTCTTGGAGTGGGAGATGAGCACCCACGGCTGCTTCTCGGCAACCATCTGCTCGCACTTCAGGTAGACGGCGTCGCGCTCATCGCCATCCGGCGTGGTGAGGCCCTTGGCGACGAGCGCCTTGTACTCCTCGTCCTGGAAGTGCGCCACGTTCATGGACCAGTTCGTGTCGGCGAGCAGGTTCATGAAGTTGTCCGGGTCGCCGTTGTCGCCCGTCCAGCCGTAGAAGCAGATGTCGTACGGATCGGTCTGCACCTTGGTCTTGTAGGTGGTCCAGTCGTACTCGGTGATGCTCACGTCCACGCCCACCTCGGACAGGTAGCCCTGGATCATGTTGGCCAGCTGGCTGCCGCCCTTCTGGTTGTAGGGGCGGGCGGTGGTGTACGTGATGCACTGCAGCGACGTGATGCCCTTGTCCTGCAGCGTCTTCTTGGCGGCCTCGGGATCGTACGCCGTCTGCTTGACGTCCTTGGTGTAGGGCGCCATCCAGTTCGGCATGACGGAGTTCGCCACGGTGGCGTAGTCGCCGTAGATGGCCTGCACCATTTCCTCGACGTTGATCGCCTGGGCCACGGCCTTGCGCACTTCCTGGTCGGAGCACTTGTCCGACTCGGTGTTGAACGCCATGTAGTTGATGGTCATGCCGTCTTCGGAGAACAGCTCGAAGCCGTTGCTCGTCACCTGGTCGGCCGACGACGGGTCGACGCTCGAGATGATGTCGCACTCGCCGTTCATGAGCGAGGTGAGGCGCGTGTTGCCCTCGGCGATGATCTTGAAGACGATGTTCTTCGTCTTGGGCGCGTCGCCCCAGTAGTCCTCGTTGGCCACGAGCGTGACGGAAGCGCCCTTCGTCCAGTCGACGAACTTGTAGGGGCCCGTGCCGCTGGGCTTCGTGATGGGCTGGCTGCCCGCCGCCTCGGCGGCTGCCGGGTCGACGATGGGGGAGGCCAGGGCCATGGCGAGGTTCTTCACGAACGGGGCGGAAGCCGCGCGCATCGTGATCTTGACGGTGGTGGGGTCGATGGCCTCGACCTTCTCCACGCCGTTGCCCGCTTCCTTCTCGCCGAACACGAAGGACGCGTAGGGCATTTCGGAGTTGCGGTTGGGCTCGAGCTGGCGCTCGATGGACTTCACCACGGCGTCGGCGTTGAAATCGCCGCCGTCATGGAACTTGACGCCCTCGCGCAGCTTGATGGTGTACACGAGGCCGTCGTCCGAGATCTCGGGCAGATCGGTGGCCAGGCAGGGCGCAACCTTCGCGTCCTTGGCGCCGTACTGGTACAGGCCTTCGTAGATGTTGCAGCTGACCACGGCGGACTCGCCGTCGTCGAAGTACGCCGGGTCGACCGCGCGCGGGTCGGCCGTCAGGCTGTACGTGATGGCGTCCGCGGCACCGCCGGTCGTGCCGGTGGAGCCGGCGTCCGTCGACGGGGCGCTCGTGTCGCCGCCGCTGCTGCAGCCCGCCAAGCTAACCAGGCCGAAGCCCGCAGCCGACACGCCGAGCATCTCGATGAACGTGCGCCTGCTGAATGTGCTCTTTTCCATAGGTCGGTGTCTCCTTCCCTCGCACCCCGTCGTATTTGCGGGGCCCTCCTGCGAGTCGTGCGACTCTGCCGACGCCCGAACGCGTCGTTGCGTTCCAAGCGTATCAGCATACTTTAGTCCAATAAAGCAGCATCTGGTTGAATTTGTACCATAAGATGTCGTTTTCCTCCCGCGAGCGTTCCCGAATGGCCCCCGAAAGGTAGATACGGTTAATTCTGAGCGGGATCGTCGGCCTTGTTCATGTCGCTGCGGGTTCTCTTGACGAGGGCCGAGAGGTCGTCGTAGGAGTGCAGGTCCATCTTCGCGTAGATGTTCGTGGTGTGGGAATGCACCGTCGCCGACGAGATGAACAGCCGCTCTTCCATCTCCTTGGGGCGGTACCCGCGCGCCATCAAGCCGAACACCTCCGATTCGCGCGCGGTCAAGCCGTGGGCGCGCGCGAGGTGGGCGATGGTGGCGTCGAGCGCGCGCTTGCGGGAGTCGTCGGGGCCGGGCTCCTGCGCCTCGGGATTCTCGTTCTCGGGCGGCAGGTCGAACCGTTCGAGCATCTCCTGCTTGCTGTGGATGCCCAGCTTCTTGTAGATGCTCTGCACGTGGGACTTCACGGTGTTGTCGGAGATGTTGAAGCTTCCGGCGATGGACACGGTGCTGCGCCCGCGCAGCAGCTCGTCGAGGATGTCCTGCTCGCGCTCCGTGAGCTTCGCCTGCTTCACCAGGGCGTCGTGCAGCTTGCGCCGCCGCGTTTCGAGGCTGTTCTGCACCTCGGTTTGCAGCCGGCGGCCCGACGCCACGCCCGTGTCCGGATCGAGGTAGCGCTGTCCCTCGGAAATGGCCGCCAGCAGTCCGAAGACGAGCACGTAGCCCACCGCCGTCATGAGGATGGCGTACTGCGCGAGGTCGAGATGGAAGAGGTCGACGAGCACGCCCACGAGCAGCCCGGCGTCGATGATGCCCGTCATGAAGATCATGCCGAAGCACACCGATTCGAGCGGGTAGGTGTGCCGCGCGTACGATATCTCGCAGAACACGCTCAGCTCGAAGATGGCCACGAGGGCGAAGCACGCCATGTTGACGTAGTTGCTGTAGTACGGCGGGATGCCCAGGGCGCCCAGAAACGGCATCATGGCGAACGCGAACGACATGAGCAGCGTGCCCACCCAGAAGAAGCGCTTGTACGACACGTTGAAAACGCCGATGGCCACGAAGCACGTGCAGGCGCCGATGGCGCGGGCCACGTGATAGGGGTAGTTGAAGTCCATGCCCGACGTCGATGCGATCTGCTCGTAGGCGAAGTGGTAGTTCATGAAGTTGAACGCGATCTCGCCGATGGTCAATCCCAGAAGCAGCAGCACGCTGATGCCGAAGAACTCCCGCTTCAGCACGTTGCTCGTCCGCGCGCGCCCGCGCCGGGTCGAGCGCGTGCGCGAGAACACCTCGCCGTCCACGCGATCGCGCGCCGCATAGACGTACATCAGGATGGAGAGCAGGGGGAACGTGGAGATGGCGACGGCCGCGGCCAGCGGCTTCATGGCGAACAGCACGATGCCGTCGAACACGATGCCGATGGTGATGGCGAGCGAGGCGTTGACGGTTGCCGACTGCGCGCCGCGCTCCGTCCACACCGTGCCCCACAGGGCCATGACGAGGGCGAGCACCGCCCCGTTCACGGCGCTCGAAGCGAGGGCGAGCGGCAGCATGCTCCAGGACGCGGCGGCGATGGAGAGCAGCGACGAGGCGATGCCCGCGATGCCCACCCCGATGAGGCGCCCCGTTCCGCCGTAGAGCTTCGCGCTGACGGCGGGCGCGAAGCGGGCGAGCAAGAACAGCGTCACGCCGCTCGCGGCCATGCCGACGGCGAGCGACGGCACCGTGAACGCCTGCGCGCTCTGGTTCCAGTTGAAGAAGATGCCCGAGTAGAAGGCGAGATCCCACCACGCCCACATGAGGGCCGACCCGGCGATGGAGCTTGCCGACGTCGCCCCGTAAAACAGATTGCCCCGCTCTTTCATCATGCGATTCCTGCGATTCCCTCGACGCTACCCCTGTCGCAGAACATCCCCTGTCCGCGCATCGACGGTTACGATTGCCTTCGCTATGTCGTTCGGATGCTCGACGCCGCTGTCGAATGCGCTCAGCGCGTCCTCGTCCGTGAAATAAAAATACCACGTCATGGCTGCGGGCGCGTCTTCGGTTTTCTCTATTTCGGGCTCGTACGCCAAAAACGAGATGCGGTAGGGATGCGCGCGGTATTCGGGATACGCGTCGAGGATGAAGCGGTACGCCTCGTCGGCATCGACGCCCACCTCCGCCGACGCGTCCTTCGGCGCTTCCTCCCAATCGCCTTCGTTCCAGGTGGTGGGGCCGTAGATGCTTGCGACGGCCTTCGTGCTGTAGTTGAACACCGTGTAGAACTTCGCATAGCGCTGCGACGCGAACAGGTAGGTCCACGTCGGCGCCTTCTCGCCGGGCGTCGCGTACGCGTTCATCACGGCCGAAACCGGGAACGCGTCGCCGTCCGTTTCGGCCATGGCCGCGGCGGTTTGCTCGTGCACCGCCCCCGAGAACGCCGGCTGCGGCCCGTCGAGCTCGTCCGCGGGCGCGGCGCATCCTCCCAGCGCGACGGCGGCGGCGAGCGCAAGGGCGGCTCCGGCCGCTCCGATCGCCCCGACGGCTCGTCTTGACGTGAACGGTTGTGCGAATGCGAACATGGTTCCCCCGATCCTCTTCCGATATCCCTCTTCCGCTATCGGCCCATGCTAGCGGGTTCGGGGCTTTTGGCATCAACAACTACCGTCTAATGGCTGACTAAACGATTTTTGATGAGAGGTGATGACGGCTTGACGAGGGCGTGCCTCCCGTTCGCAAAATACCACCTCAAACCGCCGATGCGCTCCGCTTCGAGCCGTTTTAGGGTGGCGGCTGTCCCGTTCGGCGAGGAAAGGGGGCGTGCGCGTTGCCGCAGGGGACGGTTGGGTACGACGAGTTGGATAGCGAGAGGAGAGGATACTATGCAAGCTGAGGAGACGGTCGAGAAGCGCCGTTCATCGAAGAAGAAGCCGATCGCCGCGCTGTGCATCGCGATGATGCTCGCGGCCGCGCTGAGCGCGCTGGGATGCGCGCCGCAGCAGCAGGCTTCGCGGGAGCCGGACGCCTCCGGCGCCGCCACCGAGCAGGAGGCTGCGGGAGCGGCCGTCCTGGAAGGCACGAACATGAAGGCGAACGACTTCCAGCAGCGCGATGCGGGTGCGCTGCCCGACGACTACAACATTTCGGCGAAGGTGAATGCGGGGAGCCGCGGTTGCGACGCCTGCCACGAAGACCTCCAGGCAACCATCAAGGACATCGCCCCCACGGTGCACATCATGACCACGGGAGCCATCTTCGGCAAGACGGTTGACTGGAACGATTGCGAGTCGTGCCACTCGATGCACGATACCCGCGGCGGCGTGTACCTGGGCGACTACATGCACGCGACGCACTTCAGCAGCCCCACGTTCACGGATGCCGACAACGGCAATTGCTGGAGCTGCCACGCCACCAAGAAGAACGGCGAGATCGTCATGTGGGACGAGTACTGCTACGAAGAGCAGCTGAGCGGCTACACGGCGAACACGCCGGCCTCGGAGGCCTTCTTCCACATGCGCGGCTACGATGCCGACACCTCCATCGGCATCTCGACGCTGGCGTCCGACGAGGTGGATCTCAAGGTCGATCTCGACCAGGAGATGACCGACGAGTCGCAGCGCTACGAAGCGGTGAACTTCAACATCCCCGCATGGACGGACGCGGAACTCGCCGCATGGAGCATCGAGATCAAGGGCGTGAAGAACCCCGCCACGCTCACGCTCGCCGACCTCGAGCAGCATTTCGAGAAGCAGACCCAGCAGGTTACGCAGGAGTGCCTCGTCAACGGCGTGAACTCGTCGCTCGAGGACAGCTTCGAGGCTTCGGGCTACCTGCTGAGCGACATCATCGAGTACTGCGGCGGCGTCGACGAAGGGGCCGTGACCGTGAACGGCATCGCCGATGCCGACGAGGGGTGGAACTTCTGCGTCGAGCTCGACGACGCGTTGAAGAACGGCGCGTTCGTGGCCACCGAGTACTACGGCCACGAGCTGACCGCCATGATGGGCGCCCCCGCGGTGCTCGTGCAGCCCGGCTTCCCCGGCGGCACGTGGGTCAAGTACCTCAAGACCATCGAGTTCGGCACCGAGCCCGTCACCGCCCCGGTCAGGGTCATCGCCGGCGACGACTTCTACGACGGCGCCGAGGACCCGCACCTGTACGGGTGCAACTCGGCATGGTTCAACCCGGCAACCGACGGCCAGGTGTTCAAGGTGGGCGAAGCCATCGACCTCGAAGGGTTCGCCTGGGTGTGGAACGTGGACGGCCATAGCACCAAGCAGGTGCAGTTCAGCTGGGACTACGGCAAAACCTGGTTCAACGCCGACGTCGCCCCCGACGCCGATCCCAACAACTGGCAGCGCTTCCATGCAACGTGGACGCCCACCCAGCCCGGCACGTACTGCCTCAAGGTGCAGGCCGTCGACGGCAAAGACTGGCATCAGAAGAAGCCCGCGAGCGTGTTCGTCACGGTGGAAGGGTAACGAGGTGATCATCTATGAATGAAACGACTACGAAGGTTGCCGGAGCGCTCGCGTCCCTGACGCTTCTGGCGGGTGCCGGTGCGGCCGTTGCCGTGCCGGCGGTGCAGGGCGGCGCGGACGCGGCCGTGCGCGCGGATATCGCGACGGGCGACGATGCCGCGAAAGGATCGCTTCTGACGACCGTCGCGCAGGTGGAGGGCGCGTTCTCCTTCGACCAGGGCGCGCTTTCGTCGAACGGCTCGATAGCCGACGTGTTCTGCAAGGCCGCCGCTTCGCTGTGCGCGTCGTTGCCGGACTACGGCGTCGAGCGCGCTCAGCCGTCCATCGACGTGTCGGGCGACGGGGGCACGGCGTTTTCCGCAACCGTGGACGAGATGAAGGATCGGAAGGGCGCGGCCTCCCACGTCATGGCGTGCGCGTGCGCGTCGAACGGGGCGGGCGGCGGCGCCATCGCCAACGCCGAGGTCGAGGGCGTGTCGCTTCAGTCCATCGCCGAGATGGCCGAAGCAAGGTAGCGAGCAACGCCGGCGCCCTGCGTTGCGCGGGGCGCCGGCTTCGACGGAGGAGGCGAGGGGAACATGGAATGCAATACGGTCACGTTCACGGCGGCGGACGGCAGGGAGCTGGCGCTTCCGCTGGACGCGCTCGTGGAGCGCGGCGCCATCGTGGCCTCGAAGGTGAACGGCGACGACGTCCTGTCGGTGATGGGGGCCGTCAACCAGCTTTGGGTTCCCCGGCTTCCGGCGAAGTACTACGTCCGCGACATCGTGGGCATCCGGTTCACGCGGGAGGAGGACCCTCCAACCTTCGACCCGTTCGCCTGCGACGGCCACGATTTCACGAACCGCCCCAACGTGTCGGTGAAAGCGCCGTACGTCGGCCGGACGGGCGAGCCGCTCGTCTTCGAGGGCTACGCGTCCGATTTCGATCGCCGTATCACGGCCATCCAGCTCTCGCTCGACCAGGGGGAGCATTGGACGACGTATCCCGTGGAGCACGCCGATGCCGACCGGTGGGTGTACTGGCATTTCGCGTACACCCCGCGCGAGGCGGGCGCCTACCGGCTCAAGGTGCGCGCGGTGAACGACGAGGGGGCGTGCTCGCCGTCGCCGGCGGTGCACGCCTTCGAGGTGCTCGACTGAGGCGGCTTCGCGCGCGGCGCGTGCGGTGGGAATGGAACATACGGAACAAGGAGGCACTATGAAGAACATCGATCGAAGGGGGTTTCTGACCGGGGCCATGGCAACGGGAGCGTTGGCGGCCGCGGGCGCGCTGTTCGGGTGCGCCCCGTCCGACGGGGAAGGGAAGGCCGCCGCCGACGCGTCGCCCGCTCCGGAGCGGGCGGGTTCCGCATCGGCGACATGGGATGCCCGCCCGGCATCCGTCGCCTCCGATGCCAGCGCGGGGAAGGACTACGACATCGTCATCGTGGGCGCCGGGAACTCGGGCATGATCGCCGCGTTGCGCGCCGCCGAGCTGGGCGGCAAGGTTGCCGTGCTCGAGCAGTCGGGCGCGCCCACGTCGTGGGCCGGCGACATCGACGCGTGCGGGAGCGCCCTCATGGAAGAGGCGGGGATCGAGGTCGACAAGGAGTTCGTCATCCACGACCTCGTGCGCTACGCGTCCGGAAAGTGCGACGAGAACCTCATCCGCCTCTGGGCCTACAACTCGGGCGCGTTCGTCGACTGGTACCAGGAGACGCTGCAGAAGAAGGGCGCGGACGTGATGCTCGACGTGGTGAAGAAGAAGTTCTATCCCGACGACTTCTACTTCACGAACGTGTACCACACGGCCTATCAGCCGCCGCTTCAGGAAACCGCCAACCCCATGGGGTCCGAGGTGGCCATGCCCATCCTCGTCGAGCTGTTCGAGGCGGCCGGCGGCGAGCTTCTGTTCGACACCAAGGTCGTCGAGCTTATGCAGGACGGCGAAGGCGGCCGCGTCACCGGCGTCATCGCGGAGACGGACGGCGGGTACGTCGCCTACGGCGCGTCGAAGGGCGTCATGCTGTGCTGCGGCGGCTTTCTGGGCAACAAGGACATGATGGACGAATGGGGCGTCGTCTCCCACAAGTACTGCTCGAACCACATCGGCGGCGACGGCAGGAACGGCGACGGCATCAAGCTGGCCACCTGGGCCGGCGCGGCGCGCGACGCCTCGTCCACCGGATCGATGCTCATCTTCGATCGCGGGTGCATCACGACGGCGGACGACGACGGCGGCCTCGGCGCGCAGGGAGGCACCTCGCCCAACTTCTGGTGGCCCGGCTCGCAGCCCTTCCTGCGGGTGAACGCGCTCGGACAGCGCTTCTGCAACGAGGACAACACGTACGACTTCGCCTTCAACCTTGCCGTCCAGCAGCCGGGCCACTACTGGTGGCAGGTGTTCGACGCAAGCTGCTGGGAGGACATCGTCAGCTTCGGAACCACCATCTGCTCGCGGCTCGTGGCCGAGGAGGGCGCGAAGAACTGCCTGCTGCTCGGCCAGTTCTACCCGTGCCGCAGCGCCGAGGAGTACGAGGAGGTGTACCTGGGCCCCAACGTGGAGAACGGCAACGTGATCAAATGCGACTCCCTCGACGAGCTGGCCGACGCGATGGGGCTCGACGCCGATGCGAAGAAGAACTTCCTGGCTTCGGTGGCGCGCTACAACGAGGTGGCGGCGTCGGGGACCGATACGGATTACCACAAGGCGCCGTGGCGGCTTTCCGCCGTCGACGAGGCCCCGTACTACGCGGTGAAGCTTGCCGGTTGGGCCCTGGCCACGCTCTCGGGCGTGCACGTGAACGACAAGATGCAGGCGGTCACGCCCGCGGGCAAGCCCATCGAGGGCCTGTACGTGGGCGGGTTGGACGTGGGCGGGTTCTTCAACGGGAACTACCCGCAGCTCTACGGCGGCCTGTGCATGGGCCGCTGCGTGACGCTGTCGTGGCTCGCCGCGCACGCCATGATGGGGAAGGAGTATCCGACCCCGGTCGAAAGCGCGCAGTTGGCGTTTTGATGCGACGCGGTGATTTTTGGTCTTCCCTTTGGCGATCGTTGCGCTATACTAGCCTCCGTACCCGGAAACCGAACCCGAAAGGTTCTTTGTGCGAGCTGCTTCCAACACCGCTGTTTTCAACGACATCGCCTGTGCGATGCCGCTTCTCGGCGCGTGGTGGTGGAACAGAGAGCATTAATCCCGGGTCCCCTGGCTTCTGTCCACGCATACATACTCAGAAGAGCCCTCGGAGATCCGGGGGCTCTTTTTTTGTGCGCGAACGAAACCGACGAATCAACCGAATGCAAGGAAAGGAAACGACCATGACCGAACAAGCACCGCACCGTCTGTACCTGCGCGAAGACCAGATCCCGACGCAGTGGTACAACCTGCGGGCCGACATGCCGGAGAAGCCGGAGCCCATCCGGCTGCCGAACGGCCAGGTCGCGCGCCCTGAGGATCTGGCACCCGTGTTCTGCGACGAGCTCGTGCGCCAGGAGCTCGACGACGACACGGCCTACGTCGACATCCCCGAGCCCGTGCTGGAGATGTACCGCATCTACCGTCCGTCGCCGCTGTGCCGCGCCTACAACCTGGAAAAGGCCCTCGGCACGCCCGCGAAGATCTACTACAAGTTCGAGGGCAACAACACGTCGGGCTCGCACAAGCTGAACTCGGCCATCGCCCAGGCGTACTACGCCAAGGCGCAGGACTTGAGCGGCATCACCACCGAGACGGGCGCGGGCCAGTGGGGCACGGCGCTCGCCGAGGCGTCCGCGCACTTCGGCCTCGATCTCGACGTGTTCATGGTGAAGTGCTCCTACGAGCAGAAGCCCTTCCGCCGCAACATCATGGAGACGTTCAACGCGCACGTCACGCCTTCGCCGTCCACCACCACCGAGATCGGCAAGAAGATGCTGGCCGAGCACCCCGATTCCACGGGCTCGCTGGGCACCGCCATCTCCGAGGCGGTGGAGCGCGCGCTCAACATCCCCGCCAACAAGGGGCGCTACACCCTGGGCTCGGTGCTCAACCAGGTGGTGCTGCACCAGTCCGTCATCGGCCTGGAGAGCTACGCCGCCTTCGAAGAGCTGGGCGAATACCCCGACATCGTCGTGGGCTGCGCGGGCGGCGGCTCGAACCTCGCCGGCCTCATCGCGCCGTTCATGCGCGACAAGATCAAGGGCATCCGGCCCGACACGCGCTTCGTGGCCGTGGAGCCCGCCAGCTGCCCGAGCCTCACCCGCGGCCGCTACGCCTACGACTTCGCGGACACGGGCCGCACGTGCCCGCTCGCCAAGATGTACACGCTGGGCAACGGCTTCTTGCCGAGCCCCGATCACGCCGGCGGCCTGCGCTACCACGGCATGAGCCCCATCGTGTCGAAGCTGAAGGCCGACGGCTACCTCGACGCCGTGGCCGTGAAGCAGACCGACATCTTCGCGGCCGCCGTGGAGTTCGCGCGCCTCGAGACCATCCTGCCCGCGCCCGAAAGCGCCCACGCCATCTTTCAGGCCATGGAAGAGGCCAAGCGCTGCACGGAGACGGGGGAGGAGAAGACCATCCTCTTCGGCCTCACCGGCACGGGCTACTTCGACATGAAGGCCTACGACGCCTACAACCGGGGCGAGATGACCGATCATGCGCCCACCGACGAGGAGCTGGAAGCGGGCTTTGCCACCATCCCGCACATCGAGGGCGTGCAATAAGACGTGCGTCGGGGGCATGCAGGTGCTACCATGCCCCCATGCACACGTTTCGAGCCGAACATATCGCGGTGTCGTACCCGCGCGCGGGGCGCGCCGTGCCGCTGCTGCATGACGCGAGCTTCGAGCTGGCGGCGGGCGGCATCTACGATTTGACCGGGCCGTCGGGCGCGGGGAAGTCCACGCTCTTGCGCGCGTGCGCCCTCATGCTCGCGCGCGACGGCGGCGAGCTGTACCTGGACGAGGCGCCCAGCTCGTCGTTCGAGCCGACGGCGTGGCGCCGTCGGGTGTGCCTCGTGCCCCAGCAGCCGGCGCTCGTGAGCGGCACCGTGCGCGACAACCTGCTGCTTCCCTGGACGCTCAAGGTGAACGCGGCGTCGCGGCCTCCCGACGATGACGAGCTGGCGCGCCTGCTCGAGCGGGCGGATCTCGCCGACGTGGAGCCGGGGCGCAGCGCGGCGCAGTTGTCGGGCGGCCAGGTTGCGCGCATCGCGCTCTTGCGCGCGTTCGCCACAGCTCCCGACGTGCTGCTGCTCGACGAGGTGGACGCCGCGCTCGACGACGAGTCGGCCTACGCGGTGGGCCGCCTGACGCGGGAGCTCGTGGGCGCGCGGACGGCCTGCCTGCGCATTCGCCATCGCGCAGCCGACGGGTTCGCGCGCGGCACGTTCGCGCTGCGCGACGGCGCGCTCGCGTACGCGGAGCGCCCGGCGGCGGGGGAGGCGCGCCCATGAGCGGCGGCGTGGTGGACATCGGCTTCGTTGAGCTGGTCGCGGCGAGCGCGTTCATGCTGGTGGCGGGCATCGTATCGTGGAAGCTCGCGCTCGGGCAGACGAAGCGCATCGTCGTGTCGGGCGTGCGGACGTTCGTGCAGCTTCTGGCCATGGGCTTCGTCCTGCTGTACCTGTTCCAGTATCAAACCTGGTGGATCGTGCTCATCGTGCTGGGCCTCATGGTGCTGGCCGCCACGCACATTGCCACGTCGCGGGTCAAGAGCTCCGTGCGCGGGCTGTGGCCTGCCGTGTTCGTCTCGCTGTTCGCGTCGTCCATGATCGTGGCGTTCACGGTGGTGGAGGGCGTCATCCATGCCGACCCCTGGTACAACGCGCGCGAGCTCATCCCCATCGCGGGCATGATCATCGGCAACGCCATGGCGGCCACGGCGGTGGCCATCGACCGGCTGTTCGCCGACATGGACAGCCGCTCGAGCGAGATGTTCACGCTCGTGGCGCTGGGCGCCACGCCGCGGGAGGCGGCGTTCCCCTCGCTCAAGGCCGCCATCGGCGCGGGCATGACGCCCGTGTTGGCGAACATGTCGGCCGCGGGAATCGTCACCATCCCCGGCATGATGTCGGGGCAGATCCTCGCCGGCGCCGACCCGCTGCTTGCGGCGAAATATCAGATCGTCGTCATGCTCATGCTGTCGGCCGCCAACACCATCGCCATCGTGCTGGCCTGCTTCCTTACGTACCGCAGGCGGTTCGCGCCCGATGGATATTATTTGGACGAGGGCATACGCCCCGATAATCAACTATAATTGCTGCATCGTGAAAGGAAGATCCGTGGCTGCAGGCGAACCCAAGTTTTCCCATATTACCGTGACGCCCGACGACGAGGACGACGTCGTCATCGAGGCGGGCGCCCGCCCGTCGCGCTCCGCCGCTCCCGCGGCGCCGAGTGCGGAAGAGCCCGTCGCTGCGCCCGTCGAGGCGCCGTCGGCTCCGGCCGCACCCGAGGCGCCCGCCCGTGCGGAGGCCGACGACGCGCCGAAGAAGCGCGCGAAGGACGCAGACTACCAGGAGACGACCATCGACGATCTCAAGGCGGCGCCCATGCCGCTCGCCCAGAAAATCGTGCTCGCGTTGGCCGCCGTAGGCGTGATCGCCATCGCCGTCTACTTCTTCATGCGCTAAGCGCTCCGTTCCACCTGTCAGGAAGGCAAACCGATGCCCAAACATGCTCCCATCGTACCCAAAGGCACCCCCTCCGACCCCGCCGACAAGCGCATCGGCCTCACCGAGGCCTTTTCCCCCGTCGGCGACGCGCCGGCACCTTCTGCGCCCTCCGACGACAACGACGCGCGCATCGGCCTCACCGAAGCGTTCTCACCGGTTGGCGACGGCGCGCATGCGGGCGGCTTCAGCTACCAGGGCGACAACGAAGACGAGTACCCCGACGCGTTCGAGAGCCTCGAACCGGTCGACGCGCCCCCGCTGCTGTTCGGCGACGAGGCCCTGCCCGTCGAGCCCGAGGAGCCGCAGGGCCGCCACGGCAAGAAGGACAAGCAGGACAAGAAGAAAAAGGACAAGCAGGGAAAGAAGCAGCAGATCCCGGCCTACCAGCGCAAGTCGCGCCGCATGCGCCGCGTGCTCATCGCCATCGTGGTGCTGCTCATCCTGCTGATCGGCGCGCTGGGCTACTTCACGTTCCGCCTGCTCGGCGAAAGCCAGACGCTTGCCTCGCAGCAGACGCAGGAGCAGCAGAGCTCCGCGGAAGTGGGCTCCATCAACAAGGACGAGACGAAGGACGCCGCGTCCACCGCCACGAAGAAGACCGAAGTGCCCGACCTGGCGGCCGTGCTCGGCATGACGAAGGACGAGGCCATCGAGGCGCTCAAGCACGGCGCCACCGAGACGAGCTCGAAGGAAGTGAGCGAGGAGGGCAACCCCGTCAAGACGAACGTGACGATCGCGCTTACCGACGAGCCGGCCGACACGCGCTCGGGCACGCCCAGCGTGTACCTGGGCCTCGACGAGGACGGCAAGATCGTGCAGGCGGGCTACTCCGCCGCGACGGCCGCGCTCGGCTACGGCTCGCTCAGCTTCGTCGACGCGGTGAAGAACGAGCACATCGTGGAGAAGACGCTCGCCGAGGCCGGCATCGCCGTGCCCGAGGGAACGGTGGAGCTGCCCGCCGACAAAACGGCGTACTCCACGTACGACACCGACGGCACGACGCTCGTGAAGGAGAGCTGCTCGTTCTCCGGCACGGTCGATCTCGCCGGCGCCGCGCACGAGTGGTCCGCCGTGCTGCTGTACGACTACAAGACCGCCAACGCCTCCGGCAACCTGGCCGACACCATCCGCATCATCTACGTGTACATCAACGCGTAGGGGTTGCGTCCCCTCGCGTGCTGCTCGAACCGGTCATGCCGCGCCGCCCCCTCCGGGGCGGCGCGCTTGTTTTCGCCCATTGACCGCGCGATACGTTGCGGGTAGAGTTTGCAGCAAGCGATAACCGACGGGAAGGGGCCCATCCATGATCGATCGGGACACGTTCAAGCGCATGATGCGCGCGAGCGCGCAGCTCATGCTCGAACAGGCCGACGCGTTGAGCGACATCGATTCGCGGTTCGGCGACGGCGACCACGGCATCACCATCACGAAAATCGCGAAGCTCATGAACGAGCGCGTCGAAGCGTGGGGCGACGATTCCCTCAAGGACTTCCTCGACGAGCTGGGCATGGGCGCCATGGCCGTGCGCGGCGGCTCGGCCGGCCCCCTCTACGGCACGATGATCTCCGGTTTGGGCGTCGAGCTCGGCGACGACGAGAGCGAGATCTCGGCCGACGCTGCGCGCCGCATGTTCGCCGGCGCCCTCGCCGAGATGCGGGACATCACGGCCGCCGCCGTGGGCGACAAGACCATGATGGACGCGCTCATCCCCGCCGTGGAAGCGGCGCAAGCCTGCGATGCGGCCGCCTGCGATGCGGCTGCCGTGTTCGCCGCCGCGGCCGATGCCGCCGAGGCGGGCGCGAAGGCGTCCGAGGGCTTCGCCTCGAAGTTCGGCCGTGCGCGCAGCTACGGCGACGCCACCATCGGCACGCCCGATGCCGGCGCCGTGTCCACCGCGCTCTTCCTGCGCGGTCTCGCGTCGGGCGCCGCGCGCCTGTAAGCGCCGCCCGTCCTTTCCGGAACCTTCCCGCCGCCCGCGCGGCGGGTCGTCAGCCATCCACCTACGTAGGAGGACCACCATGCAGATGAAGAAGTTCATCAACGGCCCCGACAACCTCACCGCGGAGCTGCTCGAGGGCCTGGCCTTGGCCAACCCCGACATCCTCGAGCTGGGCGAGGACAACATGGTCATCAACAAGAAGCTGGCCGAGGCCGACCGCGTGACCATCGTCACGCAGGGCGGGTCGGGCCACGAGCCCGCCATCGAGGGTTTCGTGGGCGAGGGCATGGTGGACATCGACGTCGTGGGCGACATCTTCGCCGCGCCCGGCCCGCAGGCCTGCGTCGACGCCATCAAGCTGGCCGACAAGGGCAAGGGCGTGCTCTACATCGTGCTCAACCACGCCGGCGACATGCTCACCGGCAACATGACCATGAAGCAGTGCAAGAAGCAGGGCCTCAACGTGGTGAAGGTGGTCACGCAGGAGGACGTGTCGAACGCCCCGCGCGAGAACGCCGACGACCGTCGCGGCCTCGTGGGCTGCATCCCCACGTACAAGATCGCCGGCGCTGCGGCGGCCGAGGGCATGAGCCTCGAAGAGGTGGCCGCCGTCGCGCAGCGCTTCGCCGACAACATGGCGACCCTGGCCGTGGCCGTGCGCGGCGCGACGCATCCGCAGACGGGCACGCTTCTGGCCGAGCTCGGCGACGACGAGATGGAAATCGGCATGGGGCAGCACGGCGAGGAGGGCGGCGGCCGCCAGCCCATGAAGTCCGCCGACGAGACCGCGGCCATCATGGTGAACGCGCTCGTCAAGGACATCGGCATCGAGCCGGGCGAGAAGGTCATGCTCATCATCAACGGCTCGGGCGCCACCACGCTCATGGAGCAGCTCATCGTCTACCGCGCCGCCGTGCACGAGCTGGCGAAGCAGGACATCGAGGTCGTGGCGAACTTCGTCGGCGAGATGCTGACCGTCCAGGAGCAGGCCGGCTTCCAGATGTTCATGGCCCGCATGGACGACGAGCTCCTGCGCCTCTGGAACGCCCCCTGCACCACGCCGTATTTGAAGAAGTAGGAGGGCTCCATGCTCGCATCTCTCACTTCCGTCCTCGCTTGGGCCGAGGAGCGCGGCTGCGCCGCCGCGGCGTTCGACACGCCGAACCTCGAGCTGCTGCTCGCGGCCATCGGCGCCGCCGAAGCGCGCGACGAGCCCGTCATCATCCAGCACGCGCAGCTGCACGAGCACGAGACGTCCATCGACGTCATCGGCCCCATCATGGTCATGCGCGCCGAGGCCGCCCGCGTGCCGGTGTGCGTCATGCTCGACCACGGCGAGGATATCGAGTACGTGCGCCGCGCCCTCGATCGGGGATTCTCGGCCATCATGATCGACGGCTCGCAGCTGCCCTACGAGGAGAACGTGGCGCTCACCCTCGGCGCGGTGGAGCTCGCCCACGACTACGGTGCCGACGTGGAAGCCGAGATCGGCTTCACGACGGGCCACGAGGGCCTCGAGCATGCCGACGACGAACGCGAGAACGTCTACACCGACCCCGACGAGGCCGCGCGCTTCGTGGCCGACACCGGCATCGACGCGCTCGCGGCGTCCGTGGGCACGGTGCACGGCTTCTACCAAGCCGAGCCCAAGCTCGACTTCCACCTCATCGAGGAGCTGCGCATCCGCTGCGGCGTGCCGCTCGTCATGCACGGCGGCAGCGGCCTGTCGCGCGAGGATACCCGTGCGGCCATCGCGGCGGGCATCCGCAAGATCAACTACTTCAGCTACATGAGCAACGCGGGCGTGCGCGCCGTGGAGGCGCTCATCGCCGATGCGCACCCGAAGTACTTCCACGCCCTCGCCAACGCCGCCACCGAGGCGATGCAGGCCGACGCGGAAGCGGCCATGGACATGTTCTCAATGCGCTAAAACCCTTGCCATCCTGAGCACCGCGAAGCGGGGCGCAGGGGGCTGCCGCGCAAGCGGCAGAGGGGTCGAAAGATCTTCGAGAAAGGACGCACTATGACGGCAACCTATATGCACATCGGCATTCCCATCACGGAGAAGAAGCCGAACATGACCTACAACGAGGCCATGAAGTTCTGGGTGTCGAACGTGGACGATTACGACTACAAGATCGAGTACCTCAAGTTCGAGGAGGGCACTCCGTTCCCCGAGGAGCTGCACCGCCGCTGGCACGTGGCCTACGCGATTGACGACCTCGACGCATACGCCGACGACGCCGACCGCATCATCTGCGGCCCGATGGACGCCGGCCCGGGCGTGCGCCTCGCCTTCGTCGAAAAAGACGGCGCCATCATCGAACTCTACGAGGACAAGAACTAACCCCGTACCCAAGCGCCCGCCCTATCCAGGGCGGGCGCTCGTCTCGGATGCGCGCGCTGCCGCTACAGGGCGGCGGCGTTGCGGCCCGCCTTGCGGCCGAAGTGCGCGTTCGACGCCATGGCCGTGCCCGAGCCGGGGTAGAACGGTCCCACCCAGCCGCCCGTGCACAGGCCTGCGGCGAACAGGTGGGGGATGGCCTCGCCGCTCGGCCGCAGCACGCGCGATTCGAGGTCGATGCGCAAGCCGCCGCAGGGGCCCATGATTTCGGGGCGCATGCGGTTGGCGTAGTACATGGAGCCCTCGATGCGCTCGAACCCGCTGATGCGCCCATACGACGCATCCGTTTGCGTCGGCACCGCCGTGTCGTTCCAGAACTGCAGCGTGTTCGCCAGTCCGGCAGCGTCGACGCCGATGGCGGCCGCGAGTTCCTCGATGGACGGTGCGCTGATCACCGTGCCCGCCGCTACGGCGTCGCCGATGGTGTCGGCGTCCCAGGCGCGGCAGTTCTCCAAGTTGCTCTCGGCCCACACGGCGTAGCAGGGGTGCCCGGTCGATTGTTCCATCTGGAACTGCATGCGCGTCTTGTAGGCGTAATGCGCATCCTCGCACACGTAGCGCTGTCCGGCCTTGTTGACGAAAATGAGGCCCCATACGTCCTTGCCGGACGTGAGCTTCAGGTCGAGGATGGCGTCCATGCCGCTGCCCAGGTTGCGGATGTCGGCGCCGATCTCCATGCCCATGCGGATGCCGTCGCCCGTATTCGTGGGCACGCTCAGGCAATCGGCCAGCTCCATGGCCCATACCTGCTGCGGGCAGAACTGTCGCGCCATATCCGTGTTGTGATCGATATTGCTCGTGGCAATCACCACGCCGCGGTTCGCCTTCACGGCGACGGTGCCCTTCTTCGTGTCGGCTTCGACGCCCACCACGGCACCTTCCGCATCGACGATGAGCCTTGTGACCTCCGAGTTCGTCTCGATCGCGGCGCCGTTCGCCTCGGCCTTCGCCTTCATCGCGGCAATGAGGCCCGCGCCCTGCCCGTCGGGTCGATGGATGCGCACGGCGTAGTACTCGTCGGCGTAGGGCACGTGCGACTGCCCCGAGAAGTCGCCGATGGTGATGCCGAGGTCTTCGACGTACCAGCGGATGACCTCGGGGCAGCCGTACGCCAAATCCTTGACGAGCTCTTCGTCCACCCAGCCTTCGCCGAGCGCCTTGTACCACTGGAAGTGACGCTCGGGCGTGTCGTCCTGGTACGCGGTGAACTCTTTTTGATAGCTCGTGCCCGCCGCCTGCGTGATGCCGGCCGACAGCGCCGTGGTGCCGCCGATCACGCTGCCCTTTTCCAGCACGAGCGTATCGGCTCCGGCGCCGCTTGCCTCGATGGCGGCCGACAGCCCCGACCCGCCGCTGCCGATGACCACGACGTCCACCTCGCGATCCCACGATTGCGGCACGCCGGACGCACCGCTGTTCTCCTTGCCTTCGGCTTTCGGCGCGCATCCGGCCATGCCGAATGCGGCGAGGCCGGCAGCGCTTGCCACGGCCCCCTTCAAAAAGTCGCGGCGTCCCCACTGCTTGCTGGTTGTGCTCTCCATGATGTCCCCTTCCGTATTCGGTTCTCCTGATCCCGGGCCGTCGTCGGAGGGAGGGTGCGCGGCGACGGCGCCGGGGTTGAGGACACGGTACCCGCGGTTCCGAGCGCACGGATGTTTAAACGTGTTTAAACGTTGTTCGGACTGCTTAAAACCGGTATCATCCACCGCAGCGCCGGGGGATCGGCAGCGGGGGAAGTCGGGGGGTCGATCGGGCTGGACACGCAACTCAACAGGCTGTTCTCCTTTCTCAGGGAGAACGCGCTCATCTTCTACGCGGGCATCGGCATGGGGCTGTACCGCTGCGCCCATGAATGGCCCCTGTGGTTCAACGCCGCAGTGGCGCACGTGGGCGTGGGGCCGTTGTTCGAGGGCGGCTTCTTCTTCCTGCTCGTCGACATGGGCAAGGTGGCAGGGCTTGTGGCCTACCTTGCGTTGTGCTACGGCTTCGACGCGCACCGCCGTAGCGGGTTCCTCCTCGCCCTGCCGAGCGCCCTCATCGTGGCAGGGTGTCTCGTGCCGCTGCTCGTGGTGCTCGGCATCGATCCGGGGCCGAGGGTTGTCGTGGCGAGCCTCGTGCTCATCGGGGGTGGGGCGGGCATGCTGTTCGCGCAGTGGATCGAATTCTGCGGCTATCTGCCGCCCGTCAAGGTGATTCAAGTGTTCGCCGTATCCTTCGCCGTGCGTTTCGTGGTGTTGCCTCTCGTCACGGGCGTGGACGCGCTGTCGAGCACGCTGCTCGTCATGGCGCTTGCGGGCACATCGTTCGTGCAGGTGGCGTTCTGCTTCGACAAGGTGCCCAGTTTGGGCGCCAGCCCGCGCGTGGCGACGGGCGCGGGCTCGCTGTCGGGTTTCGGCACGCTCTTCCTGTTCGTGTGCGTGTTCGCGTTTGCCTACGGGTTATGCGGCAGCGCCACGTCGCTGTCCCATTCGGCCTCCGAAACAGGGTGGGGCACGGTGCTGCCGTCCGTCGTGGTGCTTGTGCTGGCGTTCGAGATGGGCGACCGCTTCGACCGCACCATCCTGTACGCCATCGCGCTGCCGCTCATGACGGCGGGACTGATCGGCGTGGAGTTCCTCGGCGTGTCCCCTTCGCTTTCGCAGGTGCTCGTCAGCGCCGCGTACTCGACGTTCGACCTGCTCGTGTACACGCTCGTGTGCTCAAGCGCCTATCAGAACCGCACGTCGGCCATGCTGCCCGGCTCCTGCGTGCGCGTTTTCGCGCTCGTGGCCGCCGATGCTGCCATCGTGCTCATGCGCCTCGTGCCGGCGCTCAACAGCGGCGTCGTGGTGACGATCACCATCTTCGCCGCGGTGGGGGCGGGCATCGTGGTGTTCGCCCCCCGGTTGGGCGACCGTCGCGCCTACGCGTCGTTCCAGCCTCAGGAACGCACCTCGGAGCGCGAGCGGCTTGGAGCCGTGGCGACGGCGAAGGGCCTCTCGCAGCGCGAGACGACGGTGTTCCACCTGCTTGTGGAAGGCAAGACCGCAACCGAGATCAGCGAGGAGCTGTTCATTTCGAACGGTGCCGTGCGCGCCCATTGCAGCCGTATCTACGACAAGTTCGGGGTTCATTCCCGCAAGGACTTCGACGCCCTCCTCAGGAGGTAGGATTACGCATCCGTTTGGCGGAGCGTGAGGTAGTCGAGCAGTTCGGTGCGGCTGTGGATGCCCATTTTCTGGTAGATGTGCTTGATGTGGGTTTGCACCGTGTAGGGCGAGATCACCATGCGCTTCGCGATGCCCTGGGCGGTAAACCCCTGTCCGAGCAGCTCGAGGATCTCGAACTCGCGCGCCGAGAGCTTGAACTCGTCGGCGATGGCGGCGGCGTGCCGCTCGAGCGCCGAGGGCTTGCGCGGGGCGGTCATGATCTCGTGGATGCTGCGCTGCTGGTCGTTCAGCAGCACCACGAGCAGCATGAGCGCGCACATGAACGCAAGGCAGATGTCGAGCACGGTCTGCTCGCTCAGCAGGCCGGCCGCTTCCAGGCCGTTGTGCAGCACGTTTCCCACGAGCATGCCGGCGCAGATGAAGCCCTCGCTGTAGCCGAAGGCGGTGGACGAGGCCACGTAGCCCTTCACGATGAGCGCGACGAAGTACGTGGCCAACAGCACGTCGAGGGCCACCGACGAGGCCATGCTTGCGATGTAGGACAGCATGAGCGCCTCGCTGCCGCCCGCCAGATACAGGGCGATGCCGAAGGCCGCCAGCACGAGCATCCACGTGAGGATGCGTCCCGTGGGCATCTTCTCGTTGAACAGCAGCTTCGGCAGCGCCGCCACGATCATGAGCACGGCTCCCGCCGCCACGCCCAGCGCCATGGCGTCGAAGCCGATGGGCAGCTGCTCGAGGGGCACGATGGCCCACATGAACGTGCAGATGACGCACGTGAGGAACGCGATCAGGCACACGCGCACGATGGCGTTGCGGCTTGTTTTCCGGCTGGCTTTCGGCAGCAGCGCCGGGTACGACGAGGTGTCAGCGCGTCGGCGCGCGATCGCGAGCAGCGCGCCCGAGGCGAGGGGCGTGAGGGCGACGTAGACGTTCGACAGCGCGCTCGGCATCAGCGACGTGAGCACGATGGACGCGAGCACCACCACGCCGAACCCGAACGCGATGCTCTCGGCGTCGCCGTTGCGGGTGGCGGCGTAATGGTCGCCCCACAGATGGAAGAGGAAGGCCGAGGAGACGCCGCACACCACCGCCGCGCCGTAGTAGAGCGCAAGGGACGGCACGAGCCGCTCCGTGAGCTCGATGCCCACCGTGCCTGCGACGGTGGCAAGCGGCACGACGAAACGCAGCCATCCGAGCGACGACAGCCGGCGCGTCTTGAGCAGCCAGGGGAGGACGAAGTGCACGAGCGCCGCCGAGCCCAGCACGACGAGCCACGACCAGTTTTCGCCGGGCGGCACCACCGCGGTGCCGGTATAGATGTTGGGCACGAACCACAGGCAGTAGCACCAGGCCCAGAAGAAGCCGAGTCCGCACGATGCGGCCGTGAGAAGGGATCGCCGTTGCGCCATCGGGTGGGCTGCCTTTCGGGGTGGGCGTGGGTTTTCGTCAAGTATAGCCGCGGGCGCGGCCGCTCCGGTGAATCCGTTGCCGGACGGCATACCTAAAAACGAGGTATATGCCGCGTACCCGGGCGCAAGGGATGTTCGCCGGCGCGCGCGTCGTCCAAAATGAGCGCCTCGCAGCGCGCCGGAGGGAGGCGCGCGTTACCCTGAGGGAGGGTGGTTACTATGAGTTCCACCATGCATTTGACGCGTCGCTCGTTCGTCGGGCTTGCGGCGACGGCAGGCGTTGCGGCCATGGCGGGCGGCCTGCTGAGCGCCTGCACGCAGCAGGAGGCCGAACGCGCGGCGAAGAACGTCGTGGAGACCGATTTCGTCATCGTCGGCGGCGGCATCGGCGGTCTCGGCGCGGCGATTCGCGCCGGCGAAACGGGCAAGCGCTGCGTCGTGCTCGAGAAGGAAGCCGCGTTGGGCGGCGACTCCGCGCTGAGCTCCGGCACCATCCACGCGCCCGGCACGAAGCTGCAGGACGCGCAGGGGTACGGCGGCGATACCGTGGACGCTTACATCGACTACATGCGTCTGCCGGATGCGCGCTACGAGCACCCCGGCGAGCCGCTCTGCCGCGCGATGTACGCGGGCGCCGTCGCGATGGTGGACGACCTCAACGCGCAGGGGCTCGGTTTCGTGCCCCTCGAAGACTGGGACCCGCGTGCCCATAACGTCGAAGGGGCGGGCGGCGCGCTCGTGGCCTTCGTCAAACAGCAGGCGGTGGAGGCCGGTGCCGAGATCCGTCTCAAGACGAAGGCCGAGCAGCTCGTCGTGGAGGACGGGCGCGTCGTGGGCGTGCTCGACGCGGCGGGCACGCTGTACCGTGCGCCTGCGGTCATCCTCGCGACGGGCGGATTCACCAACAATCCCGCCATGGTGCAGCAGTACGTGCCCGAGTACGCGGACGTGCGCGTCATCTCGAGCGCAGGTGCCGAAGGCGAGGGGCTCGTCATGGCGCAGGAGGCGGGTGCGGGCGCGGTTGCGCTCGATGCCGGCGAGCACACATACTTCGTGAGCACGGAGAGCATGACGGATATGTCGCTGCCGCCCTCGAGCGCGCCGGGCATCGTCGTGAACATCGAGGGCGATCGCTTCCACGCCGAGGACGCGCATTACGACACGGCGGGAAAGCTGGGCATGAAGCAGCCCGAGCATCGCGGCTACTACGTGTTCGACGAGGGCGTGCGCGCCGAATACGACCTGTTCGAGGACTACTTCGCCGAGGGCATCGTCATCGGCGGAGCGCCGCTCGACGAGCTGGCCGAAACCATCGGCGCGCCGAACCTGCCGGCCACCGTCGCCCATTACAACGAGATGATGGCCACGGGCGTCGACGAGGACTTCGGACGCGAGACGTTCCTCGCGCCGCTCGAGGGGCCCACGTACTACGCGCTCAGCATCGAGCCGTGCATCTACTATTCCTACGGCGGCCTCGACATCGACGAGTGCGCGCACGTGCTTGACGAGAGCGGCGCGCCCATTCCCGGACTGTTCGCCTGCGGCGAGGTGTGCGCATCATCGGAGGTGCGCGAGGGGCTGCTGTACACGTCGGGCTTGAGCCAGGGCTACGTGTTCGGCCAGATCGCCGTGGATGCGGCTACCGAGGAGGCGTAAACGCGCACGCGCCCGCCGCGCGGATTGCGGCGGGCGCTTCGGTTTCGGCGAGGGGTTCCGTCACTCCGCTTCTTCGGCGCGGCGGGCTTGTTGGACGCGCTCGGTGCCGATGGTGGGGATGCGGACGAACATGAGGTAGAGCAGGAACAGGCTCACGCATCCGAGG
Organism: Eggerthella sinensis; assembly: GCF_003339815.1. Taxonomy (GTDB): domain Bacteria; phylum Actinomycetota; class Coriobacteriia; order Coriobacteriales; family Eggerthellaceae; genus Eggerthella; species Eggerthella sinensis. Next base: position 138,344 of record NZ_PPTT01000004.1, read on the forward strand.
ATGCCCCACACGAGCGGCTTCTGCACGAACCAGGCGCTCAAACCCATGAGCGTGAACGACACGGCCAGGATGCGCACCTTCGCCGCAAGCGGGATGCCGCCCGCTTCCTTGAAGGCGGCCACGTAGGTGCGGTACACCTTCGTCGAGACGATCCAGGCATGGCAGCGCGGCGACGACTTCGCGAACAGGAACGTCGCGAGCAGCAGCAGCGGGGTGGTGGGCAGCACCGGCACGAACACGCCGATGCATCCGATGATGCAGGCGGTCCAGGCGCCGACGAGCATGAGGAAGCGGGTCGCGCGGTTCATAGGGTCTCGGTGTCCTTCCGTCGCAAAAGGCGGTATGCGGGCATCTGATGGCGCGAGTATAGCAAAAGCCGACGAAGCGTGCCGGGGAAAGCTCAGATGTCCGTCCAAAACCTCGAGTTCTTGTAGAGTTCCTCCACTTTGCTGCGCGCCCAGGGGGTCTTGCGGAGGAAGTTCAGCGCCCCTTTGAAATTGGGCTCGTTGCTGAAGCATTTGATCTTGATGCGCTTCGACAGCCCGTCCCATCCGTATTTGTTCACGAGCCGCTTGAGCATCATTTCAAGCGTGACTCCGTGGAGCGGGTCGTTGGGGTGTTCGCGCGGTTCGGGCTTGTCGGTTGGCATAGGTCCTCTGTTCTCTCGGATGCGATTATCTCACGGTTCGGGCAGCTATGCGCGCTCGATTCCTCGCATTGCGTTGTTGTGGCGAAAGCTGAAAAAGGGCTTGCATCCGGGTGGGTCCGTGCTACAATAGGCGAGTTGTTTATTCAAGTGAGGGGAAACCCTCCACCTGCTTCGGCGCTTCGGTTGCTGATGGGTCGCTCGAATACCGGCTGCAAAGCCTGACGCGAATGCGATACCCGTACGCTCCCGGCGCTACGGGTTTTTTATTATGGCGCGAAAGCGCGAAGGATTGGGAGGTGAGCGCGATAGCTGCTCAGGAGCCTCGGCTCAACGAAGAAATCAATGCGCGCGAATGCCGTTTGATCGGCTTCGACGGAACCCAGATGGGCATTTACGTGACGGCTGAAGCCCAGCGCGTCGCCGACAGCCAGGGCCTCGACCTCGTGGAAATCGCCCCGAACGCCGAGCCGCCCGTATGCCGCATCATGGACTACGGCAAGTTCAAGTACGACCAGGCCATCAAGGCAAAGCAGGCCCGCAAGAACCAGAGCAAGATCGAGACCAAGGAAATGAAGTTCCGCCCGAAGATCGACGTGGGCGACTACACGACGAAGAAGAAGCACGTCCTGCGCTTCCTCGACGGCGGCAACAAGGTCAAGATCACCATCATGTTCCGCGGCCGCGAGATGGCTCACCCCGAACTTGGCCTCACCATTCTGGAGCGTTTGGCCGATGACCTGAAGGAAATGGCGGTCATCGAAAGCCAGCCGAAGATGGAAGGCCGTAACATGCACATGCTCATCGCCCCTCTGCCCTCGGCGGTTGCGGCGAAGAAAAAGAAAGAGAACGAGAAGAAAGAAGAAGGGAACGACCATGCCTAAGATGAAGACTCATCGCGGCACCGCGAAGCGATTCCGCGTCACCGGTTCCGGCAAGATCATGCGCTCCAAGGCGTTCAAGAGCCACATCATGACGAAGAAGAGCCCCAAGCGTAAGCGCAACTTCCGCCATGAAACCGAAGTGGCCGCTGCTGACCAGAAGGTCATCGCACGCAATCTCGGCCTCCGCTAATCGAAAAGGAACAGTGATAGATCATGCCTCGTGTCAAGCGCGCAGTTGGCGCCCATAAGAAGCGTCGTACCGTCCTCAATCGTGCCAAGGGTTACTACGGCGCGAAGTCCCGTTCCTACCGTGCCGCGAAGGAGCAGGTGCAGCATTCGCTCCAGTACATGTATCGCGACCGCCGCAACAAGAAGCGCGACATCCGTCGCCTCTGGATCACCCGCATCAACGCCGGTGCCCGTCTGAACGGCCTGAGCTACTCCGTGCTGATGAACGGCCTCAAGAAGGCCGGCGTGCAGCTGGACCGCAAGGTGCTGTCCGACATGGCCATCAACGATCCCGCGGCCTTCACCGCCGTGGTCGAGGTCGCCAAGAAGGCTCTGTAAGCCTCGCGCTTTCCCAGATATGAAAGAACGCCCCGCAGGATTTCCTGCGGGGCGTTCTCGTATACGAGGGGTGGAGCTGCTACGCTTCGACGGCGTTGCGGCCCTCTTCGTCGCTGTGCCATTCGTCGCTCCCGATGAGGGTATGGGCCAGGTGCGCTTCGGCGGCGGCGCGGGCGCTGCCCTTCTGGTTGGCCACCACGTCGATGTCGGCCGCGCGCAGCGCATCGACGGTGTCGCGTTCGATGGTGCCCGTGATGAGGGTATTCACGTCAAGCTCGCGCAGCACGGCGGCAAGCCGGGCCGGCGTCTGATGGGGGTTGGGCATATTCTGGCATTCGACGATGATTCCGCATTCGATCTTGTAGCAGGTGAAGCTCGCGCAGTGTCTAAAATAGGGCGATACGTCCAGCCCCTCGCTCGCCACCGCAATCCTCATGAGTTTCCTTTCGTCGCTTCGTAGAACTCACGATACCGTGTGCGTCCGTTTGCGTGTCTGCTCTTTCGCTCAACGGCGATACATAGTAAGCTGAAGGACATGGATACCGAACCTCTTCATACTGCCGACGTCGTGATCGTGGGATCGGGCGTTGCCGGCGCGACGACCGCGCGGGAAATGGCGCGTTGGCGCCTGTCCGCGACGGTTCTCGAAGCGGGTAACGACGTGGCCTGCGGCTCGACGCGTGCGAACTCCGGCATCGTGCATGCCGGATACGATCCGCTTCCCGGCACGCTCAAGGCGCGCTTCAATGTGGCGGGGTCGAAGCTGTTTCCGCAATGGGCTGACGACCTGGGATTCTCCTATGTTCGCAACGGCTCGCTCGTGCTGGCGTTCTCCGACGAGGAACGTGCCTCCGTGCGCCGCTTGGTGGCCCGCGCGGTTGAGAACGGCGTGCCCGGCGTGCGCGAGCTCGACGCGGCCGAGGTGCGGGCGCTCGAGCCCGAAGCGAGCCCGCTCGTGCGGGGCGGCCTCGTCGCCGAGACGGGCGCCATCTGCGACCCGTACGAGGTGGCGCTGCGCGCGGCCGAGCAGGCGGCGGAGCACGGCACGACGTTCCGCTTCAACGAGCGCGTCGTGTCCGTCGAGCGCCTGGCGCCCGAACGCGCCGCGGCGCTCGACCCCGTGGGGCCGTCCGACCCGCCGCTGCGCTACCTGCTGGTCACGTCCGCGGGCGCGCGCTATGCGGCGCGTGCGGTGGTGAACGCCGCGGGCGTGTTCGCCGACGAGCTGAACAACGCGGTGAGCGCGCGCAAGCTGCGCATAACGGCGCGGCGCGGCGAGTACTGCCTGTACGACGCGGAGTACGGCCCGCTGTTCTCGCACACGGTGTTCCAGGCGCCCTCGTCGGCCGGCAAAGGCGTGCTCGTGACGCCCACCGTGCACGGCAACCTGCTGGTGGGCCCGAATGCGGTGGAGCAGGCGAGCAAGACCGACCTGTCCACGAGCGCGGAAGGGCTGCGGTTCGTGCTCGAGGCCGCTCGCAAGACCTGGCCCGATGCGAGCGCGCGCGGCATGATCGCGAACTTCGCCGGCTTGCGGGCCTCGAGCGCCGACGGCGACGACTTCGTGATCGGCGAGCCCGAGGACGCGCCCGGCTTCTTCAACATCGCCTGCTTCGACTCGCCGGGCCTCACGTCGGCGCCGGCCGTGGCCGAGCACGTAGCGTCTGCGGTGGCCGCGCAGCTGGGCGCGGCTCCCAACGAGGCGTTCGATCCGCGGCGTGTCCGCTGCGCGCCGTTCGCCGAGCTCGACGAAGCCGAGCGGGCCGACGCCATCGCGCAGGACCCGCGCTGGGGCCACGTCGTGTGCCGCTGCTGCGAGGTGACCGAGGCCGAGCTCGTGGCCGCGCTGCGCGGGCCGCTGCCCGTGCTGTCGCTCGACGCGCTGAAGTGGCGCACGCGCGCCATGATGGGCCGCTGCCACGGCGGGTTCTGCTCGCCCGAGATCGCGAAGATCGTCGCTCGCGAGACGGGCCGCGCGCCCGAAGCGCTCGACAAGCGGCTGCCCGGCTCGCCGGTGGTGGCCTCGTCGCGCCCGGACTACGTGGAGCTGGCCCGCACCGACGAGGACGCGGCGCCCGAGACGGCTGGCGAGGCCGCTGCGGCGGGTGCGCTCGCGGCCGCTCCCGGCGTGTACGACGTGGCCGTGGTGGGCGGCGGGGCGGCCGGCATCGCCGCCGCGCAGGCCGCGGCGAGCGACGGCGCGCGCGTGCTCTTGCTCGACCGCGAGGCGAAGCTCGGCGGCATCCTCAAGCAATGCGTGCACAACGGCTTCGGCCTGCATCGCTTCGGCGTGGAGCTGACGGGCCCCGAGTACGCTCAGCGCGAGATCGACGCCCTTGCGACCCGGGGCTCGGTGGACGTGCTGCCGGGGGCGACGGCGACGTCGCTCGACCCGGCCGACGCGGCTGCGGGCACGCCGCTCGTCGTGCATGCGGTGGACGCGCGCGGCGCCCATGCGTTCGCGGCGCGCGCGGTGGTGCTCGCCACCGGATCGCGCGAGCGGGGCCTCGGCGCGCTCAACATGGCGGGCGCCCGCCCGTCGGGCGTGTTCTCGGCCGGCAGCGCGCAGAATTTCATGAACCTGCAAGGATGCCTGCCCGGCCGTCGCGCGGTCATCCTGGGCTCGGGAGACATCGGCCTCATCATGGCCCGGCGCCTCGCATCGCAGGGCGCCGAGGTGGTGGGCGTGCACGAGCTCATGCCGCATCCGTCGGGGCTGCGCCGCAACGTGGTGCAGTGCCTCGACGACTTCGGCATTCCGCTGCACCTCTCGTCCACGGTGACGCGCCTCGAAGGAGAGGGGCGTCTGAGCGCCGTGTACGTGTCGCAGGTGGACCCGGATACGATCCAGGTGATACCCGGCACCGAGCAGCGCATCGCGTGCGACACGCTGCTGCTGTCGGTGGGCCTTCTGCCCGAGAACGAGGTGGCGAAGTCGGCCGGCGTGACGCTCGACGCCGTGACGGGCGGCGCGCGCGTCGACAACCGCCTGGCCACGGACGTCGCGGGCGTGTACGCCTGCGGCAACGCGCTGCACGTGCACGACCTGGTGGACCATGCGTCGCAGGAAGGCGAGCGCGCCGGCGTTGCCGCAGCCGCGCACGCGCGCCGCGGGGGCGCGGAGCGGCCTGCTGCGGCAAGCGTGCCGGTGATGGCGGGGGAGGGCGTGCGCTACGTGGTGCCCCAGACCATCGACGCCGCCACGCCGCCCGACGAGCGCCTCATGCTGTCGCTGCGCGTGACGCGCACGGTGAACGCCCCGCGCTTCATCGTGGAGGGCATCGACGCGTCGGGAGAGGTGCGCGAGCTCAAGCGGGCGAAGACCATGATCGCCGTGCCCGCCGAGATGGTGCTCATCCTGCTGCCCGCAGGCGCGGCCGAGGGCTGTTCGGCCGTGCGGGTGCGGGTGGAGGGCCGCGACGACGCCGTCTCGCCCGCAAGCGACGCCGGCATGGCCGGGGGAGGTGCCGACTGATGCAGTTCGCCACCGATATCGTCACCTTCACGTGCATCTGCTGCCCGCTGGGCTGTTGCGTGGAGGTGACGCTCGACGAGAGCGGCCAGGTGGCCGAGGTGTCGGGCTACACGTGCAAGCGCGGGGCCGACTACGCGGCGCAGGAGGCGGTCGCGCCCGAGCGCATGGTGACGGCCGTGCTGCCGTGCGGCGGCTGCCTCGAGCCCGTCAGCGTGAAAACGCAGCGCCCCGTGCCGAAGGTCGCCATGCGCGACGTGCTGGCCGCCATCGCGCGCCTTGAGCCGGACGCGCCGGTTGCCGCCGGTGACGTGCTCATCGAGGACGTGTGCGGCACCGGCGTGGCCGTGGTGGCCACGAAAAGCGTATGCTAGGGGCCGAGAAGCGACCCGCCGGGCCGTGGCCGATGGGAAAGGGAGCGCGCTATGACCGATGAACCAGAGCAGGATCGGGGCGGCGAGCCCGCTCAGCCCGAAGAGAAGAATGGCGCGCGCCTCGCGGCCACGGCGCTCGTGGCCTTCGCAACCCTCGCGCTGCTGTTCGTGGCGGCCGTGGTGGTGTTCTTCCTCATCGCTGAGCTGTTGAACGGCTCGTGGATGCTGGCCGGCAGCGCCGTGGTGGTGCTGGCGTTTTTGCTGTGGCTGGGCAACCGCCTTGTGCACGTGGCCGCCAACCAGAACAAGAACCCGCTCGGCTAGATGAAAGCGCTCGTCCTCGGCGGCACCAAGATGACGAACGTCGGCGCTCGCAGAAACTGCTCGCATTTGGCAAGTTTTTTCGCGATTGCGGTCTGGTGCGCCCAAGGCTCAGATATTGACCTGGGGCAATGTGCTCGACAATGGCAACATGCGGGCGATCGAGGGCAAAAAATGACGATTTCGCCCGCAATCGCGTAAAAATTTGCCAAATGAAGCGCGCGTAAGCGACATAGTGCGCGAAGCGGGGCCGCATCCTTCTGGTGCGGCCCCGCTTCGCATGGTGGGGGAGCTTTCTAGCGGCGCTTGCCGCGCTGCTGTGCCTTGGCGGCGCGCTGGGCGCGACCGGGACGCAAATCCGAGCCTCCGCGCTTCTTGGGAGCGCCGCCCGTTGCGGGCTTGCCCTGCGGGGCGTTCGGCTTCTTGCCCTGCGCGTTCTGCGAGCGGTTCTGCTGGCCGCCTTGCGCGCCGGCCGGCTTCTTCTTCGCGGCGGGGCGCCTTCCCTGCGGCGCGGCTTCGGTCTGCGCCTGATCGCGGGCCTTGGCCTTCTTGCGCTCGCGCGCGGCCTGCTCCTTCGCCGCCTGCTTGATCTCGGGGTCGCGGCGCGCATCGGCGCGGGCGGCCTTGCCTGCAGCCTCTTCGGCGGCCTGCTCGGCATCGAAGGACGGCACCGCCATCTCGGGGATGGGGCGCTTGATGAGCTTCTCGATGTCGCGCAGCGCGTCGGCGGTCTCGGGGCTCACGAACGACACGGCGAAGCCCGCCGCGCCCGCGCGGCCCGTGCGGCCGATGCGGTGCACGTAGTCCTCGGGCTGGGTGGGCAGGTCGTAGTTCACGACGTAGTCCACCTCTTCCACGTCGATGCCGCGCGCGAGCACATCGGTGGCCACGAGCACGCCGGTCTTGCCGGCGGCGAAGTTGTCGAGCGCGCGGCGGCGCTGCGCCTGGCTGCGGTCGGAGTGGATGGCCTCCACCGTGTACCCGGCGCGCTTGAGGCGGCGGCACGTGGAATCGGCGCGGCTGCGCGTGCGGGCGAACACGATGACGCGCTCGGAGCCCTTCTCGGCGAGCAGCGCCTTGAGCAGGGCCGGCTTGAGCAGCTGCGGCACGTGGACGACGTACTGGTCCACGGTGTCGGCCGTCTCGCCCTTGTGCGCGATCTCGACGAACGCCGGGTCGTGCAGCAGCTTGCCCACGCTGTTCTTGATGGACGCGTCGATGGTGGCCGAGAACAGCAGCGTCTGGCGGTTCGAGGGCGTGGCGCCGATGATCTTCTTCATGGCCGGCCAAAAGCCCATGTCGAGCATGCGATCGGCCTCGTCGAGCACGAGAACCTCCACGTCGCCGAGACGCACCGCGCCCTGCTCCATGAGGTCGACGAGGCGGCCCGGCGTGGCGATGAGGATGTCCACGCCGTGCTTGAGCTTGTTGATCTGCGGGGTGTAGGAAAGTCCGCCCACCACGGTGAGGATGCGATGGTGCGTCGAGGCCGCGATGGCCGTGCACACCTCGCCGATCTGCTGCGCAAGCTCGCGCGTGGGCGTGACCACGAGCATGAGCGGACCCTGGCCGCCTTTGGCGTGCTCGAGGCGGTCGAGCGAGGGCAGCGAGAAGGCCGCGGTTTTGCCGGTGCCGGTTTTGGCGGCGGCGATGAGGTCGCGCCCTTCGAGCGCGAGGGGGATGGCCTGCTCCTGGACGGGCGTGGGCGCTTCGTAGCCCAGGCGCGCGACGGCTTCAAGAGCCTGATCGGACAGGCCGAGTTCGTTGAATTGCTTCATATGTCTCTGTTTTCTGTGTCGATGCGGCTTGGCGGCCGCTGATTGCAGGTGCGGGGTTCGATCCGCCGCGTCATGCATGTGGAAGATCGAGGCGCAACCGCGGCAGATGCCGTCGGGCGCCGATTCACCAGTATAAACGTTCAAGCCGCCGCACGCGCCGATGAGCGCATAATGACCAAAACTGCCACCGATCCGACACCGCGCAAGGACGGGGCCGCAACCGCTCTAGCGGATGTGGGCGGGCTTTTTGCCCCAGTAGAACTTCAGCAGGTGCTTGCGGTAGAGGGGGTCGTCGACGTCCTTCGGCTCGGCGATGAGGCGCAGCGTGGCGCGCGCGATGTCCTCTGCGGCATCCGGGTGGCGCAGGAAGCTTCCGTTGATCAGCATGGCGTGCGCGCTCTCGGGGTTCTTCGCCACGTGGCGAAGCGTGTCCAAGAGCTCGCGCGCCGTGGTCACGTGCATGGCCGCCCCGAGCGAGGTGAGCATCTGCACGTTCACCTTCTCCTGGCCGTACGCCTTGCCCAAGAGGATCATGGGCACCTGCGCGCACAGGCACTCGGTGACGGTGAGGCCGCCCGATTTGCAGATGACGAGGTCGCTTGCGGCCATGAGCGCCGCCATGCCCTCCACGTAGTCGAGCACGGTGACGTTCGTCAGGCCCAGCTCGTCGCATTCCTGGCGCAGGTGGCGCGCGTAGTCGGCGTCGTTCCCGGCCACGAACACGAAGTGCAGCGTGTCGTCGAAGCCGTGCAGGTAGGGCAGCAGCTTGTCGAGCGCGGTGCGGAAGTGCACGTAGGGCCGCGGCAGATACGCGCCCGCCAGGGCCAGCACGACGCGGCGGTCCTGCGGGAGGTGCAGCCGCTCGCGCGTGGCAACGCGGTCGTAGGGGCGGCGGAAGTCGTCGCGCGTGGGGATGCCCGTGATGAGGATGCGGTCCTCGCGCACCTTGCGGGGGCGCAGCGTCTCGGCCATCGACTCGTTCGCGACGCAGAACAGGTCGGTGGCGCTGTGGGGCCACAGCCCTTCGGTCTCGTAGTCGGTGGGCACGCACACGATGGGGTAGTGCTGTCCGGTGAGCATGCGCGCGGCCACGGCCACGTTCGCCGCGGTGATGTGGGTGCACACGACGGCGAGGGGCTTCTTCTCGCGCACGTAGTCGGTGAACTTGGCGTACATGACATGCGACCAGATGGAGCCGCCTCCCCATAGCAGGCGCCCGGTGAGCGTGAAGCGCCAGGTGAGGTCGTAGATGGGGCGCGTGGCGCCCGTGAACAGCGAGGCCGTCTTGTTGCCGTCGAACACGATGCGCCCGTAATCGAGCACGTCGATGACTTCGATGTCGAGATCGTCGGGGACGGGAGACGGCGCGGCGACATCGGCGGCATCGGCGCTGCCGGCAGCGCCGACGACGGAAACAGCCGGCTCCGCGTCGGCGTCCTGCGCATCGCGTATGAGCTCGAAGGCCTGGGCGATGGCGTACGCGGCGCTGCGGTGCCCCGATCCCACGGATGCGTGCATCACGATGACGGTGGGCTTCGGCGGCGCTTCCTCCGCGGGCGCGAGGGCGGTGGCGTCGCCTACGGCGAGCTCGGTGGAAGCAGCGGCTGCGGAGGCGTTCGGCTCGTCCGGCACGGGGCCGGCGGCGGGCGCGGCAGCGGTCGGCAGCGGGATGGTGGTGTTCTCGTCGGTGTTCATGCGAACCATCATACCGCAAACGCGCCGCGCTGGGCGGTTTCTCGCCCGGTACCCATCGCATCGCCGCATCTGCGGGTTCGCGTCGCGCGAGGGCTCTCCCGTGCGCTAGAATAGCGGCATGCAGAAGGACGTCCTGAAATACTCGGCGCTCGTCTTCCTGGCGGGCGCCAGCTACGGCGCGCAGGCCACCACGGTGAAGGTCACCTACGCCGCGGGGTTCACATGGCCCCAGGTGGTGGCCAGCCAGGCGCTGTTCGCCACGCTGTTGTTCGCCGTCGGCCTCGTCGTGCTGCGGCTGCGCGGCACGCGCCTCGTGCCGCTCGCTCCCAAGCAGGTGCTCGCCCTTCTGGCGCTGGGCGTCAACACGTGCATCGGCACGGTGCTGTACAACTACGCGCTCACCCTGCTGCCGGTATCCGCGGCCATCACGCTGCTGTTCCAGTTCACGTGGATGGGCATCGTGGTGCAGGTGATCGCCACGCGCCGCCGCCCGCATCCGGCCGAAGCGGTCGCCGCCGCCGTCATCCTCGGCGGCACGCTGTTGGCGAGCGGCCTGTTGTTCGACGAGGTGGGCGCGCTCGACCCGCTCGGCGTGGCCTGCGGGCTGCTCTCGGCGGTGAGCTGCGCGTCGTTCATGTTCTTCTCGGGGCGCGTGGGCCGCGGCCTGCCGCCCATCGAGCGGGGGCTCGTCGTGTGCCTGGGCGCCTGCGTCCTCGCGTTCGCGCTGTGCCCCGACTACGTCGGCAGCGGCGTGCTGCAGGCCGGCATCGCGCCCTACGGCCTCATGCTGGGCTTGTGCGCGCTGTTCGTGCCGGTCATCCTGTTCGGCATCGCCACGCCGCACCTCGCGCCGGGGCTTGCCGCCATCATGGCGTCGTCGGAGCTGCCGTGCGGCATCGCGCTGTCCATGGCCGTGCTCGGCGAGCCCGTGGCCGCGTTACAGCTGGTGGGAGTGGTCGCTATCCTTGTCGGCGTCGTGGTGTCGCAGGCGCCCAACCTCGTGCCCGCGCGCGTGCGGGCGCATCCTGCGGAATGAAAAAGGCCGGAAGCGAATGCTTCCGGCCTGCACGTTCGTGGTGCCCCCAACGGGAATCGAACCCGTGTCTCAGCCTTGAAAGGGCCGCGTCCTGACCTCTAGACTATGGGGACGTTATGCGCTCTTCATCTTCAAAAAGCAGCCTGAATATTATTGCAAAGTGCGGGCCTCATTGCAAGTGCTTTTTTCGCAGAAGATGAAACCGTCTGCCGAAGAGGGCGCGCGCCCGTTTATGCGAGCCTTCGGGACGATTCAAAAATAAGTTGAACACGATGGGCGGGAGGGGCTCGTCGGTGCCGGAGTGGTACGATTTTTTCGTTTGATACCGCACGCATTCGGAAAGTCAGGCCCTTGAACATCAAGCAGATTCGATACTTCGCCGCCGTCGTCGAATACGGCAGCCTATCCGCTGCCGCGAAAAGCCAGCACATCACCGTGCAGGCCATCTCGAAGAGCATCGCCGACCTCGAGAGCGAGGTGGGGTGCGACCTGTTCGTGCGCAACAACCAGGGCATGAAGCCCACGTCGTTCGCAACGGCGCTGCACGATCAGGCGGTACCGGTGCTGGCCCGATTCTCGGAACTCGAGATCTTCGCCGCGCGCTTCAAGCGATCGGGCGACACGCTCGACTGCCTGCGCCTCGCGCTCAACACGCCGCCGTTCCTGGGCAACGAGGTGGTGCGCGAGAACACGGCGGCCCTCGTGCAGGCGCGCGTGGGCGTGGAAACCACGATGGCGCTCGCCACGGGCGGGGAGGGCCTCGCGGGGCTCAAGGCGCGCACCTTCGACGTGCTGATCACCGTGGGCGCGTTCGTGCACGCGGACGTGGAATGCCGCCCGCTCGGCACCGTGCCGTCGGCGGTGATCATGGGGAAGGGCCATCCGCTGGCCGACAAGAGCGAGCTCACGCTCGTCGACGTTGCTCCGTACCCGGTGGCCCTGTCCAGCTGGTTCGACGCGGCGAACGACAGCATCATCTCGAAGTACCGCGCGAAGAAGACGAACCTCACGTTCGTGGCATTGGAGCTGTCGGACATCTGGGAGCATTTCAAGCAGGGCGGCGTCATCTTCACCACGGGCATTCCCGCGTTGGAGAAGATGCACGGCATGACGGCGGTGCGGCCGCTCGCGCCGCAGGACAACGTGACGGTGCCCATTTGCGCCGTCTACCTCAAGGAGCGCAGCGCGGCGGTCGAGGCGCTGCTGATGGACCTGTTCACGGTGGGGCTGTCGTATTTCGGTTTCTAGGCGCGCACGCGCTTGGGCAGCAGGTTCGGCAGTTGCGACACCACCACGCCCAGCATGATGATGACGATGCCCACCACCTGCAGCGCGTCCACCGGCTCGGACAGGACGAGCACCGATATGGCGATGCCGCACGGAAGCTCCGACGACGCCATGATGGTGGACAGGCCGGCCGACAGGTGCGGCGTTCCGATGCCGAATAAAATGACGGGCACGAGCAGTCCGAACACGCCCAGGATCAGCCCGTACTTCCAGATGCCGGCCTGCAGGGCACCGCTGGCGAAGTAGTCGGGGCACACGGCGAAGCCGAGGATGCACGCGCCCAGGCACACGACGAGGCCGCGCTCGATGGGCGGCAGATCGGTGCCGATGCGCGCGGACAGGAACATGAACGAGGCGCAGCTGACGGCGGACAGCAGCGCGCACACGATGCCGACGGGGTTGAGGTCGCCCACCGTGCTCGAGAACAGGCCGCTTGCCAACAGCGTGCCGCCGAGGATGACGACGGCGGCGCCGAGCTCGGCCGGATGGGGCCGGCGGCGCGTCGCGATCACCTGGAAGACGATGCCGATCCACGTGAACTGGAACAGCAGCGTGATGGCCACCGACACCGGCAGCATGGTGAGCGCGTAGTTGTACAGCACGCACGTGGTGCAGGTGGTCAGGCCGAGACCGAGCAGCGCGAGGACGCGCTTGGGCGAAAGCGGCACGGGGCGCTTGCCGGCAACGGTCAAGACGATGAGCGCGACGCCGAACAGCAGCGCGCCGAACAAGGCTTGGCTCGCCGCCGATTGAGCCCAGGTGAACCCTTCGGCGAACGCGGATTTGACGGTGGCGGCCATGACGCCGTAGCTGGCGCCGCCCAGGAATACGACGGCGGAATATTTCAAGGTGTTCTTTTGCATGGCGGTCATTGTAGCGCACGTCTGTGCGGTATGCGAGTACAATGGCAGGCATGCCTTTACACCGTCACATACTTGATCACGCAGACGCCGTGCTTGCCGCGGCGCGCGAACAGCTTGCCGTCCATCAGGCCGCAGGGCTCGTGCCCGTGCTGCTGGTCCCCTCCGCCGCAGCGGCGGCGCGCACGCGCCGGGCGCTCGCGGGAGGCCCGTGCGGCTTCGGCGTGCGGGTGGAGACGCCCGCGTCGTGGGTGCGGGATCGCTGGGAGCTCTACGGCGACGGCCGGCGCATCGTGTCGGCGGCCGAGCGCACGCTGCTGCTGCAACGGGCGTGCTCGGAGGCGGATCGCGCCGCGCTCGAGGCCACGTCGGGCACGGTGGACCTGCTCGCGCGCATCGCTCGCGAGGCGCTGCCCTTCGTGCTGGAGGCGAACGCGTCGGACGCGGTCGAAACGCGCGCCGAGCTGAGCGCGGCCGAACGCGACGTGCTGGCCGTGCTCGGCCGCTACGCCGCGCTGCTGGCCGAGCGCGACCTGTGCGAGGCTTCGCAGGCGGCCGCATGGCTGCCCGCCGCGCTCGGGCAGGCGGCGCCCCTCGTGCTGGCGGGTTTCGATGAGCTGGGCCTGGCCGAGGAGCGGCTCGTGAACGCGCTGGCCGCGCGCACGGACGTGACGCGCTTCGACGACGGCTGCCGCGCCCCGTCCGCCTCCCCCGAGCGGGCCGCCGAGGTGCAGGGGCTGCTGTCGCGCCTGTTCAAGCCGACGGAGGGTGCCCCCCTGGAGCCGACGGGGCGCGTGCGCTTCCTGCTTCCGGCGGGACGCTATGCGGCGCCCGTGCTCATCGCCGACGCCGTGAAGGACGCGGTTGCCCGCGAGCGCGCGTGCGCGCAGCGCGACGGCCGCGCACCGCTTCCCGTCGTGGTGGCGGCGCGCGATCCGCGGGCGCTGTTCGACGAGGTGGCGGACGCGCTGGCAGAGGACGGCGTCGACGCGGCGGTCACCGCGTCCCGCGCCTTCGCCGACACGGCGTTCGGGCGGGCGTTTTTGGCCCTGCACGCCTTCATGCGCGGGACCTGCCGCGTCGCGCTCGCGTCTGATTTCGCGTTCAGCCCGTTTTCGGGCGTGAGCCGCCGGAGCGCGTGCGAGCTCGATGCGGCGTGGCGCGCCGACCGCACCGTCGACCGCGCGCGCATCGTGCGGGCGCTGTCCGAGAAGAGCGAGGCCGCCGCCGAGGCCTTGGCCGCCCTCGCCGCCGACGACGTGGGCGGGGCGCTCGCGGGCCTTGAGGCGCGGCTGCGCAGCCGCGTCGACCTCGACCCGGCGTTTCGCGCGGAGCAGCTGGCGGCCGTGTCGCGCGCCCGCGGGTTCGCGGGAGCGTGCGCGCAGGCCGGCGTGGCCTTTGCCGACGCGTTGCCCCTGCTCGAGCGCCTGCCGGTGGCGGCGAGCGCGCGCACAGCCTCGGGCGAGGGGCAACGCCCCGACGTGCTGTTCCTGTCGCTGGCCGAGGCGGCCGAGCGCCCAACGTGTTCGTGCGCGACGCTCGTGCTGTGCGACCTCACGGCAAGCGCCTACCCGGTGCGCGCCGTCGAGGACGGCGGCACGCTGCTGCTGGCGAAGCTGGGGCTCGACCACCCGACGGACGCGCTGGCCGACGGGCGCCGCCTCTTCTTCCGCGCGCTCTCGTCGGCGCGCGACGCGGTGGTGTGCGAGCGCGTGCTGAATACGGTGGATGCCGACGAAGCCTACCCGGCGGTCATGCTCGAGGAGCTGCTCGACTGCTACCGCGGGCCGGGCCATGACAAGGTGGACGGCATCACGGGGCTGCCCCTGCCGCTCGCGCCGTTCGCGAAACAGGCGGGCGAGGACGCGCTGCACGGCAACCTCGCGCTCGGTTGCGCGGGCGTCGCCGCATGCGACACGGACGCGCGGCCCCTGCTGTCGTGGGAGCTGCCCCCGGCGGGCGCCGTGTCGCCCGCGCAGCGCGCCCGCATCGTGCTGCCGCGCTCGCCGCGCGAGGGGCTGCCGTCCGCTGGCGCGCCGCTGGCGCTGTCGCCGTCGGCGCTCGAGAGCTACCTCGAATGCCCGTACAAGTGGTTCGCCCTGCGGCGCTTGCGCCTGTCGGAGCCCGACGCGGGCTTCGGCCCGCTTGAGATGGGAAGCTTCTCGCACGGCGTGCTGAAAAGCTTCTACGAGCACTTCCAGGCGGCGGGCCATGCGAAGGTGCAGCCGGCCACGCTGGGCGAGGCGCGCGCGCTGCTGCGCGAGACGTTCGAGCGCCATCTGGCGTTCCAGCCCGAGCTCAAGCACTCGTGCAACCCGCTCATCCCGCGCACCTCGTTCGAGCGCGCCGAGACGAACGATCTGGAGAAGAAGCTCGTCGCCTTCCTCGACCGCGAGGCGGCGCTGCTGCCGGGGTTCGCGCCGCGGTACTTCGAGTTCGACTTCGGCTCCGCCGCCGACTTCCCGTATGCGGGCTGCTTGCTGCGCGGCAGCGTCGACCGCATCGACGTGAACGAGCGAGGGCAGGCCGTGGTCATCGACTACAAGGGCTCGCTCGGCAACGACTACGCCCTGGACTCCTCGTCGCCGGCGGCGCAGGCCGGGGGCGCCGTGCTGCCCCACAAGGTGCAGACGCTCATGTACGCCCAGGTGGCGCGCAGGGCGCTCGGACTCGAGGTCGTGGGCGCGCTCTACGTGTCGTACGGGCGCGACCGCCGCGTGGCAGGCGCGTTCGACCGTGCCGTGGTGGGGGAGCAGGACGTGCCGGGCATCGACGTCGAGCGGTGCGGCGTGCCGGGGCCGGCGGCCGAAGCGCTCGGCGTGTCGTCGTTCGGCGAGCTCGTGGACGCGGTGGAGGAGCGCATCGCCGGGGCCGTGCGTTTGCTGGCCGACGGCTGCATCGGGCCCGACCCTCGCGGGGGCGACCCGTGCGGCTACTGCCCCGTGCTCACCTGCGAGAGGAGGCGGATATCGTGAACCTGGACACCTGCACGCCCGGACAGCGCCAAAGCATCGAGCACGTGACGGGGCCGCTGCTCGTGTCGGCCGGCGCCGGCTCGGGCAAGACGTTCACGCTCACGCAGCGCATCGCCTACGCGCTGCTGCCCGAGAGCGGCCCCGCCGTGTCGAGCATCGACGAGGTGCTGGCCATCACGTTCACCGAGAAAGCCGCCTCCGAGATCAAGGCGCGCGTCAAGCGCACGCTGCGCGCCGAGGGCCTCGGCGAGGAAGCGCTGCGCGTGGACGGCGCCTGGATATCCACCATCCACGGCATGTGCGCCCGCATCCTGCGCGCCCACGCGCTCGACCTGGGGCTCGACCCGGCGTTCGGCATCATGGGCGATGCGGAGCGGGCCGACCTCATCGCCGACGCCATCGACGGCGCGCTGGGCGCGGACAACGACATCATCGCGCGCGGGTCGTACGCGGCGCTGTTCGACGAGTATCCGGCGCGTTCCGCCCTGCCGTCGGCGCCGTCGGTGGCCTCCATGCTGCAGACGCTGCTCGACAAGGCGGTGGGCCAGCGCGGCGGTCTCGACGCCGTGGACTTCGGGCCGGGGCCGGCCCGCGCGTCGGCGTTGGCCCGCGAGCTGCTGCTGGCCTACGAGGGCGTGCTGCCCGCGCTCGAGCAGGCGGGTTCGAGCGCGTCGGCCGAGCGCGCGCGGGCGCAGGCGGCCGACGCGGTGGAAGCGCTCGGCGCGTTTTTGGCCGACGCGGGCGCTTCCGACGACATGCGTGCGCTGGCACGCGCGGTGGACGGATGCCCCTACCTGCCGTGCACCTTCGGCGGTGCGGCCGTGAAAGCCGAGGTCAAGGCGTACCAGGCCGTGCATGCGAGCGTGGCGCAGCGCGTTGCGCTCGCGTTGGCGTACCCGCTGGCCGACGAGCTCATGCAGCTCGCCCGCGAGGTGGCCGCGCGCTACGAGGATGCGAAGCGGGCCGTGTGCAAGCTCGACAACGACGACCTGCTCGTGCGCACGCTCGACGCGTTCGAACGCCATCCCGCCATCGCCGAGCGCTACGAGCACCGCTTCAAGCTGGTCATGGTGGACGAATTCCAGGACACGAGCCAGCTGCAGATCGACATGATCGCGCGCCTTGCCGGCGCGCGCAACGCGCACCTGTGCACGGTGGGCGATGCGCAGCAGTCCATCTACCGCTTCCGCGGCGCCGACGTGAACGTGTACCAGGCGCACAAAACGGCCATGCGCTCGGACGACGTGGGCGCGCTCTACGTCGAGCTCACGAAGAACTTCCGCAGCCACGGCGACGTGCTGTCGTTCGTCGACCGCGTGTTCGAGCAGCCCACGGTGTTCGGCGAGCAGTTCATGTCGCTCGCGCCGAACGAGGCGCGCCCGTCGAGCTGGAAGGGCAGCGTACCGCGCATCGACCTCGTGCTGGCGATGCAGCCCGCGGGGCGCGGCACGGGCGTGCGCACGAGCGACGTGAAGCGCGCGGGGGCCGAGGCCATCGCGTCGCGCTTCGCCGCCCTGCGCGCCGACGGCCATGCGCCGGGGGACATGGTGGTGCTGCTGGGCAAGATGAGCCGCGCGGGCGTGTACGCCGAGGCGCTGCGCGCCGAAGGCTTCGAGTGCGTGGTGACGGGCGGCTCGCTGTTCGCGTCCGCGCCCGAGGTGCGGGTGGTGGCGCGCTTCGTGGAGGCGCTCGCGAACCCGGCGAACACCGCCGCGCTGTTCGAGGTGCTCACGAGCGACATGGTGCGCCTCGCGGCCGACGACTTCCTCGTGCTGTCGACCGAGGAGGACCCCGAGACCGGCCAGGTGCGCCGCCGCGACCTCGACCGCGGCTTCGCGAAGCTGGCCGAGCGCGCAGACGAGCTGCCGCCGCGCCTGGCCCACGCCGTGCGCCTGTTCGATCGCGCGCAGCGCGAAGCGCGCACGCGGCCCGTGGCCGACGTCGTGCGCGATGCCGTGGTGCGCTCGGGGTGGATGGCCCGCCTCGAGGAGCAGGGCGCGGTGGGCACGGCCTGCGCGGCGAACGTGCTGAAGGCCATCCGGCTCATCGAGGACCTCGAGGCCGGGCGCCATCTGGGCTTGGCCTCTACGACGCGGGCGCTGTCCGACGAGCTGGCCGTCGGCCTCAAGGAGGCGCCCGGCGCGCTGTCGGGCGCGGGCGGCGACGTGGTGAAGATCATGACCATCCACGCTTCGAAGGGGCTCGAGTTTCCCATCGTGGCGCTGGCCGACTTCGCGGATGCGCGTCTCTCGGGCGGCAAGCTGTTGGTGGAAACGTGCGGCCCCGCCGTGCGCGCCTCGCTGGCCCCTTCGGCATCGATTGAGGCGTTCCCCCAGCTCGCGAAGAGGTGCGGCGTGGCTCCGGCCGCCGACGGCGACGACGACCCGGTCTGCCTTGCCGCGCGGCGCTACGTGGAGGGTGCCGAGGGCGGCGTCTGCGCGGCCGACGCGGCCGCGTGCACGCAGGCGGCCTACCGCGCCGCGCTCGCGCGCCGCGCCGCCGACGAGGAGCTGGCCGAGGCGCGCCGCAAGCTCTACGTGGGCTTGACCCGCGCGAGCGAGGCGCTCGTGGTGGCCATGGACGCGAAGGCGCCCTCCGCGGGCAAGCCGCCCGCGTACGCGCCGCTCGTCGACGACATCCGCAGCGCGCTCTGCGGCACGGGTGACTTCCCCGAAGGGGAGGCCATGCTGCCGTACGGCGGCACCGAGCCGGCGCGCTTCGAGCGCATCCTCGTGCAGGCGCCCGAGGAGGGTGCGGAGCCCGATGCGGGCCCGGACGCCGCGCGCCCGGACGAGCCGCGGCTGTTCGTCGTGCCGGCGGTGGACGAGGCCCCCGGCGCTCCCCGCCTGGCCTGGAACGCGGCGCGGGCGGATGCGTTCTCGTACTCGTCCATCGCGCCGCAGCCCGCCGCTTCCGTGTCCGACGACGAGGCGCCGCGCGCGACGGACGTCGACAAGGCCACGAGCCTCGGCAGTGCGTTTCACCGCGCGGCGCAGCAGGCGGTCGAGACGGGTCTCGCGCCCGACGCGGCGCGCCTCGGCGCGCTCGCCCGCGCCTACGACCTCACGGCGGGGCAGCGCGCCCGCCTCGCGGACGCCTGCGCGCGCTGGTTCGCAAGCGCCCCGTACGCCGAGGCGTGCGCGTGGCCGCTCAAGCGCGCCGAGGTGCCCTTCTCCGTGGCGATGGGGGACGTGCTCATGGAGGGCGAGATGGATCTCGTGTGCACCGACGGCCCTGCATGCGACGGCGCGTCCGCCTTCGTGGTGGACTACAAGACCGGCGGCAGCGACGACGAGTCGCCCGCCGCGCTGCACGACAAGCACCTCCTGCAGGCGCAGTGCTACGCCTATGCGCTTCTGGCGCACGGTTGCGCCGAGGTCGAGCTCTGCTTCGTGCGCGTCGAGCATGAGGACGAAACCGGCGCGCTCCAAACGGTGCGCTACCGATTCGCCGCCCCCGAGCGCGACGAGCTGGCAGCTTACATCCTCGAGGCGCGCTTTCCGTACCGCTCGTAAGCCTGCGTCACCTGCAGCTCGTACTCCTTGCGCGTGCCCTTCACCACCGTGTCCAGGATGAGGCCGCTCGCGAACGCGAGGATGCCCACGAACACGAGCGCGACGGCCAACAGCGCCGAGGGCAGGCGCGGCACGAGGCCGGTCGTGACGAATTCCCAGATGACGGGGATGCCGGCGACAAGGCCCAGCACGCAGAAGATGAGCGCGAGCCAGCTGAACAGCGCGAGCGGGCGGTAGTCCTTGAACAGCGACATGATCATGGACAGCACCTTCATGCCGTCGGAGAACGTGTTGAGCTTCGATTCGCTGCCCTCGGGGCGGTCGCGGTAGTCGATGGGAACCTCGGCGATGCGCCAGCGCTTGTCGACGGCGTGGATGGACAGCTCCGTCTCGATCTCGAATCCCGGCGAGAGCACGGGCATCGTCTTCGCGAACACGGCGTTGAAGGCGCGGTAGCCCGTCATGACGTCGGAGAACTCGAAGCCGTAGATCCACTTGATGAGCGTGCGCACGAGGTCGTTGCCGAAGCCGTGGAAGGCGCGGTCGTTCTCCTCGCCGTACGTGCCGTTCGACAGGCGGTCGCCTACCGACATGTCGGCCTCGTCGGCCACGAGCGGCGCGAGCAGCGCGGGCGCGGCCTCGGCGGGGTAGGTGTCGTCGCCGTCCACCATGACGTAGTAGTCGGCGTCGATGTCGCGGATCATCTGCCGCACGACGTTGCCCTTGCCCTGGCGGCGTTCGACGCGCACCACCGCGCCGTGCTCGGCGGCGATGGCGCCGGTGCCGTCGGAGGAGTTGTTGTCGTAGACGTACACGGTTGCCTCGGGAAGGACGCGCTTGAAATCGTCGACGACCTTGCCGATGGTCACAGCCTCGTTGTAGCAGGGGATGAGCACGGCGACGGCGCTGTTCTCAGCCGTGCGCGGCGTGTCGGTATTCTGATCCACGTATCACTCCTCGGTTATATAGGTAAGGTTTATCCTACTCGAAACAGCATACCAATGCCAGATGCGTCCGTTGTTTTCCGGACGAAACGCGGTAATGAAGCCGTTGTCGTACGGTCATAAAGCGGCAGAACCCGCATGCTAGAATAGCTGGTGGCCCGCTACGATAGGAAGAGGGGGCAGCCTCCCGATGGAATTGCTTACTCGCTCGAGAGAGCGGCGGCGCCTTGCGCTCGTTGCAGCCGCGCTCATCCTCGTGCTCGCACTTGCGCTCGCCTACACCGTCATAGCGTCCCGCACGGCAACCCACACCGCCGTCGAGACGATGAGCGAAGTGTACCTCCAGGAGCTGAGCGACCAGGTGATCGCCCATTTCAATACCGGTATCGACAGCAAGTTCTGCCAGATCGAAACCGTGGGCACCTCGCTTGCGCTCTACCGGCCGTCAAGCCTCGAGGACGTGGAGGACTTCCTCGCCTGCATGGAAGTCGATGACGACGAGTACGCCTACCTCGCGCTGCGCGGAAGCGACGGGCGCTACTATTCGGCGCAGGGCGTCTCGGTGCAAACCGACGACGAGATCGTCGCGCGCGGCGAATCGTCGCTGTCGTATCGCGACGCGAGCGGCCATGACGTGATGCTGTACAACGGAACCATCGCGCTTGTCGACACCTTCGAACCGGTGACCTGCGGAGATATAACCTTCACGGCCGTCGTTGCCGGATACGGCGTGGACATCCTGTCCGAGCGCCTCAACCTCGACCTGTTCCATGGCAGCTCGCGTTCGAGCGTCATCGATCGCGACGGCACCTGCGTGGCCGGGTGCTACAGCGAGGGCCTGGAGAACGGCGCCAACATGTTCGAATCGCTCGAGCAGAACGCCGCCTTCGACGACGGTTACTCGGTCGAGCAGCTGCGCGAGGCGGTGCGCAACGGCGAGTCGACCCTCGTGCCCTTCACCTACCAGGGACATCACGAGTACCTCTACCTGCGTCCGATGAGCAATCCTGAGTGGTACCTGTGCACCGCCATGCCCTACGGCGTGGTGGACCGGGATATTGCGGCGCTCAGCGCGGTGCTGCTGCAGAACGCCATCCTCATGGGCGCGGCCATCGTCGCGGTCGTCGCCATTTTCTTCTTGATATACTATCGCCTGGTCAAGCGCAACACCCGGCTCTTGTCCGACGAGAAGAACCGGGCCGAGCGCGCCTCCGAGGAAGCACGGCGCGCCAGCATGGCGAAAAGCGAGTTCCTCTCGCGCATGTCGCACGAGATCCGCACGCCGATGAACGGCATCATGGGCATGACGGCCATCGCGCTCGAGAACGCCGACGACGAGACGAAGACGCGCGGCTGCCTCGAGAAGATCGCCGTGACGTCCGAGCATCTCATGGCGCTCATCAACGACATCCTCGACATGAGCAAGATCGAAAGCGGCAAGATCGACATCAAGAGCGAGACGTTCGATTTCAGGGCCTTCGTGGGCGCGCTCAGCGCGGTGTTCGGCACGCAGGCGGCCGAGAAGGGCATCCGCTACGAGACGATCGAGGTGGGCACGCTGCCCGCGCTGCTCACGGGCGACGGGCTGCGGCTCAACCAAATCCTGTACAACCTCGTGGGCAACGCGTTCAAATTCACGCCGGCGGGCGGCAGCGTCACCCTGCGCATCGAGGAGCTGCCCGCGCCGTCCGGCGCCGTCGGGCAGCGCACGGTCGACATGCAGTGGATGCGCTTCTCGGTGTCCGACACCGGCTGCGGCATCAAGCCGGAGCTCTTTGATACCATCTTCTCGTCGTTCGAACAGGGCGACGACGCGTCGCGCATGCGGGGCGGCACGGGGCTCGGCCTCGCCATCACGAAGCGGTTCTCAGAGATGATGGGCGGCAGCATCGACCTCGAGAGCGAGGTGGGGAAGGGCTCCACCTTCACGGTGGACATCCCCTTCGTCCGCGCGAGCGACGACGATGCCGTGGTGCACGGCGGCACGTTCCACGTGCGACGGCAGCCTCATTCCGCGAAGAACGAGTCGTACGATTTCTCGGGCAGGCGCATCATCGTCGCCGAGGACAACGAGCTCAACCGCGAGATCGCCACCGAAGTGCTCGCCATGACGGGCGCCGAGGTGCTGACGGCCTCGACGGGCGTGGAGGCGGTGGAGGTGTTCAAGCAGGCTCCGCCCGGGTCCATCGACCTCGTGCTCATGGATATCCAGATGCCCGAGATGGACGGGTACGAAGCCACGCGCCTCATCCGCTCGCTCGACCGCGACGACGCGCGCTCGGTGCCCATCGTGGCCATGACCGCGAACGCGTTCGTCGAGGACGAGGAGCGCAGCCGCATGAGCGGAATGGATGGCCATCTGAGCAAACCCCTTGATATCCGGCTCGTTTATGCCACAATAGACGGGTTTTTGAGAAAGCGCCCGCGAAACGGAGGCGCCTAGGGCGAAAGGACGCACGGGGTGAAGAAGCTCATTGCTCAGATCATGAAGTTCGGCGTGGTGGGCGTCATCGCATTCTTCATCGACTACGGCCTGTTGGCGCTGCTCACCGAAGCGTTCGGCATCAACTACCTCGTGAGCGCCACCATCTCGTTCACGGCGTCGGTCATCTTCAACTACATCGCGTCCATGCGCTACGTGTTCACCCACAAGGAGGGCATGAGCCGCCGCCGCGAGTTCGTCATCTTCGTCGTGCTGTCGGTCATCGGCCTCGGCATCAACAACCTGTGCATGTGGGCCGGCGTCGAGCTCATCGGCGTACACTACCTCATCGTGAAGATCGGCGCCACGTTCCTCGTCATGGTGTGGAACTTCGTCACGCGCAAGAAGTTCCTCGACGCGGGCGACGAGCCCGGCGAGATCCTCTCCGACATCGAATAGACGCTAGCAGCCGGCTTCCCGGTCGAGGAACACGCGCGATCCCGTCGCGCCGCGCTGCCCCTGGTACTTGCCCGCATACGGGTTCTTCGCCGCCTCGTCGAGCTGGGCGAACACGAGCTGTCCCACACGGCGCCCCGTGCGCAGCTCGAGCGCGCAGCGGTTCGCGTTGAACAGCTCGAGCGTGATCTCCCCCTCGAAGCCCGGGTCCACCCAGCCGGCGTTCTGCACGAACAGCCCCATGCGCCCGAGCGAGCTGCGGCCTTCCACGAAGGCGGTCAGATCGTTGCCGAGGCGGACGTACTCCATGGTGGTGGCCAGCACGAACTGGCCCGGCAGCAGGATGTAGCGGTCGGTGCGAATGGTCTTGTAGGCGATCTCGTCCTCGAGTCCCACGATGCCGCTCGGCGTGTCCTCCACGATGCTGAACGTGTCGCCCAGGCGGATGTCCACGCTTGCGGGCTGGATCTGCGCGGGCTCGAGCGGCTCGATGGCGAGGCTGCCCTCGGCGAGCAGCTTCTCTATGGTGATGTCCGACAGGATCATGGTCGGTCCTTTCAGGTTCGCGGGGCGGGTGCGGAAGGGGGAGGTGCGCGGCGCGCGGTGCGCCGCTAGAGGCGCTCGAAGACGCTGGCCACCTCCACGTGGTAGGTTTGCGGGAACAGGTCGACCGGCTGGACGCTGATCAGCCGGTACCCCTCGTTCTCGAAGCGCGCGACGTCGCGCGCCCACGTGGCCGGGTTGCAGCTGACGTAGGCCACGCGCGCAGGGGCGGCCGCGGCGATGCTCTCCACCACGCCGTCGGCGAGGCCCGCGCGCGGCGGGTCCACCACGAGCGCGTCGAGGTCGCCGAGCTCCGGCAGCTCGCGCGCCGCGTCGCCGCCGATCACCTCGACGTCCACGGCGTTCATGTCGGCGTTGCGCCGCAGGTCGCGCACCGACGAGCCGGCGGCTTCCACGGCCAGCACCTCGGCGCCGGCCTGCGCGAGCGGCACCGAGAACGTGCCGCCGCCGGCGTAGAGGTCGGCCGCGAGGAGGTCGTCGAGGCCCTCGGGCCCGTCTTCGCCCATGCGGCCGCCCAAACCCTCGATGACGCACGCGACGAGCTTCTCGGCCTGCGCGGTGTTCACCTGGAAAAACGACGGGGCGCTGGCCAGGTAGCGCGCGCTGCCCAGCTGCTCTTCCCAGCATCCCTTGCCGTCGAGCGTCTCGACGCCCTTGATCTTGCGCGCCTTGCCGGGGTCGGCCATGACGCGCACGATGCTCGTCGCCTTGACGGCGCTCTTGATGGTCTTTGCCATGTGCCCGCGCGGAAACGCCCCCGGGGTCGTCCACAGCGCCACCTCGAGGTCGCCCGTGCGCAGGCTGTGGCGCACGCCCACGCGGAAGATGCCGAGGTCCGACGAACCCTGCGCGAACCTGAGCGCGCCGCGCAGCGCCTTCGGGGCCTTCGCGATGGCGTCGTGGGCGAGGGCGCAGACGCCCGGCGAGGCGATGTCGTGCGTGCCCTCGCGGTGGAATCCCAGCTGGAACGTGCCGTGCTCGTCGAAGGCCGCGCCCAGCTCGAGCTTGTTGCGGTAGCCCCACTGCCGCTTGCTCGGCAGGCAGGGGCGCACGAGCTCCTCGGCGCGCGCGGCGTCGAACTTCGCCGTGCGCTCGAGCGCCGCCACCACGTTGCCGCGCTTCGCGTCGAGCTGCGCCTCGTAGGCCAGATGCTGCCAAGGGCAGCCGCCGCAGGCGTCGCCCGCGCCGCACTGCGGCTTCGCGCGCAGCGCCGACGCTTCGTCGAGCCGCACGATGCGCCCTCGCGCGAACGTCGGCTTGTCCTCCACGATCTCCACGGTTGCCACGTCACCGGGCGCGCCGCCCTCCACGAACACGGTCTTGCCGCTTTCCAAATGGCCCACGGCTTCCGCGGTGTAGCCCATGCGCTCTATCGTTATGGTTTCTTCCATTGAATACGCCCAAATCCTGTTTTTGTTTTTCCGTTTCGTCCATGATAGCGTATAATCTCCTGCACCGTGCCCTTGTAGCTCAGGGGATAGAGCGTCTGCCTCCGGAGCAGAAAGCCGCAGGTTCGAATCCTGTCAAGGGCACCAGTTTTTCTCTTTCGCCGTTCTTAGCCTCGGCGCTGCTCCTGGCGCGCCAGAACGCTGCAAACCGCCAAGATCAAAAGATTTGCGAGCAGTATGCACGCTGACACGACGGTCACCGGGTAATTCGTGGGCGAGACGCCGGCGAATCCGTTGAAGTAGACGTATGCGGGCGCCACGCAGAGCGGGGCCACGGGAACGAGGGAGACCCACGCTGCGACGAGCTTGCCTTTCGCCATGCACAAACCGGGTATGAGAAGAGGGATTCCGCTCAGGACATTGGCGAGGGCCGACCGCGAGGGACGGCACGGACGCGTGCGACAGGATTCTCGTGCTGAGATTCTGCGAACGTGCCAAACGATCCGCCTTTCTCGTCATGAGATCCTTGTGAAAAGGTCGATCCCTACGAAGATTGTATCAGCGCGGAGCGCGTTGGGCTACAGCTGCTTGACCTTGCCGTGGATGTTCTACGATTTTTCCTGATGCGGGGGATTGACCTGCTAAACTTCACTCCTGTATGCGATTCCCTCGCCTCATTTCTTGTGGGCGCATGTACGATAAGCAAACGAAAAGGAGCCGACCTATGGCGCAGTACACCCCGGAATACCAGCCGACCGGCGACGAGATCGCCGTCATCACCACGTCGAAGGGCGTTATCCGCGTGCAGCTGGCGGGCAAAGACGCCCCCATCCACGTGGGCAACTTCGTCGAGCTGGCGCGCAAGGGCTTCTACAACGACCTCAAGTTCCACCGCCACGTCCCCGGCTTCGTGATCCAGGGCGGCTGCCCGAACACGCGCGACCTCTCCTCCGAGGATGTCGTGAAGAAGGCCGGCAACCCGTTCGCGGGCCTCGGCACGGGCGGCCCGGGCTACTCCATCAAAGAAGAGTTCTCCACGAACCCCAACAACAAGCACCTCGACGGCTCGCTGGCCATGGCCCGCTCGCAGGACCCCAACTCCGCCGGCTCGCAGTTCTACCTGTGCCTGGGCGCTCAGCCCATGCTGGACTCGGGCTACACGGTGTTCGGCCAGACCGTCGACGGCATGGACGTCATCAGCCAGCTGCGCGTGGGCGATGTGATCGAGAGCATCGAAATCGAGAACGCCGCCGAATAACGTCCGGCATGCCCGAGGCGATTCCGCGAAGATACGAAGGAAGCAGATGAACAACGAAGTATTCCAGCAAGCCCGCGCGGCGTACGCGCGCAAGGACTTCCAAGGCGCCCTCGCGGCGTACACGCAGTGCTTGCAGGATGCGGGCAGCTCGCTTGCTCCCGGCGAGATGGGGCTGCTCTACCACCAGATAGGCAACTGCCTGGTCAAACTGAAGAACCCGAACGAGGCCATCCACGCCTACACGCAGGCCACGGCCGATGCGGCCTATGACGCGTGCGGCGCGGTGAACTACAACCTCGGCATGGCCTACGCCTCGCTCCACGATTACGAGGATGCCGTCAAGCACTTCGAGATCGCGGTGTCGGACGCCAAGTACGACGCGTCGTACAAGGCCTACTCGGGCATGGGCAACGCCCTGCTCAAGCTGGGCAAGTCGGCCGAAGCCGGCGTGGCGTTTCGCGAGGCCGCGCTCGACGAGGCCAACCCCGATCCCACCAAGGCGCTGCTGAACCTCGGCGTGTGCTTCATGGCGCTCGACCGTCCGGCCGACGCCGTGGCGTCCTACGAGAGCGCCCTGCAGTTCGACATGCGTCCCGACACGCGCAACAAGCTGTACGCGAACCTCGGGCAGGCCTACGTGGCTTCGGGCCAGATGCAGAAGGCCGTGAACGCCTTCGACGAGTCCATCGCCGACAAGACGTACTTCCTCAGCGACTCGGCCAGCGTCGACTACCAGCGCGCCATCGCCGCGGTGTCCCAAGGCACGGCCGAAGTCACCCAGGTCATGGCCCCGGTTGCCTCGGTGGCCGACATGTCGGGCCTCGACGTGGCCGCCGACGGCACGGCCGTGTACGTGGACGAGAACCCCTACGCGAGCGGCCAGGACCCGTACTACTACGCCGATCCGTACACGCAGGCGCAGCAGAACCCCTACGGCGCCCCGGGCGCCGAGGATCACTTCTTCAACGCGAGCGACGAAGAGCTCGAGCAGTGGTCGAAGGGCCTCGCCAAGCAGGATCGCAAGCGCCGCAACGTGGGCCTCAAGATCCTCGTCACCGTCATCCTGCTCGTTCTGGTGGCGTTCGGCGCCGCCGTGTTCCTCTACACGCAGGGCTGGGGCTACCCGTCCCAGGACCAGGTGGTCGAGCAGCTGTTCTCCGACCCGCAGGCGACGTTCGCCGGCGAGGTGACCGAGGAGAACGCGGCCTCGATGAAGGAGCTCCTCGAGCCCGTGAGCAGCCCGGTGGTGGACGGTATGGACAAGTCCATGAGCGATTCCACCGTGTACGTGACGGCCAAGACGGCCGAGGGCGGCGACGTGCAGTACAAGGTGTCGCTCGTCCGCAACCTGATCGGGTGGAAGGTGTCGAACGTCGAGCTGTACTTCCCGAGCCAGAATTAATTCCTGCGGCCCTGCCGCCCGCGCCGCCGTGCGCGGGGGAGCGGGGCCGCGTTATGCGCACCACCTGAAAAGCGTTCGTACTCGAATGAGAGAATGAGAGAAAGGGCACTACAACATGGCAGAGCAGAAGACTTACACGATGATCAAGCCCGATGGCGTGCGCAACGGCCATATCGGCGAGATCGTCAACCGCTTCGAGCGCGCGGGCCTCACCATCGAGCGCATGGAGCTGGGCATGGTGACCGACGAGCAGGCCAAGGCCAACTACGCCGAGCACGAGGGCAAGCCGTTCTACGACGGCCTGATCTCCTACATCACGAGCGGCCCGGTTGTGAAGATGGTCGTGTCCGGCGACGGCGCGGTGGCGAAGTGCCGTTCGCTCATGGGTGCCACTAATCCGGCAGAAGCTGCCCCCGGCACGATTCGCGGCGATTTCGGCCTCATCATGGATGAGAATGTTATACACGGCTCTGATTCTCCGGAGTCCGCGGAGCGCGAGATCGGCATCTTCTTCGCGTAAGCCTACGGCAATGGGAAGGCCTCTCCGCTGCGGTGCTGCGGAGAGGCCTTTTGCGTTTGTGCGCCGAGGCGGTCCTCGGGGTGGGATCGGGCCGTCGAACTTGCATACGTTCACCTAGACGAGAACGGACGAAAGCATGCTCTATCGTGTCATCGATGCATCCGAGTTGCCAACGCTCGTGTCGGCGTTCATGGAATCCTACGAAGTGGTGGCTCCGGTCAAGCGCGACCAAAGCTACGTGTTCGAGGCCATCGAGTCGCCCGACGACATCGAGCTGGCCTATCCGACCACGTTGGCATCGCCCAAGAAGTACTTCCTGCCGCCCGAGGAGACGCTCATGTCCTTCGACGCGCGCACGAACAGCGTGACCGATTTCGCCTCCGAGATCACGCCGCGCGTCATCTTCGGGGCGCACGCCTGCGACATCAACGCCATCAACCGCCTCGACCTCGTGTTCAAGGACGGCCGCTATCCCGACCCGTACTACGTGGCGCGGCGCAACGCCACGCTCATCGTGGGGATAAGCTGCACGCCGTCCGAGACGTGCTTCTGCCACCTGTGGGGAGCCGACGAGGCGCGTTTCGGCTACGACCTGTTCTTGCAGGACATCGGCGACAAGTACCTGGTCAGCATCTCGAGCGTCGATGCGGCGAACATCCTCGAAGCCGCCTGCAACCCGCAGGTGGCCACCGACGAGGACCGCATCGAGTTCCGCCACGCGACGCGCCGGCGCCAGGACGCGTTCAACGACGCGATTCCCGACATCCAGGACGTGGCTATGCTCATGGACGCGTTCCATAAGGACCCCTTCTGGGAAGAGCTCGGCGGGCGTTGCCTGTCGTGCACGGCCTGCTCGGCGGTGTGTCCCACCTGCTTCTGCTTCGACATCCAGGACACGCTCGACCCCTCCGGCGAGACCGGGCGGCGCGAGCGCGTGTGGGACGCCTGCACGGCGCCGCAGTTCGCGCAGGTGGCCGGCGGCCACAACTTCCGCGACGACGGGCGCAACCGCGTGCGTCACCGCATGTACCACAAGCTCAACGGCTTCCTCGCCAACCACGACCGCATGCTGTGCGTGGGCTGCGGGCGCTGCGTGAAGGCGTGCAAGGCCAACATCAACCCCATCGAGGTGCTCGAGTTCTTCGAGCGGAAGGGGGCCGACGATGCCCAGTAGCTGCGCGGTGTCCACCGTCCAGGTCAAGCCGTTCTTCGACGAAGCCGCGCCCCTCACGGGCGCCGAGATGATGGCGGCCAACCCGTACCGGCCGTGGCCGGCGCGCATCACGTCAATCATCGACCTCACCGAGACGGAGAAGCTGTTCGAGTTCCGTCTCATCGACGAGCGCATCCGCGATGCGTTCTCGCACGAGCCGGGCCAGTTCGTCGAGCTGTCCATCTTCGGGGTGGGCGAGGCGCCCATCTCCATTTCCAGCTCGCCGTCCAAGCGCGGCTTCATCGAGCTCACCGTGCGCCGCACGGGCCACTTCACCGAGGTGCTGCACAAGATGCAGTGCGGCGACATCGTGGGCATGCGCGGCCCCTTCGGCCGCGGCTTCCCCTTCGAGGACATGAAGGGCCACGACATCCTGCTCGTGGCGGGCGGCCTCGGCATCGCGCCGCTGCGCTCGCTCATCAACAACATCCACGACGAGCGCTCGGAGTTCGGCAAGGTCACCATCATCTACGGTTCGAAGACGCCTTCCGAAGTGATGTTCCGCGACCAGTTCGAGATGTGGCGCCACCGCAAGGACTTCGACCTCTATCTGACGGTCGACCATCCCGACGACACGTGGGATGGGGAAGTGGGCCTGGTCACGAAGCCCTTCGAGCATCTGGAAATCGATGCGTCCAACACGTTCGGCGCGCTGTGCGGGCCTCCCATCATGTACCGCTTCGCCATCGACGAGATGCGCAAGAAGGGCATCAGCTACGACCATATCTACGTGAGCTTCGAGCGTCATATGAAGTGCGGCATGGGCAAGTGCGGCCACTGCCAGATCGGGCACCAGTACGTGTGCATCGACGGGCCCGTGTTCAACTACTGGGAAGCCAAGAACATCCAGGGGTCGATGTAGGATGGAGAAGCGCGATATGAGCGGAAACTGCATAGCCTGCCAGGAAGAGCCGACCACGCCGCGCGTGGTGGTGGTGGGTCTGGCCAGCTGCTTCGGCTGCCAGCTCCAGGTGACGAACGCCGAAGCGCACCTGCTTGACGTGCTGGGCCAGATCGACCTGCGTTACTGGCAGCTCGCCTCGAGCGATCCCATGCCCGAGGACTTCGACGTCGCCATCATCGAGGGCGCCGTGACCACCGAGGAAGCCGAGGCCGCCGTGCGCCGCCTGCGCGAGCGCGCGAGCGCCGTCATCGCCGTGGGCGCGTGCGCCACGACGGCCGGCATTCCCGGCATGGCCGCCGACGGGTTCCTCGAGCGGCCCGGCCAGGTGTACGATCGCGTGCCTTCGGCCTGCGGCGATATGGTGGCCCCGCGCGCGGTGAGCGCCGTCATCGACGTGGACTACGAAGTGCGCGCATGTCCCATCGACTCGCTCGACTTCATCGACGTGCTGCAGCGCGCGCTGTACGGCTCGAACAAGGCCTACACCTCGCGCACGATGTGCGGCGACTGCAAGCGCAACGAGTCGAGCTGCTTCTTCGGCAAAGGCCAGCTGTGCCTGGGCCTCGTGACCACGGCCGGCTGCGGCGCGAAGTGCGTGAACCTGGGACGGCCCTGCAACGGCTGCCGCGGGCTGTCGCGCGACGCGAACCTGGCGTCGGCGCGCGAGGCCGTGGCGCGCTACGGCGTGTCGGTCGAGGACTTCGACCAGGCGCTTGAGATGTTCAACCAGACGAACCCCGCCCTTGCGGGCAGCGAGTGAGGACGCATCCCATGACGAAAACCGCAATACACGTGGACCATATCGCCCGCATCGAGGGCCACGGCAACGTGCACGTGGTCATCGAGGACGGGGCGGTGAAAACCGTCGAGATGAACGTCGTCGAGCCGGCCCGCCTGTTCGAGAGCATGGTGCGCGGCCGCCGCTACGAGGAGATTCCCTACATCGCCTCCCGCATCTGCGGCATCTGCTCGTCGAGCCACGTGGTGACCGACCTCAAGGCCATCGAGCGCGTGTTCGGCGTCGAGGTCACCCCGCGCACGCGCGCCCTGCGCGAGCTGCTCGTGTACGGCTCCTACCTGCAGAACCACGCGACGCACCTGTTCGTGTTCGCCGCGCCCGACTTCGTGGGCATGTCGAGCGTGTTCCCGCTGGCCGAGACCGATCCGGCTCTGTTCGAGCAGGCGCTCGGCCTCAAGGCGCTCGGCAACGAGCTGTGCACGAAGGTGGGCGGCCGCAGCGTGCATCCCATCACCGCGGTGGTGGGCGGCTTCACGCATGAGATCACGGCCGACGAGTACCTCGAGTTGGCGGCGAAGATGGACGCGGCCATGGACTTCGCGCTCGAAGCGGTGGATCTGTTCCGCGGCTTCGAGGTGCCCGCCATCGCCACGGCGGGCGACATGCTGGCCATGGTGGAGGACGACTACTACCCGGTGGAGTGCTCCGACGCGGGCTTCTTCCTGAACGCGGGCATCGAGTTCGACGCGAACGACGTGCACGAGCACATCGAGGAGTACGCCGTGCCGCACTCGGCTGCGTTGCTGGCCCGCGTGCGCGAGACGCAGGACCCGTACTTCACCGGCGCGCTCGCCCGCATCAACGCCTCGTGGCAGAACCTCGGGCAGAACGCCAAGGTGGCTGCGGCGAAGGCGGGGCTGCGTCCGCCCGAGGCCAACCCGTTCATGAACAACGTGGCGCAGGCGGTGGAACTGGTGGACGCGCTCGATCGTTGCGCCAACATCTGCCGTATGCTGGCCGAGCCCGGCGCCATCGAGCGTTCGAGCGAGCCCGTGCCCTTCGAGGTGAAGGCGGGCCGTGCGGTGGGCTTCACCGAAGCCCCGCGCGGCGCCCTGTTCCACGACCTGGAACTCGACGCCGAGGGCCGCGTGGTGCATGCGTCCATCCTCACGCCGACGGCGCAGAACGTGGCGAACCTCGAGGCCGACATGCGCCTTCTGGCCGAAACGCTCGTGGGCGAAGGCGCCGAAGAGGACGTCGTGCGCCTGGAAATCGAGAAGCTCGTCCGCGCCTACGACCCCTGCCTGTCGTGTAGCGTGCATTAGGGTTTCTGCGCGGGAGGGGCCTGACCCCTCCCTGCGTTCCACCTGCGCCCTCCAAGCCTTGCGCGCGACGGGTGACGTGCGAACCAGCCTGCGTCTCCCCGCGTGCAATGAGAGGGTGCCTCACTTCCCGCGCGCAATGAAAAAAGTGTGCCTTCCCTGCGCAAAACCGGGAGCCCCCTCGCTTTTTTCACGTTCTGCTTTTGATAAGGCTGAGCAGCTCGTCTTTTTTGTGCACGTCGAGTTTTTGGTAGACGTGCGCGATGTGGGCGCGGGCCGTGCCCTCCGAGATGACCAGCTCGTCTTTGATGAACGTGCGCGTGTATCCCTGGGCGAGCATCGCCATCACCTGCCGCTCCCGTGCCGACAGGCCGAACTCCTCCACGATATCGTCGTAGATGCGTTCCATGCGCTCGGCTTCCGACAGCGCCATCTCGTCGCGCAGCTCCGCCTCTTTGCGGGTGTACACGAGGCGGAAGATGCTGTAGATGGCGAACAGCACGGCGGTGTAGGCCACGGCGACAGATGCGTACATGACGATCTGACCGTCGACGGCTCCCGACGGCATGTTCGTCGCGAAGCGGCCCATCGTCATGCCCACCGCCCACGCGATGGTGAGGGCGGCCTTCTCGGAAAAGCAGACCTCTACCTCGCTCATCCCGTAGCGCTCTTTCAAGTCGGACAGCTGAAACGAGGTGAGTACGATCCAGGACGTCCAGATGATGGGTGCCGCCACGCCGCCGGCCGCATCCATCCCCGAAGAGAGAAACGGAAGGAACAGCAGGCCGGCCACGATGAGCGGGAACACGGGGAGGGCGGTGTACAGACCGTCTTTCGAGAAGAAGCAGGCGAACAGCAGCCCGATGATGATGGCCATGCTCGCGATGATGAGCGCGTCGGACTGCCGCACCTCGACGAGCATCATAAGGCTGCCGATGAGGCCCGAGAAGAAGCCGAACGCCGCGCGCGAGGCGTAAAATCCCCGGATGCTCCGGCGCTGGCCTTCGACCGGCGCGCGCATCTTGTTGGAGAACGTCACGCGTCCCGATAGCAGAACGAGAGCCGATGCGAGGTAGGCGACCTGGGTGAGGCGCGCCTGCGGGATTTGGACATGCATGCCGAGCAGGCAGCAGTACAGAAACATCGTGCAGAGCACGGTGAGGATCACCGTCTGGCCGGCCGTGCGTTTGTCGAGCGATGCGAAGGCGAGGCCCCACAACAGCATGAGTCCGGCCGTTTCGACGGCGCGAATGAAGGTCCATGCGAGATCGTAGGGCACCTGCACGGATTGGGGCACGAATCCGGCGAGAAAGGACAGCACGAAGGAAAGCGCTCCGGCGGCGAGCGCGACAATCACGAGCGCTCGTTGGGTGCGTTTCGCGGCGAATCGCGAACGGGCCAACGTGGCGGCGCCGACGAGGGCCGCCAGGCAAAGGAACAGCACGTACGTGGTGAGGCTGGGGTCGTAGGCGGGCGAGCCGACGCCCGCTTGGCCGCCGCCCTTCGGCAGCAGTTGCACGCCTGTCGAAGCCCAGAACAGCGAGGCTCCCATTACCAAAAAGCCGTTCACGTTGTTGCGAGCTTCGTTTGTCGGCATCTCCATCTGTCGCACCCCGTCCCCTCGATATGCCTCATATTCTACTGGAGCGGGGGTTATCCGCTATAAGTCTTTCGTCCTATTTCTCCGTATGGGGCCCGATTTAAGCGGTTCGTCCGATGCGGAGCGCTCCGATCCGTCGCATGCTGCAGGGGCGGCGAAGCGCCGCGGAAACGATCGAGGGAAGGGGATTGACATGGCTGCACATCGAAACGAACGGGGCGTATCGCGTCGTCAGTTCTTGGGCGGTGCGGGCCTGTTGGCGGCGACGGGCGCATTCGGCGCGGCGGGCTTGAGCGGCTGCGCGGGCGGGTCGGCTTCGTCGGCAGGCTCGGCGGTAACGCTCGACTTCTCGCAGACGGTTGCTTGGGACGCTGAATACGACGTGGTGGTCGTTGGATGGGGCGGAGCCGGATCGGTGGCCGCCATCACCGCCGCCGAGAACGGCGCGCGCGTGTTGCTGACGGAGAAGGCTCCCTACGGCGACGAGGGCGGCAACACGCGCTACTGCGAGCAGTACTTCCTCGTGCCGAAGACCTACGAGGACGGCGTGGCCTACTTCACCGCGCTCGCCGAAGGGTTCGATAGCGCCACCGACGAGATCATCGACTTCATGGCGAAGGGCTCCATGGACGTGAAGGATTGGTTGCTGTCCCACGGCGCCTCGTCCTTCGAGGTGAAGGGGGACGGCAAGGAAAACGTCGACAAGCCCGATTCCTCCGAGCTGCGCGATTGGGGCGCGAAGCTCGATGACGGGTCTATTCTCATCACTGAGTATCCCACCTGGCCCAACGGCGAGCAAAATAAAGATCGCATCCAGATCCAGACACAGGTGGATGCGCCGGATGAAGAGAAGAAGAAGTACTGGAACCTTCTGCGGCGCAACATCGTCGAGATGAAGGACCGAATCGACGTATGGTACGAGTCTCCGGCGGTCAAGCTCATCCAGGACCCGTTCTCCAAGGTCATCCTCGGCGTGCGCGTGTCGAAGAAGGGTTCCGAGGTGAACGTGCGCGCGAAGAACGGCGTGGTGCTGACGTGCGGAAGCTACGAGGCCAGCCCGCAGATGATGCAGGACCATGCCCAGATACTGAACGCCACGCCGTACGGCTCGCTGTACAACACCGGCGACGGCATTCCGATGGCGCAGGAGGTGGGAGCCAGCCTGTGGCATATGCGCGCGCTTTCGGGCCCCGTCCCCTCGCCGAAGCGTCACAACTCCGAGCGCGGCCTCATCGTGTCCACCACCGCGCTCACCCAACGCATCACGAAGGAGGGGAACTGCTTCAACGTGGGCGGCAACGGCAAGCGTTTC
This sequence comes from Eggerthella sinensis, assembly GCF_003339815.1. Classification (GTDB taxonomy): domain Bacteria; phylum Actinomycetota; class Coriobacteriia; order Coriobacteriales; family Eggerthellaceae; genus Eggerthella; species Eggerthella sinensis. The sequence continues at coordinate 173,798 of NZ_PPTT01000004.1, forward strand.
ATGAAGGAGTCGGGCTATCACAAGCACGGTCACGTGAATGTGGGCGGCACGTACATGAACCAGCAGCTGCCCAGCACCATGTGGGCCATCATGGACGCAACGGCGCGCAACGGGTCCGGCGTGGTGGCTTACATGCACGAAGACGATTTCGAGCAGGCGGACACCATCGAGGAGCTCGCCGGCAAGATCGGCGTCGACGCCGCGGAGCTCGTCGCCACGGCGGAGGAGTACAATGCTGCCGCTGCAGCCGGCGTGGACGTGAAGTTCGACCGCCCGGCGACGACGCTCAAGCCCGTTGAGACGCCGCCCTTCTTCGCTGCGCGTTTGTGGCCATGCTTCATCAACACGCAGGCGGGGCCGCGCCGCAACACGCGTTGCGAAGTGCTCGACAACGACGGAGCGCCTATTCCGAACCTGTACAGTGCCGGCGAGCTCGGGTCGTTCTGGGCGGGCGTGTACGTGTGCGGCGGCAACATCTGCGAAACCGTCTACTCCGGCCGCGTGGCGGGAGCGAATGCGGCGGAGCCGAAGGAGGAACCGCAGGCAACCGAGCTTGCCGTCGTGTCGTCGGCGCCTGCGGCCCTCGGCAACGATCTGGACGAGTCCGAAGCATCGGTGGACGTGGAGCTTGGGCAGGACGAGTACCTGGGAACGGGGCAAGGGCTGCATGGCGAGATCGTTGCGAAGGTGAAGGTAGAGGATGGCAAGGTGGTTGCCGTAGACGTGGTCAAGCAGACCGAGACGCCGGATATCACCGAGAAGGTGTGGACGGATATGCCCGCCGCCATGGTTGCCTCGGGCGGCTCGGAAGTGGACACGGTGACGGGCGCCACCATCGCAAGCGAGGGCCTGATCGCCGCGGTGGAAGACGCCTTAGGTCAAGCTCGGTAGCGTAGCCCTCCGCCTTGCGTGCTGCGGGAGACGTGCGGACCAGCCCGCGTCTCCCCGTGCGCAACGAGAGGGGCCCTCCACCTTGCGCGCGGCGGGAAGCGTGCGGACCAGCCTGCGTCTCCCCGCGCGCAATAGGGGGGGCGCAAAGAAGGCCGTGTTCGCTCTTCTTGGTTCTCCTTCCACCGGGCCGGGTGTGCCCCTCGTGGATTTTCCTCAACGGGTCAACGCCTGTGCTAAAATTCGGTTTCACCTGGAATCGAGATTCAAGGGGTTTCCTGTATGTCGTTTTTCGATATGTTTTCGGGTTTGACCGGCCAGATGTCCACGGACATGGCCATCGACCTCGGAACTGCTAATACATTGGTCGCCATCCCGGGCGAGGGTATCGTTGTCAACGAGCCCTCGGTTGTCGCTATCGAGAAGGCCACCCACCGCGTGCTCGCCGTGGGCCATGAGGCCAAGAACATGATCAACCACACGCCGGAGGCGTTCTCCGCCGAGCACCCGCTGCACGACGGCGTCGTCGCCGATTACGACGTGACGGAGGCCATGATCTCGGCGTTCATCGGGAAGGCCGCTCCGCGCAAGTATCCCTGGCAGGCCAAGCCCCGCATCGTCATCTGCATTCCGTGCGGCGCCACCTCGGTGGAGAAGCGCGCGGTGTTCGAGGCCGCCGTTCAGGCGGGCGCGCGTCAAGCGTACCTCATCGAGGAACCCATGGCCGCGGCCATGGGCGCCGACCTGCCGGTCACCGAGCCCACGGGTTCCATGGTGGTCGACATCGGCGGTGGCACCACCGAAGTGGCCGTCATCTCGCTCGGCGGCATCGTCACCTCGTCGTCGCTGCGCCTTGCCGGCAACCGCATGGACGAGGCCATCGCCATGCATCTCCGCGATTTGCTGGGCATCAAGATCGGCGAGCGCACGGCCGAAATCATCAAGATCAAAATCGGTTCCATCCTGCCGTTCGAGGACGGCCGCGAGCGCGACATGATCATCTCGGGCCAGGACGTGATCACCGAGCAGCCGAAAGAGGTCACCATCCAGTCCGAGGACGTGCGCGCCGCGCTCGTGCAGCCTTGCGAGGAAATGGTGGTGCACATCAAGGAGACGTTCAAGAAGACGAACCCGGACCTCGCGTCCGACATCATCCAGAACGGCATCCTGCTGACGGGCGGCGGCGGTCTCTTGGCCGGCCTCGACCGTTACCTCACCGATAAACTGGAAATCCCCGTATGGACGAGCGAGACGGCGCTGACGAACGTGGTCATGGGCTGCCTCAAGGTGCTCGAGACGCCCACGGCGCTCAAGCAGACGCTCATGCGCTCGAAATAAGGCTGAGCCGGCTTATTCATGGCGCTTAATTTCCAACAGAGAAGCTCGGTGTTCCTACGCCGAGTTCTGCTCATTGCATTCCTCGTCGCGTCGGTTGCGCTCATCACCGTGTATGCGCGCGAGGCCGAAGACGGCCCGCTCCACACGATGCAGAGCTCCGTCGCGGGCGCGTTCGCGCCGTTGAAGTTCGTCGGCGCGGCCGCGAACGCGGGCGTCAACTCGGCGGGTCAGAGCCTCGAGAACCTCACGGCCGACGAGAGCACGCTGTCGGGCTTGCGCGAGAGCAACGCCGAGCTGCGCGAGCTGCTGGCGCAGGCCGACGAGTACAAGCAGGAGGCGCAACGCCTGCAGCAGCTGCTCAAGCTCAAGGACGAATACGATATCGAAGGCGTGGGCGCCCGCGTCATCGGCAACCCCGACCAGGCATGGGACCAGTCGGTGACCATCGACAAGGGGTCGGCCGACGGGGTGCAAACCGGTTTGACGGTCATGGGCACCTCGGGCGTGATCGGCCAGGTGTTCGAGGTGTCCGAGCACACGTCGCGCGTCCGCCTGCTCACCGACTCGAACAGCGGCGCGGCCGCGATGGTGCAGTCGAGCCGTGCGGAAGGCATCGTGCGCGGTTCGCTCGAAGGCCTGCTGTACCTCGAAGACCTCGACGCCGATGCCGTGGTGAACCCCGGCGACGTGGTGGTCACCTCGGGGCTCGGCGGCAGCTACACGCGCGGCCTCATCATCGGCCGGGTGGTGAAGGTTGACGCGAGCCAGGGCGATGCCACGCGCCGCGTGGTGGTGTCGCCGAACGACACGACCGGAACCCTTGAAGAAGTGCTCGTCGTGTTCGGCGTGGGAGCCGACGGCGAAGACGATACCGACACCACCGACGGAGGAGGCGATGCTGCATGAACCTGACGCGTGAGAGCATCGTCATCGCCGTGGGCGCGGTGCTTGCCGTGCTGTTGCAGATCGTGGTGGCTCCCAATATCGCGCTGTTCTCGGCGCAGCCGAACTTCATGCTGGCCTACGTCCTGGTGGTGGCTATCGTGCGGCCGCTCGACGCGGGTCCCGTGCTGCCGTTCGTGCTGGGCCTGCTCTGCGACCTGCTGGGCACCGGCCCGGTGGGCGGCTACGCGCTCCTGTTCGTCATCGTGTCGTTCATCGCGTCGCGCGCTTTCTCGGTGCTCGACAACGACACGCTGTTCATGCCCTTGACCATCCTCGTGGTGGCGACGTTCGCCACCGAGATGCTGTACGGCGCGCTGCTCATCGCGCTCGGCATGGCCGTGAGTCCCGTGGACGCGTTTCTGTACCGCGCGCTTCCGTGCACGCTGTACGACTGCGTTGTCGGTCTCGTGTTCTATCCGATCATCGCGCGTCTGCTTGCCGACGGCGCTCAAGACCGCGGACCGCGCACGCCTCGGCTGCGATAGGGGGCGCTTGCTATGATCGCCGCCATCATCGCCACCGTCGTCACGCTTATCGTGGCGATTATCGTCATCGTCGTCGTGTTCGCCGTGCGCAACAACACGAAGTCGTCGAACGTCAGCGTGAAGAAGGACGTGCGCTCCATCAGCTCGGTGGGCGTGGCGTCGTCGCTCGGCAACGCCGGCGGGCGCGTCGGCGGGCCGGCGCAGGTGCGCACCGGCTCCGCGCAGCGCCCCGTGTCCAATCCGGCCGACAACCTCAAATCGCGCTTCGTGGCCATGGGCGTGCTGGCCGCCGCCGTGTTCGGCTCGCTCACGGCGAAGCTGTGGATCATGCAGGTGCTCTCGTCCGATACGTATCGCAGCAAGGCGGACGACAACCAGTACGCCACCGTGTCGACGCCGGCGCCGCGCGGCTACATCTGCGATGTCAACGGCGTGCCGCTCGTGAAGAACCGCGTGTCGCTCACCGTGCTGGCCGATGCCGAGGCAGCCAACGACCGCGATGTGGTGCAGCGCCTGTCCACGGTGCTCGGCGTGCCGTACAACGTGGTGAAGCAGCGCATCCAGGACGCGACGGGCGGCGCTCAGAGCCAGCGCGTCGTGGCGAGCGACGTGCGCTTGCGCGACGTCGCCTTCATCACCGAGCATTCAGATGCGTTTCCCCACATCAAAACCGAGGAGCGCTACGTGCGCGACTACCCCTACGGCGCGTTGGCCGCGCACGTGGTGGGCTACACGGGCTCCGTCACCGAGGAAGGGCTGGCGACGGTCGGCGAAGGGCGCGACGTGCAGTCGGGCGACGACATGGGCACGTCGGGCATCGAGCTGAAGTACGACAGCCTCCTGGCAGGCGAGCACGGCAAGCGCAAGGTGATCGCCGACGCCGACGGCAACGTGGTGAAGGTGGTGAGCGAGACGCAGCCCACGAAGGGCTCCGACGTGTACCTTGCCATCAAGGGCCCCGTGCAGTACGTGGCCGACCGCGAGCTGGCCGCGCTCATCGCGCCCGAGGACGGCACCATCGGCACGGGCCAGGGCGTGGCGGGCTCGGTGGTGGTCATGGACCTGCGCGACGGCGGCGTCGTGGCCATGGCAAACTACCCCCTGTTCGATCCCGCCGAGTTCACGGGCGGCATCTCGGAGGACGTATACGATGTGTACAAATCGGATGAGGCTAAGTATCCGCTGCTCAACCGCGCGATCGCGGGCACCTATCCCGCCGCATCGACGTACAAGACGTTCACGGGCCTCGCGGCGCTGGCGAACGGGTTCGCCGACCTGAAGCGCACGTGGGACTGCGGCGGTTCATGGGACGGCTGGGGCACGGGCCAGGAGCAGATGTGCTGGAACCACTCGGGCCACGGCACGCTCGACCTGCGCGGCGGCATCGTGCAGTCGTGCGACGTCGTGTTCTACTGGATTGCCCACGACTTCTTCGAGGCGGCTCAGGATGGCAAGGTGAGCGAGACGGCTCTGCAGGACTACCTCGCGAAATTCCATTTCGACCAGTACACCGGCATCGACCTTGGAGGCGAAGGGGTGGGCGTCATCCCCACGCCCGAATGGAAGTACAACCGCTTCCGCGACACGCCGGAAGAGGCGGCGTGGAAGGGCGGCGACATGACCAACATGATCATCGGTCAGGGCTACGTCCTGGTCACGCCCATGCAGGTGGCGGTAGCCTACGGGGCCATCGCCACGGGCAAGCTGCTGAAACCGCACCTGCTCAAGGAGGTGCGCAACGCAAGCGGCGACGTGGCCGCCACGCGCAAGGTGGAGACGGCGGGCGAGCTCGACGTGCCCGCGGAGAACCTCGCCTTCATGCGCGACGCCCTCAACGGCGTGGCCACCGACAACGCCGACGTGTCGAAGCTGCTCAACGAGCAAGGCATCGACCCCGCCACCGTGGCGTGCAAGACGGGTACCGCCGAGTACACTGACAAGGCCGACACCGCATGGTTTGCCTGCTATGCTCCGGTGGACGACCCCAAATATGTGGTAGCCTGCGTGGTCGAGCATGGCGGCGGCGGATCGTCGGTGGCGGCCCCGCTCGGCGCGAAGGTGCTTGCGGCGGCCCTCGCGAGCGAGACGACCGCCGAAGACCCGAGCGCGGGCATGGGCGTGATCGCCGGCTCCACCGGCAAGGTGCTGGAGGGCGCAGGCGCTGCCACGTCGTCCGGCCGTACCGACTAAAGAGACGAGGAGAGGAGGCGCTATGTCGCAGCTACCGCAGATCAACTCAGTGAAGGCGCCCGACAAAATCGTGGCGCAGGCAACGCGCACGCGCCGATTCCCCTGGCTCAACCTGCCGTTCATCGTGGTCATCGCCCTCCTTGTGTCCTACGGGCTCGTCATCGTGCTGTCGGCGGTGACCGGCGATCCCGACTACAGCTTCTCGCGCCAGCTCTCGAACGTGGCCCTGGGCACCGTGCTCATGATCCTCGTGTGGCGCTTCGACTACCGGCGCCTGTCGGACTTCACCACCATCTTCCTCGTCGTCAGCGTCGCGCTCATCCTGTCGCCGCACATACCGGGGCTCGGCACCGACGCGGGCATGGGCGCCCAATCGTGGATCAAGCTGGGCCCGCTCCCGCAGGTCCAACCCGGCGAGTTCGCCAAGATCACCGTCATCCTGCTCGACGCAAGCGTCATGGCGCGCTACGGGGGGCGCCTCGACGACGCGCGCGAGTACCTGAAGGCGCTCGGCATCATGCTCATCCCGTTCGTGTGCATCATGACGCAGCCCGACCTGGGCACGGGCCTCGTGTACCTGTTCATCACGGCGGTGGCGCTCGTGGTGGGCGGCGCGCGGCCGAAGTTCCTGCTGATCACGCTGGCGGTGGGTATCGTGGCCGTCATAGCGGTGTTCGCCATCGACGAGGTCATCAAAAACTCGACGGGGGAGTACAAGCTGCTCAAGCAGTACCAGCGCAACCGTCTGCTCGTGTTCTTATATCCTGACATCGATCCTACAGGCAACAGCTACAACCTCAAACAGGCGCAGATCGCCATTGGCTCAGGTGGCCTGTTCGGCAAGGGGCTGTTCCAGGGAACGCAGCATACGCTGGGCCTGCTGCCCGAGGCTCAGACCGACTTCATCTTCTGCGTGCTGGCCGAGGAACTGGGGTTTTTCGGTGTAATGGTGCTGCTGGCGCTGTACGCGTCCCTCGTTTTGATATGCTTCCGTATTGCCGGTGCGTCGAGCGACCTGTTCGGCATGGTCATCGTCATGTGCGGCGTCGGCATGTGGTTGTTCCAGATTCTTGAAAACATCGGCATGGATGTCGGGCTCATGCCCATCACGGGCATCCCGCTGCCGTTTGTGAGCTACGGGTCGACGGGCATGGTGCTCAACTTCGTCATGCTCGGCTTCATCGGCTCGGTGTGGACCCATAACATCCAGAAGCAGCGCTAGGAAAAGGGGCGGTTATGCAGCTACCCGTTGACATCAAAGCGGTTATCGACGAAGCCACCAACATCGACGAGGCGCGTCGCACCTCGCTCTCCGTGAGCGTGTACCTTGACGACAGCGCTCCGGGCGACGTGCAGGCGCACGTGCGCCAGGCGTTCGCCAGCGCGTCGCCGCATGCCCGCGTATCGCTCATGTACCTCGACGGGCGCCCGTTCGTGCCGTTTTCCGGCGACGATATGGCCGTCATCGTGGCGGGGCTCAACGAGCAGGTGGGGGAGTACGCCGCGCAGGTGCGCGCGGTGGGCGTTCCCGTGATGGTGGTCACCACGCTGCCGTCGCTCGTGGCCGACATGGCGAAGGCCGCCGGCAACCCCATTCCGCACGGCGACCTCATCGCCCCCAAAGAACCCAAGGCGCAGCCGGCCCCGCTGCCGGCGCCCGATGCCGTCACGAACGGGGCCGAGGCCGTGCAGGCCATCGGCGCCGATTTCCCCAACGAACCGTACGCGCTCGACCGCGACGCCGTCTCGTCGCTCAACGAGCGCATGGGCGGCTGGGTGATCGCCGCATGCAACGACAAGCGCCTGGCGTTCGCGCTGGCGTTTCCCTTCGTGCGCAAGCCCCTGTCGCTCGAGGCTGTGAATTCCACCGCGCTGCAGAACGCGGGCGTGGGCCTGCTCGTCATCATCCCGGGCGCCGACATGCCCGTCATGACGCTCAACCAGGCGAAGATGCTGCTCATGATTGCCGCCTCGTACGGCGAAGAGCTCAACATGGAGCGCGTGAAGGAGCTTGCGGCCCTCGTGGGCGGCGCGTTCGCGTGCCGCGCGGTGGCGCGTCAGCTCGTGGCGTTCGTGCCGGCGCTCGGTTGGGCCGTGAAGGCCGCCATCGGCTACACGGGCACCATCGCCATGGGCCGCGCTGCCATCGAGTACTACGAGGACGGCGCGACGTTCGGCAAGCTCACCGACGCCGTGGCCGAGGCCCGCGACAAGGTGGTGCGCGCGGCGGCGAGCCGCGCCGCATCGAAGGCGCAGGCCACCGGCGCGAAGGCCGTGGAGGGCGTGCGCAATCGCGCCGTGCAGGCGGCCCATGCGGCCGGCGGCGTGCGCAATGCGGCCGTGTCGCGCTTCGGCGCAGGCAAAGCCCGCTCCTAATCGCCGTTTCGGCACCGTAAACCAAAGAAGGGAAACGAGTTCGATGACGGATCTCTGGCCGCGTCTCGAGCCGCTGCTGGCTGCTGCGGAGCGCCCTGCGCGCTACCTCAACCACGAGTTCGGCTGCGTGTACAAGCCCGAAGCGGATTTCCGCTTCTGCATGGTGTACCCCGACACCTACGAGCTGGGGCAGGCGAACCAGGCGCTGCGCATCCTCGTGAACGTGGTGAACGCGGTTGACGGCATGGTGGCCGAGCGCGCGTTCCTGCCCGCGCCGGCGATGTGCGACACGCTCCGCGCCGAGGGCATCCCGCTGTTCAGCATCGAAAGCTGCGCGCCGCTGTCCGAATTCGACGCGGTGGGCATCACGCTGCCGCACGAGCTGGCGGCGACGAACATCCTCGAAACGCTCGATCTGGCGGGCATTCCGCTGCATCCCGACGAGCGCGGCGAAACCGACCCGCTCGTGGTGGGGGGCGGCCCCTGCGCGTACAACCCCGAGCCGTACGCGCTGTTCTTCGACGCCTTCAACATCGGCGAGGGCGAGGAGGCGCTGCCGCGCGGCCTGGCCGTCATCCGCCGCATGCGCGCCGAAGGGGCGCTCCGCGCCGACATCCTGCGCGCGCTTGCCGTCGAGCCCGGCTGGTACGTGCCGTCGCTCTACCGGTGGAGGTCCGAGGAGGAGGCGCAGGAGGGGGGTTCGTGGATCGAGCCGGTTGAAGACGGGCTGCCGACCCGCATCGAGAAGAGCCTGTTCGAGGGTTTCGCGACGAGCCCCGGCTGGGAGCCGTGCATCGTGCCGTTCACCGAGGTGGTGCACGACCGTCTCAACGTCGAGATCTTGCGCGGGTGCGCCCGCGGCTGCCGCTTCTGCCAGGCGGGCATGATGTACCGCCCCGTGCGCGAGCGCTCGGCCGACAACGTGGTGGAATCGGTGGTGCAGGGCCTGGCCGAGACGGGCTACGACGAGGTCAGCCTCACGTCGCTCTCGTCGACCGACCACTCGCAGATCGCCGACATCCTCACGCGCATCAACCGCGCGTGCGACGGCAAGGGCGTGCGCATCTCGGTGCCCTCGCAGCGCCTCGATTCGTTCGGCGTGGACATGGCCGAGCTTGTGGCGGGCCGCAAGAAGGGCGGTCTCACGTTCGCGCCCGAGGCCGGCACGCAGCGCTTGCGCAACGTCATCAACAAGAACGTGACCGAGGACGACCTGTTCGGCGCGCTCGATGCCGCGTTCGCGGCCGGTTGGCGGCGCTGCAAGCTGTACTTCATGATCGGGCTGCCCACCGAGACCGACGACGACATCAAGGGCATCGCGAGCCTCGCGCAGCGCGCCTACGACCGCATGAAGGCGGCCACGCCGCCCGAGCAGCGCGGAGGCCTCGCCCTCAGCATCTCGTGCGCGCTGTTCGTGCCGAAGGCCCAGACGCCGTTTCAGTGGGACGGGCAGATTCCGCCCGAGGAAGCTCTTCGCCGCGTGAACCTGCTGCGCAACTCGGTGCGCTACCGCGCGATCGACGTGCACTGGCACGACCCGGCCACGAGCTTCGTCGAGGCCGTGATGAGCCGGGCCGGCCGCGAAGGCGCCGCGTGGGTGGAAGCCGCCTGGCGCCGCGGCGCGCGCTTCGACGCATGGACCGAGTGCTTCAGCGAGACCGCTTGGCGCGAGGCCGCCGACGAGGTGGGCATCGACCCGGCCGCCATCGCGCAGACGGCGTATCCCACCGATCGCGTCATGCCGTGGGAGCATATCTCCACCGGCGTGTCCACGCGCTTCTTGGCGCGCGAGCGCCGCTTGGCAACCGATGAGCGCACGACGCCCGACTGCACGTTCGGGAAGTGCTCGGCGTGCGGCGCGTGCCCGTCGCTCGGCGTGGACAACGAGCTGGCTCGCCCGCGCGTGGCCAGCGGTTCGAACGCGGAGCCGAAGGAGGCCGTCCATGCCTGATCCGAACCTGTTCCGTTTGCGCGTGACGTTCTGCGAGCAGGGCCGCTTGGCGCTGCTGTCGCATCTCGAGCTGGCGCGCGCCCTCGAGCGCGCCGTGCGGCGCGCCGGGCTGCCGTTCGCGGTGAGCCAGGGGTTCTCGCCCCATATGAAGATCGCCTTCGGCGCGGCGCTGCCCGTGGGGGTGGGCGGCACGCACGAGCTGTTCGACCTGCAGCTGACGCGCTACGTGCCGGTCGACGAGGCGCTCGAGGCCCTGCAGGCGGCCAGCGTGCCCGACCTCATGGTGACGGCGTGCGACTATATCGAGCCGCATGCGCCGGCCGCTTCGGCCGCGTATCCCATCGCCACGTACCGTGCGCTGCTGTCGCGCCCGCCGGCGTCGTTCGCGCCGCCCGAGGAGGTGACGGTCGTTCGCAAGAAGAAGGAGAAGGTGCTGCGGGTGGACGAGTTCCTCGTGGGGGAGATGGAGCTTGCCGGCTCGGTGGCGACGTTCACGCTGGAATCGAAGCTGACCGGATCGTTGCGCCCCGACGTGCTGCTGCGCGCCTGCTGCGACGCCGCCAACGCGGCAGCGCCCGACGAAGCCGCTGCCGTCGGGCCGCTGCATGTGCTGTCGGTCATGCGCGTGGATCAGCGCGCCGCGCGCTAGGAGCGCACGCGCAGGCGCGGCATCTGCCAGGCGAACGAGAGCACGTCGGCGGTGGGCAGGTAGATGCGCATCGTCAGCGAGAAGACGCCTTCGCAGACGGGAATCCATGCGCGCTCCCGCCGCCCGCCGGGATTCGTCGCCTGGATGAACAGGTCGAGCGACCCGTCCTCGTTGAAGGGCAGGTCGTCCACTTCTCCCAGGTTGTAGCGGCCGAGCTCGTTTTCCACAAGCCGGCCCGCGTCAGTGTACGCCGTGAGCGACCACCAGCCGTCCGCGCCGTGCGGCGGCGTCATGTTCGGCTCGAAGTGCAGTGTGTAGGCTCGGTCGCCGCGCAGCGGGACGCCTTCCTCGTCCATCACCATCGAAGGGTACACCGCCATCGACACGGGGTTGGCGAACCCGCCGTAGGCCACCACCGCGCGAAACGCGTAGTCGGTGCCGAACCGTCCCACGCGCTCGTCCATGAACATCCATCCGTTCGACGGCGTGATGTGGGCGTGTTCGGACGAGTAGGCGCGGTCGATGAGGTGCGGCAGGTGCGCCGTGGCGCGCACGACGTCCTCGCCGAGCGCCTGCAGGTCGAACGCGAGGCCGGCCCCGATGCCGAGCTCGGCGAACCGTGCGAGGGCGGGCGCGTCGGCGGCGGCGCCGGGATTGTCCTGCGCCAGGCGGTTGAAGCGGTCGAAGTAGTCCTGCAGCGAGAGGTTCGCCATGTATTCGAGCGGCACGTAGTCGCGTGCGGGGTCGTAGGCGCCCGGCGCGGGGCGGTACGTGCCGGCGCGCTTGTCGTCGAACGCCGAGAGTGGGCAGGTGTCCATGGCGTCCTGGATGGCGTGCACGTTCTCCACGTCGTCGGGGCCGAAGCACTTCGTGCGCAGCAGCAGCCACACGAAGTCCGTGGGCATGCGCACGGCCTGCACCCCGTCGGGCAGCGCGCCGTCCCAGAAGGGGCCGCAGAGCGCGTAGACGGCTTCGTCGTTGCCGCCGAGGCCGTCGGTGCCCAGGATGAACGGTGTGTTGGAATACCCGTCGAAGGTCTGCACCGTGCAGTAGCGCTCGGTGCGCGGCTTGAAGAGCAGGATGGGTTCGGCGGCGAGGTCGAGATAGGCCTGCGAGTACAGCGTGTCCACGTTGGGGCGCGTCAGGCTGACCATGTCGGGCGTCGCCAGGCTGCGCGCGTGGAACAGCTGGTTGACGGGCGCGCGCTCCTCGGTCGCCTCGACGGTGTTCGCGGCCATGTCTTTGATGACGTCGAGCAGCACGAGCGGATAGGCGTACAGGTAGGCTTCTTCGCCGGTGCGGGCGACGTCGGCAGGCGATGCAGCGGGCGATGCGGTCATGGCGATCCTTTCTCGACGGGCAGGCGAGGGCTGTGCGCACGAGCATAGCAGACCGCCGTGCGCCGGACGATTCCGTTGCGTACCCGATGCGAAAGAGGTCGTTCTGACGGCGAATTCGTCAGGAAACGAAAGAACCCGCCGAAGCGGGTTCTCGATGTTTGGATGGCGGGATGTACGAGACTCGAACTCGCGACCTCCGACGTGACAGGCCGGCGCTCTAACCAACTGAGCTAACACCCCGTGCTTTGCAGCGAAGGATATTCTACCGGAAGATTCTTCGCGGTGCAATCATTATTATGGCGAAATGTTCGACGGGGGAGCGGCGAATGTTTCACGTGAAACATTTGTTCTGGTTGTGCGAAGCGCGCATGCAAAAAGAACCCGCCGAAGCGGGTTCTCGATGTTTGGATGGCGGGATGTACGAGACTCGAACTCGCGACCTCCGACGTGACAGGCCGGCGCTCTAACCAACTGAGCTAACACCCCGTGCTTTGCAGCGCGGAATATATTACCGGTAGAGTGCGTTTCACGCAAGCCCCAATTTGAAAAAGTTTTTCCTTCCCCTTTGCGTGCGGGCGCGATCGAGCGACCAGGGAATCTCGCGCCGCGCGCAAGGGGGCATCCTCCCCCATGCAGGTTCTGTGGCGAAGGAAACATTTTGGTGCATAATTTTTAATCAGTGATAAAGTTTAGCAGCTAAATTGTAGCAAGACCGAAACGAAGACGAAGAAGGGTGCGATGACAGATCCGTTTTTCGAAACGAAACGCGAACTGTACGAGCTCATGCAGCGCATGAAGCACGGCCAGATTTCGCCGCCGACGCCTGCGGGCGTCACGCCCACCGAGGCGCGCACGATGATGGTCATCGGCGCCTTCGATCGCGCGGACGGCGACGTCAGGCCGGGGCGTGTGGCCGAGATGATGCACACCACGCCCAGCGCGCAGTCGCAAACGTTCAAGTCGCTCGAGGAGAAGGGCCTCATCGAGCGCCATCGAGCGAGCAACGACTACCGGGCCGTGTCGGTGAGCCTCACCGAGGAGGGCGCGCGTTTCGCCGCCGAGGGCAGGCGCCTGCACGACGAGCACATGGACAACGTGCTGGCCTACGTCGGCGTCGAAGACATGCAGCACCTCGTGCGCATCCTGCGCAAGGTCGTCGAGTTCCATGAGCGCGATGCCGACGGCACGCGCAAGAGCAAACCAGAAGGAGGCGATACCCCGTGCGCATAATACGCTACCTCAAGAACTGCAAGATCGCGGTCGTGCTCATCGTGTGCCTGCTCATCGTGCAGGCGTTCACCGATTTGGCGCTGCCGAACTACACGTCGCAGATCGTCGACGTGGGCATTCAGCAGTCGGGCGTCGAGCACGCCGCCACCGACGAGATGACGGCCAAGACCCACGACGAGATCGCCATGATGCTGCCCGAGAACGACGAGCAGACGTTCCGCGACGCCTACACCGAAAGCGACAGCGGCACGTACACGCTGAACGACCAGGGCAAGAAGGAGCAGGAGGAGCTCGATCGCATGGTGGCGATGCCGCTCGTGGCCATCCACTATGCCAGCCAGATCCCCGACCTCGACCTCGATCAGGTGATGCAGGCCTACCAGGCCGGCGCCGTGCAGAAGCAGGACATCCTCGACATGCTCGACAAGGCCAAGGAGCAGATGGGCGACATGAGCGACTCCATCGTCGATCAGCAGGCCATCGCCGCCGCCAAGGCCGAGTACGAGTCGCTCGGCTACAACCTGTCCGACCTGCAGATGAAGTACCTCATCCGCATCGGCCTCATGATGCTCGGCCTCGCCGCGCTCGGCATGGTGGCCGCGGTGCTCGTGGGCTTCATCGCCTCGCGCACGGCCGCGAAGGTGGGCGCCACGCTGCGCGCGAAGCTGTTCCGCCAGGTGGTGTCGTTCTCCGACGCCGAGGTGCAAAGCTTCTCGGCGGCCTCGCTCATCACGCGCGGCACGAACGACATCCAGCTCATCCAGATGGTCACCGTCATGCTGCTGCGCATGGTGCTCTACGCTCCCATCCTCGCCATCGGCGGCATCATCATGATTTCGCGCACGAACCTGGCCATGAGCTGGATCATCGTGGTGGCCGTGGTGGCCATCTTCGTCATCATCATGGTGCTGATGCGCGTGGCCATGCCCAAGTTCAAGATCATGCAGAAGCTCATCGACAAGGTGAACCTCGTGTCGCGCGAGATCCTCACGGGCCTGCCCGTCATCCGCGCGTTCGACCGCCAGGCCTACGAGGAGAAGCGCTTCGACGACGCCAGCACGCACCTCATGAAGACGCAGCTGTTCACGAACCGCGTCATGACGTTCATGATGCCGGTCATGATGCTCATCATGAACCTCGTGTCCGTCATGATCGTATGGGTGGGCGGCCACTACATCGACACCGGCGCCATCCAAACCGGCGACCTCATCGCGTTCATCACGTACGCCATGGTCATCATCATGGGCTTCCTCATGATCGGCATGATCTCCATCATGCTGCCGCGCGCCGATGTGGCGGCGCAGCGCGTGAACGAGGTGCTGGAAACGAAGCCGACCATCTGCGACCCGGCCGCCGACCAGGCGCGCGACGAAGCGCTCGCCGCGCAATCGAGCGGCGCCACCATCGCGTTCAACGACGTGAGCTTCAAGTACGGCGACTCGAAGGAGTGCGTGCTCGAGCACATCGACTTCACGGCCGAGCCCGGCAAGACCACGGCCATCATCGGCTCCACCGGTTCGGGCAAGTCCACGGTCATCAAGCTCATCGAGCGTTTCTACGATGTGACGTGCGGTTCCGTCACCATCGACGGCGTGGACATCCGCGACGTGAGCCAGCAGGCGCTGCGCGAGCAGCTGGGCTACGTGCCGCAGAAGGCGTTCTTGTTCTCGGGCACCATCGAGTCCAACGTGGCCTACGCGAACGAGGACATGCCGAAGGAGCGCGTGGAAGAAGCCATCGACATCGCACAGGCCTCCGAGCTCGTGTCTTCGAAGGAAGAGGGACTCGAGGCGCCCGTGTCGCAGGGCGGCACGAACGTGTCGGGCGGCCAGCGTCAGCGCCTCGCCATCGCCCGCGCGCTGGCCACCGAGGCCCGCGCCTACCTGTTCGACGACAGCTTCTCGGCGCTCGACTACAAAACCGACGCGGCCCTGCGCCAGGAGCTGCACACGCGCCTGGGCGGCAAGACCGTCGTCATCGTGGCGCAGCGCATCTCCACCGTGCTGCATGCCGATCATATCATCGTGCTCGACGAGGGCCGCATCGTGGGCCAGGGCACGCACGAGGAATTGATGAAAACCTGCGAGGAGTACCGGGAGATCGCGATGTCCCAGCTGTCGGCCGAGGAACTGAACGGAGGTGATGTAGCATGAGCGCCCAGGAGAATCGTTCCATGCCCGGCGGCCGCAGGCGCGGCCCCGGAGGACCCGGCGGGCATATGATGCCCGGTGAGAAGCCCAAGGACCTCAAGGGCACGCTCGGCAAGCTCGTCGCCTTCATGGGCCGCTTCAAGGTGGCCATCATCGTGGTGCTCGTGTTCGCCATCGGCTCCACCATCTTCAACATCGTCGGGCCGAAGGTGCTGTCCACGGCCACGACCGAGCTGTTCAACGGCATCGTCGCGAAAATCGACGGGTCGGGCGGCATCGACTTCGACAAGATCGCGTCCATCCTGCTGTTCACGTTCGGGCTGTACGTGCTGTCCGCGGCCTGCTCGTTCGTGCAGGGGTGGATCATGAGCTCGGTGTCGCAGCGCACGTGCTACCAGCTGCGCAAGAGCATCGCCGAGAAGATCGACCGCATGCCCATGGGCTACTTCGAGCGCACGAGCGTGGGCGACACGCTGTCGCGCATCACGAACGACGTGGACACCCTCGGCCAGAGCCTCAACCAGGGCGTGACGCAGCTCATCACGTCCACGACCACCATCATCGGCGTGCTCATCATGATGCTCACCATCAATCCGCTCATGACGCTGATCACGGTGTTCATCCTGCCCATCTCGCTCGTCCTCATCATGGTGGTGGTGAAGCGCTCGCAGAAGTTCTTCGTCGCGCAGCAGAACACGCTCGGCGAGATCAACGGCCTCGTGGAAGAGACGTTCTCGGGCCATGCCATCGTCAAGGCGTTCAACCGCGAAGACGGCACGGTTGACAACTTCAACGCCACGAACGCGCGCCTGTACAACTCGGCGTGGAAGTCGCAGTTCATCTCGGGCCTCATGCAGCCCATCATGAACTTCGTGAGCAACCTCGGCTACGTGGCCGTGGCCATCGCCGGCAGCTTCATGGCCGTGCAGGGCATCATCACCGTCGGCGACATCCAGGCGTTCATCCAGTACGTGAAGAACTTCACGCAGCCCATCACCCAGCTCACGCAGGTGTCCAACGTGCTGCAGCAGATGGCGGCCGCGGCCGAGCGCATCTTCGCGTTCCTCGAGGCTCCCGAGGAGGAGCCCGATCACGTGACCGCGCGCACCGCCGACGTGGAGTGCAACGTCCAGTTCGACCACGTGCACTTCGGCTACGACCCCGAGAAGCCGGTCATCAAGGACTTCTCGGCGCGCGTGTCGGAGGGCCAGACCGTCGCGCTCGTCGGGCCGACGGGCGCGGGCAAGACCACCATGGTCAAGCTGCTCATGCGCTTCTACGACGTGCAGTCGGGCTCCGTCAAGATCGGCGGCGTGGACATCCGCGACTTCGCGCGCGACGATCTGCGCTCGCTGTTCGGCATGGTGCTGCAGGACACGTGGTTGTTCCACGGCACCATCCGCGACAACATCCGCTACGGCAAGCTCGACGCCACCGACGAGGAGGTGGAGGCGGCGGCCAAGGCGGCCTACGTCCACCACTTCATCCAGACGCTGCCGCAGGGCTACGACACCGAGATCAACGAGGATGCCAGCAACATCAGCCAAGGCCAGCGCCAGCTGCTCACCATCGCGCGCGCCATCCTGGCCGACCGCCGCATGCTCATCCTCGACGAGGCCACGAGCTCGGTGGACACGCGCACGGAGGAGCGCATCCAGAAGGCCATGGACAACCTCATGGCCGGACGCACGGCGTTCGTCATCGCGCACCGCCTGTCCACCATCAAGAACGCGAACCTCATCTTGGTCATCCGCGACGGCGACATCGTGGAGCAGGGCACGCACGAGGAACTGCTTGCGCTTGGCGGTTTCTACGCGGAGTTGTATAATTCTCAATTCACCGAGACGATCGACGAGGTGGAGGACTAGCGCATGCGCCCGTTCCCGCCCGTCGCACAGGGAATGGGAACAACGACGTATGCCCGCAACGGGAATCGAGAGCGCATCCGCGCAAAGGCAAGGCGCGCCTGAGGGTAAGGCGCGCCTTGCCGTGTTCGACTTCGACGGCACGAGCATCGACGGCAACTCGCCGGTGCTGCTGGTCAGCCATCTCATGAAGCACGATATGCTGCGGAAACGCGACGTGTTCCGCATCTTGCTGTGGGCGGCGGCCTACAAGCTGCGCCTGCCGCAGAACGAGGCCGCCGTGCGCGGGCTCGTGTTCAGCGCGTTCGAAGGCAAGCCCGTCGAAGAGGTGAACGCGTTTCTGGCGGAATTCTACGACGAGCGCATCGCGCCGTTGTTCCGCGCGCAGGCCGACGCTGCCATGCGCGCGCACGCCGAGGCGGGGGAGACGGTGCTCATCGTGTCCGCCACCTTCGAGCCCATCATCCTGCGCGCCATGGAGCACCATCCCTTCGAGCGGCAGATATCCACGCGCATGTGCGTGGCGCCCGACGGCACCTACACGCGTCAGGTGGAAGGCGTGCCGGTGGAGGGCGACGAGAAGCTCGCGGCGGTGCGCCGCTACGGCGACGAGCAGTTCGGCCCCGGGAACTGGGAGCTTGCCTACGCCTACGGCGACCACCACTCCGACCGCGCCATCCTCGCCGCGGCCGAGCACCCCCGCGCCGTGTCTCCCGACCGGCCGCTCTCGCGCACGGCGCGCGAGAAGGGGTGGGAGATCCTCGACTGGTAGCGGGGACGTCATTTCCGCCCCCCCCCCGGTCTTCTGCGGCGGCTTTGCTGTCGTATGCGTGACGTTTTGGGGTTTTTGCGGTGCGGCCTATGCGGATGCCTCCTTCTTCGGTAAAATGTGACCTGAGCATATGCATTTCTTTTGGTGACATGCAGTTTCTTTGAAAAGGAGGTTGGGTCCATGTTTGAGAACGACGCGAACAGCTCGCCCAGCCAGAATGACGAGCATAGCAATTCTTCCGCCGAGTACCTGCGCCTTGCGTCCCAAGCATGCGCTTCGGGCGATGCGGTCCTCGGGATGCACCTCTATCTGGCGGCGTTCGAACGCGCCCAGCACGGGGGCGGCACCGTGCCCGACGAAGCGGCTCTCGAGGGGCTCAAGCAGGCGTGGCAGCTTGCGTGCAAGCTCAAGGAGCGTTCCATCGCCGAATACGTCTTCGAGCGCCTCGAGCCCTATCTGTCCTCTGACGAGGCCGCGGCCTGCGCCGAGCAGCTGCAGAGCCTCGCGCTCGACAAGCTTGAGGAATACGGTCTGTCGCGCGAGGACCTCGAGGACATGACCGACATGATCTCCCAGGATTTCCTCGGTCTCGACGCATCGCGCCTCATGCGGGTGGAACACGTGACGGAGCGCTCCGCGCAGGCGGACGCCCAGCCCGCAGCTGCGGAGGCTTCTTCGGCCGCAGCCGCCGATGCCCCTGCCGAGCCCGCGCCCGAGCAGGCTGCAACCGAGACGTCCGACGTCGAAAAGGCCCTCGCGGCCGCCATCGAGTCGTGCGGGGACGACCCCGACGCGCATGCGGTGGTGTCGTCGCTCGAGAACATCTCGTACAAGGAGCTCGTCGGCTACGACGAGACGGTGAAGCTCATGCGCGACTTCGGCGTGGGCATGCAGGGCGACGAGCGCTTCCAGGAGCTTGTCGACATGCTGAACAGCCGTCACGGGCTCGACCGCATGCCGGCCACCGACGCGCTGCTGTTCCGCTCGCCGGCGCGCGAGGACGCGAACCGCTTCATGGTGGCCACGCTCGGCGAGCTGGGCCTGCCCGCCATCCGCATGCACATGGAGGAGAACCTCCAGGGTATGCCGGTGCTGTGCGTCATGGCGCAGGCCGACCGTCAGCCGAAGCTCAACGCCGCGCGCAACGCCTTCGAGGGCGCGGGCGTGCTCATGTTGGAGGACCTCGACATGTGGATGTCTCCCATGGTGGAGTCGTCGATGGGCGATGAGCTGGGCGGGTTCCTCATGGCCAGCCTGTCGCGCGGCGCGCGCGAGGCCATCAGCCTCATCCGCTCGGCCGTGGAGAATCCCGACGTGTTCGTGCTGGCGTCCGCTTCCGAAGCGGGCGACATCGACCCGTTCTTCTACGACCTCTTGGAGCCGCTGTCGGTGATCGACATCGATTACCCCACGGAGTCCGAGCGCAGCGACATCTGGATGGAGGTCGCGCGCGATCACCCGTCGCTGCGCGGGATCGATCGGGCGGCCCTCGTGCGCTTCTCGGCGCAGATGCCCCGCTACGACATGTACATGGCCGCCCGCGAAGCCATCGAGGAGGCCTACAAGGCCAGCCTCGTCGCGCGGCGCTACCTGCCGGTGACGGCGGACAACCTGTTCGACAAGCTGGCGGCGTACCAACCGCTCGACTCCGACGAGTACCGCGCCCTCGAGGAGGCGGTCGTGAGCGACTTCAGACGCGAGCTGGAACATTTGGAAGACCTGCTCATCGGGGAAGAGGGAAACTGATGGATGTCACGCGTCGCTGCGATTACGCCTGCAGGATTCTGAGGGCCGCCTACAAGAGCGGGGAATCCTACGTGTCCGTGTCCGATATCGCGGAGCAGGAGGACATCCCCTACGCGTTCGCCCGCAGCATTCAGCACGATCTGGTGAAGGGCGGCCTCATCAAGACGGTGCGCGGGGCCCGCGGAGGCCTCGCGCTCAACTGCGACCCGGCTTCCGTCACCCTGCTCGAGGTGCTCGAGGCGGTGCAGGGCCCTGTGAGCATCTCGCTGTGCGTGATGGATCCGGCCTACTGCGACAAGCAGAAGGATTGCGCGTACAACAAGCTGTGGCAGGGTGCCGATCGCCTGCTGAACGCGTACTTCGGCGCCATCACGCTCCGGGACCTCATCGAGCAGGGGGCCTCGCACCCGGTGGTGGAGGCCGCTATGGCGAAGGCGCAAGGCTCGGCTGGCGAACCGAGCGCGCACTGCGCCGCAGGGTGCCCGAGTCTCGAGCCGCGCATCGTCGGGGATGGCGCCGAGGCGGACGTGTGCGAGTCGTGCGCGTAGAGAAGGCCGGCCTGGACGCGTGGCCCGAGGACGCGATGGGGCGTGACGAGTTCGTCGAGCTCGTGCGCAGCGAGGGCGAGCGGCTGTACCGCGTCCTGCCGTGGCGTTGCATCGACGACCCCTATGCCGTGCTGGTCAGCGAAGTGATGCTGCAGCAGACGCAGGTGGCGCGCGTCGAGAAGCATTGGACGCGCTTCCTGGGGCTGTTTCCCACCATCGACGCGCTTGCCGCTGCCGGCACCGCCGACGTGCTGGCGCAGTGGCAGGGCCTCGGGTACAACCGTCGCGCGCTCGCGCTCAAGCGGGCGGCCGAGGTGTGCGCGGCCGAGCGGGGAGGGAAGCTTCCGGATACCGCCGAGGAGCTCGAGGCGCTTCCCGGCATCGGGCCCGCCACGGCGGCGGGCGTCATGGCGTTCGCCTACAACCGTCCTTCGGTGTACATCGAGACGAACGTGCGCACCGTGTTCCTGCACGAGCTGTTCCCCGCGTGCGACAAGGTGTCCGATCGCCAGCTGGCGCCGCTCGTGGCCGCGACGTGCCCTGAGGACGATGCCCGGGCCTGGTACTACGCGCTGCTCGATTACGGCGCGCACCTCAAGACGCTCGTGGCGAACCCGTCGCGGCGCAGCGCCCACTACACGCGGCAGTCGGCCTTCGAAGGGTCGCGTCGCCAAAAGCGCGCCGAGCTCGTGCGCATCGTGCTGGCCGAGCCCGGCATCGGCGCCGACGAGCTGGCCGAACGCCTCGACGTCTTCGAGCGAGCCGCCGGCCGCGACGGCGTAGACGCCGCCACGTTCGACTCCATCGTAGGAGACCTCGTAACCGAAGGCTTCTTCCGCAACGAGGAAGGCGCGTTCTTCGCGTAGGGCGAGGGAGGCGGGCTTCCCCTCGTTGCGTCCGCCGAACGCCATGCGTACGCAAGCGCCACCGCGGACGCAATGAGGGAAGCTGTGCGCGCGAATGGGGGGGGGGAGCGCTGTGCGCGAACGAGGGGGAGCGCAGGCGCAATGAGGGTTGCGCGCGCGAATGGGTGCGCGCGCAAGCGCTCTCTTTTTTCCCTGCGTCCGCCGGGGCTCTCGCGCACGCTTTCCCCAACGCGGACGCACCCACTACCCTCCCATCCGCACCTTTCTTCCCATCCTCCCTATCCCAACCCCCCATCCGCACCTTCCCCATTTGACCTAATATCCTATGATAACGTGTTATACTAACCGCGACATGCTCATCGGCAGGGGGAGTGCGGTGGTATTCGGCTGGTACATCGTGGCGTACCTGTTTCTCGCAGGGGCCGGCGGCGGGGCGTTCTTCGCGGCCGCGAGCGCCTGCGTGTGGGACGCCGTGCGCCGAAGCGATGCGAGCGAGCGCTTGGCGCGCACGTGCCAGGCCGGCTTCTACGCGGCCCCGTGCCTCATGGTGCTGGCGGCGGTGTTCCTGCTACTCGACCTCGGCAACGCCGAGCGTGCATGGCTGGTTGCCGTGATGCCGTTCCAGTCGGTGATGTCGGTGGGCGCGTGGCTCGTGGCGCTGCTGACGGCGGCATCGGGCGCGCTGGCGCTGTACGGCCTGATCGCCGGGTCGGTCCCGCGCGCGTTCCAGTGGGCGTGCTGCGTGGTCGGCGGCGTGTGCGCCGTCGGGGTCATGGGATACACGGGCCTGCTGCTGTCGGATATGGTGTCCATCGATTTCTGGCACACGCCGTGGCTGATCGCGCTGTTCGTCGTGTCGTCGCTGTCGTGCGGCGTCGCCGCCATCGTGACGCTCGATGCGACGTTGGCCCCGCCGTCGTACGATGTGTCCGCCGCCCTGTGGCGTGCGGGCGCGGCGCTCGGCGTCGTCGAAGCGTGCGTGCTCGCGGCCTTCCTGTTGACGCAGGCCGGCTTCACCGAGACGGCGCGCGCCTCGTGCGACCTGCTGCTGACGGGTTCGCTCGCTCCTGCGTTCTGGGGCGGGGTGTGCACGCTGGGGCTCGCGGTGCCGTTGGCGGTGCATGCGGCAAGCGGCCTCATGCCGCTGCGCCCGGCCATGCTGGGCTCGTCGACGTGCGTGCTGGTTGGTGGACTTCTTCTGCGGTATTGCATCGTGGCCGCGGCGTCCTTCACGCCGATGGCCCTGAGTGCGATATGATGAGGAGCGTACGCAGGATATGTTCGGACGATTTTGATTGCAGGCAAGCGTGACGACTGAGAGCAAAACCATACAGATCACCATCGACGACGACAGCGGCATCCCTATCTGGCTGCAGCTGCGCAACCGCCTGATCTACCTCATCACCTCGGGTTTCTACGACACCGGCGACAAGCTGCCCACGGTGCGCGAGATGGCGGTCGAGCTGGGGATCAACTACAACACGGTGAGCAAGGTGTACCAGGATATCGAGCGGGACGGCTACATCGTCTCGAAACGGGGGAAGGGCACGTTCGTGCACGACAAGTACCGCAACGCCAGCGAAACGGCCGACAACGCGGTGGATTCGCTCGCGGACGTGTTCATTCAGCAGTGCCGTGAGATGGGCGTGCCGCGTGCGGACATCGTCGGGCTCGTGGAGAAACGGCTCGAAGCGTTGGAAGGGTAGGTTATGAAGTTCAGCCTGAGAAGCGATCACGTCAAAACGTCGAGGTCGAAGGACGACGAGCGCCGCTCGGTCGCATCCACCGAGCTTGAGCCGAACGAAGCGACGCGGGCCGGGGTCTACCTGTTCTCGCTCGTCATGTTCGCGCTGGGGTTCGGTGTGGCGTTCGCCGCCACGCTGCCGTGGCTGTCCGTGGTCACCGTCGTGGCCGCCGTGGTCGTCGGCCTGCTGTGCGCGAGCTGCGTGCGCATCGCGCCGCAATGGGAGCGCGTGGCTGTGCTGCGCTTCGGCCGCTTCAACCGCGTGGCCGGGCCGGGGCTGTACTTCCTCGTTCCCTTCGTCGAGTACACGGCCATCCATATTGACCATCGCGTGATGACCTCGTCCTTCTCGGCCGAAGCGGCTCTCACGGCCGACCTCGTGCCGGTGGACGTGGACGCCATCCTGTTCTGGATGGTGTGGGACGCCGAGAAGGCGTGCCTCGAGGTGGAGAACTACCCGAAGGCGGTGCTGTGGTCGGCGCAAACGGCCATGCGCGACGCCATCGGCCAGCTCAACCTGGCCGACCTGTCGCTGCGGCGCAAGCAGATCGACCGCGAGTTGCAGGAGATCATGGGCGCGAAGTGCGAGCAGTGGGGGATCACCGTCATGAGCGTGGAAATCCGCGACATCATGGTGCCGCGCGAGCTGCAGGACGCGCTGTCGAAGGAGGCGCAGGCCGAGCGCGAGCGCAACGCGCGCGTCATCTTGGCCGAGGTGGAGAAGGATATCTCCGAGATGTTCGTCGAGGCGGCCGAGGTGTACGACCGCAATCCCAAAGCCATGCAGCTGCGTGCGATGAACCTGGCCTACGAGGGTGCGAAGGACGGCAAGGGCGTTCTGCTCGCGCCGAGCAGCCTGGCCGACGGGTTCGACGTGAGCAAGCTGTTCAAGGGGGAGTGACGAAGGCCGCTCCCGCATACGGTGCGCTTCGGTGCGCGCCGCCGCGCGAAGGCGCCCGCTTGTCGGGCGCCTTCGTCATGCCGGATGCGCGTCCACGCGTCTCGGCACGCGTTCTCCTCAGCTGCAGGCGTTCCCATCTCGATTATTCTTAAAGTAGCATCATCTAATTGCTTCATTGAACTATTACAATATGATAACATGACAGACACAAGGATCTGGCCGATTCTGCGTTGGGATTATGGGGGATATCGTTCGAGCACGTGCGCTGCAGGCGATGGTTGCGCAGCCGAAGCCCGAGGGAGCACGCGAGGGTATCCTGACTGACCTTTTGAGGAGGAGAGATGTCAGAAACGAAGAGCCCGCACGCCGGACTCACGCGCAGAAGTTTTCTAAAGACCACCGCCGCCGTCGCAGGCGCAGCCGCCGTGGGAGAGGCCGTCACGCCGAACCTCACCGCGCTCGCCGCCGACACCCGCAGCGGAGAAACACCCGAAGAACAGGTGTTTTACAGTGCGTGTGGCGGAAACTGCGGTGGACCGTCATGCCGTATGAAGGGTATCGTGCGCGAGGGTAAGCTCGTGCAGGTGAAACCGGTGTCGGACTACAATGCCGCCCATCCCGAGTTCAAGACCGGATGCGTCAAGGGTCAGACGAACCCGCAAAGGCTCTACGGCACGAAGCGCGTCCTATACCCGCTCAAGCGTGCCGGCGAGCGAGGCGCGGGCGAGTGGGAACGCATCAGCTGGGACGAAGCTATCACGCTGCTGACGGACAAGATGAAGGCGGCGCAGGAACAGTACGGCGATTCTGCCATCGCGTTTTGGCACAGCTACGTGGGCAGCGGCATCCTGAACCATGCGACGTCCTACATGCCCATGAAGCCGCGCGGCGGCACGAGCGTGTCCCTCGAACGCTTCGTGAAGAAGACAGGGGCAACGGTGATGACGCCGGCCGCCGACCTGTGCTACATGTGGATGAACAACCTGACCGGGTATTCCACGTACAGCGCTCCCGCATCCGAGGTCCTGAACTCGAAGACCATCTTGTTGTGGGGTATCAATCCGGTTGGCGCATCGCGCGACATGTGGCACTTCGTCCGCAAAGCGAAGGAAAACGGTGCCACGCTCATCACGATCGATCCGCGTTTCCAGCTGAGCGCTGCTCAGTCCGATCTCTATCTTCCGGTGCGCCCGGCAACCGATGGGTATCTGGCCTTGGCCTTGTGCAACCACATCATCGACAACGACTGGGTCGATTGGGACTTCTTGGCCAACGAGTCGGTTGCCCCGTTCCTTCGCAAAGAAGACGGCACGCTGCTTCATTTATCCGACCTGGGTATGGAGCCCGAAGAAGGTCCGGTTGACGCAGCGACGGGCAAGCCGAAGGCAATCGATGCCGAGGTGGTGTACGACGAGGCGGCCGGCGAATTCGGGTCGGCGAACAAGATTTCCGATCCCGCCGTGCGCGGCTCCTTCGAGGTTGGAGGCTTTAAGGTTCAAACCGTGTTCGATTATGTCGTGTCACGCATCAAGGAGTACACCGTTGAGAAAGCCGCCGAGGTGTGCGATGTTCCCGCCGAGAAAATCGAGGAAGTCGCTCGGCTGTATGCGACAGCGAAGCCTGCAGGCATTGCCACGTATCAAGGCTGCGGCCATTACTACAATTCGCGACATGTGTACAAGAACTTCATGCTGCTGGCCTCGCTGACGGGCAACCTGGGTAAAAAAGGCACGTACGCGTATCTCGAGCAC
This sequence comes from Eggerthella sinensis, assembly GCF_003339815.1. Taxonomy (GTDB): domain Bacteria; phylum Actinomycetota; class Coriobacteriia; order Coriobacteriales; family Eggerthellaceae; genus Eggerthella; species Eggerthella sinensis. The sequence continues at coordinate 199,533 of NZ_PPTT01000004.1, forward strand.
TTGCAGGAGCACACCGAGGTGGGCTCTCCTGCAGGCGGCACGACGAGCACGGTCGACCTCATCAAAGTGGATGACGCCAAGCAGGGCGTTGCAGTGACGGGGCAGTACTTGCCCGAGATCATGGAGAGCGGGAAGTTCGGCGGCAAGGACCTGCCGATCAAAGTGGTATACGTCATGCAGGGCAACCCCCTGGCCTGCGACAGCGGTCGTCAGGCGCTCATCGAAGCCATTAAGAAGCTCGATTTCTTCTGCGTGGCCGATCCTCATATGTCCGATACGGCCCGCTATGCCGATCTCGTCCTGCCCATCGCGCTCACGTGGGAGAAGGAGGACGCGGCGGGGGGCTACGCCCTGTTCGAGAAGGCCGTCGAGCCGGCGGGGGAGTGCAAGACGGACATGGACGTGTTCCGCATGCTCGCCGACAAGATGGGCTTCCCCGACCTCTACGACAAGACCGACGAGGAGTACCTGCGCGCTGCGCTCGACACCCCCTTCAACAAAGCGAACGGGTTCACCTACGACGACTACAAGGAGAAGGGCTTCATCGCGAAGTTCCCCGAGGACATGGCTCCTGCGGCTGCGGCGAGCGGTGCGGCAACGGCGAAGAAGCGTGCCGTCTTCTATATCGAGAAGCCGTACGCCAAGGATGACAACGGTCGCGTTTTGGATATGGACATCGAACGCGCGCCGTATTTCGAGGAGCCGCTCGAAGCGAGCGTGAACAGCCCGGAACACGAGAAATACCCGCTGTTCGGTTTCAGCGTGCATGAAATCTACCATGCCCAGTCGGTTTTGGTTGATATCCCTTGGATGAACGAGCTTCGTCCTGAACCGCGTATCGAAATCAACGAGGATGCGGCGCGCGATCGCGGCATCAAACAGGGCGATACGGTGCGCGTGTTCAACGATCGTGGCTTCGTGGTATGCAAGGCCGTTGTCACCAAGGGCATTCGTCCCGATTGTATCCTGCTTCCTCACGGATGGCAGACCGATGATTTTATTGCGGGCCACAGCACGGACTTGACGCGCGTCGATATGGATCCCATTACGGGCAACAGCGCTTACAACGAAATCCTGTGCGAAGTCGAGCTCTACGATGGGGGTGCTGAATAATGACTCGGTATGGTTTCGTCGTCGATACGACGCGCTGCGTCGGGTGCAACTTCTGCTCGATGGCATGCAAGGTGGAGAACAACCTGCCCGATAGCATATGGTGGAGCCGGGCGTATACCGACGGCGGCGAAGTGGAGCAAACGCCGGCGGGCGAATGGCCCGACAACCTGTCGATGTCGCTCATGACGGTGGCGTGCCAGCACTGCGACGATCCGGCCTGCGCGAAAGCCTGTCCGGTGGGCGCCACGTACAAGGATGCGGACACGGGCATCGTGCGTCAGGATTACGACAAGTGCATCGGCTGCCGCATGTGCATGACGGCATGCCCCTACACGGGCGTCCGCACGTTCAACTGGGAAGAGCCGAAGTACTTCCTCGATTTCCCCGTGGGCAATGTCGATGCGCCGAAGCATCAGAAGGGCGTCGTGGAGAAGTGCACGATGTGCTGGCATCGCATCGCGAAGGGCGAGCGCCCCGCGTGCGCCGACGTGTGCCGTGAAATGGCGCGCTTTTGGGGCGACTTCGACGATCCCGATTCCGACGTGTCCAAGCTCATTCGCGAGCGGCCGTTCAAACAGTTGCTGCCGGAAAAGGGCACGGGTCCCTGCGTGTACTATCTCGTCTAGGCAGAAAGGTCACATCATGTCTGAAAATGTTACGGCGACGCAGTCGCCTCAGGTTCCTGCTGTCAAATTCGGCGGAAAGGGACTCACCATCGGCATCGTCATCGCGGCGGCGGTGACGGTGATCGGCCTCGTGCTGTGGGGAATGCAGCTGGTGGGCGGTTTCATGGACACCGATATGCGCGATTTCAACCCCTGGGGTCTCAGCATCGCCCTGTTCATGTTCTTCGTCGGCCTCTCCGTGGGCAGCATGGCCGTAGCCGCGGCGCCGAAGGCGTTCAAGCTCGCGGGCTTCGAGGGCCTTACGAAGGTGGCCACCTGGCTGTCCATCTGCAGCACGGTGCTGGCTATCGGGTTCGTGGTGGTGGACCTCGGCCAGCCGCTGCGCCTCTGGGAGTTGTTCGCGTACTCGAACCTCGGCTCGCCGCTGATGTGGGACATCATCGTGTTGGCGGTGTACCTCATCCTGTCCGTCGTGTTTCTGTGGACGCTGCTCGGCGCCGAAAAGGGAAAGGCGAGCGAGAAGTCGGTTCGCATCGTCGCCGTGGTGGCTCTCGTGTGGGCGCTGCTCGTCTGCGCGGTCGACGCGTGGATTTTCAGCCTCATGCCCGGGCGCCCCATGTGGAACACGGCGCTGTTGGCTCCGTGGTTCATCTCTTCGGCGCTCGCAAGCGGCACGGCGCTCGTGCTCGTGGCGGCCGTCGCTTTGCGCAAGGGCGGGTACGTGCAGCTCGCGCAGGAGAGCTTCGTCAAGCTGGTGAAGACGATGGGCGTGTTCATCTGCGTCGATCTGTTCTTCTTCGCCTGCGACCTCATCACCGAGGGTTTCCCGGCGTCGTCCCAGATCGTGGCCATGTTGACCACGGGGCCGCTCGCTCCGTTCTTCTTGACCGAGGTGGTCGGGTCGGTCGTTGCAGCGCTCGTGTGCTTCGTGCCGAAGCTGCGCACGAACCCGCTTGCGGTGGCTGCCGGCCTGCTGGTCATCCTCGGCATCTTCTGCAAGCGTATCCAGCTCGTGGTGGGAGGTTTCCAGGTGCCCGCGCTCGACTACGCGACGTTCCTGACGGATTTCACCGTGACGGGGCCGTGGGGCCAGGGCCTTGCCGGCGCGTACGCGGGCATGATCTACACGCCCACGCTGCCGGAGATGGGCCTCGCCCTGGGCGTCGTGGCGCTCGGCGTGCTCCTGGTGCTGCTGGGATTGAGGCTGCTGCCGCTTGCGACAGCGAAGGATTCCCTCTAATCGCTCCCGCTTGGCCGAGGGGTGCGGGCGTTCGCGCTGCGCATCCCTTCGGTCGGGTGCATTCGGGTAAAGGAGGAGCCTGATGAGAAAAGCTGTGATGACCTTGGTGGCGTTCGCGCTTGTGGGCGCGTGCGTGTTCTTCGCGGGCGTGGCGGCCGACGCTTCGGTGGGGCTGCCGCAGCCCGTGTCGCCCGCATCGCCCTGCCCGGCAACGGCGTGCGCATCGGGGGAGTGCCATGGCTTCGACGCCGTTCCCGACCCCGACGACGTCCATGAGATGAGCTGTCCCGAGGTGACCTGCGCCAGCGTGGAATGTCACGCGTGGGACACGCTGACGACGCGTTACTACCAGCCTTCGGACGCGAGCATGAACCTGTGGCTGCTCGCGCCGGTCGCGCTCGTGGTGGGACTCGTGCTGCTTGTGAAGAAGGTGAAGTAGATGGAGCGGAAGAACCTCGTCGTCGATGTGGCGGCGCTTGCGGCGTACGCAGCGGTGGCGAACCCGGCTCTCACGGGCGTCGGCGTGCACGAGTGGATCAGCTTGGGCCTGGTCGTGCTGTTTTTCGCGCATTGCGCGATGCATGTTGACTGGGTGGTCGACACGGTGACGGGCGCAGCGCGTCGGCTTTCGCCGGCGCGCGTGGGAAACCTCGTGCTCGACGTGACGACGCTCGTCGTTTTCATGGTGGTGATCGTATCGGGGCTGCTCGTGTCGGGGTCGGTGCTGCTGGCGTTCGGCCTGTACGCCGACGGGTACTACTTCTGGGATCCGCTCCATGCGATAGCGGCCAAGGTGTTGCTCGCGTTGCTGCTTGTGCACCTTGTGGTGCATTGGAAGTGGCTGTACCGCTTCTTCCGGAAGAGAGGGAAGGACGAGGGCGTGCACGTCGCTCGGCGAATGGAGGACGCGCATGGCGACTAGGGATGCGGCGCTTGCCGCGCGGCCGACGCTGCGAGCGTGGATCGACGAATACGCCGCCATCGAACGCGACTGCCTCGATGCGTTGGCTCGCGAGGGCATCGACCTCGCCGCGGTCGGGCGCTTCGACGCGGAGACGGCGGCCGTCAAGCGACGTCTCCGCGCGAAGGGCGCGGCGTTTCGCAACGGCGAAGCGAGCATCGTAGTCGGTCCGCTGTCTCCCGCGTGCGCGGCGTGCTCGACCGGCTTGGGCAGCAAGACATTCGTCCTGTCCATGCGGTGCAATCGCGACTGCTACTTCTGCTTCAACGTGAACCAAGGCGACGGTGCGGCGTGCGACGGGTTCAACGACGCATGGCGTGCCGAGGTGGATGCGTTCGCCGCACGCTGCGACGAGGTAACCCATGTGGGATTGTCGGGCGGCGAGCCGCTGCTGTTTGGCGAGGAGTCCGTCGCGTTCGTGCGCCACGTTCGCTCCGAGCACCCCGATGCGCATGTGCGCATTTACACGGCGGGAGACTTCCTCGACGAGGCGATCTTGTCAGCGCTGTGCGACGCCGGGCTCGACGAGCTGCGCATGAGCGTCAAGCTCGACGTGCGCGATGCGTGCGATAGCGCGCGGGTCGAGGCGATGTTGGACGAACCGCTGCGCAAGCTCGCGCTCGCGCAGCGGTTCGTTCCCGCCGTGATGGTGGAGATGCCGGCGATCCCGGGCACCGGCGACGCCATGCGCGAGCTGCTTGCGCGGCTCGACGACCAGGGCGTCTTCGGAATCAACCTGCTCGAGTTCGGCTATCCGATGAGCGACTGGGAGGCGTTTCGCGCGCGCGGCTTCGAGGTTCGCAACCCGCCGTACGTCGTTGCGTACGACTACGCCTATCCGGCGGGGCTGCCCATCGACGGTAGCGAGTTTTTATGCTTGGAGCTGCTGGAATACGCACTGGACGAGGGGCTGTCGCTTGGCGTGCACTACTGCTCGCTCGAGAACAAGAACCGCGGGCAGGTGTTTCGCCAGAATGCGGAAGTTCCTCTCGACCCGATGCTCTACAAGCTCGACGAGGAAGATTTTTTCTACAAGACCCTGAAGGTGTTCGACGGCGACGTGGCCGTTGTGCGCGAACGCTTCGAGGCGCTCGGCGCATCGTTCGCCATCGACGCCGGCGACGGCAGCCTGCAATGCCATCCGGATCGGCTCGAAGACGTGGCTGATCTGGACGTGCTGCCGACGCTGTCGTACAACGTGGTGGAGCGAACCGCTCGCGGGTGCTCGCTTCGCGAACTCAAGCTTGAGACGACGAGATGAGGAGCTGCAATGAGTGATGTGGGAGTCTGGCAGGTTCGCGCCGCCGCCTGGGAGCTGCTGGCGCTGTCGCTGCGCTACCCGGACGAGGTGCTGGGCGAGGCGATAGCGAGCGGCGAGTGGGAGGCGGCCGCCGCCGAGATCGCGGAGGCGCTGGGGATCGGCGAAGGGGAGGAGG